>PLSD01000126.1 GCA_003164135.1 Acetobacteraceae bacterium
CCGCAACCTCAAAATCAGAGGCCACACCGAATCATAATAAATCGCGTCGGATCAATAGGATGGGCACTTCATTAAATTACCCTGCGGTATAGACTACATGCGCGTTCTTGTTCTGGTTGAAGAAGTACAGAAAGGCGTAAGGCTTTACCGCCGTGGCGTATTCCATGACATCGTAAACGAAGGTCATGGACTCGACATCGGGAATATCAACTTGGTCGGCGTACATAATCTCGGCGTCGACCTCAAGCTGGGGCCGGCTTTCTGGCTTGCCGCACACAATGATATACCGGAGCGCTTCAGGATGCTGACGTTTGACTGACGCCATCAAGGTGGCGGCGTAGGAGAGGTAATTCCACGCCACAATCGTAAAGAATATCTTGGGAGCCTGCCCCCTGCCACCGGCAGGCCGCAGATCTGCGCCGGGCGCCCGTTTCGAAGCGCGGGGCTTCAACTGTGCTTTCCTGTTCATTGCCGCAGACTAACCAGTTATCCATGGAGTCTGCAAACGCTCACAACTCCGCTTTCCGCAACACACACCGACCCTCTTAAGAAAAGAGCCCTGAAAACCGCAAAGCGGCCCAATAGCTCTCATCGCGCCCAGCCCGTTTGTGGCATGGCCCAACAAGGCAAGACGCCCCGTTAGGCGGTCTCACCCTCAAGCTGCGCCGCCTCCGCGAGCGCGTGATTCCACTTCGCTATAACCAGCGCTGCCGCGGCGTCGGGAACCCGCCCTTCAAAATAGCCAGTCTTATTGTAGTGAAGATGCGCGCTCACAATCTCGCCGGTCTCAATGGCCTCGCGCACGTCACTGTAATGGCGCTTGTACCACTCCTCATTCACCGCGAAAGAGCATGGCATACGCCCTTCCCAGTACCCACCCTCGATGAAATGATCCAGCTCGGAGGCAACCTCCCCCTTGTCGACAGCCGCCGCAACATCCGGATAGGCCGCCCGATACCACCGAGTATCAAACACCGCCGCAAACGCGGCTCTAAGAAGCATCGAAAAAAGCTTCTTTGGCATTGTGACAACGTCACGGCCGTTGTCCATAATTAACGCCTTATTTAAGGCGGCGGCGGGAGGAATGTACATTCACTTAACCTATTAATCTATCGAACTTAGTCCCTCTCCAAAGCATTACAGAAGCCCCCTGTCAAACGGAAGATGATTCTTCGCTTTTCCGATTGCCAGCCGGCTTCCGGCATCGCCGCTGCCTCATCCCGCTCCGGCTTCTCCGCTTGGTAGAACCGCTGCTTTGTTTTATTAATGATGCCAAGTCTCGGTTTTTACTGCCTAGACAAAACTAGCACGGGATGAATAGACACATGCTAGACAAGAGGGGTGCGCTGCGTAACCTTCAGCATTTTACAAAGACTTTTACTACCCCGTGGCAGTTCAAGTACTGCCACGGGAAGGTTGAAGGGGGGTTAAGGCCAGAGCCTTTGTCCCCTCCACCCTTCGCACGCGTAATTTAGGGCCTTACCCAAACCCGCCCGCCGAGTATCCCTTCAGCCCGGCGAAAAACGGCAGAATATACGGGTCGTATTTCGCCACCGCCGCCATCGCCGGCTCCGGCAGCGCGCCCAAAAACTCGGTCACCATGGTCGCATTCCTGAGCAGGCGTTCATGCGCGTCGTGGCAGTTTTTCATATGCGCGAACATCGCGGCGGCGTCGTTGTAGGTGTCCAATGCTAGGCACTGGGTTCCCTCATCGTCATAAAACCAGTCGTAGCGCGATGTTCCGGTGTCGCTGGCGCGGACAACGCGCAGCAGTTCCGCCGCCTCGGTTTTGAACGTATCCAGGCTGCCGGGGTTGATGAAAAACTTGGTGTAGATTTCGATATGCGGCGTCGCCCCCGCGCCCGGCGCCGCGGAGAATTTGGCCGCCGCCGAGCCCGAGTCCAGCCCTTGCACGAAGCGGAACAGTTTGGTGCCGCCGCCGGGGATCACATCGTCCTCGGGCATCGCGCCCGTCAGCACCTCGACCGAGCGGTAAGCACATTCGCGCAAAGCCAGTTGATCTTCCCCGGCGAGATCGCTGTGCGCCTCCATCGCCGCCGCGTCGGCATAGACTTCCATGGCGATGCACTCGCGCCGGTCATCATCCAGGAACCAGTCATAGCGCAGCACCCGCGGGCCGGCGCCCTTGGCGATATTAACCAGCCCCTCCACCGCGTCCTTGAAATTTTCCAGCCGGCCATCGTGGATTTTGAACTTGGTATAGATTTCGATCTGCGGCATTGTCTGGTTTCCTGGAGATTTTGTTTGTTTTTCAGGGCATGGTCACGGCAACGCGGGGCTTATTCAGCCGCCAGCGCGTGCCCAGGGTCGACCATTTCCACCGCTTTCGAAAAATCCACGGAAAGCAGGCGGGAAATGCCGCGTTCCTGCATGGTCACGCCGTACAGGCGGTCCATCCGCGCCATGGTGAGATGATGATGCGTCACCACCAGGAAGCGGGTGCCGGTTTCGCGCACCATGTCTTCCAGCAGGTTGCAGAAACGCTCCACATTGGCGTCGTCCAGCGGCGCGTCCACCTCGTCGAGCACCGAGATCGGCGCCGGGTTGCATTTGAACACGGCGAAGATGAGCGACAGCGCGGTGAGCGCCTGCTCGCCGCCGGAAAGCAGGGAGAGCGTGCTGAGTTTTTTTCCAGGCGGCTGCGCGTAAATTTCCAAACCTGCTTCCAGCGGGTCATCGGAGCCAACGAGCGCCAGATGCGCCTTGCCGCCGCCGAACATGCGCGAGAACAGCGCCTGGAAATGGCGGTCCACCTCGTTGAACACGGTGCTCAGCCGCTCGCGGCCCTCGCGGTTCAAATGGCCGATGGAGCCGCGCAGTTTAGCAATGGCGGTGGTGATCTCGCCGCGTTCGCGCTCGATGGTGGCGATCGCCTCCTCGGCTTCGGTGGCCTCGATTTCCGCGCGCAGATTAACCGGGCCAACTTCTTCGCGCTCGCGGGTCAGCCGCTCCCAGCGTTTGCGGGCTTTTTCTTCCGCCTCGGCGCTCAGCTCCGCCGGCGGGTCGGGCAATGCCGGGTTCGCGCCCAGGCGTTCCAGAATGCGCTCTGCCACCGTGCCCCAGGCATGGTTGGCGGCGGTGATGTTGCCTTCCTCACGCGCCCGCGCCTCGCGCGCGGCACCCAAAGCCGATTCGGCGGCACGCGCGGCGCGGCTGGCGGCATCGGCGTCGCGCTGCGCGTTGTGCAGCGCTTCGGCGGTGCGGCGGTGCGCGGCCTCGGCGGCCTCCAGGCTGTCCAGCGCCTCGCGCCGTGCGGCGGCGGCCTGTTCGGGAGCGGCTTCAAGTGCTGCGATGGCGGCCACGGCCTCGCCATGGCGGGCGGCGAGGTCGGTCAGCCGGTCGGTAGCGTCAATGGCGCGCTCGTTCCAGCCGGCCATTTCATTGGCCAGGGTCTCCAGGCGGCGGGTGCGGGCGATGTCAGCGGCGCGCAGGGCCTCGAATTTCTGGCGGGCGGCGGATTCGGCCTGGCGGGCCTGGTTCAGCGCGTTGCGGGCGGCGTCCACGGCGGCGCGGGCGATGTTCACATCAGGCAGTTGCGCGGCATTGGCCTGCACCTGCGCCAGCGCTGCCTGCGCCTCGGCATCCTCATGCGCCAACTGGTCGCGGGTGGTGCGCGCACTGGCCTCCCTGGCGCCGGCACGCTCGGCCTCGGCGGTCAGCCGGATGGCTTCCGAGCGCGAACGGTCAAACCGCTGCTCCGCCGCGCGCCGCGCGTCACGCGCGGTGGCCTCGGCGGCGCGGCGGGTATCGCGCACATGGGTCTCGGCGGCACGGGCGGCGCGCTCGGCGGCTTCGGCGGTTACACGCAACTCGCGCGCGGCGGTGGCGGCCTCGCGGGTGGTGTTGCGTTCGCGCTCCAGTTCGGCGAGCCGGTTGCGCTGTTTTAAACGCACGGCGGCCTCGGAGGCAGCACCGGCGCGCACGGTATAACCATCCCAGCGCCACACCGCGCCCTCGCGCGAGACGAGAATTTGGCCGGGGGTGAGGTTGCCCTGGTGCAGATTGCCATCAGCACCTTCCGGCAGCAGCAGGATATGCGACAGCGCGCGGGTGAGCGCCGCCGGGCCTTGCACCAGATTGGCGAAGGTTTTCAGCGGCACCACGGCGAGGTCGAGCGGCGGCAATTTGCGCCAGTGACGGGCGGACTGCTCATCGGCGCTGGCGGAAAGTTCTTCGCGCAGTGCCGCACCCAGGGCCGCTTCCAGGCCGGGGGGGACCGTGATCTGGTCGAGAATCGGGGCAGATTCGCGGCCGAATTTCTGCGCCAGCAGGGCGGCCAAAGCGTCGTATTCGGTGGCGATTTTATGCGCCGCGGATTCAGCGGCGGCGGCCTCGGTGCGGGCGGCGGCCAGCGCGGTTTCCGCCTGAGTACGCGCCACGGCGGCTTCGGTTTCCGCCTGCGCACGCGCGGCCTCGGCGGCGGTTACCGCTTCACGGGCTTCCAGCAGGGCGGCTTCGGCGGCGGCGCGCTCGGCCTCGGCGGCGGCCACGCGCTCGGGCGGGATCACGCTGGCGGCGATTTTATTGTACTCGGCCAGCGCCTCGGCGGCGCGGGTGGCGGCGCGGCGGGCGCGTTCGGCGGCCTCGGCCAGGGCTCGGCGGGCGGCGTCGCCCTCGGCGGCGATACGCGCGGCATCCTCGGTCGCCTTGGTCGTGGTGGCCTCGGCGGCGCGCATGGCTTCCAGCGCGGCATCCTCCGCATGCCCGGCGGCTTCCAGGGCGGCGGGGGCGGATACCAGCTCGGCCAGCAGTTTGGTCTGTTCCTCTTCCAGCCGAGTCTGCGCGGCCTGCGCATCAACCACCAGCCGGCTTGCGTGCGCATGGTCGCGGGTCAGCGCATCCAGCCGCGTGCGCGCTTCGGTCAGTGCGGCGCGGGCGCGGGTTTCCACCTCGGCGGATTGCTCACTGGCAATGCGGGCACGTTCCAGCGCGGTGCGCGACTCGGATTCCACGCTGCGCAGTTCGGGCAGCGCGGCCTCGGTCTCGGCGGCGCGAGTCGCGGCCTGTTCGGCGGCGATGGTCGCTTCCGTCACCCGCGTTTCCGCCAGGGCAAAGGCTTCCTGCGCGGCATCACGCGCCAGCACGGCCATGGCGCGCTGAATGGCCAGCAACTCCGCCTCCGCCGCGCGGATGTTGCCGGAAAGGTTGCGGTAGCGGGTGGCCTGACGCGCCTGCTTCTTCAGCTCCGTCAGGCGTGCCTCGATCTGGCCTTTTAGGTCATCGGCGCGGGTTAAATTCTGCTCGGCGGCTTTCAGCTTCAGCTCGGCCTCGTGCCGACGGGCGTGCAGGCCGGTGATGCCGGCGGCTTCCTCCAGCAGGGCGCGGCGTTCCTCCGGCCGCGCATTCACCAGCGAGCCTACCCGCCCCTGGCTGATCATCGCCGAGGCGCGCGCGCCGGAGGCAAGATCGGCAAACAGCGTCTGCACGTCACGCGCGCGGGCTTCCTTGCCGTTAACGCGATAGGAACTGCCGGAACCGCGCTCGATTTTACGGGAAATTTCCAGATCCGCCGCCTCATGGAAGGGCGGTGGTGCCAGGCCGAGGGTGTCCTCCAGCGTCAGTGTGACTTCCGCCAGATTACGCGACGCCCGCCCGGCGGTGCCGGCAAAAATCACGTCCTCCATTTCCGTGCCGCGCATGTTGCGGGCGTTGGCCTCGCCCATCGCCCAGCGCAGCGCCTCTACGACATTGGATTTGCCGCAGCCGTTCGGCCCGATCACGCCGGTTAATCCCGGCAGGATCTCCACCGTGGTGGCGTCCGCGAAGCTTTTGAAACCGGCAATGCGCAGGCGGGCAAAACGGGCTGGCACGGGAGCGCTCCTGTTATGTGGCGGCGGCTTTGGCCACGGCGGCGACGAAGTCGTCATACTCCATCGCGCCGGGGTAGATTTTGCCGTTGATGATGAAAGTGGGGGTGGCGTCGATATGATCCATCGCCTCGGCCTGCTGCTGGCCCTGCAGGATGAAGGCCTTCAGTTTATCGTCAGCGATGGCGGCGGTGTAGGTCGCCTGGTCCATGCCGGCCAGCGCGGCGTATTTGAAGATCGAGGCATGGTAATCCTCATTCGGCTGGAAGGCCCAGTCGTCCTGGCTGGCGAACAGCGCCTCGATGAACGGGTAGTATTCGTCCGGCGGCAAATGGCGCGCCACCATGGCGGCCATCAGCGCCACCTGGTCGAGCGGGAAGTCGTGGTAGATGATCTGCAATTTGCCGGTATCCACCAGCGCGGGCTTGACCTGCGGCATGATAACCGTGGCGAAATGCGCGCAATGCGTGCAGGTGAGCGAGAAATACTCATGCGCCGTGACCGGGGCATTGGGCGAGCCGATGGAGCGCTGGCCGAACGGGGAATTGGCATTGGCCACGGCAGCGGGGGCCGGGGCCGCCGCAGCCGGGGCAGCCGCGGCGGCGGGCACAACTGGCGCGGCCGGAGTGGCAGCCTGGGCGGAAATCTGCTGGCGATTGTGCAGATACAGCGCGGCGGCGGTGGGCACCGCGACGGCAGTTCCCACTAGGGCTAGTACATTACGGCGTGTTGAAAGCATGTTTACCTCTATATCTAGTGTAAGCGGATTCTGGCGGACGAGTCGAATCGTAAATTCAGCGCCGGGTTTGTATCCCCTGGTAGAGTTTCGCCAGCGCCTCCCCCAGCGGGCCTTCGGGCAAATCCGCCGGCGGGGCCACCGGGGCCATGGCGGCGGCGCGGGGTTTGGGCGCGCTCACACCCGGCGCCTGCTGCACGAAGCGCAGCCGCTCGATCATGTTATGGCCCAGCGCCAAATTGAGGCGGGCGATAATCTGCGGACTGACCAGTTGCAACTCCATCGCCGTGGGGCCGGTGCAGGCCAAGGTGAGCGTGCCGCCGGCGAATTTAACCGGGGCGGCGCGCGCGCTCAACTCCGGCCCGGCCAGTTGCGGCCAGTCCGCCAGTAGTGCGGCGGCGGCGGGGGCGCGGCGTTTGAACGCCGGGCGCAGCACCGGGGCCAGCAGCCCCGCGATGCCACGTGGAGAATAGTTGCGCGGCGCCTCCGCAGGCGGCACATCCTGGATTTGTGAAACCCGTTTCTTCCGCTCAGCCACCGGCCGCTAAACTCCTCTCCTGGTACGGCGCCCACCGCAGGCACCTGCCTTGGCGTTCAGCCCCCGGCATGCCCGCCGATCCTTATCATGTGTGGCTCTCCGAGATCATGCTGCAACAGACCGTGGTCGCCACCGTGATCCCCTATTACGCGAAATTTCTGGCGGCGTATCCTACGATTGAGTCATTAGGCGTGGCGCCGGTGGACGATGTTCTCGGGCATTGGGCCGGGCTTGGCTACTATGCCCGCGCACGTAATTTGCACGCCTGCGCGCGGGCCGTGGCGGCGCTGGGGACGTTTCCGCAAACCATCGAGGGGCTGCGCGCGCTGCCCGGCATTGGCCCATACACCGCCAACGCCGTCGGCGCGATTGCCTTTGGCCTGCCGGTGCTGCCGGTGGACGGCAATATCGAGCGCGTGGCGGCGCGGGTGTTCGCCATCAACGCGCCTTTGCCCGGCGGCAAAAAGGAGATCGGCGCGGCGGCGGCGCGCTTGCTAGAGGATAGAGCCGCGCGGGCGGCGCCGGGGGATTTCGCGCAAGCGCTGTTCGACCTTGGCGCCACCATCTGCACGCCGCAGAGCCCCGATTGCGGCCGTTGCCCTTGGCACGGCCATTGCGCGGCGCAGGCGCGGGGGATTGCCGCGACCCTGCCGGTGCGCGCCAAAAAGCCGGAACGCCCGCACCGCAACGGGGTCGTTTACGTGCTTATGGATGCGCAAGACGACGTGTGGCTGCTCCGCCGCCCGCCGCGCGGCCTGCTGGGCGGCATGCTGGCGCTGCCCGAAACCCCGCCCGTCGCCGCAAAGTGGCGGGATGCCGGGGAGGTGCGGCATGTGTTCACGCATTTTTCCCTGACCCTGAACGTGCAGGCGGCGCGGCGCAAAGCCCTGCCCGCGGACGCGTTGCGCGCCCCCGCAGCCACCGCGCCGCTGCCCAGCGTGATGCGCAAAGCGCTTGACGCTGGGCGCCGCGCGCTGGACGATGCCGCATGATTCCGAATCCCCATGAGAATTTGCTCACCATCGACACCCATGTCGACATCCCCTGGCCGGACGGTCCCAGCCCCTTTGTGGACGGGCCGCGCTGCGTCGACCTGCCGAAGTTGAAGGCCGGGGGCATCGCCGGGGTGTGCTTTGTCGCCTACGTGCCGCAAGGCCCGCGCGATGATGCCGGGCACCTGGCCGCCAACGCGCGCGCCCGCTCCATGCTGGACGATATCGCCGCCATGGCCCCGGCCGATGGCAGCGGCGGCGTGCTCGCCCCCACGGCGGATAAAATCGAAGCCGCGTTCGCCGCTGGGCGCACCGCGATCATCCCGGCCATTGAGAACGGTTACGCCCTCGGCAAAAACCTTGGTGCGCTCGACGATTTTGCCGCGCGCGGGGTGCGCTACATCACCCTAACCCATAACGGGCACAACGAAATCGCCGATGCCGCGATTCCCCGGCGGGATTTAAAAGACGTTGAAGCCGAGCACGGCGGCCTCTCCCCCTTTGGCCGTGATGTCATCGCCCGCATGAACGAGCTTGGTATTCTCGTGGATATTTCCCATGCCGCCAAAACCAGCATGATGCAGGCCGCCGCACTCTCGCGCGTGCCGGTTATCGCCACGCATTCCTGCATGCGCGCGCTGTGCGAGCATCCGCGCAACCTCGATGACGAACAGCTCGACATATTAAAGGCCACCGGCGGGCTGGTGCAGGTGACCATGGTCTCCAACTTCCTGCGCCCCAAGGCCCGCGCCGCCGAGCTGACCGTCGCGGACATCGCCGACCATATCGACTACGCGGTGCGGCGGATCGGCGTGGAGCATGTCGGCATCGGCACGGATTTCGACGGCGGCGGCGGGGTAAGCGATTTCATGAATGCGGCACAGGCGCCAAACCTGACCGCCGAATTGTTCCGCCGCGGGTACGACCGGGCGGCGGTTGCGCAAATCTGGGGCGGCAACTTCCTGCGCGTGCTGCGCCAGGCGGAGGCCGCCAGAATCTAACTCCTGCGCAATTGCGGCGCGGCGGCAATGAGGGCCGCGGTGTAGGCGTGCTGGGGGGCGGCGATGAGTTCGGCGGTGGTATTCATTTCCACGATGCGGCCTTCATGCAGCACGGCGATCCGGTCGGCCATGTAGCTGACCACCGCGAAGTCATGGCTGATGAGGATGTAGGAAAGCGCATCCTTGTAGGCGAGGTCTTTTAAAAGGTTGAGCAGCATGGCCTGGGTCGAGACATCCAGGCTGGAGGTGGGTTCGTCCAGCACGATGATGCCGGGGGAGGCTGCCAGGGCGCGGGCGATGGCGATGCGCTGCGCCTGGCCGCCCGAGAGCGTGCCGGGGTAAAGCCGCGCCATTTCCGGGTTGAGGCCGACGCGGTGCAGCAGCGTTTCCACTTTTTCGCGCAGTGCCGCATGGGGGATGCCGCCATGTAGGCGCAAGGGTTCGGCGATGATGTCGCCGATGCGCAGGCGCGGGTTCAGGGATTCGCGCGGGTCCTGGAATACCAGTTGCAGGCGGCGGCGTTGCGCGCGGCGGGCGGCGCCGTGGAGGGTGCCAAAATCCCGGCCTTCCAGCAGCACATGGCCCTCATAGGGCAGCATTTGCAGCACGGCGCGGCCCAGGGTGGATTTGCCGGAGCCGCTCTCGCCGACCACGCCCAGGCACTCGCCCCGGCCGAGCGCGAATGTGGCCTCACGCAAGGAGGGCGGCGGCGTGTTGGCGGCGCCGAACCAGCCGGTTTTGCCGGCGTAGCGCACGGTTAGGTTTTCCGCCTGCAATTGCGGTGTGAATTTTTGCGGGGCGGGTTTTGCCAGGTGTTCAGCGTAGGTCGGGCGCTCCTGCAATGGCAGCGGGTAGAAGCAGGCCGCCACGGTTGCGTCAAACTGCGAGGGCGGCGGGAAGGCAGCTTCGCAATCGGGCTGGCCGTGGGCGCAGCGCGGCGCGAAACGGCAGCCGGCGGGGCGGGATTCGGGTTCCGGCAGCGCGCCCGGAATGTTGTGCAGCCGCGCCTGGCCGACGCGGGCGATGGAGCCCAGAAGCGCCTCGCTATACGGGTGCCGGGGGTGGGCGAAGAATTGTTTTGCGCTGCCCCATTCCACGGATTTTCCCGCATACAGCACGTGCACGGCATCCGCGTGTTCCTCGACCACTGAAAGATCATGCGTGACGAACAGCACGCCCATGTTCAGCTCACGCCGCAGCCGGGCGATGAGCTCCATGATCTGACGGGCGATCAGCGGGTCCAGCCCGGAGGTGGGTTCGTCGGCGATGAGCAGGCTGGGGCGGCACGCGAGTGCCATGGCGAGCATGACGCGCTGGCGCTGGCCGCCGGAGAACTGGTGGGGGTAGTCATCCAGCCGTTGCGCCGCGTTGGGGATGCCGACCTCGCCCAAAAGTTCCAGCACACGGCCCGTGTTTTTGCTGCCGCCGTTGTGGACACGCCAGGCCTCGGCAATTTGCGACGCCACGGTGCGCGACGGGTTGAGTGCCGCGAGCGGGTTCTGGAACACCATGCCGGCGCTGCGGCCACGGATGCGGCGCAGGGCGGGTTCGGTGAGTTGCACGAGGTTTTGCCCGCCCAGCCAGATGCCGCCGGCTAAAGTGGCGCCGGGCGGGAGCAGGCGCATGATGGAGAGCGCGGCGATGGTTTTGCCCGAGCCGCTCTCCCCCACCAAGGCGAGCATTTCCCCGGCGTTGATGGTGAGGTTTAAGGATTCCAGGATCGGCACGGTTTTGCCGTTGCGGGGAAGGCTGGTGGAGAGGTTTTCGAGTTTCAGCACCGGGGTCATCGCGCATTACCCCAGCGGCGCAGCAACCCCTGGCCGGTGAGCGAGGCGGCGAGCAGGGAGGCGAACACCAGCAGGCCCGGCGGCAGGATCAGCCACCACGGGTTAAGTGCTATGATGTCCAGCGCGGATTCCAGCAGACTGCCCCAGCTGACCTGCGGCGGCTGCACGCCGAGACCCAAAAAGCTGAGCGCACTCAAGGCAAAAATAGAATCACCGACCATGAAAGTGCCGTTGACCACCAGCACCGGCGCCATGATGCGCAGCAGATGCACGCGCGCGACGTAGAGCCGCGAGGCACCAGATTGCTCGGCGGCCAGCACGAAATCCCGCCCGCGCTGGGCGAGGGTTTCGTTACGCACCAGCCGCGCCAGGCTGGGCCAGGAAATGAAGCCGAGCAGCAGGATCAGGCTGATGTTGTTCAGCGCCACCAGCGAGGCGAAGAATAGCAACACGATGAGGCTGGGCAGCGCGAGGACGGCATCGAGCAGGCGCATGAGAATGCGGTCCACCCAGGCGGGGGCGAGGCCGGAGAGCAGGCCGTAGGCAACGCCCGTGATGAAGGCCAGCACCGCCGCCGGGAGGGCGACCACGAGCGTTGCGAAACCGCCGGAAAGCAGGAGCAGAAACTCGTTGCGGCCAAGTTCGTCGGTGCCCAGCGGGAAGGCGAGGCTGGGGGGTTGCAGCGCGTAGGCGGGGTGAATGGCGTAGGGGTCCGCGCTGAAAAGGAACGGCGCGACGAAGCCGATGAAAAGCACGAGCGCGCCAAGGGTGAGGCCCGCAACCAGAGTGCCGCGATTATTCATAACTCGCCCTGGGATCGAGCAGGCCGTTGACGAGGTCCGCGAGCAGATTGCCGAGCACGGTAAGCAGGCCGATGACCAGCACGATGGCAATGAGGATGGGGTAATCCTGCGCCAGCGCCGAGCGCCACATCAACCAGCCGAGGCCGGGGTAGTTGAACACCGACTCCACGATGACGCCGCCGGTGAAGATGTACGGGAACGAGAGGCCGAGCATGGTGACCAGAGGGCGCAGCGCGTTGCGCAGCACATGGGTGAAAAGAATGTTGGTAAAACCTACACCTTTTGCCCGTGCCGTGCGCACGTAGTCCTTACCAAGCTCCTCATGAACTGCCTCACCAAAATAGCGGGAGAGTGCCGAGGTGGTGAGCAGCGTGACGGTGATGACGGGCAGCACCAGATGCGTCGCGTAGGAGCCAACGCCCGGATGCACCAGGCGCAAATTGGCGATGCCGCTAGCCGGAAACCAGCGGTGCTGCACGGAAAACCACAGCACCAGCATGGCGGCGACAAAGAAGGGTGGGAGCGCGTAGAAGGCAAGCTGAAACGCGCCGATGAGTTTGGCCGGCCAGCGCCCGAAATACACGCCCTGCGCCAGACCTAGCAGAATCGACAGCGCGGTGCTGATTAAAATTGCAACGGAGTAGAATACCAGCGTGTTGACCTCATACTGCCACAGCAGCGCGCCGACCGGGCGGTTGAGCAAATAGGAATAGCCGAGCTGCCCATGCGCCAGATGCCACCACCACAGCGCGTATTGTTGCAACAATGGCTGGTTCAACCCGAGGCGCGCGTTGAGCTGCGCCACGGAGGTGGCGGTCGCCTTGAGGCCGAGAATGGAATAGGCGGGGCCGCCGGGCGTGAGATGCGCCATGAAGAATACCAAAGTCACCAGGATGACAATGGAAAGTCCCGACGAGGCCAGCCGCCTGACCACCATGCGGATCATGGTGTTGCCCCCGCCGTGCAGTATAATTTCTCCGGCGCCCAGGCGCCCAGCGGGTTGATGAAATCCGCCACACCATGCAGCCCGTTGCGGACCAGCAGCGAATATTGCTCGTTGGGCAGAAAAATTACCGGCTGCTGCGCGCTGGCGTAATCCTGGTAGGCGTACAGCCCGCCCATGCCAGGCTGGTTGGTGCTTTGCGCCACCAGGGCGTCCATTTTCTTGTCGGTATAGCCGTTGTTGTTCAAATATCCGCCGGTGATGAACAGGTCTTCGCCGGACGGATAGGCCGAAAGATTTTCCGCGACGAGAATCGCCTGCCACGCCGTGGGCTCATGCACCATCTCGCTCAACATTTTGTTGAACTCGACCTGACGGATTTTCATCTCAATGCCAACAGCGCGCAGATCCTGCTGCATGGATTCCGCCATCTCGATCCGCAACGGCTGGCCGGCGGGAATTTCCAGGGTGAAGGAAATCTTGCTCCCTTTTTTCTGCGCGATGCCGTCAGTTCCCGGCATATAACCCGCCGCCGCCAGCAGGGCTTTTGCCTTGCCGGGGTCGTAGTCCACGGGAAATTTCCCGGCTTTCGCCGCGGGGGAGAGGAACGTATCCGGCGAGACCGGCACCGGGCCGTAATCGGCCAGACCATGACCGTGCATGGCGAGGTTGATGATCTGTTGCTGGTCAATCGCATCCGCCATCGCCTGGCGCACCCGCACGTCGGTGAAATAAGCGGTGGCGGGGTTGGCGAGGTTGGGGATCAGCTCATGCCAGGAATAGGTCGGCGGCAGCGTCACCACGGAATCGCCCGGCAAATGTGACGCCTGGTCGTATAAATCGAACGGCAGGTTGCTCATGTCGAGATCGCCGGATTCCACCGCCTGCAATTCCTGGCCCTCGGCGTTCTCGAACTTCATGATGAACCGCTGAAAATGCATCGGCGTACCGCCATAGCGCGGGTTCGGCACAAACTGCGCGTCCACGCCGACGGTGAAGCCACCTAGCAGCAGCGGCCCATCCACCACGCTGAAAAACGCCGGGCTGCTCTGGCCCTGCCAAATCTGGTCGGTGTTGTATTTCTCCCATGCGTGCGCTGGCAAAGGCTGCAACTGCGAAAGTCCGTTCAGGATGAACCAGTCCGGATTGACCGGATGCGTGAGCACCACCCGAAAATGCGTGGCGTCACTGGCGGTGAGGCTGGCGATGATACCGGGCATGCCCCCGGCGCCATAACCGGCGTAGCTGGTGCCATAGGCTTTGATAAGGTTGAAGGTGTAGACGACATCTTTCGTCGTGACCGGCACGCCGTCGGACCACAGCCAGGGGCGCATCGTCACGTTGTAGGTTTTGCCGGCATCGGGCGTGGTCACGCTGCTGGCGATGCTGCGCGACCAGTCGATCTGATGAAAACGGTTGATCCACAGCAGGGATTCGAACAACAACCCAGATGCTTCGGCGTTGTATTCCGAGGTGATGAACAGCGGGTTGAACGAGGTGACATCCGCGCCCGGACCAATGCCCAGCCCCGGCGGGATGATGATGGTGCCGCAGTCCCCCGGCGTTTGTGCAAGGGCGGGTGCGGCCACGAGCAGCAGCAGGACCGCCGCCAAAAGCTTCAAGCGGCGGGGGCGCCTGTGTGCCATGCCAGCGTGCCGGGCTTGTGGCAGGCGGGGCAGATGGGCGCCCAATCGGCCTGGGGCGTGTGGCAGGCGGCGCATACCCACGCGGGCTTGGCGCCGCCGGTGGGGGGATTGCCCTCCAGCGCGGCCAGCACGTCCGCCGCGCGGGCATCCGTGGCCCCGGCGGCAATGGCGGCTTGGGCATGGCGGCGCGCCTCGGCCGGCAATGCCGCCTGCAGCGAGGTCTGCGCCAGTACCAATTCAGACTCGGCGTCGCCGGGTTTTTCCGCCGCGAGATCGCCCGCCGCCTGCGCACGCTCAATCGGCGCGGTCAGCGGCGCGAGGTAAGCCTGCGCGATTAACGGATTCGGCGCGGCGGCCCAACCGGCGGCCAATGTTTTTTTCGCGGCGCGGAGTTTGTCCGCATCGGTTAATGCCTGCGCCAGCGCCACGACGGCCGGAGCCAGCGTGCCATCGGCCTTCACCGCCTGTTTGGCGTAGGCGAGCGCCTGGTGCTTGTCCGTACTGGTGCGCGCCGCCGCCGTGGCCAAGGCCGCGACCTCGGCCGGCACCCGCGTCAGCCCCAGCGCCGCCCGCCAATCCTGCTGGCGCAGCGCCAGTTCCAGCCGCTTGCCGCGCACCCAGGCGCTGCCGGGGTAGGCGCTTTCCGCCGCCTGCGCATGGGCCTGGGCGGCCGCGTGGTCGCCTTGTTCCAACTGGTGCCGCAGCAGGCCGCGATGGCCGAGAAAGCCCATTTCCTCCTGCTGGCTGAGCTGTTTGAACGCCGCCTGCGCCTGTTCGGTTTTCCCGGAAAGCCGCGCGGCCTCGGCAGTGAGCAGCAGCACCAGCGGCGTGTCGCCCAGTAGCTTGTGTGCCCGCCCGGCCTCGGCCCAGGCGCCGGTGGCGTCCCCAGCGGCCAGTGCCACCAGCCCGCGCTGGATGGCAACCTCGCCCAGTTTCTGGCGGCGGCCGCCGCGCCAGGCGCTTAAGCCCCCCGGCGCGGCGCGCAATCCGCCCAGCACGCGCAGTAGTACTGTGAGCAGCAGCGCAATGAGAAACAGCACCAGAATCGCGGCGGGGACCGACGTTTCCACCGTGTACCCGCCGGATTGCGCGGTCACGTTGCCGGGCAGCCCGCCGATCCACCACGCCAGCACCAGAAAAACCGCGGCAATGAGGATGAATTTAACCGCGCGCAGCATGGCTTACGCCTGCCCGGCCAGCGCGATGAGCGCCACCCGCGCCGCCAGCAGCGCTTTCGCCTGCGCCAGCCAGTTGCCCATGGCCTGCCGCGTGGCCGGGGTGAGCGTGTCCACCTGCGCCACCGCCCCGGCCAGATCGCCCGCGTTGAGCAAAGTCCCGGCCTGACTCAGCACGCCGGACGCCGGACTGCCGATGAGCACATGCGCGCCCTGGCGGACGGTAATGAAATTCTCCAGCCGCAGCAGCACGCGCGACCACGTGCTCCCCTGCGCATCCCCGGCGATACTGGCCGATTCAGCGGCACCGGCGGCAGCGGGGAAGCTCAGGCGCAGCGCGGCCTCGGTTGGCGGCGCAACAGTGGCGAACTGCGCCAGCGCGGGCGGAGCATTGGCGATGGTGCCCAGCGGCAGCCCGGCGTCCAGCGCCATGCGCGCGGTTTCCAACTGGTTCAGCACGGCAATGCGCGCGGTGAGCTTGGTAAGGTCCGTGGCGTTCACCTGTAGCGTGGTGAGCGTACCGTGGTCGGCGGCCAGTTGGGTCTGCATGGCGTCCACCTGCGCGCTCAGGCTGGCGAATTTCATCGCCAGATCCGCCTGCACAGTAACGCTGTTGGCGCTGGGCTGCGTGCGGGCGGCCTGCGCCTGCAAATCGGCCACCTGCGCCTGCAACACGGCAACCGCCGTACCCTGCCCGGCCACCGCCTGCTGCAGCGTCCACAAATACCACTCGCCACCCGCCAGTACGGCAAACACCAGCAGCAAAAACACCGGCCACAACGGGCCGCGCGGTTTTTTCGGCACGGGCACGTGTGCCGGTACAGGCACCACGGGGTTGGCCGCGTTGCTCTTGGTTGCTGTCTCGGTGTTGGTCTCGGTCTCGCTCATGAAAACAATGCCATCAGGTCCGCCTCGGTAGGTGCTAATGCGACACGGATTGCGCGCCAGGGCAAGCCGCCAAGTGCTGCCGCCACCGCCGGGCTGAGCGCATAGGCGGTAATTTTATCCGTACCCACGGGGTGGAGCCGGATAAACGCGCGGGCCGACTCGGCGGAATAAAACAGCGCCGCCGCGATTTTCCCGCCCGCCAACGCTGTGGCGGCGGGCTCCGGCAGCGCGCGCAGTGGCCGGGCGGCGTACACGGTGCGGCGCTGCACGGCAAACCCCGCCGCGCGCAATTGCCGGGCGAGCGCCAGCCCGTGGCGCTCGCCCACCGCCATGACATGCAGGCCGGCCAAGCGGCGTTCGGCGATCAGGCGGTATAAATCCGTGGCATCGCCGCTCGCACTTTCCACCCGCGTAAACCCCGCCGCGCGCAGCTTTCCCCCGGTGGCATCGCCAACGCAGAATACCGGCGTGGCGTGCAGCGCATGCGGCAAGGCCACCACCGCCTGGCCGCTGGTAATAATCAGCGCGGAAATATTTTCCGGTAGCCGCGCGGGCAGCGGCGTGATGGCGAGGCAGGGTGCCAGCACCGGCTCATGCCCCATGGCCACCAGCCGCGCGGCCGTGGCACTCGCGCCCGGCTCCGGCCTGGTGACCAGGATTTTCACGGCAGGAAGATGTCGGACGGGCTATCCGCCTTTAACGACAGCCCCAGTTCGCGGCCGATCCGCTCGGCGTCCGCTACCGCGCCCGTGGCGCTGCGCTTGAGCAAAAACGTGCCGTCCGCGCGTGCCACCAGCCCGGTGATGTGCAGCGTGCCGTCATCCAGCATCCGCGCATAGCCGCCGATGGGAGTGCGGCAGGAGCCGTCCAGCGCGCCGAGCAACGCCCGCTCGGCGGTGGCCACGGCTTTCGCCTCCGGGTCCTCGATGCCGGAAAGCAAGGCCAGCAACTCGGTATCCACGGAGCGCACGGTAATGCCAACAATGCCCTGGCAGGCGGAGGGCACCATGATGTCCGGGCTGATGAGCACGCTGGCTTTGTCCGCGAGGCCCAGGCGGCGCAGCCCGGCGTAGGCGAGCAAAGTGGCGTCCAGTTCTCCGGATTCGACCTTACCCAGCCGCGTGCCGACGTTGCCGCGCAGCAGTGTAAACTCCAGGTCCGGCCGGGCGTGCTTGAGCTGCGCCTGCCGCCGGACCGAGGCGGAACCGATTTTCGCGCCGTGCGGCAGCGCCGCGTAGGGGTTGGCCGCGTCCGCCGGGGTGTGGCCGGGGGGGAGGATCAGCACATCGCGCGCGTCCTCACGCTTCAAGGTGCAGGCCAGGGTGATGCCGTCCGGCAGCGTCGTCTCCAGGTCTTTCAGGCTATGGACCGCAAAATCGATCCGCCCTTCCAGCAGCGACTCATGGATTTCCTTGGCGAACAGCCCTTTGCCGCCGATTTCCGCGAGCGGGCGATTCTGCACCGCGTCCCCCGTGGTGACGATGATATGCTCCTCGAACACATCCATGCCGCGCAGCACCGGGCAGAACTGGCGCAGCAGTGCCAGGAACGTCGCGGTCTGGGCGCGGGCAAGCGGGGAGCCACGAGTGCCGGCTCTGAGCGGCAAATCCCGGCGGTGCGGTTTAACGGGGGGTGTTACGGTTTTCACGAGCGTGGTCTAGAGCGTGGCGCATGGAAAGAAAAGTATGGACCTGACTAAACCTGTACTGGGCATAGAGAGCTCCTGCGACGAAACCGCCGCCGCGGTGCTGGCGCCGGATGGGCGGATTTTGTCCGAACTGGTGTTGAGCCAGATCGCCGACCACGCGCCGTGGGGCGGGGTGGTGCCGGAAATTGCCGCGCGGGCGCATCTGGCCGCCCTGCCGCAACTGGTGGCGGAGGCGCTGCGCCAAGCCGGGCTTGGCTATGCGGACCTCGGCGCGATTGCCGCCACCGCCGGGCCGGGGCTTATCGGGGGGCTGCTGGTGGGCACCGGCTTTGCCAAGGGTGCCGCCATTGCCTCGGGCAAACCCTACCTCGCCATCAACCATTTGGAGGCCCATGCGCTGACCGCCCGGTTGCCGGGGTTGAGCGGGGCGCAGCCGGAGTTCCCATATTTGCTGCTGCTGCTCTCGGGCGGGCATAGCCAGTGCGTGGTGGTTGAGGGCGTGGGGCGCTACCACAAACTCGGCTCCACGCTGGATGATGCGGTGGGTGAGGCGTTCGACAAGACCGCAAAACTGCTCGGGTTGCCGTATCCTGGCGGCCCCTCGCTGGAGGCTTTGGCGCGCGAGGGCAATGCCACCGCTTATCCCCTGCCCCGCCCGCTGCTGCACCGCGCGGGGTGTGACTTCTCCTTCTCCGGCCTGAAAACCGCAGTGGCGCAGTTGGTCGCGGCGCAAGGTGTGGGAGCTTTGCCGCGCCAGCTTGCCGCCGATGTTGCCGCCAGCTTCCAGGCCGCCGTGACGGATATTCTGGCCGACCGGCTGGAGAACGCGTTTCTGGCCCGCCCGGATGCCTCGGCGGTGATCATCGCTGGCGGCGTGGCCTCCAACACCGCCATCCGCACCAGGCTGGACGCGGTTTGCGCCGCGCGAGGCAAGACCCTGATCGCCCCGCCGCTGCGCCTGTGCACGGATAACGCGGTGATGGTCGCCTGGGCCGGGATTGAACGCCTGAACGCCGGGCTGACCGACCCGCTCACCGCCCCCTGCAAACCCCGCTGGCCATTGGAAAGCCTATGAACTACCGCCACGCCTTCCACGCCGGCAATTTCGCCGACTGCGTCAAACACGCTTTGTTCATCCAGCTGCTCCGCGCCATGCAGCGCAAGGACACACCGCTGCTGGTGCTCGACACCCACGCCGGCATCGGCCGCTACGACCTTACCAGCGGCCCCGCCGAGAAAACCGGCGAGTGGCGCGATGGCATCGGCAAGGTGCTGGCCGCGCGCGACCCGGCACTGGCGGAATACACCGCGCTGATCGAACAACTTGGCCTCTACCCCGGCTCCCCCGCCATCGCCGCCGCGCTGCTGCGCCCGCAGGACCGGCTGGTGGCCTGCGAACTGCACCCCGAGGACGCGGCCATATTGCGGCGCAACTTCCGCAACGTGCCCGGCGTTTCGGTGCATGAGCGCGACGGCTACGAGGCCCTGCGCGCGTTCCTCCCGCCGCCGGAAAAACGCGGGCTGATTCTCATAGACCCGCCATTCGAGCGCACCGATGAATTTGCCACCCTCGCGAAAAACCTGCTCGCCGCCTACGAGAAATTCCGCACCGGCGTGTACGTGGTGTGGTACCCGATCAAACACCGCGCCCCGGTACGGGCATTTTTCGAGACCCTGCAACTGGCGAATGTACGCGACGTCATCGCCGCCGAATTTCTGCGCCGCCCGGCGCTGGACCCGGCGCGGCTGAACGGCTGCGGCCTGCTGGTCATCAACCCGCCCTACGGCTTTGCGCAAGCGGCGCTGCCGGTATTACATGCGTTCCAAAGCATCCTCGGCGAACCGGGATGCGCGGGTGGAATTGAAAGAGTGTGCGATGAGTGAACAAATTGCGATAATCGGCGCCGGCGCCTGGGGCACGGCCCTTGCGGTGCTGTTCGCCCGCGCCGGTAAAAATGTAACGCTTTGCGCGCGGGACGCCGAACGCGCGGACATCATACGAGTCACCCGCTACAATCACCGCCTGCCCAGCGCCATCCTGCCGGAAAACCTGGTCGTTACCGCGCAAATCCCGGCGGCGGATATTTTTCTCCTCACCGTGCCAATGCAGCAACTGCGCGCCACCCTGCCCCGCCTGCCCGGCAGCGCGCCGGTGGTACTATGCTGCAAGGGGCTGGAGACGGGCACCATGCTGCTGCCGCCGGAAATCGTGGACAACCGCCCCGCCGCCGTGCTCACCGGGCCGAATTTCGCGCATGAAATCGCCGCCGGGCTGCCCGCCGCAGCCGTGCTCGCCACCGCCGATGCCGCCTTGCGCACGGCGCTGATCGCGGCGCTGAAAACCGAAACGCTACGCCTCTACGGCAGCCCCGATGCGCTGGGGGCGGCACTTGGGGGGGCGGCGAAAAACGTCATCGCCATCGCGGCGGGCGTGGTGATGGGCGCGGGGCTGGGCGAGAACGCCCGCGCGGCACTGATCACCCGCGGCATCGTCGAAATCGCCCGCCTCGCGGCCGCATTGGGCGGCAAGGCGGAAACCATCTCCGGCCTTTCCGGCCTCGGCGATCTGCTGCTCACCTGCACCGGGCCGGGCAGCCGCAATTTCTCGCTGGGTTTCGCCATGGGCAAAGGCGAGCGCCTGGAGGACATTCTGGCCAAGCGCTCGGCCGTGACCGAGGGTGTGACGACGGCGCCTGCTTTACTCGCCCGCGCCGCCGCCGCCGGGGTGGAGATGCCGATTTCGCAAGCCGTGGCGAAGCTGCTTGCAGGTGAAATGAATATCCCCCAGACTATGGCCGCCTTGATGGGCCGGGCATTAAAGGACGAGTGATGCGGCAAATTTTGCGCGGTTTTGGGCTTGGGCTGGTTCTGGTGTCTCCAGCGCTGCCTGCGACTGCACAAATCACCACCACGCTCATTTGCGCCTGCGAAGGCAATGACCCGGATGCCAGCATCGCCGCCTGCACAACCATCCTCAAATCCCCGGCGGCGGATAAAGCCACCATCTACAATGCCTATGTCTGGCGCAGCTGGGCGGATTTGAGCAAAAAACTATATCCGCAAACAATTGCCGATGCGACGCAGGCGATCGCGATCAATCCTAAAAACGAGCAAAACTACCGAAGGCGCGGCACCGCCTACGACGATATGGGCGCGTATGCCCCGGCCCTGGCTGATGCCACCACGGCGATCTCGCTTAAGCCTGGTGATGCCAAAGCCTACCGGCTTCGCGCCGCCGCCGAGGTTGGCCTGCGCAGCTATGACAAGGCCATTGCTGACGCCACCAGGGCGATCCAGCTCAATCCTGACGATGCGCTGAACTATGGATGGCGCGGCAGGGCCTATGCGCTTTCCGGCAATTATGATCTGGCGCTGGCTGATGTCAGCAAAGCCACCGCGCTGCGGCCAAACAACGCAGGTGCCTATGTTCTGCGTGACTCTATCGATCTTCAGACGCTGCACTACGACGCGGCAATCGCCGACGCGACAAGTGCCATAAAGCTCGATCCGCAATATGCAGCCGCCTACGAAGCCCGTGGTTATGCTTACGCGGCAGAGTATCATTTCACGGCCGCCCTGCCCGACCTCACCGAATTTGTCACGCTTCAGCCCGCCGATGCCCATGGCTATTTCCGGCGCGGCGAAGTTTTTCATGCCATGGGTAATTTTCAACCGGCCATTGCGGACTACACCAAGGGCCTCTCGCTCCAACCCAATAACGCCGTGGCCTATGTTTTACGCGCCTCGGCATACAAAGAGGCGGGACAGCGGTCTCAAGGCCTGTCCGATCTGGCCAAAGCTGAATCGCTCGCACCAACAGACCCGGTCAGCCTCGGCGCTTTGTGCCTGGGGCGCGCCCATTTTGGCGATCTGGCCGGTGCTACTGCCGATTGTGACGAGGCGGCGCGGTTGAATACGGGAAAGTCGGACCTCCACCGCGATATTCTGTTCGGTGCTTTTCGTGGCTTTCTTGACCTCAAACGGCATGAGTATAACGCCGCCCTGAAGGAGTACAGCACCGTTTTAACGATTAACCCCAAGGACGCCACGGCGTTGTACGGGCGTGGACTGGCCGAACAAGCCCAGGGCGCACCCGGCGCTCAAACTGACATGGCCGCCGCGAAAAATCTCGACCCGGAAGTTGCAATCCAGTTTGCAGACTAAACCGGCAGATTGCACATTCTAAAAGGTTAATCTACCTTTGGTTGCATGAAGCTGACCGGATTCCTGCTGCTTGCCGCCGTGCTGCTCGGCTTCATCGCCTGGCACCGCGCGCCTGAGTACGACGAAGCCTATTCCATCTTCCTAACCGCCGGGGATGCCCGTCCGCCATGGCCTGCTGGCGTGTTCACCGCCGGTTCCGTGCGCCACCTGTTCGCGGGCCATGCCGGCTTCGGGCAAATCGCGCATGATTTGCGTGTGGGCGATGTGCATCCGCCGCTATATTTCTGGGCGCTGGAAATCTGGCGCGGGGTCTGCGGGCCGTCCTGGTTTGCCGCGCGGCTGCTCTCGGTGGCGTTTGCATTAGGCGCGCTGGCGGTCATCGCCTGGTTCGCGGACGCGGCGGAAATTGCCGTGCTCCCCGCGCTGAGCCTCACACTGCTGAACTACGGATTTGCCTTCACCGGCGTGGTGGCGCGCGGGTTCGCGCTGGCGCAGTTTTTGAATCTTTTGGGCTTTGCCTTGGTATTTTTTGCGGTGCAAAAGCGGATGCGCCGTCTTGCTCTGGCCGGCGGGCTGGCGCTGGGGGCGGCGGCGTTCGCCAATTACCTCGCCGTGTTCATCGCCGGAGCGGTGCTGGCCTGGCTCTGTCTGGCACGGCGGCGCTGGCGGTATTTTCTTCCCACCGCCTTGGGACTGGTGCCGTTCCTCATCGCTGACACCTGGTTTTTTATCGCCCAACGTGGCACGCGCACCGGGCAGTTCACCGCGTTTGTGCCCCTGCAAGCGCTCAAACTTCTGGCCAAGGATTTTGGCGCCGCGCAGTTCGGCGGCCTGCCGCTTTATGCCTCACACTTTGGCCCGGAAGTGGCGGCGGCGCTGGGGGTTTTGTTCCTCGCAGCCATATTCTGCATCTTCCGCAAGCCGCCAAAACACGCCCTGCCGCTGGTACTGGCCGCCGCAGCACCACCGCTCGGCCTGCTGGCACTCGGTTTTGTGTTCAACAACACGCCCATCGAAATCCGCTACCTCGCGTTTTCCATGCCGTATCTCGCCCTGCTGTTCGCCGCCGCGCTGCCGCGCCCACTGCTGGCGGTTATGCTCACCGTGGAGTTTTGCGCCATCATCGGCCTCGGCTTTGCCCCCGCCACCATGCAGCCGCAAGGCATTGAGGCACAGCAGGCCGCCGCTTTGCCCGGCACGCTCATTCTGCTGCCTTTTGGTAACGATGGCGTCGGCGTGCCCGGCCCGTTCATCAGCAAATTGCCGGATTCCGCGCGGGTGGAACTACTGCGCCCCGGCCAGATGCCGGACCTCGCGCACGTGCCAAACATCGTGCTGGTCACCATCCCCGCCGACAGCGCCAGCCGCGCCGCGCTGGCACAGGTGCATGCCTATTTGCAAAACCAAAAATGTTTCACGGAGGAACCAGCAACAACTTGGCTGGTAAAACTCCTAAATCGCTGTGCGAACTAGCAGCACAATCGCGGTAAGCAACTGCCCGCCGTTCACCCACACGGAAAACCGATGCCCGCGCGCAAATCCGGCGGTGTCCCCCGCCACGCGCATCGCTTCCAGATGCGGCATCCAGCCAAACAGCAGCCACACGGTCACCGCCATCACCACAAACAAGGCGCTGGCCGCGCCAAACTGCGCACGCAACAAAAAACCACCGGCGGCAACTGCCGCGGTGGCGATGATATACGCATAATAAAACGGAAAAGCGGCGCGGATGAAATTCCCCGCCACGTCCGCCGGTAGTTTGGTGAACACCAGCGGCGCCATCACGGCGCCGAAAAACAACATCCCGCCGACCAGCGCCGCAAGGCCCAAAGCCACCAGGATGTTGCCGGCGTAAACCATTAGTAGCGGTACAGCTCGTGCTTGAACGGCCCCTGCTGCGACAGGCCGAGATAATCGGCCTGCTTGGTGGTAAGCGTCGTCAGCTTGGCGCCGACTTTCGCCAGATGCAGCGCCGCGACTTTCTCGTCGAGATGGCGCGGCAGCACATACACTTTGTTCTCGTACTTGCCAGCCGGCGCGGTCCACAGTTCAATCTGCGCCAGCACCTGGTTGGTGAAGCTGGCGGACATCACGAAGCTCGGGTGGCCCGTGGCGTTGCCAAGGTTCACCAGACGGCCTTCGGAAAGCACGATCAGGCGCTTGCCGTCGGGGAACTCGATTTCGTCCACCTGCGGCTTCACATTGTCCCACTTCAGGTTCCGCAGCGCCTCGATCTGAATTTCGCTGTCGAAATGCCCGATGTTGCAGACAATGGCGCGGTGCTTCATGGCGCGCATGTGGTCGATGGTGATCACATCCACATTGCCGGTCGCGGTCACGAAGATGTCGCCGCGCGGGGCCGCTTCATCCATGGTCACGACCTCATAGCCTTCCATCGCCGCCTGCAGCGCGCAGATCGGGTCGATCTCGGTCACCAGCACGCGGCAACCGGCGTTGCGCAAGGAGGCAGAGGAGCCCTTGCCCACGTCGCCAAACCCGGCAACCACGGCGACCTTGCCGGACATCATCACGTCCGTGCCACGGCGGATGCCGTCCACCAGACTCTCGCGGCAGCCGTACAAATTGTCGAACTTCGACTTGGTCACGGAATCATTCACATTGATCGCCGGCACCAGCAGCTCGCCCGCGCGGGCCATTTCCCACAGGCGGTGCACGCCGGTGGTGGTCTCCTCGGAGATGCCCTTCACATGGTTCAGCATGTCCGGGTATTTGTCGTGCATCAGCTTGGTCACGTCGCCGCCGTCGTCCAGGATCATGTTCGGCACCCAGCCGTCAGGGCCCTTCACGGTCTGCTCAATGCACCACCAGAATTCTTCCTCACTCATGCCCTTCCAGGCGAACACCGGCACGCCGGTGGCGGCAATCGCGGCGGCGGCCTGGTCCTGGGTCGAGAAAATATTGCACGAGGACCAACGGACCGAGGCACCCAAAGCGGTGAGGGTCTCGATCAGCACGGCGGTCTGGATGGTCATGTGCAGGCAGCCGACGATGCGCGCACCTTTCAGGATCTGCTCCTTGCCGAACTCGGCGCGCAGCGCCATCAGCCCGGGCATTTCGTCCTGGGCCATCTCGATCTCCTTACGGCCCCAGGCCGCCAGGGAGATGTCCTTGACCTTATAATCAGCCGCCACGTTCACATCCGGCATAAGTTCGCTCCTTCGCAATACAATTCCCGCGTTCCCTTATTCTTTTGGGAGCGCCCTGCCAACTGCCGCACGCCGAAACACACGTATTGCAGGTGGGCGGCTGCCACCATAACTATGGGGACCATAATCAGGAGACGTGAACGATGCTCGTATGCACTGGCTTTGCCACCACCAGTCCCACCACCCCGCTCTCCCCGTTCACCTTCAACCGCCGGGACGTGGGTGCCCAGGACGTGCAGATCGAAATCCTCTACTGCGGCGTCTGTCACTCGGACCTGCATTTTGCCCGCAATGAATGGCACTACACCGTGTACCCCGCCGTGCCGGGGCACGAGATCGTCGGCCGCGTGACCAGCGTTGGCGCCGATGTGAGCAAGTATAAGGTGGGCGACCATGTCGGCGTGGGCTGCCTGGTGGACTCCTGCCGTACCTGCTCCGCCTGCGCCGAAGGGCTGGAGCAATATTGCGAGAAGGGCGCCACCGGCACCTACGGCAGCACGGAACCGGTCATCGGCGGCCCCACTTTTGGCGGCTATTCCAGCAGCATCGTGGTGGACCAATCCTTCGTGTTGCGCATGCCCGAAGGCCTGGAACTCGCCGCCGCGGCGCCGCTGCTGTGCGCCGGCATCACCTTGTATTCCCCGCTAAAACACTGGGGCGCGGGGCCGGGCAAAAAAGTCGGCATCATCGGCCTGGGCGGCCTCGGCCACATGGGGGTGAAACTTGCCCACGCTTTGGGCGCGCACACGGTCCTATTCACCACCTCCCCCGGCAAGGTGACGGACGGCAAGCGCCTCGGCGCCGATGAGGTGATCATCTCCAAGGACCCGGAGCAGATGAAACCCCATGGCGGCAGTTTTGACCTCATCATCGACACTGTCTCCGCCAGCCACGACCTCTCGCCCTATTTCATGCTGCTCAAACGCGACGCCACCATGGTCCAGGTAGGCGCGCCCGAGCACCCGCTGCCCATTGCGGTGTTCCCGCTCATCATGAAACGCCTGAATTTTTCCGGCTCCGCCATCGGCGGCATTGCCGAAACCCAGGAAATGCTGGATTTCTGCGCCGCCAAAAACATCACCGCCGACGTGGAAATCATCCCCATCCAGAAAATCAACGAAGCCTACGAGCGCATGCTGAAAAGCGACGTAAAGTACCGGTTCTCGATTGACATGGCCTCGCTAAAAGCTTGACGCGGCAACGTCTGTAATCTATAAATTACATATGTTGGAGCTCCGCCAGACCGATGCCTTCAGCACCTGGCTCGACGGTTTGGCGGATCGCAGGGCGGTGGAGCGGATCGCGCAAAGACTGGTGCGCCTGCAATCCGGGCTGATGGGCGACGTGAAGCCGGTCGGGGAGGGTATTTCCGAACTGCGGATCGACCAGGGTCCCGGCTACCGGGTGTACTTCGTCCAGCGCGGGAAAATTCTGATCCTCCTGCTCTGCGGCGGGGACAAGAAGACACAGGAACGAGACATTCAGCGTGCAAAAGCGCTGAAGACCACACTGGAGAATTAGATTGGGCCTGGAACTGACCGGGCTGAAATCGGAGAGACCGATGACGAAGACAAAACCGTTCGATGCTGCCAAATACCTCACTTCCGCGCAATCCCAGACGGAACTGCTCAACGACGCCTTTGCGTCAGGCGAAGCCGCCTATATCGCCAACGCCCTGGGCGTCATCGCCCGCGCGCGCGGCATGACCGAAGTGGCGCGCGAGGCCGGCGTCACCCGCGAAGCGTTGTATAAATCCCTCAGTGAAGAGGGCGACCCGCGCCTGACCACCCTGCTCGGCGTGGCCCGCGCCCTGGGCCTGAAGCTGGTGGCCCAGGCCGCCTGAAACTTTCCACCGCGAACTCTGTTGGCAATCAAAAAAACATAAGGAAACGCCATGCCCTGCTACGTTGTCGGACAGCTGAATGTTCATGACTGGGAGCTCTACAACAAATACATCGCCGCCTTTATGGAGCTATTCCCCGGCTATGACGGCCGCGCTTTGGCCGCCGACAACGCCCCCGCCGTTATCGAGGGCGAATGGCCCTATGGACGCTTCGCCCTTCTGGAGTTCCGCGACCGTGCCGAGGCCGAGCGCTGGTATCACTCCCCGGAATACCAGGAGGCCATCAAAAACTTCCGCTGGCCCGCCGCCACCGGCAGCCTGATTTTCGTCGAGGGCTTTCCGCGCCGCAAATAACCCTCAGGGTTTGGGCAGACCGGCAAAATAGGCGGCAACGGCCTGGGTTTCCGCCGGGCTGAGCGCTTGGGCGATGGACTGCATCAGCGGCGAACCGCCCTGGCCCTTGGCGAAACCGGCCAGCGCCGCCGCAATTGTCCCGGCGGGCAGCCCCGCCAGCGCCGGGGCGCCGGTTGAAGGCTTGCCCGCGCCGTCCACGCCATGGCAGGCGGCGCATGGCAGCGCGCCATTGGCGTTGCCGTGCAGGGCGATGTCCTTACCGTCCGGCGTGGCGGCCAGCGCCAACACCGGGGCCACCACCGGGGCAAATGCCAGCAAAAAAGCCAGCCGGATCACGGTGGACCCGCCGGGCCGTACACCGGCATGGTCACCGCGAGGCTGGAGCCGTCCTGGAAGTTCAACGTCACCGCCGCTGTGGTCCCAATTTTCATCACCGGCTGCATGCACATTAAATGGTAGCCGCCGGGGGCAAATTCCACGCTGCCATGCGCGGGCACGGTCACGGCGGGTGTGTCCATCATCATCGCCATGCCGCTGGTGTCCTGGCTCTGGTGCAGCATCAGCATGCCGCACGCCGTGGAGGCAGCGCCCGTCAGTACCGCATCCCCGGTACCGCTGTTTTGCAGCACCATGTAGCCGCCGGCCGGGATGTTGGGCAGCAGGTAGCGCATCCACGCTTTGCTCACCGTAATACCAAGCGGCGGAGCCGCTACAGCGTCCAGCAGCGGGGCCGCCGGTATGGCAACCAAGCCACAGGCCAGAAACGCCCGCAATAAAACACGCAACTTCGCCTCCTCTTCCATGCCACGGAGATTGCCATGACGGCGCCGGCGGCGCAAAACCTTACCCCATGGACCAGCCCCGCTACGCCGACGCATCGCGCGCCACGCGCCACATGTTCATCCGCGATCTGGTGCTCAGCGCCTCGATCGGCGTGTACCCGCATGAGCATGCCGCCAAACAGCGCGTGCGCATCAATATCGACCTCGCGGTAACCGACGAGGGCGCCGCCCCGATCTCGCGCGCCGCCGTGGGGCAGGACGACCTCAGCCGCGTCGTGGATTACGAGAGCATTGTGAACAACGTGCGCGCCATGGCCGCCGCCGGCCATGTGCAGCTGGTGGAAACGCTGGCCGAACGGCTGTGCGAGGCCTGCCTGAGCGATGCCCGCATTCGCGTTGCCCGCGTGCGTGTGGAAAAACTCGACGTTTTCGCGGATGCGGCATCCGCGGGCGTCGAAGTCGAGCGCCGGAGCCGTTAGTTGTCCACCCCTAAGGATTCACGTTGAGTCAAGGGGTTCCGGCCCGGAACTATGGCACCGCAATGACATCAAATGACGAATTTTTTCAATAAAATCATGATGTTAATTATGGATAACTGGCAATGTGGGACTCCGCAGGGGTTTGACCATTCCCCCGCAGCCACCTTGGCGGTTACACAGTTTCCACAGAGTTATCCACAAGGTTATCATGTCAGACGGGGATAAGTTCGAAATTCCCACAGGCGTCGGAATTATTGAGACGGCGCTGGAAACCATGCCGGGCAATCCTGGCGTGTATCGTATGCTGGATGCCAAAGGCGACGCGCTTTATGTGGGCAAGGCGCGCAACCTGAAAAAGCGCGTTGTGTCCTATACACAAATCTCCCGTCTGCCCGAGCGCCTGCGCCGCATGGTCGCCGCCACCGCCGCCATGGAGATCCTCACCACCCATACCGAGGCCGAAGCCCTGCTGCTGGAGGCCAACCTCATCAAGCGCTTGCAGCCGCGCTACAATATTTTACTCCGCGACGACAAATCCTACCCCTGGCTGATGCTGACCGAGGACCACCCCTTCCCGCAGATCGCCAAGCATCGCGGCGCGCAGGTCCGCCGGGGCAGCTATTGGGGGCCGTTCGCCTCTGTGTGGTCGGTCAACCAGACCGTGCAGGCGTTGCAGCGGGTTTTTCTGCTCCGCACCTGCGCGGACACCGTGTTTGCCAACCGCACCCGGCCCTGCCTGCTGTTCCAGATCAAACGCTGCTGCGCACCATGCGTCGGCCGCGTGTCGGAGGCGGAATACAAAACGCTGGTGGACCAGGCGAAGTCGTTCCTCTCGGGAAAATCCGGCGCGGTGCAGAAGGACCTCGGCGCGGCCATGGAGGAGGCCGCCAGCCACCTGGAGTTCGAGCGCGCCGCCACCATCCGCGACCGTATCCGGGGTCTCGCGCATATCCAGGGCAACGATGTCATCAACCCCGCCAGCCTGACCGACGCCGATGTGATCGCCTTGCACCAGGAGGCCGGCCAAAGCTGCATCCAGGTGTTCTTCATCCGTGGCGGGCGCAACAACGGCAACCGCAGCTTTTTCCCCGCCCAGGCCAAGGATGCCGAGCCGGGCGCCGTGCTCACCGCCTTCATCGCGCAATTTTATGACGACAAGCCGGCCCCGGCGCTGATCCTGCTCAGCCATGAGCCGGAGGAACATGAGTTGCTGGCCGAAGCGCTGTCCCTGAAAGCCGGCCGGAAAATCACCCTGCTGGTGCCGCAGCGGGGCGAAAAGCACGAGGTGGTGCAGCACGCACAGACCAACGCGCGCGAGGCGCTGGAGCGCAAGCTCGCCGAGACCGCCGGCCAGGGCAAGCTGCTCGCCGCCGTGGCGGAGCTGTTCGGCCTGCCGGAAACGCCCGAGCGTATCGAGACCTATGACAACTCGCACATCATGGGTACCTCGGCCTATGGCGTGATGGTTGTCGCCGGGCCGGAGGGTTTCAACAAATCCGCCTACCGCAAGTTTGCCATTAAAAGTGCGATTACCCCTGGCGATGATTTCGGCATGATGCGCGAAGTGATGCGCCGGCGTTTTGGCCGTGCCCTGGCAGAAAACCCCGAGCGCGACGATGCCAACTGGCCGGATTTGGTGCTGATCGACGGCGGCGCGGGCCAGCTTTCCGCCGCCACCGCGATTATGGAGGAATTGGGGCTTAGTGATATTCCCCTGGTCGGCATCGCCAAGGGGCCGGACCGCGACGCCGGGCGCGAATGGTTTTTTATCGCCGGGCGCGAGCCCTTCCAGTTGCCGCCGCGCGACCCGGTGCTGTATTTTTTGCAACGCCTGCGCGACGAGGCGCACCGCTTCGCCATCACCACGCACCGCAACGCGCGCAGCAAAAAAATCACCACCTCGGAGCTGGACGACGTGCCCGGTGTGGGAGCTTCGCGCAAAAAGGCGCTGCTGATGCATTTTGGTTCGGCGCGGGATGTGAAGGGCGCGGGGTTGAAGGATCTGGAATCCGTCACCGGCATCAACCGCGCCACCGCGCGGGCCGTGTACGCGTATTTCCACCCCGGCGTGCGCATGGAAGAAGTTTGACCCGGCCACCCGCCGTGGCCGGGCAGGCGGATACCAGCGGGCAGGATGCCTCCACCGCCGGGCTGGTGAAATTTTTGCACGCTCAGCGTTCGTAAAAGCCGCCGCCGCACCCTATCTCCTTTAGAGCGGAGGAAAAAATGTCTGGATATGCAACGCATGACGTGACCAACCAGCCCGGCGAGCTGGGCGGCTTCAACGCCTACACCAGCGATGCCGCGTTGCAGGCTGCCCTGCAGGTGTTCGGCGCTGGCTGGGCGGAAGGCCATCTGCTGGCATGTGGCGCGCGCGTCGGCTCGATGCATTTGCAGGGGCTAGCCCGCGCCGCCAACCGCACCGTGCCGGAACTGCGCACGCACGACCGTTTTGGCAACCGTATCGACATGGTGGATTTCGCCGCCGCCTGGCATGAGCTGATGGGCCTGATCCGTAACGACGGCGTGCATGCCCTAGGCTGGACGGAGGACAGGCCCGGCGCGCATGTCGCCAGGGCCGGGCTGTCGTATTTATGGGCGCAAGGTGAGCCGGGCGTGGGCTGCCCGGCGGTGATGACGTTCGCCGCCATCGCGGCGCTGCAACACCAGCCGGATTTGCTGGAGAAATACCGCGACAAAATCCTGTCGCCGGAATACGACCCGCGCCCCCTGCCCCCGGCGGAGAAAAATGCGCTCGGCGTGGCGATGGCGCTAACGGAAAAACAAGGCGGCTCGGATTTGCGGCAGACGCAGACCACCGCCGTGCGCGGCAGCAACGGGATGTGGAACCTCACCGGACATAAATGGTTTTTCTCAGTCCCCACCAGCGACCTCTTCCTCACCCTGGCACGCACCGAGGCCGGTATCAGCTGCTTCCTGGCGCAAGGCTGGCGCGACGACGGCAGCCGTAATTTTTTGCTCCTGCAACGCTTGAAGGACAAATGCGGCAACCGTTCCAACGCCTCGGCGGAGGTCGAGTTCCGCGGGCTGGAGGCGGTGATGGTGGGTGAACCGGGGCGCGGCATCGCCATTGTTCTGGAAATGGCGCATCTCACCCGCATCGAATGCGCGCTGGGCTCGGCGGCGCTGATGCGCCAGGCGGTGACCCAGGCGATCCATCATGCGGCGCATCGTCTGGCCTTCGGGCACCGGCTCATCAACCAGCCGCTGATGGCCAATGTGCTTGCCGACCTCGCGTTGGAATCCGAGGCGGCGATGTGGCTGGCCATGCGCGCCGCCGCCGCGCTGGATGCCGCCCCGCGCGATGCGAGCGAGCGCGTGCTCAACCGCGTGCTGGCGCCGCTGGCAAAATATTTTGTCTGCAAGCGCGCCCCCGTGGTGGTGGCGGAAGCCATGGAGTGCCATGGCGGCAACGGCTATATCGAGGAGCATGTGCTGGCGCGGCTGTACCGCGACGCGCCGGTGAACGGGCTGTGGGAAGGCTCGGGCAATGTCATCTGCCTGGACGTGCTGCGCGCCCTGGCCCGCGTGCCGGAAGCGGCGGCGCTGTTGCGCGCGGAAATCGCGCTGGCTGCCGGGGGGCATCCGGCCATGGATGCGTGGCTGCAAACCACGCCGCCGGAGCCGTTGGAGCGCAATGCCAGGCGGTTGGTGGAACATCTCGCACTGGGCCTGGCTGCCAGCCTGCTGCTGCGTTACGCCCCGCCGGCCGTCGCCGCCGCGTTTTGTGAGTCCCGCCTGGGCGGCGCGGCGGGGATGGCATTCGGCACGCTGCCGGAATCGGTGGACCCGCGCGCGATCCTGCAACGCGCAGCCGTTGCTGGTATTACTTGACGCAGATCAAGGTTGGCGTACGCCTAAGCCGGTAAAGCCTGATCAAGAAAATGGGGGCGTGCGGCCATGTGTCTTGGTATCCCGATGCAGATTATGGCGATCGACCGGTTTAATGCCGAATGCGAGGCGCGCGGCGTGCAGCGCACCGTGAGCCTGTTCATGATCGAGGATAGCGAAGTGGCGGTGGGCGATTATGTGATGGTGCATGTTGGCTACGCCCTGCGCAAAATCACCCAGGAAGAGGCGCGCAGCAGCTGGGAGCTGTTCGACGAAATGCTTGCGGCCGTTCCCGAATGAGCGAAAATCTGGAAGCGGCGCGGGTCTGGCTCGGCCGCATCCAGGCGCTGCCTATTACCGAGCCGATTGCGGTGATGAATGTGTGCGGCGGGCATGAGCGCAGCCTGACGCATCTGGGCCTGCGCGCGGTGATGCCGGCGAACGTGAAAATTATTCCAGGGCCGGGCTGCCCGGTGTGCGTTTGTCCGGAGGAGGATCTGGCCGATGCGATCGCGCTGGCGCTCTCGGGAACGGTCACGCTGGTGGCGTTTGGCGACATGCTGCGGGTGCCGATCAATGCCGCGAAGGGCGATGTGAATTCGCTGGCCGCCGCGCGCGCCGCGGGGGGCGATGTACGGCCGATCAGCTCGCCGCAAGAGGCGGTGGCGATGGCGCGGGAAAATCCCGCACGGCCAGTGGTGTTTTTCGCGGCGGGGTTTGAGACCACGACCGCCCCGGTGGCAGCGATGCTGGCGGAAGGGGTGCCGGATAATCTTTCCGTGCTGCTGGCAGCAAGGCTGACCTGGCCGGCGGTGGATATGCTGTTGCGCGATAAGGACGCCTCGCTGGATGCGCTGATCGCGCCGGGACATGTGGCGACGATTATGGGCGCGGAGGAATGGCGGTTTATCCCCGAGCGCTACGGATTGCCGGTGGCGGTGGCCGGGTTTTCGGCCGAAAGCCTGCTGGCGGCGCTGTACTCGGTGTTGCGGCAAAAGCTGGAGGGCAAGCCGTTTTTGGATAATTGCTACCCCGAGCTGGTGAGCGCGCAAGGCAATGCGCGGGCAAAGCACTGGCTCGCGGAAGTGATGCAGGTGGGGCCTGCGAACTGGCGCGGCATCGGCATTATCCCGGACTCCGGGTTTACACTGCGCGGTGAATGGCAGCGTTATGATGCGCGCGCGCGGCATACGGTGCTGGCGGCACCCCGCAAGCGGGCGGGAGAAATGCCGCCGGGGTGCGATTGCGCGTCTGTGGTGCTGGGCAAACTGGGGCCGGACCAATGCCGGTTGTATGGCAACGCCTGCACGCCGCAGCATCCGGTTGGGCCGTGCATGGTCTCCGACGAAGGCGCTTGCCATATCTGGTGGCAGGCCGGAATGCGCGCCGCCTGAATGCCCGCACGCCGGATTGAGATCGGCGGGGTTGTGCAGGGGGTGGGGTTTCGCCCGTTTGTGTACCGGCTGGCGCGGGAGCTGGGTTTGCGCGGCTGGGTACGCAATGGGGCGGGGATTGTCGAGATTCTGGCCGCCGGGAGCGAGGTGGCGCTCGCGGAATTTGCCGAAGCGCTGATCGCGCAAGCACCGGGCGCGGCACAGCCCGTGCTACTGGCCAATATGGAAGCCAATGTGGAAGCTCCGGACTGCGGCGCGGAGGATTTTTCCATTCTGGACAGTGTGGGCGCCGGGGCGGCGATGCGCGGGTTACCGCCGGACCTGGCACCTTGCGATGACTGCCTGCGCGAGTTGGCTGACCCGGCGGACCGGCGCTACCGCTACCCGTTTATCAACTGCACGCAATGCGGGCCGCGCTATAGCCTGATCCACGCGCTGCCTTATGACCGCGCCAATACGGCGATGGCGGGGTTTGCAATGTGCGCTGGTTGCGCCACGGAATATGCCGACCCTGGCAACCGGCGCTTCCATGCGGAGCCGGTGGCCTGCCCGGATTGCGGGCCGCGGTGCTGGTTTGGCGAGGCTGGCGGCGAGGCGGCGCTGGGTGCCTGTGTGACGGCGCTCCGGGCGGGGAAAATCGTCGCGGTGAAGGGCGTGGGGGGCTACCATTTGTTTTGCGATGCGGGGTCCGAGACGGGGGTGCGGGAGTTGCGCCGGCGCAAGCGACGCCCGGATAAGCCGCTGGCGGTGCTGTTCCCGGATGTTGCGGCGCTGCTGGCTGAATGTGTGGATTTGGATGCGGCCGGGCTGGCGGTTTTGCGCGGGGTGGAGCGGCCGATTTTGCTGGCGCCGCGCCGCGCGGGGGCTGGGCTGGCGGACTCCATTGCGCCGGGGTTGGGAGATATTGGGGTGATGCTGGCGGATAGCCCGTTGCATCATCTGCTGGTGGAGGATTTTGGCCGGCCGCTGGTGGCGACCTCGGCCAACCGCTCCGGCGCGCCGATGCTGATTGATCCGGCGAAAGCGGAGCGCGAGTTGGTGGGGATTGCCGACGCGTTTTTGCATCACGACCGGCCGATTGCGCGAGCGGTGGATGACAGCGTGCTGCGGGTGATTGACGGTGCGCCGCGCGTGATGCGCGGTGGGCGGGGGATGAGCCCGGTGGAGTTGCGGCTGCCGTTTACGTTGGCGGAGCCGGTGCTGGCGGTGGGGGGGCAGATGAAATCCACCATCGCGCTGGGGTTTGAGGACCGGGTGGTGATCTCGCCGCATCTGGGCGATTTGGATAATCCGGAGGCCTGCGCGGCGTTCGCGCGGATGGCGGCAGATTTGCAGGGGCTTTACGGCGTGCGGGCGCGGGTGATTCTGAGCGACGCGCATCCGGGGTATGCCAGCACCCAATGGGCGCGGCGGCAGGGGTGCGAGGTGGTGCCGGTGTGGCACCATTACGCGCATGCCTCGGCGGTGGCGGGGGAATTTGGTGGCGATGCGCCGATGCTGGTGTTCACCTGGGACGGCGTGGGGCTGGGGCCGGATGGCGCGCTGTGGGGGGGCGAGGTGCTGTTGGGCCGCCCCGGTGCGTGGCAGGCGGTGGCACGGTTGCGGCGGATGCGGTTGCAGGGCGGTGATGTGGTGGCGCGCGAGCCGTGGCGCAGTGGCGCGGCGCTATGCTGGCATGCCGGGATGGCGGCGCCCGAGGGGCTGCTGCCACCGGGCGGTATGGCGCTGGCGGCTTGGGTGGCGGGGGTGAATTGCCACGAGAGTTCGGCGGCGGGGCGGCTGTTTGATGGTGCGGCGGCGCTGCTGGGGTTGTGCAAGACGGCGAGTTACGAGGGTCAGGGGCCGGCGCTGCTGGAAGCCTGCGCGGGGGCTGGGGAGCCCGTGCCGGGACTGCCGTTGAGGGTGGATGCGGCGGGCGTGCTGGAGGCCGATTGGGGGCCGCTGGTGCCGATGCTGCTGGACGAAAGTTTAAGCGTGGCGCTGCGGGCGGCGCGGTTTCATGGGGCGTTGGCGGCAACAGCGCGGGAGATTTCGCGGGCGATGCGCGATGTGCATGGGGTGGAGATTGTTGGGCTGGCCGGCGGGGTGTTTCAGAACCGGTTGCTGGCGGAGACGGTGCTGGGGATGCTGCGGGCCGATGGGTTGAGTGTGCGTCTGGGACGCCAAATTCCGTGCAATGATGCTGGGTTGAGTTTTGGGCAGATGATTGAGTTTGGAGCGCGGAAATGAACGAGGTTTTGGACAGCCATATCAGCCTGGCGCACGGCAATGGCGGGCGGTTGATGCGGCTGCTGATTGAACGTGTGTTTGTGCCGCATCTGGGCGGTGGCGAGCTGAATACGCAGGCTGATGCGGTGCCGGTGGCGCTGCCGTCGGGGGAGATTGTGGTGACGACGGATGGGTTCACGGTGCAGCCGCTGGAATTTCCGGGGGGGAATATTGGGGCGCTGGCGATCCACGGGACGGTGAATGATCTGGCGGTGGCGGGGGCTAGGCCGCTGTATGTGACGCTGGCGGCGATTATCGAGGAAGGGTTTGAGGTGGCCGCGCTGGACCGCATTGTGCGGAGCCTGGGTAAGGCGGCGCGCGAGGCGGGGGTGCGGGTGGTGGCGGGGGATACCAAAGTGGTGCCGCGCGGGCATGGCGGCGGGGTGTATCTGGCGCTGACGGGGATTGGCGTGCGCGAGCCTGGGTGCGCGCTGGGGATGGGGGCGATACGGGCGGGGGATAAAATTTTGGTCAGCGGGCCGGTGGGGGACCATGGGATTGCGGTGATGCTGGCGCGCGAGGCGTTTGGGTTGCGGGGCGATGTGGTTTCCGATGCGGCGACGGTGTTGCCGTTGACGCGGGCGCTGCTGGGGGTTGAGGGGTTGCGGTTTATGCGCGACCCGACGCGCGGCGGGCTGGCGACGGTGGCGCATGAGATTGCGCAAGGGGTTGGGTTGGGGGTGGTGCTGGAGGAAGCGGCGATTCCGGTGAGTGAGCAGACGGAATCCGTGTGCGCGATTTTGGGGTATGATCCGCTGTACCTGGCCTGCGAGGGGCGGGTGGTGGCGGTGGTGGCGGCCGAGGTGGCGGATGTTGCACTGGTGGCTTGGCAGGGATTGGCGTTGGGGGTTGGGGCGGCGGTGATTGGCACCGTGGGTGAGGCGCCGGGGGGCGTGGTGTTGCGCACGCGGATTGGCGGGGCGCGGGTGTTGCCTGAGTTGGAGGCGGATGCGTTGCCGCGGATTTGCTGAGGGGGTTGCAGGCGGGCGCCTCTGGTGATGAGGTAAGAATTAACAGGTATTTTTAGGGAGCCATAAAAATGTTCAGAAGCGTCAACCCGGCGACTGGTAAGGAAATTGCGACCTATCCGGAACTTTCCAGCGCGCAAGTGGAAGAAAAGCTCGGCAAGGCTAGTGAGGCTTTTTTGAAGTGGCGGGAAAGCCCGATGGGTGAGCGCGCCGATTTGCTGAAGAAAATTGCCGCGCAGTATGAGGCGAATAAGGACCGGCTGGCGCGGATGGCGGCGATGGAGATGGGGAAAACCTATGCCTCCGCGGTTGGCGAGGTGGAGAAATGCATTGCGGCGTTTTACCATTACGCGGCGCATGGGCCGGCGATGCTGGTGCCGTTGCGGCATGTGCTGAGCACTGGCGGCAGCGCTGAAGTGCATTGGCTGCCGCTGGGGCCGGTGCTGGCGATTATGCCGTGGAATTTTCCGTATTGGCAGGTTGTGCGGTTTTTGGCGCCGACGATTCTGGCGGGGAATGTGGGGCTTTTGAAGCACGCGAGCAATGTGCAGGGCGTGGCGGGGCTGCTGGAGGAAATGGTGGTGGCGGCTGGGGCGCCGGAGGGGTTGTTTCAGAATCTTGGTGTTAAGTCCTCGGCGATTGCGGGGATTATTGCCGATGACCGGGTGGTGGCGGTGACGCTGACGGGCAGTGAGGGGGCGGGCATTGCGGTGGCTGAACAGGCCGGACGGCAGTTGAAGAAAGTGGTGCTGGAGCTGGGTGGGTCTGACCCGTTTATTGTGATGCCGTCGGCTGACTTGGATGCGGCGGTGCACCAGGCGGTGAAGGCGCGGATTCAGAACACGGGGCAGTCTTGCATTTGCGGCAAGCGGATGATTGTGCATGCGGATATTTACGAGGCGTTTTTGGAGAAGTTTGCCGCGGCGATGCAGGCGGTGAAGGCGGGCGACCCGTTGGATGCGGGGACGGATATGGGGCCGCTCTCCAGTTTTGAGCAGCGCGATACGGTGTTGCAGCAGTTGGCGGAAGCGAAGCAGCAGGGGGCGAAATTGTTGTTTGGCGGGGAGGCGCTGCCGGGGGCTGGGGCTTATATGTCAGCCGGGATTTTGACCGATGTGCCGTTGGATGGGCCGCTGATGCATGAGGAGATTTTTGGGCCGGTGGCGATGGTGTTCCGCGCCGGGGATATTGATGAGGCGATACGGATTGCCAATAATATTCCGTTCGGCCTGGGGTCTTCGGTTTGGACGAATGATGCGCAGGAGCAGGCGCGGTTTATCCGCGATATTGCGGCGGGGATGACGGCGATTAACCAGATGCTGGCGTCGTCGCCGGAGGCGCCGTTTGGGGGGATTAAACGCTCGGGGCATGGGCGGGAGTTGGGGACGCATGGGCTGCATGAGTTTATGAATTTGAAGACGGTGCTGCGCGCGGCGGGGTAATGTTTTGCTCCCTCGCCGTGGCGGGGGGGTGTTTCACGTGAAACAGTTGTGAGGGTTGCGCGATAACACGTTGTTAGTGTGGGTTTATTTTTTGCTTGCACCCCAATTTGTGCGGGTTTGTGTCGGAAAAGGAATGAGTGCTTGACGGCGGGCGGGGTTTGTGTAACATGTTACGCACTGGAGATTTAGATGCCCCGTTCGACCCGCCGCCCTGTTTTGCCGCCTGAGCGCATGGCTAGTTATCGCCAGCGGATGCGCGCGGCCGGGTTGCGGCCGGTGCAGATTTGGGTGCCCGATACGCGGGCGCCGGAATTTGTGGCGGCATGCCATGCGCAGGCGCGGGCGGTGGCGGCGCATGACCCTGGCGGGGACGAGATTCTGGGCTGGATTGAAGAGACCTACGAGTGGCCTGACGCCTGATGCAACGCGGGCAGTTTGTGACGGTGGCGCTGGCGGATGAATACGGCAAGCCGCGCCCGGCGCTGGTGGTGCAAAGCGATTTGTTTGCCGAACTGCGCTGCGTGGTGGTGTGCCCGTTGACGACGCATTTGCGCAACGATGCGGATTTGTTCCGGCTGGATGTGACGCCGAGTGAGAAGAACGGGCTGCGGGAGGCGTCGCAGATTACCATAGATAAGATTACGACGCTGCCGGTGGGGAAAATCGGCGGGGTGATTGGCGTGGCGGATGACGTGCTGATGCTGCGGGTGAACCGGGCGCTGGCGTTGTTTTTGGGGATTGTATAGATGTCGAGGGAAATGAATGCCTTCGCGGGGATTGAAGAGGAATAAACGATGGATCGCGTTGATTACGAGAAAACGATTATCCAGAATATTATTAATGAGGAAAAAGCCGGTCAGCTTAATTTAGAGCCTTGGTACCAGCGTCGATCAGTCTGGAATGAACAACAAAAGGCATTTCTGATTAATACGATTTTTGAAAGAAAGCCAATTCCGGCGATTTATGTACGCCACTCATTGGATATCGAAAAAGGTAGAAGCATAAAGGAAGTCGTTGATGGTCAGCAGCGGCTGAGGAGTATCCTTGGATATTCAAGAGACGAATATCCCGCGCCTCATCCAAGTCATGGACTCAAAAAAATTAGATTTAGTGATCTAACAAAGTCAGAAAAAATAGAATTCCTTTCTACGAGTCTTTCGGTCGCCTATCTAATAGAGGCGAATGAATCTGACGTCATTGATATTTTTGGTCGGATCAACTCCGTCGCAAAAACTTTGAATAACCAAGAGAAAAGGAACGCGCAGTTCAGTGGTGAGTATAAGCGAGTATGCTTAAAACTTGCCAGTGATCATTTACCTCTTTGGCGTAGTTTAGGTATATTTTCGGCAACGCAAATTGCGCGCATGGACGAAATCGAGTTCATCTCAGATTTAGTTTTTAACTTTATGAAAGGACTGTCGGACTTTACCCCTAGCGTGCTGAATAAAGTCTATAAGGAATATGACGAGAATTTTCCTGAAGCTGAAGTGCTAGTAAGGCGAATTTCGGTCGCCTTATCGACCATAGCAGGCCTTAACCCAAAATCAATAGTTGATACTATCTTCCATCGGTCGCCGCTTTTCTTTAGTCTTTTAATTGTGCTCGATACGCTTAAGCAAACTTCGATAAATAAAATTGAAGCCGTTATTGCTGAGGTAGATCGACGCTTTAGCAGCGACCAACCGATAAACGAAAGATCAAGAGCTGACGCAGACTTCTTCTTGGCCTGCACATCAACTACTCAGCGGATCAAACAGAGAGAAATAAGGCACATATATATTTCAAGCTTTTTCTAATGCCGCGACTCCCCGGTCTAGCTCCGGATTATGCGATATTTCGAAAAGAAGTGAGTTATTTGCGAAATATCGTGTCCGATTCAGAGCGGTTGGAGCCAAAATATCAACGATTGATCGCTGAGGTCGCACTGATTCGACTGTCTTTTTGCTTGGATAATGTCTCGGAAGGAATTTTTTCTAAGTTGCTCGCAGGAGCAAAATATCTTGATGAGAGTCGTCCAACGCTTTTGGTCTCGACAAAAAGCATCCATATGGCAAAGGACTATTTGCTGTCATATAATAGGACTAGGCAGAACAAGCCGTTTAAAATGAACTACTTTTCTTGGGCCGATGCTGCGGCATACCAAGACATGATTAAACATACGTTTGATAGCTCCGATCCCTGCTTTTCGGTAATCACGGCACATGGTGCGGCGATAAAAGAAATCAAAAGCGTTAGAAATTACGTGGCGCATAGGAGTGGTTCGGCGCGCACGAAATATAAAAGTGTATTAAAGCAGCATTATGGTGCAGACATATTTGTGTCGGCAGGGCAATTTCTTACGACCCGGCGCTTCTCGAGAATAATGCTCACTCCAAGCCCGATTCAGTGGTACATTTCGGCTGCAGAGATCTTTGTTAAGGAATTATACCAGCCGCCGAATTTTCTGACTCTCAGGGGATTCCCACGACGCGGTGAGTTGAGATTAGGTGTTTCCCGTTGATTTGATTGATGGGAGGAGGTGATGGCTGTGGCGAATGCGGTTAC
>PLSD01000015.1 GCA_003164135.1 Acetobacteraceae bacterium
TCCAGTTTCCGGGGGCCACCTCAGACATCCTATTTCGTGCCACGTCGGAGACCCTTCGTACAATTGCTGCTGACCCCGCACACTTGGGAGCCGAGATCGGCTTCTTCGCCGTACTCCATACCTGGGGCCAAAATTTGCAGCATCACCCCCATCTGCATTGCGTTGTCCCCGGCGGCGGCATTTCCTTGGATGGTATGCGATGGGTTGCCTGCCGGCCCGGATTTTTCCTTCCGGTCCGCATCCTTTCGCGTCTATTCCGGCGGCTATTTCTCGTGTATCTGGAAAGGGCGTTTCTGGCCGGCAAGCTGGGGTTCTTCTCTTCCTTGCAGCACCTTAACGAACGTATCGCGTTCCAGCGGCACTTGGCTCCCGTTCGAAAATCTGAATGGGTCGTCTATGCGAAGCCACCCTTCGCCGGCCCACAGCAGGTCCTCGACTACGTCGGGCGCTACACGCATCGTATCGCCATTTCCAACAACCGACTCCTCACCATCGAGAATGGCGAGGTCTGTTTCCGCTGGAAGAATTATCGAAATGGCCAGCGCCAGGGCGTCATGTCTCTCGCCGCCGAGGAGTTCATCCGGCGATTTCTGCTCCATGTTCTGCCAGATGGGTTTCAGCGGATTCGCTATTTTGGATTCCTCTGCAATCGATACCGCGCACAAAAACTCGCCCGTTGCCGCGAGCTACTCGGTACGCCGATGGTAGAATCTTCGGATGCTATGCCATCCACCATCTATTAATCAGTCCATAAGTATAGTCATAATCAAGCAGCGTATTTCAATGACGGCTTTTGGTAGAAGGAGCAAATTTTCTGCGGGTTTTTTTGTAAGCGGCGCATGGATGAGACCACTTTGCTTTTGAAATCGGCCTTACCGGTCGTGACCATACGCCCCACGGTGTCAGCTTTGAGATGCTTCCACACGAGTTCATCCGGATTGCGATCTGGCGAGTACGGCGGAAAAAAGAACAGCTTTAATTTTCCGCCAAGCGTCTCGACAAAAGCGGAGGTCTTTTTCGCGCGATGCGCAGAGCCCCGGTCGACGATCAGAAAAATTGTTCGCGTCGCCCCAATCACGAGCCGCTTCAGAAACTCGATAAACACGGCAGCGTTCACGCCGCCTTGTTCCTTGATCATAAACCGCATCTGACCCTTCGATGAAATCGCCGAAATCAGGCTCAAGTTGTGACGAGCACCCGTTGCTTCCACGATCGGCGTTTCCCCTCGTTTGCCCCATGTCCGCCCCGCATGATGGTCAGAACGCATATGGGCAGCATCGCCAAAATAGATGTCAGCACCTTGTGTTTTAGCCATCTGCTTGATTTTCGGATATTCAGTCTTCAGCCACCTTTGCACCAAAGCCTCGTCGCGCTCAATCGCATGATGCAAAGGCTTTTGGCAGGTAATGCCCAGCTGCGCCAATAAGCGGCCTACTGAATTGCGGGCCAGATGGATACCATACTTTCTCTTGATCAACTCAGCCACCATCTCCCGCGTCCAGAGCGCAAATTCAAACTTGAGCTGCATCGGATTTTTCTGCGTAACGGTGTCGTAGACCCACTTCAGCATCTTCCCGTCCAACTTTGGCGGGCGCCCAGAAAGCGCTTTTGCCTTCAGGGCGTTCCACCCACCACGACGGTAATCAGCCAGCCATCGATACAGCGCCCGCAGCGTCACCCTTAATGCCCGAGCAACCACATCGGGGCTTTCACCCTCATGCACGCTCTGCACCGCGCGTATCCGCAGCGCCTCCAGCGTTGCGTGATCCAGTTTGCGTGCGTCGTCGTCTCTCATCCCTGAAAAGAATCATAACCGACTCGCTTCGTCAACAAAAAAATGATTATACTTATGGACTGTTTAATAACTTCTCCCATGTTGTTTTATGTTGGACGTGGATTTGTAAAATTGACGACACAGAATCTCTCAAGGTGAAGAAATCCTAATCTCTCGCCTCACAGGTAAATCTCTGATGTTTTGATTTTGTTCGATGGCGGCGCCGCTATGGCGCCGCCACGCATGAAACCTAAACGGCGGCCATGTAGTGCTTGACGAAGCGCGGCGTATGGACAGTCCAAAGCACCGGCGTGCCCTTTTCGATCGCCCAACCGTCACCAGCCTTGTAGGTCACGGTCTCTCCAGTCGTTTCGTTAGTCAGTGTCACCTCACCCTCCAGAACGATGGCGTGCTCAGTGAACGGATAGACCATGCGGAATCTGCTCTGCGTAACGGCGAAATAGCCGGCGCTCAGCGCCGTATCCGGCGTGCCATGAGTGAAGCGGCCAAAGGCTTTGGCCTCGCCTTCTATAATCGTGGAGCCGAGATCGGCAACGGTGCCCCAGCTATCAAGCTCGGGGATCGAAGAAGATTTAAGCGCAAGCATTTCAGTACCTTTCAATGATAAAAATTTTCAGCGCCGTCCGGTCCAATAACCGGAGGCTTGGTTCCAGGTCTTACCCAGGGTCATCCACACATTGCGCATCCTGTCCTTGGCGATGATGTCCATATGGGGGATGCTGCTCATCAGATCGTAGCGGGCCGAGCCCTCGCTCATGCCCTCCGCCAGCACCTTGCAGACGATATGGCTCGGTGTGACGCCGAAGCCGGAATAGCCCTGCACATAGAATACGTTCTTGTGCTCTGGCAGCGAGCCTATCTGCGGAAACAGGTTGGCGCTGCACGCCATTGGCCCGCCCCAGGCAAGGTCAATCTTCACCTTGTCTAGATACGGGAAGACCCGCAGCATCAGCTTACGATTCCAGCTCTCGATATCCGAAGGCGTGTATTCGATCAATCGGGTGGCACTGCCGAATAGCAGGCGATTCTCCCGCGTCACCCGGAAGTAATTAATGATCGGGCTGATGTCGCTGAAAGCGCCCCGGATCGGGCTGATCTGCTCGATCAGCGCATCGGGCAGCGGTTCGGTCATGAGCTGATAGGCGTAGGTATTGATGGTCTTTTTGTAGATATACGGCTCAAGGTTGGCGAGGAAGCTGTCGCACGCCCAGAGCATCTTGGCGGCGCGCACCGTGCCGCCAGGCGTGCGCACCGTCACACGGTCACCATAGGTCACCTCAACCACGGGGCTGTGCTCGAAGATGCGCGCACCGTAAGAGGTTAGCGCCTTCGCTTCGCCTAGCAGCAGATTGAGCGAATGCACATGCCCGCCACCCATATGCTTAAGCGCCGCGGTATAGACAGGCGAGCCGATCACCTTCCGCACATCCTTGCCCGTGAGTAGTTCGATGTCCTCGTTGGGATCGACGGCCTTGAACTCCTTCTCAAATGTGCGCAGTGTCTTCGCTTGACGCTCATTATATGCGAGGTAGCCGTACCCGCGGCAAAGATCCGCGTCGATATCGTATCGTTTCACGCGTTCGGCGATGATACCCGCGCCGAGATTGCTGATCTTGAAGAGCGTCTCGAGCCCCTGCGGTCCGACATGCTTCTTCACCTTGTTGAGGTCATGCCCGATGCCGGCCATGACCTGCCCGCCATTGCGGCCCGTGCCGCCAAAGCCGAGATATTTCGCCTCCAGCACCACGATATTAGTGATGCCTTGCTCGGCCAGTTCCAGCGCCGTGTTGATGCCCGAGAAGCCAGCGCCGATGACCACGACATCGGCGTCGATATCCTCGGCCAAGCGGGGAAAAGACAGATCGTATTTCCGCGTCGCGAAATAGTACGTTGGTGATTCTATCGTTTTCATGATTTGGCGCTCTCAGTGCTTTTCATGGCCGATGGTGAGGTAACGGCCGTAGTCCGCGGCGCGCAGGCGCAGGGCAAGGCCAACGCCGATGATTGCAGCCAGCAGAATCAACCCCGTCAGGCCGTAAGCCAAGGTATCAGAGGTTCCCGTCAGCAGGTCGAAGTGCGTCACGATCAGGATAAGCACCGCGATCAGCAACACACCGGCGATGACCGGGGCGATATAGGAGGAGAACACACCCTCCGAGGCGCCTGGGTTCCGGTGAAAAAAGGCCGGCACCGCGAAGGAGGCAATCGCCATCAGCGTAATGACACCTAGCGTGCCGACATTGGTCAGCCAGGAGAACAATGCCAGCACGGGGTCCAACTGCGCAACAGCGAAGATGCCGATAACAACAGCGGCAATGACCGTCTGCGCCACCGAGCCGGTGTGCGGGCTTTGGTGCACCACATGCGTCTTGCCAAAATGATCCGGCAGCAAACCCTCGCGGCCCATGGCGTAGAAGTAGCGCGCCACGGAGTTATGGAAGGCCAGCAGACCGGCATAGACGCTGGTCACGAATAGCACGCTCATCACCAGGGAGAGCCAATGGCCGACATAGCGGTCCGCCAGAAGGAACAGAAAACGCGTGGGATCGGGCAAGCCGCCGAGAAAACCAACGAGCTTAAGCACGCCTTCGCCATTCACCATGCACCAGCTGGACAGCATATAGAAACCGCCAACCAGCAGGATGGAGAAATAGGTAGCCAGCGGAATCGTGCGCTTCGGGTCTTTGGCTTCCTCGCCATAGATGGTTGTTGCCTCGAAACCAACGAAACAGGCGAAGCAGAACACAAGCCCGATGGAAGGCGACATGCCGAACACGTTGGAGGGCGCGAAGGGCGCGGCGGTGAGCCCGGCATCGCCACCTTTGTGCATGATCGCAACATCCAGGATCAGCACGCACACATATTCGCACGCGACGAGGACCGAGAGCACTTTCGCCGACAGATCAACCTGCCGGTAGCCAAACACCGCAATGCTGGCCATGGCAACATAACAGTAAACCCACCACGGCAGGTTGATGCCAACCTGTTGGAATAGCGCCTGCGCGGCGGAACCGAACAAGCCGTAGAGACCGATCTGCATAGTGTTGTAGCCGACCAGCGCGATCATCGAAGTCGCGCCGCCGGCAACGCCGCCAAGGCCACGCGCGGCAAAAGCATAGAAAGCGCCAGCATTCGTGACATGGCGCGCCAGCGCGCAATAGCCTACAGCGAAGAGCAACAGGATCAGCAAGGTAATCAGATAGGCGCCCGGCATACCCGGGCCGTTGCCCAGGAGCATGCCGATGGGCGCGCCGCCTGCAATAGCCACAAGCGGCCCGGCGGCAGAAATAACGAAGAAGGTAACAGCACCAACACCTAGCGCACCCTTGCGCAGCTGATTGGCGGCAGGCGCGAACGGCGGCGCGTCGGCGCCGGTATACTCAATGGACATGACAAAACACCCCTAAATTGCGGAAAAACCTTGGACAAGCCGTGACTGGTTCTTTTTTTCGTGACAGCGGATTTTGTTTAACGATCCTACCTGCTATATTGATATTGCATTCTGCGCCAAAACTCCGATAAAATGCGCCACCAAGAATTAATCGCAATCGCTAGCGGCTTTTGGGAAATAACATGCCCCGCCTCCGTACTCCCTCTGCGACTGTACCGATGATCCGCTCGTCCGTGGTCAATCAGGTAATCGCGGCGATTCTTGCCTGCCCGGGCGGCGCGGCTTTTCTGCGCCGCCAATATGGCATGAAGAGTGCCCGTGCGGATTTGTATGAACGCATTGCACTCTCGCGTTATTTGCCGCTGTTTGAAGACGCGGCGGCACTGGCCGGCGATCCTCTGTTCGGCGCGAGGCTCGGCATCTCGCTGCCGCCGGGCGAACTGCTCGGCCCGATCGGCTTTCTGGTTCTGACCAGCCCGCGCCTGCGTATCGGGCTGGAAAATCTCGCGCACTATATCGGCGTTTGGCAGGACGCAACCGAGATCACTCTGCACGACCAGGCAGACACTGTGATCTGGTCTTATCGCATCAAGGACCCCTCACTCTGGCCCCGGCGGCAAGACGCGGAATTCACCCTCGCCGCAACCTGCGCGATGATCCGGAGCTGTTTTGGCGGTGGCTGGGCGCCGTTTGAGGTGCATTTCGAGCATCCGCGCCCGAAGGAATGGCAAGCGCTACAGGCCATGTTCCGCGCGCCTTTGCGTTTCGGCCAGTCGGCCAACGCGCTAGTATTGGATTCGGCGGAACTGGAAAGGCCTGTACAGGGCGCCAACGCCGGCTTCGCCCCGTTCCTGCGCCGGCACGTTGAAGACATGATGTCTGGTGATCAGGAAGAAGTGAGGCTAGCGCAGCAGGTGCGCCAGCTTGTGGCCAGGGACCTCGGCCGTGCCCCGGTGAGCATGACGGCTTTAGCGGCGGAACTGGGCCTTCCGCCACGCACGTTGCAGCGATATCTGGCGGAGGAAGGCACCTCGGTGCGGGAAATCGTGCGGGCCATAAAAATCCAGGAAGCCAAAGCACTTCTGGAAACCAGCCGGCGGCATATCGGTGCCGTATCCCAGGCTGTTGGTTATGGCGATGCCACCGCCTTCTGGCGTGCCTTCAAAGCCTGGGAAGGCATCTCGCCCGCCGCGTTTCAGCGGGCGAGAGTCAAGAAGCGGTAGGGATCAGCCTTGCAGCGCGGCCCACATCTCGCGGTCACGCTCGGCCGTCCAGATGCGCGGCGTGTCGATGCCCAGCGCTTCGTCATAGGCGCGCGCGACGTTGAACGGCAGGCAGTGCTCATAGATGGCGAAAGACGAGAATTTCGCATCGCAAGCAGCGCGGCAGGCGGCCATGGCCTCCTTCAGCGAACCGCCCCGCGCCGCCACTTCGGCCACCGGGCGGTAGGTGCTGGTCACAAAATCCTTGGTCGCGGCCAGCGCCGCCGCCACCAAATCCTCGCCCACCAGCGCATCACCACGGCCCGGCGCCAGCGCCTTGGGCGAATAGGCGGCGATCGCTTCCAGCGTGCGCGGCCAATCGTTGAAATGGCCGTCGCCGCAATAGCAAGCCGAGTGATATTCCACGATATCTCCCGTGAACATCACGCCCCCATCCGGCACCCAGGCGACGATGTCCCCCGCTGTATGGGCGCGGCCAAGTTGCAGCAGTTCCACGCGGCGATTGCCAAGATACACTGTCATCTTGCCGTTGAAGGTCACGGTCGGCCAGGTTAAACCCGGCACACTCTCGGCGGCCTGGAACAGGCGCGGAAAACGGCCGAGCTCACTCGCCCAATCCTCTGCCCCGCGCTCCTGAATCATGCCGCGGCATTTCTCCGAGGCGACAATCTCCGAGGCACCATAAGCCGAGGCGCCAAGCACGCGCACCGCATGGTAATGCGAAAGCACGACGTATTTAATCGGCTTGTCGGTCACTGTGCGTATCTTCTCAATGACACGCTGCGCCATCACTGGCGTCGCCTGTGCATCGATAATCATCACGCTGTCATCGCCGATGATGACGCCGGTATTCGGGTCACCCTCGGCGGTGTAAGCCCAGAGGCCGGGTCCAACCTCGGTGAAAGAAACTTTTTTCTCTGCGAGGTCGCCTGTGGATGCGAAAGCGGGGGTAGACATTATCGTTTATCCTTCTTCGAAGTCAGGTTGGTTTTCGGGAGCGGCAGTAATAAAGGCGGGCAGCGCGCGCGCCGCCGCATCTACGGCGGTAAGCCGGGGATAAGGGGTAAGATCACAACTGAAGCGCCGCGCATTATAGAGCTGTGGCACAATGCAAATATCGGCGAGTCCCGGCATGTCACCGATGGCGAAATTCCCCGCAGTATGGGCAAGCCGCGCCTCGATGGCCGCAAATCCGGCCGTCATCCAGTGACGATTCCAGGCGGCGCGGCCCTCGGTGGTAGCACCATAGTCGGACGAGAGCTTGTCTAGCACGCGCAGATTGCCCAGCGGGTGGACGTCACAGGCGATGGTGGCCGCGATCTCGCGGGCATAGGCGCGGTTGACCAGCCCGGCCGGGAGCAGCGCCGGCGTGGGATAGGCTTCCTCCAGATACTCGATGATCGCCAGCGATTGCCCGAACAACACGCCCTCGGCGGCGGCAAATAACGGCACCAACCCCGCCGGGTTTAACGCCCGGAACGCCTCGCCCCGCTGTTCCCCCTTACGCAGATGCACGGGAATTTGCGTAATGTTCAACTCTTTGAGATTCAGCGCGATGCGCACGCGATAGGCGGCGCTGGAACGGTAATAGGTGTAGAGGGTGGGATCAGTCATCGCGCCATTCCGGGCGTAATGCGGGTGCTGGCAGGACCTTCCCCTCGCATGTGCCAAAGCCGATCCGGTAGCCATCGCCCTGCGCCCACCCGGCAAGGGTGAGCGTGTCGCCATCCTCGATGAAACAGCGCTGGACCCCATCTTCAAGCGTCAACGGCTCCTTGCCGCCCCAGGTAAGTTCCAGCAGCGAGCCGCGATTTTCCTTTTCCGGCCCGGAGATTGTGCCCGAGCCGAGCAGATCGCCCACCTGCATCCGGCAGCCGCCGATGGCGTGATGCGCCACCTGCTGCGCGGCTGAATAATACATCTCACGGTAATTGGTCCGTGAGATTACCGTATCGCGCCCCTGCCCTTCGGCGCGCATGCGCACCTCCAGCTCAATGTCGTAGAGCATCGGCCCCGGCTCACGCAGATAGGGCAGCAGCGGGCGGGTGCGTTCGGGCGTGGAGACGCGGAACGGCGCCAGCGCCGCCTTCGTCACCACCCAGGGGCTGATGGAAGTGGCGAACACCTTGGCCTGGAAAGGCCCAAGCGGCTGGTATTCCCAAGCCTGGATGTCGCGCGCCGACCAGTCATTGAGCAGCACATAGCCAAAAATCAGATCATCGGCCTCGGCCACGGTCAGCGGCGTGCCCATTTCGGTTCCCTGCCCCAGCACGGTGCCAAGCTCCAGCTCGATATCAAGCCTGCGTGTGGGTGAAAAAAGCGGCAGCTCGGCCTCGGGCGGCTTAATCTGCCCGAGCGGGCGGCGAATGGGCGTGCCGCCAACCACCACCGTGGAAGCGCGGCCATTGTAGCCGATGGGAATGCTGAGCCAGTTTGGCGGCAACGCATTTTCCGGCCCACGAAACATAGTGCCGACATTTTCGGCGTGATGCCGCCCGGCATAGAAATCGGTATAGCCCGCCACGGCGAAGGGCAGATGCATCACCGCCCCCGTCTGCGGCACCAGCACCGCCGCGCGCAGGACGGCGTTATCGCGCAGCGCGGGGTCGCCCCCGGCGGCAAACAGCGTGGTCAGGCGCGCACGGCTACGCTCCCACGCAGCCTTGCCCAGCGCCATGAAGCCATTGAGCGCCGGCGCATCGAACACAGCGGTCTCCAGCAGCCCAGCCCGCTCCAACGCGGCCAAGTCGGCCACATAGCCGCCGATCGCCACACCACAACGCGGCTCCCCGCCCGCGCGGTTGAACACGCCATAAGGCAGGTTGAGCAAAGGAAAATTGGTTTCCGCCGTGTTGGCGCTCTCAATCCAAGATTTACGCATCATTTCAGCCCCGGTGTTCCGTCAAATTTCTTTTCAATCCCCGCCCAGCAGGCGGCGTAATCCGTTTGCAGGGTCGGCAGTTCCGCCGCAAAGCCGGTGAGAAGCTGCGGCAACCTCGTCTCGAACATAAAGGCCAGCGTATGGCTGAGCTTCTGCGGTGTAAGCGCCGCGGTGCTCGCCTTCTCGAACGCGGCGGCGTCGGGGCCGTGCGGCAGCATGCAATTATGCAGGCTCATCCCACCAGGCTCGAAACCGGCCTCCTTCGCGTCATACTGGCCATAGATAAGCCCCATGAATTCGGACATTATGTTCATATGATACCAGGGCGGGCGAAAGGAATTTTCCGCCACCAGCCAGCGCTCAGGGAAGATCACGAAATCCACATTCGCGGTGCCAACCTCGCCCATGGGCGCTGTGAGCACGGTAAAAATCGACGGGTCCGGATGATCGAAAGAGATCGCGCCGACCGGCGAGAAGGTGCGTAAATCATATTTATACGGCGCGTAATTGCCGTGCCAAGCGACAACATCGAGCGGTGAATGGCCGATATCGGTGGCATGAAAGCCACCGCACCATTTCACCACCACGCGGCAAGGCGTCTCGCGGTCCTCGAAAGCCGCCACCGGAGTTTTAAAATCACGTGGATTGGCCAGGCAGTTGGCGCCGATCGGGCCGCGCTCCGGCAGGGTGAATTTGGCGCCGTAATTCTCGCATACATAGCCACGCGCGGCGCCATCCATTGGTGCCACAGTGAATTTCATCCCGCGCGGCAGCACGGCAATCTCGCCGGGACCGATCTCCATCCGCCCGAGTTCGGTGGCGATTGCCAATCGCCCGGTATCGGGCACCAGCATCATCTCGGCATCGGCATTGTAGAAATACTCATCGGCCATCGGCGCGGTGATGAGATAGACATGCGCCGCCATGCCCGTCTGCCCATACACGTCGCCCGCCGTGGTGATGGTGCGCATTCCCGTCAGGAAGGTCAGTTTTTCATCTCCGATGGGTAGCGTATCCCAGCGCAACTGACCAAGCGGCAGACCGTGTTCCACCACATGCGGCGCACTCTTCCACAACGGCAACTCGATACGGTGAAACGTACCGGCATGCTTTACCGACGGGCGGATGCGGTACAGCCATGAGCGCTCGTTGCTGCTGCGCGGCGCGGTGAAGGGGGAGCCGGAAAGCTGCTCCGCATACAGCCCGTAATTGCAGCGCTGCGGCGAATTCTGCCCCTGCGGCAACGCGCCGGGCAGTGCCTCAGTCTCAAAATCATTGCCGAATCCTGGCATATATTGAAGCAACATATTCACACACTCCCCGTCCGCGTTTTCGCGGTACGTAACAGTTTCCCACGGTGCGGCCCCTGGGGAGCAGCACGGCCTGGCCTTGGTCAGATAGCCCCACCCGCGCGGCGCAGCGCTTCATGAATAACCGCGCGATCACCTATATGGTTGGCAAGCAGCAACACCAGCTTGCAGTTCATCATTGCAGCCTGGCGCTCATCCATGTTCCGCTGGCTGTCGATCAGCCAATTGTAGAAGTCATCCGGGCCGGCGATGTTGGGCTTCAGATTCAGGTTCATATCCATGTGCCGCTCCCCTCTAGGACGCCAAGGCGCGGGTCAGCGCCTGCTTGATTTTCGCCGCATCAAATTGCCGCCAGCGCGCGGCAACATGCTGGTCCGGACGGATCAGGTAGGTGGTGCCGGGTTTGGCATCGTAACGCTGGGCAAGAACACCGCATTTATCCTCAATATCCCGCCCCACGCTCACCACTCGCGCCTTAACCGCGCCTGATGTCACGACCTCCGCTGGAGCCGGGCCGAAAGTAAGGATGGTGAAACCGCCGCCCAAGGCATTGAGCAGCCAGCCGGACTTGCCATCCACCGTCACCGGCACATCCGCGCAGTTGGTGCCCGGCGCCATCTTGCCCGCGAACACATCCGCATCAGGCGTGTTGAGCGAGGACGACACATACGGCGTGGGCACGGACAGGCGGCCGCTGTTCACCAGCGGACGGGCGAACTCACAATCTTCCGCCAGTTCCAGCACGGCATCGCGGTACAGGCGGCTCGACGCACTCTTGGGTGAAATGAAGTCTGTTGCCCGCGTGGAGTTGAGCAGGTTGTCATCAGCCGCGAAGGCGCGTTCCTCGTTGTAGGTGTCGACCAGCCGTTCCGGTGCGGCGCCATCAAGCACAAGCTTGAGCTTCCAGATCAGATTATCGGTGTCCTGCACGCCGGTATTGGCGCCGCGCGCGCCAAAGGGCGAAACCTGATGCGCGGCATCGCCCGCGAAGAACACGCGGCCATAGCGAAAATTATCAATCCGCCGGCAGGCAAACTGATAGACCGAGGCCCATTCCAGCTCAAAGTGGCGGTCGTCGCCGAGCATTTCCCGCACACGCGCAATGATGCGCTCGGGCTTCTTCTCCTCCGCGGCATCCGCATCCCAGCCAAGCTGGAAGTCGATGCGCCAGACATTGTCTGGCTGACGGTGCAACAACGTGGACTGGTTGGGATGGAACGTGGGATCGAACCAGAACCAGCGCTCCGTCGGATACTCCGCATCCATGATGACATCGGCTATAAGAAAGCGATCTTGGAAGAACTGGCCAGTGAACTTCGCCCCCACCATGTCGCGCAGGCCGCTGTTGGCACCGTCACAGGCCAGCACCCAGTCCGCCTCCATGGCGAATACCCCGTCGGGCGTTTCCACGCTCAGCACGGCGTGATCATTCTTCTGCTGCAAGCCGATGACTTTATGTTTCCAGCGCACATCCACTTGAGATTGCTTGCCCAATGCCTCAACCATGTACTCCTCCAGATAATATTGCTGGAGATTGATCATCGCCGGCATCTTGTTATCTTCTTCCGGAAGCAGATCGAACTGGTAGGACAAGCGGTCCTGGAAAAATACTTTGCCCAGGTTCCAGCTCACGCCTTTGTCAACCATGCGTTCGCCAACACCGAGACGGTCCCATATCTCCAAAGGACGCTTGGCATAGCACACGGCGCGGGAACCGACGGATACGGTGTCATTATCATCCAGAACCACTGCTTCGATACCGTGGGCCGCGCAGTCCAGCGCCGCGGTGAGGCCAATCGGACCGGCACCGATGATCACCACCTTGTGGCGCTTCACCGCGCCATCGCGCTGTTCTGCGGATTGCACATAAGCAAACCGCGGGTAGTCGTATGTCTTGAACATGTCGTTTTCTCCGAATCAGCGTTCAATGCGCTGTAAATTCTTTATCGTGCAGCCAGGCCATGTGGCGCGGCGGTTTACGGTCCCGCGCCCAATCCTCCAGCATTTTATGCGCAACCTCATTCATGAGCTTCACCTGCGCCGGTGTGCCGGAGGGCACCGCCAGTTCCAGCCGATGCCCATCGGGGTCACGGAAATAGATGGATTGAAACAGCGTATGGTCGGTCGGCCCCAACACCTCGACACCCGCCGCCTCCAGCCGCGCCTTGGCCTCTTCCAGCGCCCCCATGTTCTCAACTTCAAGCGCGATATGCTGCACCCAATCGGGCGTGTTCAGATCACTCCCCATCGGCGGAGAATTCGGCAGTTCGAAAAAAGCAAGAATATTGCCCGCACCGGCATCAAGGAAGATGTGCATATACGGATCAGGCTCCTTGGTGGACGGCACGCGATCTTCCGCGATAGCGCCAATCAGCTCCATGTCCAGCATGGATTTATAAAAATCGACCGTCTGCTTGGCATCGCGGCAGCGGAAGGCGACGTGATGAATCTTGACTATCTTCATAATTTCCTCCTGACCTGGACAATGGTAACAGTTGTTACTAATGTCCGCAAGTCGTATATTCATTGCCGGAGCTCGATAACTCCTCTAAAAATGCATAGCTCGTAAGCCACTCATTCACCCCGTCTCCGTAGAAGTGAACCAAGTTTCCATGCCCAAACCCTCTGCCGAAAAGTCCGCTCCCAAAAAACATACGGCGCTGCACCTGCAAAATTTTCTACCCTACCGCCTGGTGGTTCTGGCGGACCAGGTTTCGCACTGCATCGCGCATATTTACGGCGACCGCTTTAACCTGACCCGGCCGGAATGGCGGGTCCTGGCGGCGCTGGTGGAACTAGGCCCGGTTTCGGCAACTGAGATCGCCGCCCACTCCACACTCGATAAAATGTCCACAAGCCGCGCGGTGAACGGACTTGAAGAAAAAGGCTATTTGCGCCGCGCCGACGCGGCCGACGACCGGCGCAATAAAATCATCATTCTTAACCCTACGGGGCAGGAATTATACAATAAGATCGCCCCTCTGGTGCTCGCGCAGGAAGCGTACCTCCTTGAAATTTTTTCCAAAGAGGAGCGCTCAACTCTCGACCGGTTGCTGCGGGGATTGGAACAACGCGCGCAGGATTTGCAGGAACAAAAATGAACATTGGAAAATCCCTTTTCCCTGCCGCCTCGAAGCCCATCAACACCCTGGCATCACGAAGCTTCCTAAAATCAGCACAACACCGTCTGAATAGTCGTGAATTCTTTCAAACCCTCAACACCGAACTCAATGCCAACGCCAGATTGCTTGACACCACCGAACGGTGCGTTCGGCTGGATGGCACCATGCTTGTTAATCCACACCGAGCCACATTCCAACTGACATGCATAGCGCTTGGCCTTTTCGATGTCGCTTGACCAGACCGAACCGCCAAGCCCGAACGGGCTGGCATTGGCACGCGCGATCACCTCGGCCACGTCACTGTAGCGGATGATCGGCAATACAGGGCCGAACTGTTCCTCATCCACAACCCGGATGCCGTTATCAACATCCGCGATCAGGGTAATCGGGTAAAAATAACCAGCACTTTCTTGCGGGACGCCACCTAGCAATACGCGCCCGCCATGGGCGCGCGCATCATCCACCAGCTCGCGCACCAGATTAAACTGCCTCTCGTTCTGCACCGGCCCAAGTACACTGCTTTCCAGCCGGCCATCGCCCATGGGAATCGTCTTGGCATAAGCCACCAGCGCGCCACATACCGCATCGTAGATACTATCATGCACATAAAGCCGCTTTAGAGCCGCGCAGGTCTGGCCGCTATTGATAAAGGCGCCCCAGAACAACCCCTCGGCGATCTGCGCCGGGTCGGCATCGGGCAGCACGATGCCCGCATCGTTCCCGCCTAGTTCCAGCGTCAGGCGCTTGAGCGTCCCGGCGGCAGCCGTCATAACCTTTTTCCCCACCGGCGTGGAGCCGGTGAACACCACCTTGCCCACGCCAGGATGCGCGGAAAGCGCCCCGCCAGCCCCGCCCTCGCCGGTCACCACGTTAACCACACCGGGCGGCAGCACCTCGTTCATCAGCTCAACCATGCGAATGGTGGAAAGCGGCGTCAGGCTCGATGGCTTAATAACAACGGTATTCCCGGCACGAATGGCCGGAATCATGTGCCAGCAGGCGATCATAACCGGCCAGTTCCACGGCGTGATCGAGGCGACAACGCCAATCGGCTTTCGGTGCAGTTCAACGCGGCCTTCCGGCGTGTCCTGCAACACCTCGACCGGCAGAGAGAGTGCGGCGGTTGCGCGGGTCCAAGCCACAGCCCCACCCAGCTCGAAACGCGAACCCAGGCCGCCCAGCGGCTTGCCCTGCTCCAGAGTCAGCAGCATCGCCAGCTCATCGCTATTTGCCTCAACGATGTCGGCAACCTTGTTGCAGAGTGCCTGCCGCTCGGCGTCGGCCGTATGCGCCCAACCGGCGAAAGCAGCCGCAGCCGCGGCCACGGCCTCGTCAATATCTTCAGAGGTCGCCACCGGCATCAAACCGACGACGCTGCCATCCGCGGGATTCTTAACTTCAACATGAGATGCCGTCGAGATACGGCGCCCCCCGATCACCAGGGTGCTCGGATTCATTATCGTTTCTCCCAAAACTCAGGAGGCGCTTATAATGTCCGTTGTCTCTCTGCGTCTTGGCCTAAAGCGCGGCTTACCTTGGACAAAAGCGCGCCACGGTGGAACTCTGCCCCGTTAGACCGGGCGGAGCTTCAGCAGATCCCCCGGCGCGCAAGCGAACATTTCCTTAAAGCTGCGATTAAAATAAGATATATCGTTAAAGCCGCAGTCGTAGGCGATCTCGGAGATGGTCCGGACGGCAGGGTTTGCGCGCATCTGCTCAATCTTTTCACGCGCAAGGCGCAGCCGGCGGTTGCGGATGATGGTGGTGCAGGTCGTGCCCAGCCCCTGAAAATCCTCCTGCAACGTGCGCGGGGAGACGCCAAGCCGGCCAGCCAGCCATTTGCCCCCCAAATGGGGCTCCGTCAGATACCGGTCGATCAGCACTTCCGCCACCTGTAAACGCTTATTGGAGGTGTCTAGGCAGGACAACAATGCGGCATCGTCCTCGGCGAAAAACGCTTGGCGGGCGGCCGATAAAATCAGCTCGCGCAGATGCGGGGCACCGGCCGGGGCCGTCGGCATTTCGAGCATCTTCTCAATCAATGCGCGCAGCATCATCACCATCGGGTCGGCGGCGCTGAGTTTGCGCCCGACATCAAAGGCCGCCCCACGGGCGGAATACATCATCTGCCGCGGTAGATGCAGGGAGAGATGGTTGGAGAAATGTCCGAAGAAATGAAAGGTGAGGGGTTGCGTGGAGTCGAGGAGGATACAGTCCCCTGTTTCCAGAAAAACCTCACGTTCCACCTGTTCCACCCCACACCGCCCCTCCATCTGCACAATAAGGAAGAGATGCTCGTGATGATCCAGCCGGATTCCGTCCATGGTCCTCACCACACGGTCGAGATCATTGGCAACCTGAGCAAAAATCATGCCGCAAGCATCGATTTGCCGCGCCACCCCTCTCACCCGGCCACCACTGCCCACAGGATCAAAATGTCCGCAGACGGATCGCAGCTCGGAAACCCAGTCATCCAGTTTCCAGTCACTCCAACCTCGTTGAATCAACGACTGGTTGCTAATAAGATTCGCCATTTCCTCACCACTTTATCTTTTTTAGTTCCCAGTTATCCAGGACGCCTGTTTAATATCAAGCCAAATTGTCCAAATCACAAATCGGATTTCTTGCATACGAAATTTGTAACCGCTTGGCCCAACGTCAAGAGCCACACATATTGCCTAACAACGCGGGCGTACCGCAGGGTGATGGCTCTTGCACACGACTGGGACAACGGAACATAGCAGGAGGGCATGTTTGTAAAATTGCTGCCAATGGTGATCTCCGCTGACAATGTGGCAACTTGTTGATTTTTAAGAGTAATGTAGCGCGACAACCACGGTGAGAAAAACCGTCAATCAAGGTGAGAAAAATCTGACCGCGATGTGAGGTAGGATATCGGTTCTTGGTTTTGTTGCAAGGGGTCGTTTTGGCTTGATTGACGCTGGGCGACAAACAAGCCGCGGCAATCAAGAAGATGCTTTGGGGATTTGCCGGGCCGTGGGTCGTACTGGGGGTAACGCCAAGAACTGTGCGTAGCTGTACGACATTGAAGAACGAATTAGCAACCTGACACTGGAAGCTCTGATTTTCTCAGCAGTTTGCTCATCTGGGCGCAACAGGAAGTCCTGGATGCCACCGCTAACGCTTGGCTGGCGGCTCGCAGCCGAGGGGGGATAGCCAACATGGATAGCCAATTTGGCTATGGCCAACTTACATTGGCTTTTCCGTTCTTGACCATGCTGTTTGCGATTAGCCAGGATGGGTATACCCATCCTGGCCGCCATCCATGAAAATCGCCCGCATCTACCTTCGCGTCAGCACTGACGAGCAGGACCTCACCCGCCAAGCTGAAATCGAGCACAGCACTCGGTCGGCGGGCTATTACATCGCGGGCGTCTACCGCGAGAAGGCTTCGGGTGCCAGCGCCGACCGACCCGAGCTTCTCAGGATGATCGCCGACTTGCAGCCCGGTGAAGTGGTTGTCGCGGAGAAAATTGATCGCATCAGCCGACTTCCTTTGGTCGAAGCTCAAAGACTGGTGGGCTCGATCCGGGGCAAGGGGGCAAGACTGGCCGTGCCGGGCTTGGTCGATCTGTCCGAGTTCGCGACCGAGGCTGACGGCGTGGCCAGGATCGTGTTGGAATCGATACAGGAACTACTGCTCAAGCTGGCGCTGCAAATGTCGCGCGATGACTACGAGACACGCCGCGAGCGCCAGCGCCAGGGTGTGCAACTTGCCAAAACGGCCGGTAAATATGCGGGGCGCATCTCCGATGCCGCCACCCATCAGCGCATCATCGCGTTGCGCGGCGCAGGTCAGTCGATCAAGCGTACCGCCAATCTGGCTGGGTGCAGCGAAAGCCAAGTGAAGCGGATATGGGCAATCCACCTCAAACAGGAGCCCGGAGATTGAGCGTGTCGCGCCGCCCTCTGCTCAAAGCCGATCAATGGTCCGCTCTTGTCGACATGCCGACGGACGAGGAGAGCCTGATCCGGCACTGCACGCTCGACCGTGCCGAGTTGGATCTGATCCAGGCCAAGCGTACCCCGCACAACCGTCTCGGTCTCACCATTCAGCTCTGCTTTTTACGCCATCTCGGTCGGGCGATCCTTTCTGGTGAGACGTTCCCGGCGCCGATGGTCGCCTTCGTCGCCCAACAGATCGGCGTCAATCCGGGTGCATTGGCCGAGTATGCCCGGCGTGACACGAACCGGCGCGAGCACGCGGTCGAGGCGCAGCGCCATCTCGGGCTGCATCCGGCCGGTCGCGATGACCGGCGCGTAGCACTTCTGGCAGCGATCACCACAGCCGCCGCGACCGATCTGGGAAAGCCGATTGCCGAGGCGATCATCGCCGCATTCAGGGAGCGCAAGTCGGTGCTTCCGGCGACTGATACGCTCGACCGGATCGGCCGCGCCGCACGGGTCATCGCGCGGCGCCGGATGGAAGCGGCGCTGCTCGATGGTCTCACGGCGGAGGGGCTGGCCACACTCGACGGGCTGCTCACCGTCGATCCCACCATCCGGCAAACCCGCTTCGCCTGGCTGCGGGCCTTGCCGGAGGCGCCGAGCGAGAAGAATCTACTCGCCCACCTCGAACGGTTGAGCTTCGTCCGGGCGTTCCACCTTGACCCGCAGCGCCGCGCACACATTCATCCGGACCGCTGGGCCCAGTTGGTGCGCGAGGGCGCGGTGACGCCGAGCTGGCTGGCCGACGACTTCAATGCCGGACGCCGGCGCGCACTGATCGCAGCGCAACTGATCGAGCTGCGCAGCAAGCTGACCGATGCCACGCTCACCATGTTCTGTCGGCTGATTGCCCGCCTGTTCACCAAGTCCAAGGCCCGGCAGGAGCGGCGGCATCTGGATGATCGCAAGGAGACGGGTCGGCTGCTGCGCATGTTCGGCGACACGCTGCGCGCGCTCGCCGAAGCCAACGAGACCGGCGAGGACACCTTCAAGGTGCTCGACCGCGAGATCGGCTGGCGTCGCCTGGTCCAGGCCCGGGTCGAGGTCGAGGCATTGGCCGCGACCGCCGAGGCCGATCCGCTCCTCGGCGCCGCCGCGCACTATTCCTGGGTCCGCCGCTATGCGCCTGCTCTGCTTGAGGCCTTCACCTTCCGGTCTGCCCGGGAGCATGACCCGCTGCTGGCAGCGATCGAACTCCTGCAACAGCTCAATCGGGACGACCGCCGCGGGTTGCCGGCCAAGATACCGATTGGCCATCTCACCCAAAAAGTTCGCAAGCTCATCGCTGCCGATGGCAAGCGTGACCGCCGTCTGTGGGAGATCGCCACCCTCGCCGCGCTGCGTGGCCGCCTGCGGTCTGGCGAAGTCTGGGTTGAGGGCGGCCGGGCCTTCTGCCCTCTGGAGACCCAACTTATGGCGAACCCAGCCTTCGCGGCGCGCAAGGCGGCGGGCGATCTGCGGCTCGGCGTCCCGCACGACGCCGATGCCTGGATCGCCGAAAAGCAGCGGGAATTGGACTTCAAGCTGAAGAAACTGAGCTACCAGGCACGGGCCGGCAAACTCGTCGGCGTCCGCCTGGTCAATGGTGTCCTGACTATCGCGAAAGAACGCACCAAAGTGCCGAAAGCGAAGGTCGAAGCGGCGAAATGGCTGATCCTCGACCGAATGCCGCAGATCGACGTCACCGATCTCCTGGCCGAGGTCGACACATGGACCGGCTTCGCCCATTGGTTCACCCATCTGCGCACCGGCGACGCGGTTCGGCTCACCCCAGTCCTGCTTGCGGCGATCCTCGGTGACGCGACCAATCTCGGCGCCAAGCGCATGGCCGACGCCTCGGTCGGGCTCAGCGAGCGGCAGATCACCTGGGCCCGGCTGTTCCACATCCGCCCCGAGACCTACAAGGCGGCCTTGGCCGCGATCATCAACGCCCAACTGGCGCATCCTTTCGCCAAGCTCTGGGGCAACGGCTCGACCTCCTCCTCGGACGGCCAGTTTTTTCGCGCCGCCGGCCGGGGCGCCAAGCGCAGCGACGTCAACGCCCATTACAGCGGCGACCCCGGCAGCAAATTCTACACCTGGGTCTCCGATCAGTACGGCCACTTCCACATCCTTCCGATGGGCGCCACCGAGGACGAAGCCGTCTATGTGCTCGACGGGCTCTACGGACATGAGAGCCGAATCGAAATCGACGAGCACTACGTCGACACCGGCGGCGCCAGCGACCATATCTTCAGCCTGTTCACATTGGGCGGAAAGCGCGTCGCACCGCGGCTGCGCGATCTCAAGGATTGGCGCCTGCACAGCTTCGAGGGCGCAGATGCCTACCCGGCCATCAAGCATCACATCGGCGAGTGTATCGATGCCGCCGCAATCCGCGCGGGCTGGGATGAAGCGTTGCGTGCCGGCGTCTCGATCGTGGATCGGCTCGTTGCGCCTTCGACCTTGCTGAAAAAGCTCGCCGCCCTGCCAAAAACGAACACGCTGTCGCGCGCGCTGCGTGAAATCGGCCGGATCGAGCGAACCCTGTTCATGACCGAGTGGTATTCCAGCCCACAGCTGCGCGGTCGCTGTCGGGCCGGGCTGAACAAGGGCGAGGCCGGCAACAAGCTGACCCGGGCAGTCTTTTTCCACGAGCGTGGCGAAATCCGCGACGGCTCCTTCGAGAGCCAGGCTTTCCGCGCCTCCGGCCTCAACCTGGTGGTCAGCGCCATCATCTTGTGGAACACCGCCTATCTCTCACGCGTCGTCCAGAGCCTACGGGACGAAGGGCACGACCTGCCGGATGACATCATTCGCCACATCTCCCCGCAGATCTGGGAGCACATCAACCTGACCGGTATCTACGACTGGAGGGGTGAGGCCCAACCAAAAGGCACTTTCCGACCGCTCCGCACCACCAAAGAGAAATTCATCGCCGCCGCATGAACCGCAAAACCGCATGTTTCCGTTATGTTCTATGATGTCGTACAGCTACGCACAGTTCTTGTCGTGACCCCGTATTGCGCGGAAAGGGTGTTGCGTCCGAGAATCTTCTCTTCGGGGATTGGTTGAATGAGGCCGAGTTATTGGCGCCGACGCATCGGGAGATGCTGAGGAACATGATCGCTGGACCATAAATAACGCCTGATTCGCCTACATATCAACGGATCATATCTGCACACCATCCCGCTCGAACTGTTGCCAGTGCTTATTTCCGGGAAACAAAGGTAACATAAAAACGTGTAGCGATGGGTTTCCGGCCTAGCCGCCAGCTTGGCGAAGTCGGTGGCCATTTTGGTCTCATCTCCACCGCCGGACCAGCAATACCCCGATGGGTGCCGTCTGTCGTTTCCTGACACACAAACGTAAGACGGTGGGCCGAGTCACAGTCGAGCACGCGAAGGATGTTGAGAACGGTTTGCCGGGGATTTGATGCGAGGGGCGGACGACCCGCCCTACGCCGGTTTTCCAGTATGGCCGGTGCAGCCTAATTTTTCTCAACGGCACCGGCCTATAGCATTCCGCAGGATTTAATCCTCGGCGGTCTCGGTATCCGTCGGTGTCAGGTCTGAAGATTCAACCGGCACGTCGTCAGTTTCAACTGGCGCGTCGACGTCAACTTTTACAGCAGCCTTACGGCCACGCTGTTTCACAGGTTTTACCGCAGCGGGAGCTGGCTTTGTAGGCTTCGTCTGGGCGGCCAGCTTCGTTTCTAGCTGAGCCACCTTTGTTTCCAGTTCACCAATCTGTGCTGCCGACGCTTTGGCAGCACGAACGGCTTCACGGCTCTTCGTCCGCAATGTGGCGATGGTGTTTTGTGCTTTTTCAAGTTGAGCGCGAAGCTCATCTTTGCTGACCACAGGCGCTTTGGCGGCAGCCGGCTTTTTCACTGGAGCGGCGGCTTTAACAACCTTGGCCGTCTTCACAACGGCAGGACGACGACCCGGCTTAAGAGCCTTGGTCACAGGCTTTGCGGTTTTCTTCGGTGCGGCTTTCGCCATGTTTTGGCATTCCTTTATTAATAAAACTACTCGCGTGTCTGCCGAACATATAGACTAAAATGCCGACGGACGCAGCTCATACAATAAGCAACATCGGTTGAAAACCATATCGCCACTTACGGGCGAAATCCTGCGGACGCAGCCTAATGACGATCAGGAAACGCCTGGTTCCCAAAGCCAGATGAAACACCGTGCGCCAACACAAGCAGCTCGCAGGAAGATTATCGAAAATCCCTCGTCTTCACCTGAATCCGATCGAGATGGAGATCAGGGAGTGGGATTTCCCTTAACTTGTGGCCAATGGTCTCGTGCGTGTCCGTGCCGCCGCCAGTCTTCGCTTCATCGCCACGGCCCTGCGGCACGGGAAACGCAACATCACGCTCCCCGACACTTGCCAGTTCGGCCGACAAATCGGTGAGCCGGTGCGCGATGAGATGCACGACATCTCCTTCCCGCTGCACCCGGCCATAGACGGAAATCATACCCGATGAGAGGATAATCCGGCGCTGCTTCTCATAGAGGTCCGGCCAGACCACCAGATTGGCGATGCCGGTTTCATCCTCAATGGTGATAAACATCACGCCCTTGGCCGAACCCGGTTTCTGCCGCACGAGCACGATCCCGACGGTCTCCAGCCATTTATTATCGGGCGCGCGCATCGCCTGGTCGCAGGTGACAATTTTCCGCCGGTGGAATTCCTCGCGCAAAAAACTCACCGGGTGCGCCCGCAGGCTGAGGCCCATATGGACGTAATCCTCCACCACCTCCCGCCCGCCGGTCATCGGCCGCAATGCCATTTCCGGCTCCGCCTGTTCGACGAGCGCCGCCTCATCGGCTTCACGCGCCGTGGCCGCCGCGAACAAAGCCAATGGTTCATCGCGCAGCCCCTTCAGCGCCCACAGCGCCTCCCGCCGTGCCTGATGCAGGCTGGGGCGGAAACCGTCCGCCTCGGCGATCTGCACCAGTGCCGCCGCCGGCACCCTGGCGCGGCGCCAGGTATCGTCCACCGATGCAAACGGCCGATCTCCGCGCGTCGCGATGAGCTTCGCCGCGTGGGCATTCGCCAGCCCCTTCACCATGCGCAGGCCGAGCCGGACGGCGAAGCGGTCATCCCGCCCGGTCGGCTCCAGCGTGCAGTCCCAGCGCGAGGCGTTGATGCAGACCGGCCTGATTTCCACGCCGTGGTCAGCTGCGTCGCGGACGATTTGGGCGGGGGCGTAGAAACCCATTGGCTGGGCATTGAGCAATGCTGCACAGAACATATCCGGGTGATGGCATTTCAGCCAGGACGACGCATAGGCGATCAGCGCAAAGGACGCCGCATGGCTTTCCGGGAAGCCGTAACTGCCAAAGCCTTCGAGCTGCTTAAACGTGGTCTCGGCGAAAATCTGGTCGTAGCCCTTGGCGATCATGCCGTTCACGAGCTTGTCCCGGAAATGGCTGACCCCGCCCGTATGCTTGAAGGTCGCCATCGAGCGACGCAGCTGGTCTGCCTCAGACGCCGTGAACCCGGCGCACTCGATCGCCACCCGCATCGCCTGTTCCTGGAACAGCGGCACACCCAGCGTCTTGCCGAGCACTTTCTCCAGCTCAGGCTTAGGGTAGACCACCGCCTCCTTGCCCTCACGCCGGCGCAAATAGGGATGTACCATATCTCCCTGGATCGGCCCCGGCCTGACAATCGCGACCTCGATCACCAGATCGTAGAAGGTGCGCGGCTTCATGCGGGGTAGCATCGCCATCTGCGCCCGGCTTTCGATCTGGAACGTACCCAGCGTGTCCGCCTTGCGGATCATCGCGTAGGTGCGCGGATCCTCGGCCGGAATGGTGGCGAGATCCAGTGTGATGCCTTTGTGCTCTTTGAGCAGATCAAAACCGCGCTTCATGCAAGAGAGCATGCCCAGCGCCAGGCAATCGACCTTCATGAATTTTAGAACGTCGATATCATCCTTGTCCCATTCGATGACCTGGCGGTTTTCCATGGCGGCCGGCTCGATCGGTACCAGCTCGTCCAGCCGGTCACGCGTCAGCACAAACCCACCTGGATGCTGCGAGAGATGCCGCGGCGTGCCGATCAATTCGCGCGCCAGATTGATGGCGAGTTTCAGGCGCCGGTCTTCAAGGTTGAGATTGAGCTCTTTCGCCTGCTCGGGCTCAATTCCTTCTTCAGACCAGCCCCAGACCTGGGCATTGAGCAAGGTGATCACATCCTCCGACAGCCCCAGCACCTTACCGACATCCCGCAGTGCGCCCTTCGTGCGGTAGCGGATCACGGTCGAGCAGAGCGCCGCATGATCGCGGCCGTAGGTCTCGAACACCCATTGCATAACGATTTCGCGCCGTTCGTGCTCGAAATCCACATCGATATCCGGCGGCTCGCGCCGCTCTTCGGAAACAAACCGCTCAAACAACAAATCGTTGCGCGCGGGATCGATCGAGGTGATGCCGAGCACGTAACAGACCGCGCTGTTCGCCGCCGAGCCCCGGCCTTGGCATAAAATCTGCTGGCTGCGGGCGAAGCGGACGATCGAATTCACTGTCAGAAAATACGGCGCGTAGTGCAGCTTTTCGATCAGGTTAAGCTCATGCTTGAGGATGGCAATGACCTCTGGTGGCACACCATCAGGATAGCGTTGTTTCGCACCTTCCCAAGTGAGTTTGGCCAAAGCCTGCTGCGCCGTCAGGCCGGGGATCAGCGCTTCTTCCGGATATTGATAGCTCAACTCGTCCAGCGAAAATGTGCAGCGTTCAACGATCTCCGTGGTGCGGGCGAGCGCTTCCGGGTAACGCTGGAACAGACGGTGCATCTCCTCGGGGGGCTTAAGGTTTACCCGCTTTGAGCCGGCGGCAATGGCAAACGATGATCTTGAGGACATCGGGCTGGCCGTCGAGGGCGCTCCACTGGGAAGAGACCCAAAATGGCTGCCTGCTGTGGAGAGTTTTGGCGAGGGGTTCTTCTTCACCTTTGCCTCGTCCTCGTTGGCGCAATGGCTTGAGGCGCCCGGCCTGAAGCAACGCGCCAGTATGCTCGATGATGGCGTTTCTGCATGGGAACGCGCGCGCAAGAAAAGAGGTATTGCTGCCTCAAGACTTTCCATAACCGAGCGCGTACGGCCAGAATATGTCATGGCGCATAGCTTGGCCCATGCGCTTATTACAGAAGTCGCCCTCGATTGCGGCTATCCGGCAAGTTCGCTCAAAGAGCGTATCTACGTTTCCCCAAGGCATCCGGATGAGCCGCCCAAAGTTGGCATTCTTCTTTATACTGCGAGCGCAGGTACACAGGGCACACTGGGTGGCCTGGTCGAGGTGACACGCCGATTTGACCGCGTTCTTCCGAGTGCTCTCGAGCGACTGAGGCTGTGTTCCAGCGATCCGGTTTGCGCCGATCATGTTCCGGCGGCGGCGGATGAGGATCGGGCACTACATGGCGCAGCATGTCACGGCTGCTTGCTCATCGCCGAGACGAGCTGCGAAGCACGAAATTTGCACCTTGATCGGCAATAGGGGCAAAACCAGGGGCACGCTGGCATCGCCTGGCCTGGACGCAAGCGATCAAATGGATATCAGGAACAATACTATTATTCCCAGCGCCGATCAGGCGGGGCGAAGCCGCGCTCTGACGTAATATTCGAGTGGTTCGATGATCGCATGCCCGGCGACCTTGAACCGGCTACCCAGATAATCCCAGATCGCGATGCCGAGTTTGTCACAAGTCTTGGCGAGGCTGAGGAAGGCATCGCGGCAATCGCGGCCGATGTCGCTTCGTGTGCCGGCGCTGATCTTCCGCCGTGTGACGTGGCACCGGATGTCGTTCTCTGATCCATTGGTGTGCAGCGGAATCTTCGGCCGCTCCAGCACCATCAGCAACTCCGTTTTATTGGCATGTAGCCGCGCCAGCAGGCGATCCAGCATGACGAAGCCGGTGCGGCGAAGGAAGATACGGTCGAAGCGGGCCCGTAACGCGGCCGCCCGGCGCTTGCCGGATTTCAGCTGATAAGCCCTGAGGTCCGCGTAAAAGTCCCAAATCAAGCTGCGGACCTGGGTCTGTGCGGCGCGATGCTGGTCGTTGAACGTATCCAGTTTGTGCACCAGTCGTTCCGCGTGCACCCAGCACAGCGCGTGCCGGCCGATGTTGAACTGCCCGGCATCGTCACTCAGAATTACGGCGTCGCACAGGAATTCGTGCGCATGAACGCTGCCCCAAAGAGCGCCTTCAGTGGCGACCTGAACCGGATTGGGCGTGACCGTCAATGCGGTGAAGCCGAGTTGGTCGAGATGGGCCATCCAGGTAACCTGATCAGCGAACCGCGTCTGTGGGTAGCCCGCCAGAAGGGCCACTGATGATACTGGCAGACCATGCTCACGCATGTAAGCATAAGCCGCGTCATTGAGCACGTAATCGGTGAACCCGGCGCGGAGCATATCGAGGAAGTTCAGCCGGCTCTTCGAGGACCGCGTGCGGAACCAGGTGAACCACTCATTGCCGATCTGCGTGCAAAATCCGTTCTTCCCGGCATGACGGGCTCCAGTATCGTCTACCGTGACCCAGGATGATGTTTCCAGCCCGGCGCGCAGAACATCCTGGGCTTCGACGATGAAGTTCTCGTGGTTCTCGTTCAACAGGCGAACCAGTTGCCGCTTCGAGATCGCAACGCCCACCGATCGTAGCAATGCCAGCAGCCGGGGCATGGTTGACTGACCTTGATGGTATTGCATCAGTACGAAACGGCGTAATTCTGGACCGAAATGACCTTCGATCCCCTCCGGCAACGGGGCCAGGATCGTTCGCCCGTCTGGCGTGACCCAGCGTTCGCGCTGGTAACAGGTCGCACGCACCGAAATCACGAGGTCCTGGACCAGAAAGGGAACGTAGCCTTTGAAGCGGGACCCCGGCGGGATCTCGGTTTCCAGCACCTTCTCTTCAACCGTGACCCGAGGCGTGACCTTGCCCCGGCCCCGCCGCTTCTCATCTTTGACCGGCTTGCGCGGCGTCGTACCTTTGTCCATGCCGCTCGGCTTGATGTTCGGGCGGCCTTTCAGCCCTTTTAGGCGGGCAATCTCTTCGCGCTGTTCGGCCACGATTTGCTTCAGGGCGGCGACTTCGCCGAACAATTCAACCAGTAGCGCCTCGAGCTCTGGCCGGCTTAGCTCGGAAAGGGCGGATGGCG
>PLSD01000108.1 GCA_003164135.1 Acetobacteraceae bacterium
TTAATTGCAACTGTAATGTTAGGGTGCCGGCGGCGGTGGATTCCATTAGTTTTACGGCTTCGGGTTTGGCGTAGCGGAGCAAAAAACCGTTGTCGGCGAGGAAGAGGCGGGCGATGATCCAGGCGGTGCGTTTGTTGCCGTCGGCAAAGCCGTGGTTGCGGGCGAGGCCGTAGGCGTAGGCGGCGGCCAGGGTGGGGGCGTCGGGTTGGGTGTAGGCGGAAAGGTTTTGCGGGCGGGCGACGGCGGATTCGATGGCGCCTTGGTCGCGGATGCCGTCCAGGCCGCCGTGTTCGGCGAGTTGGCGGTCGTGCACGGCTTGCACGACTTCAAGCGCCACCCAGCGCCAAATGGTCATTTACGGTTCGTCACTTAGCCAGGGCGCGCAGGATGTCACGGTCTTCGTGCATGATCTCCTCGGCAAGGGCCATCTGGCGCGCGAATTCCGGGTTGTAGGCGGTGAGGCGGTAGCTGCCGTCCGGCGCCTCGGTGAAATAGACGTAGTCGCCCTTTTGCACTTTCAGGCGCGCCATTGCCTCTTTGGGGAGGATGAAGCCGGTGGAGGAACCGACGGTGGTGACTTTCAGGGTGAGCATGGTGGGGTCCTGGGGTATATAATAAATATTATATAGTTGTGGGGCCGCGATGCAAGTGGGGTTGGTTACATCCCCCGGCGGCCGAACATTTTTTCCAGGTCGGCGCGGGAGAGTTTTAGGAAGGTGGGGCGGCCGTGGCTGCAGGTGGCGGCGCGGGGGGTGGATTCCATGTCGCGCAGGAGGGCTGACATTTCCTCTGGCGTGAGGCGGCGGCCGGCGCGGATGGAGCGGTGGCAGGCGAGGCGGGCGAGCGCGGCGTCGAGATGGGCTTCCAGGGCGGCGGGGGTGTCGTGCTCGGCGAATTCTTCGGCGAGGTCGTGCAGCAATCCGGCGGCGTCGGGGTTTTTCAGGGCGGCGGGGAGGCTGCGGACCAGGACGGCGCCGGGGCCAAAAGGTTCGATTTCCAGGCCGAGGCGCGATAAAATTTCGGACTGGGCGAGCAGGCGCATGGCGTCGGCGGGGGAGAGGTCGACGACGACGGGGACGAGCAGCGGCTGGCTGGCGACGCGGCCGGACGAGAATTCGGCGCGCAGGCGTTCCTCGGTGAGGCGTTCGTGGGCGGCGTGCTGGTCGGTGATGACGAGGGCGCCGTCGGACGCGACGGAGAGGATGTAGGTGTCGAGGATCTGCGCGACCGGGGCGCCGAGCGGGTGGGCGGTGAGCGCGGGGTCGGGGGTGATCTGGCGGGCGGTGGGGGGGGCGAAGGCGGCGAACTCGGACTCCGCGAAACCCCGTGCGGCGGGGCTGGGGGTTGGGGGCGCGTAGGCGGCGTAACTGGCGCTGGCGGGCGGGCGCAGCGAGAGGCTGGGGAAGGCTTGGGGGGCGGTGGCGAGCGAGACCGGGCGGTCCAGCAGGCGGCCGATGGCGCCCATGACCAGGCTGCGGATGCCGTTGGCGTCGGCGAAGCGCAATTCGGTTTTGGCGGGGTGGACGTTGACGTCCAGCGCCTCCTCCGGGACTTCCAGGCGCAGGGCGGCGACCGGGTGGCGGCCGGAGGCGATGACGTCGCGGTAGGCGAGGCGGAGCGACATGCGCAAATGCGGGTCCAGCACCGGGCGGCCGTTCACCACAAAACTTTGCAGGGCCATGGTGGCGCGCGTGAGGCTGGCGGGGGCGGCGAGGCCGGTGAGGCGCACGCCTTCGCGCTCGGCGTCCAGCGGGAGCATGGCGCTGGCGGTCTCGCGGCCGAAGAGGGCGGCGACGCGGGCGGGTTCGCCTTGCGCGGGCACGTCGAACATCACGCGCTCGTCGGAGACCAGGCGGAAGGCGACGTGGGGGGCGCTGAGTGCGAGGCGCCAGACGGCGCGCTCGGCGGCATCAGCCTCGGCGCGCGGTGTGCGGAGGAATTTTTTGCGGGCGGGGGTGGCGTAAAACAAATCCTCGACGATGGCGCGGGTGCCGGTCTGGCCGGCGGCGGGGGTGACTTCGCCCACCGCGCCGCCGGCGACGGTGATGCGCGCGGCGGACTCCTGCCCGGCGGGGCGGCTGATGAGGGTGAGCTTGGCGGCGGCGCCGATGGAGGGCAGTGCCTCGCCACGGAAGCCCAGGGTGGCGATGCGGACCAAAGCTTCGTCGGCGAGTTTGGAGGTGGCGTGGCGCTCGATGGCGAGGGCGAGCTGGGATTCGGGGATGCCGCAGCCGTCGTCAATGACGTCAATGCGCTCGATGCCGCCGGCGGTGAGGATGACCTCGATGCGGGTGGCCCCGGCGTCCAGCGCGTTTTCCACCAGCTCCTTCACCGCGGCGGCCGGGCGCTCGATCACCTCGCCGGCGGCGATGCGGTTGACGGTGGCGGGGGAGAGCAGGCGGATTGTCGGGGGCATGGGCAATCATATCAGTTTATGCCCGTGATACTACCAGGGAAGGGCGCGGCGGCGGGGCCAGGGTGGGGGTGAAGCTGACGGCGCGCGCGGCAGGCGGGCCGAGCAACTGGCCTTGCACGTAATGGCAGCCTTGGCGGCGCAGATAGGCAAGCTGTGCCTCGCTCTCCACGCCCACGGCGATGACCTCCAGCCGCAGATCGGCGGCCAGGCCGATAATGGCGTTGACGAGGGCGTCCGCGCTGGTGTCCTGCCCGAGTTTCTGGACGAACTGGCGGTCGATTTTCAGGCGGGAGAACGGTTGGCCGGCGAGGGCTGCGAGGGTGGCGTAGCGGGTGCCGAAATGGTCCAGTACCAGGCTGGCGCCGGTGGCCTGCACGGATAGCAGCGCTGCCAGGGTGCCGGGCTGGATCTCGTTCAGCACGGTTTCGGGCACTTCGATGTCCAGGAGTTCGGGTTTAAGTCCGGTTTTGCGCAGGATGGCGGCGATGCGCGCGGGCAGGTTGATGTCGCGCAGCTGCGCCAGGGAGATGTTGACCGAGACGCGGGTGTTGCCGGCACGGCTGGCCTCGGCGCAGGCGGCCTCCAGCACGAAGCAGCCGATTTCCTGCGTCGTCCCGGTGGCGTCGGCCAATGGAATGAAGTGGTCCGGGCCGATCAGCCCTTCGGCCGGATGGTTCCAGCGGGCCAGGGCCTCGAACCCGGCGGGGGCGAGGTCGATGGCGCGGAAGATGGGCTGGAACAGCAGGCTGATCTCGTCGCGGCTGATCGCGGCGCGCAGGTCGTTGCCCAGGCGTAGCTGGTCCCCTGGTCCGCCGGGTGGCTCCTCCCGCGCGGCGGTCTGGCGCTGCAACCCGGCCTCGTGGTGCGAGTAGACATGCGCGGTGCCGCCGCCGCCCCGCGCCGCCTGGGCGAGAGCAAATTCGCCGGCCTTCATCAGCCCCGGCATGTCCGCCGCGTGGTCTGGATATACGGCGATGCCGATGGAGAGCCAGAGTTTGACCAGCTGGCCGTCGATGATGAAGGGCTCATGGAAGGTGGCGGCGATCTGGCCGCCGAGGCTGATGCCGCGGTTGAGCGGCCCGGCGCTGGGGATGAGCATGGCGAATTTATCGCCGCCGATGCGCGCCAGCGTGTCTTCCGCTTGGATCATGGCGGCGAGGCGCGTTGCCACCTGCTTAAGCAGGTGGTCGCCACCGGCGCGGCCGAGCAGCTCGTTCATGGGTTTGAACTGGTCGAGGTCCATTATCAGCAATGCCGTGGTGCCGCTGGTGGTGTTGTTGCACGTCAGGGCGGCGGTGATTGTTTCAGTGAATAAAGCGCGGTTGGGCAGGCCGGTCAGGGCGTCATAATGCGTCAGCCGGGCGATGCGCGCCGCGTCCGCAATGCGCTGGCTGATGTCGCGGATGGCCATCACGCTGGCCGGCTGGCCGTCGAACTCGATGTTATGACTGCAGGCTTCCACCGCGAGCTCGGTTTTGTTGGCGCGCAGCAAGGTGAACGCCGCGGTTTGCGGCTGCGGGGCTTCCAGCTCGGTGCGCAGGGCGGCGGCGTGGTCCGGCGGGGCGAGGTTAACGAAATTCTGCCCCAGCCATTCGCGTTCGCGCGCGCCGAGCATGCGGACCAGGGCGCGGTTCATTTGCAGGATGACCCCCTGGCGGTGGATCAGCAGGCCGTCGAAGGAGGAGTCCGCGAGGTTGCGGGTCCAGGCGCGGCGGGTGGCTTCATCCGTGGCGAGGCGGCCGCGCAGCCATTTGCCGTCCGTGCGCAGGGCGAATAGGGCGCAGGCGAGGATGAGGAGAACCGCCAGCAGGCAGATCCCGGCCAGATTATCGGCGCGCAGGTAGGTCATGGCATTGCAGGCCCCGTGTTGAGAAAGCTTAAGGGGCAGGTTGACCGGAAAATGCTTAACCGGTGCTCAACACTTTGCGGCGGAAAACATGAATTCCCCGCAATAATTAATATGATGGCCTGATCGGAAAGGGGAAATACCCTGGGGCGAACGACGGGGATTGAACCCGCGACAACCGGTACCACAAACCGGCGCTCTACCAACTGAGCTACGTCCGCCATCCAGGGTAGGGGCGTCGTACTGCGGCGGGGTAGCGGACGTCAACGTCTTGGTGGCGATTAGGGCTCAGGTTTTGGCGGTTACCCAGGTTTCCAGGCGTGCCAGGGCCTCGCGCAGCACGGCCGGCTGCTTGCAGAAGGCGAAGCGGGCGTAATTTCGCGGCGGGTTTTCCGCGTAGAAGGCCGAGACGGGGATGGCGGCGACGCCGGCGTGTTCGGTGATGGTGCGGCAAAACTCCAGGTCGTCGCCGGTAAAGCCGAGGGGGGAGAAATCCGCGGTGATGAAATAGCTGCCATCGGTGGGCAGGGTGAGGAAGCCCAGGCGCTTCAGGCCGGTGTTCAGAATGTCGCGGCGTTGCATCAGCTCGTCCGCCAGGGTGGCGAAATAGGCGTCCGGCTTGGCGAGGCCGAGGGCGACGGCGCGTTGCAAATTGGGGGCGGTGGTGAAGGTGAGGTTCTGGTGCGCCTTGGCGACGAGGTTGATGAGCCGTGGCGGGCCGGAGACGTAGCCGACCTTCCAGCCGGTGAGGGAGAAGGTTTTGCCGGCGCTGCCGATGCGTAAGCTCCGTTCGGCCATGCCGGGCAGGGTCATCAAGGGGATGTGCCTGGCGGGGGGGAAGACCAGGTGCTCGTAGACCTCGTCGCACACGGCGTAGGAATCGTGCTGGCGGAGCAGGCCGGCGATGCAGTCCAGCTCGTCCGGCGTAAAGACCTTGCCGGTGGGGTTCATCGGCGAGTTGAGCAGCAGGAGTTTTGTCCTCGGGCTGAAGGCGGCGGCAAGGGCGGCGCGCGGCAGGTCCCAGTTGGGTGGCTCCAGGCGGACTAGGCGGGCAATGCCGCCGAGCATTTTAACCACGGGGAGGTAGGTGTCGTAGAGCGGTTCGATGAGGATGACTTCGTCGCCGGGGTTGATCAGGGCCATCAGGCAGGCCGCCAGCGCCTCGGTGGCGCCGGAGGTGACGGCCACGCCGGTGGCCGGGTCGATATCCAGGCCGTAGAAGCGCTGGTTGGCGGTGGCCACCGCCGCGCGCAGTTCCGGCAGGCCGGTGAGGGGGGGATATTGGTTGCGATTGTCGAGCAAAGCGGCGGCGGCGGCCTGCACAATGTCGGCGGGGCCTTCGGTGTCGGGGAAGCCCTGGCCGAGGTTGATGGCGCCGTGTTGCAGGCTGAGCGCCGACATGACGGTGAAGATTGTGGTGCCGGTTTGTTCGAGTAACGCGTTGGCTGGTTTCACTTTGGTATCCTTAGCGACGCGCTAGAGTAACGTGCGATGGGGTGGCGCGGCAAGTCTGCTGAAAAATTAGGCAGTCGCCGCTGCCCGTTAGGCAAATCGAATCGTGAGGGTCCGCAAAGGCGGCCTGTAACCTTGCGTTGGCGGGTGGTTTGCGTGGCTGGCACGGTGCGTGCAAGACTGTTTTTGCCAGCCCGTTGGCTGGCGCGCAAATGCGCTGTCCGAACGAACACTTAAGGAGGACGCCTGTCCGTGGCGGGCGTGGACCAGATGAAAAAGATCGAAGCGATCATTAAGCCGTTCAAGCTTGACGAAGTAAAAGAGGCCCTGCACGAAGTGGGCCTGCAAGGCATTACCGTCGTTGAGGCGAAGGGTTTTGGCCGGCAGAAAGGGCATACCGAACTTTACCGTGGTGCCGAGTACGTGGTGGATTTTCTGCCCAAGGTAAAAATTGAGGTGATCTGCGAAGACTCCGTGGTCGAACGGGCCGTTGAGGCGATTACGAACGCAGCGCGCACCGGGCGTATCGGCGATGGCAAGATCTTTATTTCCTCGATTGAAGAAGCGATCCGTATCCGCACCGGTGAAAAAGGCGATGCCGCCATCTGAGTGGGCATTGTCCTGGAGCCCATGCAAGGTTAACATGCCGGGCTTGCAACAGGGTTGTTCGGGGCCGCGTGGTGCGGCGCCGTGGATTGACGATTAACTTCTTAATTACGGGGATAAAGCATGGCGAAGAAGCCCGCTGAAAACGCCGACGGCGTAGCGAAGGTTCTTGAACTGATCAAGGAAAACGGGGTCGAGTACGTCGACCTGCGTTTTACTGATCCGAAAGGCAAATGGCAGCACACGGCGCAGCACATTTCGACTGTTGATGCGGACTCGCTGAAGGACGGCTTCATGTTCGACGGTTCGTCGATCGCCGGCTGGAAAGCGATTAACGAGTCCGACATGATCTTGCAGCCGGACCTGGATTCCGCGGTGATGGACCCGTTCGCGGCCAAGCCGAGCCTGATCCTGTTCTGCGACATTATCGAGCCAGCGACCGGCCAGGGTTATGCCCGCGACCCGCGCTCGACCGCGAAGAAAGTGGAAGCCTATGTTAAGGCCACCGGCATTGGTGACACCATTTTCATCGGCGCTGAAGCTGAGTTCTTCATTTTCGACTCCGTGAAGTTCGGCACCGGCGGCAATTTCGGCATGTACCAGCTGGATTCGATCGAGGGCCCCGGCTCCTCGATGAAGGACTATCCGGAAGGCAACATGGGACACCGCCCTGGCATTAAGGGCGGCTATTTCCCGGTTCCTCCGGTGGATGGCGATTCCGACCTGCGCGCGGAAATGCTCTCCGCCATGGGCGAAATGGGCCTGCCGATTGAGAAGCATCACCATGAGGTGGCGCAGAGCCAGCACGAACTGGGCACCAAGTTCAACTCGCTGACCAAGATGGCCGACCAGATGCAGATCTATAAGTACTGCGTCCACAATGTCGCGCACTCCTACGGCAAGACCGCGACCTTCATGCCCAAGCCGATCTACGGCGATAACGGCTCGGGCATGCATACGCACGCTTCGATCTGGAAAGCCGGCAAGCCGCTGTTCGCGGGCAATGGTTATGCGGACCTGTCCGAGATGTGCCTGTACTTCATCGGCGGCGTGATCAAGCATGCCAAGGCGATCAACGCGTTCACGAACCCTTCGACCAACAGCTACAAGCGGTTGATCCCGGGCTTCGAGGCGCCGGTGCTGCTGGCTTACTCGGCGCGTAACCGCTCGGCCTCGTGCCGTATTCCGTATACGACGAGCCCGAAAGCCAAGCGCGTGGAAGTCCGCTTCCCCGACCCGACGGCGAACCCGTACCTGTCCTTCGCAGCACTGGTGATGGCGGGCCTCGACGGTATCAAGAACAAGATCCACCCGGGCGACCCGATGGACAAGGATCTGTACGAGCTGCCGCCGGAAGAGCTGAAAGGCATCCCGACGGTTTGCGGATCGCTGCGCGAGGCGCTGCAGTCGCTTGATGCCGACCACGAGTTCCTCCTCCAGGGCGACGTGTTCAGCAAGGAGCAGATCGAAAGCTATATCGAACTCAAGTGGAAGGATGTGTACCGCTTCGAACACACGCCGCACCCGGTTGAGTTCGAGATGTACTACTCCGCCTAAAAGCCGGGTTGTTGCTACGGAAACGGGGGCCTTTGGTCCCCGTTTTTGTGTTTGGGAGGGAAACGCCACGAAAATGCCTCTGGCGTTGCGCCGCCGCGCCGGGCTAACCTTTACCCGGAGAACAGGAGGAGAGGTTTGACGAGAATTTTTGTCGCCGGCAATAGCCATATCACGGCGCTTGTAAGCAGCTATAAGGCGGCACCGCCGGGAGTGGAGATGGAGTTCGCGCTGTTGAATGAACAGCAATTCCAGCCGGTGATGCAAGGCGACGCTTCGGACGCCACCCTTGCCGAGCGGGTGCGCAAGGCGCGGGAGCGGCGAGGGCTCCCGCGCGGCGAAGGCGGCGATGCGTCGAACCCCACCCTCGCCTTCGCTGCGCGGGTGTTGGAGGCGCAGGCCGATCTGCATGTCTCAATGGTGGGGGGCAATGACCATTCGATCCTCGTCATGCTCAACCATTCGCGGCCTTTCGAGGTGGTGTTGCCTGAGGCGCCGGACCTGCACGTTGACCCCGAAGCCGAATTATTGCCAGCGGGGCTTGTGAGTATTGAACTTGAGCGCAGAATCGCGCCGCATCTGAAAACACTGGCGGAGTACCGGGCCTTGGTGTCGGGGCGGCTGGTGCATATCGAATCGCCGCCACCCGTGCCCTCGGAGGCACATATCCGCAAATATCCCGGCGTGTTCCGCAGTATGATTGAGGAGCGCGGCGTCTCCCCGGCGTTGCTGCGCTATAAATTCTGGCGGTTGCATTCGCGCCTGTACCGCGAGGCCTGCGCCAGGCTGGGCGTCGAGTTTCTGAGCGTGCCGGAGAAGATGTGCGATGGCGCGGGGATGATGATCGAAGCTGCCTGGAACCCCGACCCGACCCACGGCAATGCGCTTTATGGCGGCGCCGTGATTGCCCAATTGCTGCGGGAGGCCGCATGAGCTCGCCGTATAAATCGCTCCCCGGCCACTCCTTCTGGCGCCGCGCCATTGAAAGCGTGCCGCCGCCGCTGGTGAACCCGGCCGTATGTGCGCCGTTCAGCCTCTCGCCCAGCGATGCGGTGATGACCGCGGGCAGCTGCTTTGCCCAGTATATAGGAGCGATGCTGCAGGCGACGAATTTCAACTATCTGGTCACCGAGCCGGCCCACCCGATATTCCAGCCGGGGCAGGTGAAAGCGTATAATTACGGCGTGTTTTCCGCGCGCTACGGCAATGTTTACACCGCCAGGCAGCTGCGCCAGTTGCTGGAGCGCGCTTATGGCCGGTTTACGCCGCGTGAAAATATCTGGGCTGAGGCGGATGGGAGTTTTCTCGACCCGTTCCGCCCGCAAATCCAGCCGGGCGGTTTTTTGTCGCGCCGGGAGTTTGAGCTTGACCGGCAACAACATTTTGCCGCGGTGCGCCGCGCCTTTGAGAGCCTGGACGTGCTGGTTTTTACCCTCGGGCTCACCGAGGCCTGGGTTGCCAGCGAGGATGGCGCGGTGTTCACCATCTGCCCCGGCACGTCGGGCGGGGTGTTCGACCCTGCGAAGCATGAATTCCATAATTTCACGGTGAGCGAAGTGGTGGCGGATATGTGCGCCTTTATCGACGCGCTGCGCACAGTGAATCCGCGCGCAAAACTGATCCTCACCGTCTCGCCCGTGCCGCTGGTGGCCACCGCCCGTGCCGATACGCATGTGCTGACGGCGACCACCTATTCGAAATCGGTTTTGCGGGTGGCGGCCGAGATGCTGACCCAATCGCGGCCAAACGTGGCCTATTTCCCGGCCTATGAGATCATCATGAGCCGTGCTTTCGACGCGGGCACCTATTTTGCGGCGGATAAGCGCAATGTCGTGAGGCCGGGGGTGGCGCATGTGATGCGTGTTTTCGCCGAGGTTTTTACTGGGATTACCGCGTCTGCCCCGCCACCAGCGCCAGCACCGGTGCCCAAGCCTGCTGGGGATGGGGCGTATATGCGGAAGATGGAGGAGCTGATGCAGGTGCATTGCGACGAGGTGGCGCTGGACCCGGGATGAAGTGGGGCCTCGCCAGCTTTGTGTCTTGCTTGCGGGGCAAAATCGGCGTAGACGGGAAAAAAATAAAACCCGACTTTTCCAGGGTGGCCCTAACCGGCCGCCCTTTTTATTGGTTTTTTCGTTTATTGGATTTTTGCTTGAGATGACTGCTAACCGCCCGAACCATACCGGCCTTGAGGGCCGCATTGCCGAGATCATCGTCGAACCGCTGGAAGCCCAGGGGTACGAGTTGGTGCGCGTGCAGGTTATCGGCACGGAAGCGCCGACGGTGCAGATTATGGCCGACCGCGCGGATAATGCCGCCTTTAACCTTGATGACTGTACCAAGGTGAGCCATCTGCTCTCCGCCGTGCTGGACGTGGAAGACCCGATCACCTCGGCCTGGACGCTGGAGGTCAGTTCCGCGGGGATTGACCGGCCGCTGACCCGGACCAAGGATTTTGTCCGCTACGCCGGGTTTGAGGCGAAAATCGAGCTGAATTTCCCCGGTCCCGGCAGCCGCAAGCGCTTTACCGGCGTGCTGGTGGGCGCGGATGAAGAGACTGTGCAGTTGAAGGTCGAAAAGGGTGAGGTGTTGAGCCTTAAGCGCGCCGACTTTAAAAAAGCCAAGCTGATTCTGACGGACGCACTGATCGCGTTTTCCGTGCCGGAAGGCCCCGAGCAGTGACGGGTGCAGTGACGCAAGACATGACACGTAAATTATACACAACTGGAGACTGACGATGGATACCGCAGTTAACCGCCCGGAATTGCTGCTCGTCGCCGATGCCGTGGCCAGAGAGAAGCAGATTGAACGCGACGACGTGCTGGAAGCGATGGAGCAGGCGATCCAAAAAGCCGGCCGCGCCAAATACGGGCACGAGAAGGACATCCGCGCCACCATCGACCGCAAGACCGGCGATGTGAGGCTGTCGCGCTGGACCGAAATCGTCGAGACGGTGGAGAACGAGGAGACGCAGATCCCGGTCGCCATCTCCAAGAAATTCGCGCCGGAGAAGGAAGTCGGCGACTTTATTGTTGACCCGCTGCCGCCGATCGACTTCGGGCGCATCGCCGCGCAGACCGCCAAGCAGGTGATCGTGCAGCGCGTGCGCGAGTATGAGCGCAGCAAGCAGTATAACGAGTTCAAGGACCGCGTCGGCGAGATCATCAACGGTGTGGTCAAGCGTACCGAGTATGGCAACCTGATGGTGGATCTGGGCCGTGCCGAGGCGCTGCTGCGCCGCGACGAGTGCATTCCGCGTGAAAATCTGCGTAACGGCGACCGCGTGCGCGCGTTCATCTACGACGTGCGCGAAGAGCAGCGCGGCCCGCAGATTTTTCTCTCTCGCACGCATCCTGGCTTTTTGGCCAAGCTGTTCGCGCAGGAAGTGCCGGAAATTTATGATGGCATCATCGAGATCAAGGCGGTTTCCCGCGATCCGGGTTCGCGCGCCAAAATGGCCGTTATTTCGCGTGACCAGTCGATCGACCCGGTGGGCGCCTGCGTGGGTATGCGCGGGAGCCGTGTGCAGGCCGTGGTGGCTGAGTTGCAAGGCGAGAAGATTGATATCATCCCCTGGTCGCCCAATGTTGCTACCTTCGTGGTGAACGCGCTGGCGCCGGCGGAAGTTTCCAAAGTGGTGATGGATGAGGAGGCCGGGCGCGTTGAGGTCGTGGTGCCTGATAGCCAGCTCTCATTGGCCATTGGCCGCCGGGGGCAGAATGTGCGTCTGGCTTCGCAGCTGACCCGTTGGGATATCGATATCCTGACGGAAGCCGAGGAAAGCGAGCGCCGCCAGGAAGAGTTCCGCCGCAAGACCGGGCTGTTCGTGGAAGCGCTGGATGTGGATGACGTGATTGCCGGCCTGCTGGTGGCCGAAGGATTCGAGACGATAGAGGATTTGAGCATGACGCCGTTGGATGAAATTGCCTCGATTGAAGGCTTTGACGAGACCGTGGCGGCTGAGCTGCAGCGCCGGGCGGAAGCCTCGCTCGCCAAGCAGGCGGGTGAGCTGGAAGAGAAGCGCATTGCGCTGGGCGTGACCGACGAGATCGCCGCGATTGAGGCATTGAGCGCCAAAGACCTGATCGCTTTGGGCGAAAAGGGCGTGAAGACGCTGGACGATCTGGCCGATCTGGCCGGTGACGAGCTGGTGGAAATCGTCGGCGCCGAGGCGCTGAGCGAGGAAGCCGCCAATGAGATCATCATGGCGGCGCGCGCGCATTGGTTCGAGGAAGACGGCAACGCAGCCTGAACCTGACATAGAAGACGCCGAGGACGAGGCGCCGGAGCGCGGACCGCTCCGGCGCTGCCTGGTCAAACGCGAGAGTTTTGCTCGTGAGGCCATGTTGCGTTTCGTGGTGGGGCCCGAGCGGCAGTTGGTGTTCGATGTTGGCGCAACCCTGCCTGGGCGCGGACTATGGTTGAGTGCGGACCGGGATGTGATAGAGACGGCGCTGAAACGTGGCGTGTTTCCCCGGGCGGCAAAGCAGCAGCTGGTGGTGGCGCCGGACTTGGCCGCGCAGGTGGAAGCGGCGTTGATACAGCGGATTTTCGACCTGGCGGGGCTGGCGCGGCGCAGCGGTGCCGCGATTTCGGGTTTTGAGAAGGCCCGCGACTGGTTGACCACCGGCAAGGCCGGGCTGGTGATGCAGGCGGTGGACGGAAGTGTTGAGGAGCGGGCGCGATTTGTTGGCGGCCGTGACGTGCCTGTGGTGGCGGTGTTTTCCGGCGCCAGACTGGGAAAAATTTTTGGACGCGAGCAGGCGGTGCATGTGGTAATTGCGCCCGGCAGGCTGGCGAAAATGATTGAAATTGAGGCGGGCCGCTTCGCAGGTGTTGCGGGCGGCGTTTTAAGAGGGCAGTAGTGCCCAATCAGGCCGGCAGAAATGTCGGCCGCGACTGTTGAATGGACCGGATTACGCATGACTGACGGCAACGACCAGACTGAAACCAAAGGCAGGCTTTCGCTGCGCCCGGCTGCGCGCGCTGATGCGGGGCATACGGTCGACGCCGGATCGGTGCGGCAGAGCTTCTCGCATGGCCGGTCTAAAGTGGTGCAGGTTGAGGTGCGCAAGAAGCGTGGCCTGGGTGCGGCGCCAGCACCTGCGGCCCCGGCGGCACCGGTGCCGACCCTGACATTGAACAAGCCGCCGGCCGAGCGCCCGGTAGCCGCCAGCCCGGCGCCCGCAGCCGCCGCTCCCGCGGCACCCGCGCCGCAGCAGCCCCGGCCGCGCCCCGGCACCGCGCCGCGCGCGCTCACCGCCTCCGAGCAGGCGACCCGCCAGCGCGTGCTGGCCGAACAGCAACGTATTGCCGCCCTGCGCGAGGCCGAGCGCCGCGAGCAGGAGAAGATTTCCATTCTCTCCGCCGCCGAGGAAGCCCGCCGCCGCGAGGAAGAAGCCCTGCGCGAGCCCGAGCCCGCCCCGGTTGAGCCGGAAGCCGAGCCCGAGGCCGCCGCGCCGGTTGAGACCGTTGCGGGTGAAACTGTTGCACCCAAGCCCGCCGCCCCGGTTGTGGCTGGCGCCGCCCCGGCCCGCCCGGCCCCGGCGAAACCCGCCGTGCCTGGCCGCGAGACATTGCAGCTGAAACCAGGCGGGCGCCCCGGTGTGCGCGCCGATGAGGAAGACGAAGCCCCGCGCGGCGTGAAGCGCCCGAGCGTTGGCCCGGCACCCAAGCGCGGCGTGCCCGTGGTGGCGCCGAAGAAAATTGGCGACGACCGCCGCCGCGCCGGCAAGATCGACGTGATGGCCGCGATCGAGGGTGAGGACGAGAAGGTGCGTTCGCTCGCCTCCGTGCGCCGCCAGCGTGAGCGTGAACGCCGCCAGGCCGAGCTGGAACTGCTGCGCGCCGATGGCGTGAAAGTGGTGCGCGACGTGATTCTGCCGGAGACGATTACCGTGCAGGAACTGGCCAACCGTATGGCCGCGCGCGGCAACGAGGTTGTGCGCGCCCTGATGAAGATGGGCGTGATGGCGAACATCACCCAGGTGATTGACGCCGATACCGCCGAGCTGGTGGTGGCCGAGTTTGGCCACAAGGCGCGCCGGGTTTCCGACGCCGACGTGGAAGTGGGCCTGGAAGGCGAGGAAGATACCGACACCGAGCTGCTGCCGCGCCCGCCGGTTGTCACCATCATGGGCCATGTCGACCACGGCAAAACCAGCCTGCTTGACGCGCTCCGTCACACGGACGTCGCGGCGGGTGAAGCCGGTGGGATCACCCAGCATATCGGCGCGTACATGGTTAAATTGCCTTCGGGCGCGCAGATCACCTTCCTCGACACACCGGGCCATGAGGCGTTTACCGCCATGCGCGCGCGCGGCGCCGGGGTGACCGATATCGTGGTGCTGGTGGTGGCCGCCGATGACGGCGTGATGCCGCAGACCATTGAGGCGATCAAACACGCGAAAGCGGCGGATGTGCCGATTATCGTGGCGATCAACAAGATCGACCGCCATGGCGCGGACGCCAACCGCGTGCGCCAGGAACTGCTGCAATACGATTTGGTGGTGGAAGACATGGGCGGCGAGACCCAGGATGTGGAAGTCTCGGCGCTGAAGAAGCTCGGGCTGGACAAGCTTGAGGAAGCCATTCTGCTGCAGGCCGAAGTGCTGGAACTGCGCGCCAACCCGAACCGTTCGGCCGAGGGCGCGGTGATTGAAAGCCGCCTCGACCGTGGCCGTGGCCCGGTGGCGACCGTGCTGGTGCAAAAAGGTACGCTGCATGCGGGGGACATCGTGGTCGCCGGCGCGCAGTGGGGCCGCGTGCGCGCCATGCAGGACGACAAGGGCAAGGCCGTGAAGGAAGCAACACCTTCCACGCCGGTCGAAATTCTGGGCCTGTCCGCGGCGCCGATTGCCGGCGAGCCGTTCGTGGTGGTGGAAAGCGACGTGCGGGCGCGTGAGATTGTGGAATACCGCCAGCAGAAGCTGCGTGAGCGCTCCAATGCCAGCGCCACCGCGGCGCGCGGCACGATGGAGGAAATGCTGGCGCGGATTCAGGCCGGTGCGCAGAAGGAAGTGGCCCTCGTGGTCAAGGCCGATGTGCAGGGTTCCGCCGAGGCGATCTCCGTGGTGGTCACGAAAGTCGGCAACGAGGAAGTGCGCGTGCGCGTGCTGTATTCGGGCGTTGGCCAGATCACCGAAAGCGATGTGCAGCTGGCGAAGGCGTCCGACGCCATCGTGGTCGGCTTCAACGTGCGTGCGAATACGCAGGCGCGCGAGCTGGCGCACCGCGACGGCGTGGATATCCGCTACTACTCGATCATCTACGAAGTGGCTGATGACATCGAGAAGCTGGTGAAAGGCAAGCTGGCGCCGGTGCATCGCGAGAAATTCCTCGGCTATGCGGAAATCCGCCAGGTGTTCAACATTACCAAGACCGGCAAGGTCGCGGGTTGTTACGTCACCGAGGGTGTGGTCAAGCGCGGCTGTGGCGTGCGGCTGTTGCGCGACAACGTGGTGATCCATCAGGGCGATCTCTCGCAGCTCAAGCGCTTCAAGGACGACGTGAAGGAAGTGGCGCGCGGTTATGAGTGCGGCCTGTCCTTCGCCGGGTTCCAGGATCTGCGCGAGGGCGACGTGGTGGAATGCTATGAAACCGAAATCGTCGCTCCGTAAGGGAGCGCCAGAACAAGGGCTCCGTAAGGGAGCGCCAGAGCGAGAGTTCCGTAGCAAAGCGTCTGGGGGATCATCCCGTAAGGGGCCGTCTCAGCGGCAGCTTCGGGTCGGGGAGGAAATCCGCCATGCGCTGGCGGAGATTTTCTTGCGCACCGAGTTCCACGAGAAGACTCTGGCCAAAGCGCATCTCACGATCTCGGAAGTGCGCATGTCGCCGGATTTGAAGCATGCGACGGTGTTTATTACCCAGCTGGGCAATAAGGACATTACGCCGCTGCTGCCGTCGCTGAAGCGCGTGGCGCCGTTTTTGCGGGCGCAGATCGGGCCGAAGCTGGGGCTGCGCGTGACGCCGGATTTGAAATTCCTGGCCGATGAGGCGCTGGAAGAGGCGACGCGGATTAACAAGTTACTGCATAAGCCGGAAGTGGCGCGGGATTTGGCGGCTGAACCGGCTCCGGCGCCGGATCTGGAAGAGTAATCCGGCCTTAATCGTCCTACCCGCGAAAGCGGGTATCTTTTTTTACCGGACCAGATGATCGTGGGCATAACGGGGTTGTGTGAATGACCGAAATTCTGCACCCAACCGGCCGTGACATTGCCCACGCCGCGGCGCTGCTGGCGGCGGGAGAATTGGTCGCATTTGGCACCGAGACGGTTTACGGGCTGGGGGCTGATGCGCGGAATGCGCAGGCTGTGGCCAAAATATATGCTGCCAAGGGGCGGCCAAGTTTCAATCCGTTGATCTGCCATTATGCGCGTGCGGCGGCCGCGTTCGAGCATGTTGTCCCGAATGCCATGGCGGAAAAACTGGCGGCAAAATTCTGGCCGGGGCCGCTGACGCTCGTGTTGCCGCGCGCGGAAAATTGCCCGGTGTCGCTGCTGGCGGGGGCGGGGTTGGAGACGCTGGCGGTGCGGGTGCCGGCGCATCCGGTGGCGTTGCAACTGCTACAGGCGTTTGGCGGGCCGGTGGCGGCGCCTTCGGCCAATCGTTCGGGTGGCATCAGCCCGACCACGGCGGCGCATGTGCTGGCGGGGTTGGGCGGGAAAATCGCGGCGGTTATCGATTCCGGGCCTTGTGACGTTGGGCTGGAGTCCACGGTGCTTGACCTTTCCGGCCCTACCCCAACCCTGCTCCGCCCTGGCGGGGTGAGTGTGGAGGCGTTGGAGGCGGTCATTGGGCCGGTGCAAATGGGTGCGCCGATTACGGCGGGGCACACATTGGCCTCGCCGGGAATGCTGGCCTCGCATTATGCGCCCAATTTGCCGGTGCGTCTCAACGCGGCCACGGTGGCGGAGGACGAGGCGCTGCTGGCGTTCGGGCCGCCATTGCCCGGCGCGAAATTCCAGATTCAGCTCTCGGAGGGTAAAAACCTGACCGAGGCGGCGGCGAAATTGTTTGAGGCTTTGCATGAGTTGGACGCCCAGGCGCCAAAATTCGGCCTCGCCCGCATTGCTGTCATGCCCATTCCCAACACCGGCCTCGGCCGCGCGATTAATGACAGGCTTGGCCGGGCGGCGGCTCCGCGCGACTTCTGAAACAGTCTCTAAGCGTTCAACGCTGCCCTTAGCCGTGCAACGGCATCACCCTCGATCAGGCCAAAGCGGATCAGCAGGTCGATGAGCACCAGATTGACGTTGAATTTGAAGTTGTCGGTGGTGGAGACCACTTCCAGCACTTGTGTCAGTGGCCAGAGCGCGAAGCTTTCGACCTCGCCGTCGGCCGGGCTTGGCACAAAGGACTCCGGCAGTTCGAGGTCGTAGACGTAGATCACGTCGCGGCGCAGGCCCTCGGGGCGCTCCATATTGTAGCTGAAGCGGGCAACCTGGCGGGCTTGCGCGGCGAGGCTGGAGGGCAAGGCGGCTTCTTCCTCGGACTCCTTGATGATGGTCTCGAAGGGCGTGTGCCCGGCGGCGACACCGCCGGCGACGAGGTTGTCGAATTTGCCGGGGTCGAGTTTTTTGTCGGCGGCGCGTTTGGCGATCCACAAATGCCAGCCGTCCGGCCGGCGGACCAGGCCGTTGAGGTGCGCGCCGACGCCGATGACGCCGAAGCTGGGCAGGGCGCCGCGGTCCAGGGTTGTGAGCACCGCGCCGTCCGGTGTCTCGCGGACGTCGAATTGTTCGGCGCGGAACGGCAGGCCCGCCACGTGGGCGATGCTGTTCAGCGAGGATAGTGCCTCGGGTGCCAGGAACACGCCGGTTTCGGTGATCTGTATGGCCTCGCTGGCGGCGGCCAGCCGGGCGGCGAATTCCGGCTTTACGTAGCCAATGTGGTGCGCGCCGGACCAGAACGGCAGGCGCGGGCCGGGGAGCACCGCCGAATGGCAGGCAGCGATGTGCGAGAGGAGCTTTGCAATTTGCGTATCAGATGCCATGTGCGGTGACATGACCCGTAACGCAGCCCGTGCCAACCCCCATCTTGCTCCAGCCCCCGGCAGCCCGAAGGCGCCGCAAGGAGGATGGTCCACCGTTATGTCGCTTTTGCCGTATCTATGGCCCAAGCACGCGCTTGGCCTGCGGGTCCGGCTGGTGCTGGCGGTTATCTCCATGCTGCTGGGGATCGCGGCGACGGTGTATTTGCCGATCCCGTATATCCACGCGGTTAACCGCCTGTCCGCAAAAGCTGGGCCGCTGGCGGTGCCGGCCGCGATTATCGTGGCTTATGCGCTGGTCCGGGTTGCCTCGGCGGCCTTTGGCGAGTTGCGGGATGCGATTTTTGCGAAAGTGCAGATGCGTGCGTCGCGTGAGGTCGCGCGCCAGACCTTTGAGCATCTGCACGGCCTTTCCATGCGCTTCCATCTGGACCGCCAGACCGGCGGCCTCTCCAACATCATCCTGCGCGGCACATTGGGGATTCAGACCGTGTTGCGGCTGGTCGCGTTCAATGTGCTGCCCACGATTATCCAGTTGCTGGCGACCGTTGCCGTGCTCTGGCACATGTTCAATGTCTGGTATGCGGTGACCACGTTTCTGGCGGTTGCCGTGTATATGGGGTTCACCTTTGGGTTCACGGCTTGGCGCACCAAATTCCGCCGCGCGATGAATGAGTCCGATAACGAGGCGCAGACCAAGGCGATTGATTCGCTGCTGAACTTTGAGACGGTTAAATATTTCGGCAATGAGGCGCATGAGTCCCGGCGGTTTGATGAAAGTCTCGCGCGTTTCGAGAAAGCCTCGGTGAAATCACAGGTATCGCTGAATGCGCTGAACATCGGGCAGGCCAGCATCATATCCGTCGCGCTGGCGGTGATGATGCTGATGGCGGCGCATGGGGTTGTGTATGACCACATGCAGGTCGGGCAGTTCGTGCTGGTGAACACCTATTTGATTCAGCTGTATGTGCCGTTGAACTTTCTGGGCTTTGTGTATTTCCAGTTGAACCAGGGGCTGGTCGACATGGAGCAGATGTTCGCGCTCATGCGGGTCAACTATGAGATCACCGACCAACCCGGCGCGATCGCGCTGAAGCCGCAGGGGCCGCCGGTGGAAGTGCGGTTTGAGGATGTGCATTTCGGCTACAACCCGGACCGCGATATTCTCAAAGGTGTCAGCTTTAGCGTGGCGCCGGGGCAGAAGGTCGCCATTGTCGGGCCCACGGGCTCCGGTAAATCCACCATCAGCCGCCTGCTGTTCCGCTTTTACGACACGGTGAGCGGGACCGTGCTGGTGGATGGGCATGACGTGCGCGACTACACGCAGCACTCCTTACGCGCCGCCATCGGCGTGGTGCCGCAGGATACCGTGCTGTTCAACGACACGATTTTCTACAACATCGCCTACGGCAGGCCGGGGGCGAGTGTGGCCGAAATTGAGCAGGCGGCGCGGCTGGCGCAGATCCACGATTTTATCGTCACGCTGCCGCAGGGCTACAAGACCAAGGTGGGTGAGCGGGGGCTGAAGCTCTCGGGTGGTGAGAAGCAGCGCGTGGCGATTGCGCGGACCATTTTGAAGAACCCGCGGGTGCTGATTTTGGACGAGGCAACCAGCGCGCTGGATACCGCGACGGAGCAGGACATCGGCACGGCGCTGCGCTCGGTGGCGTATGACCGCACGACGCTGGTGATTGCGCACCGGCTTTCCACGGTGACGGATGCCGACGAGATACTGGTGCTGCGCGAGGGTGCGATTGTGGAGCGCGGCAGCCATGCGGCGTTGCTGGCGGCGGACGGCGTGTACGCCGACATGTGGGCGGCGCAGCAGGTGGAGCACGAGGAAGAAGTGACGGGCCACAAAGTTCTGGGAGAAGTGGCGGAATAGGTTCCGGCGCGTCACAAAAGCCCAAAATGCATGTTTTTGGGTCATTTTTTAGCAGTCTGGCGTATTGCCCTGGTAGCGCTACGAAAAATCACCAAGTAGAAGGCGCCGATGGAAAATACGATGAACCAGACACAGACACCGCCTGAGCGCGACCTGAGCCACGCCGGCTCGGTTGTGGACAAGGCCATTGAGTACATGATCAGCCAGCAGATCAACTCGCTGGCGATTGCCTCCGCCCTGCTGGGCGGCGCCATGGGGCTGCTGACACGCACTTTGCCCGACGATGTGGTCGTGCAGATTCTGCGGCAGGCGATGGAGAGTGTGGAATCCGGTGAAATGCGCTCCACGGTGGGCAAGGATCACGCGGGCGAGGCTTGACGGGGACGAGGGTTTTGCCCATAACCCGCCCTGGATTTCGGGCTGGCATCCGCCGGCCCGCTTTGCGTATTTGAGGATAGACCTATGGCCCGCCGTTGTGAACTGACCGGAAAGACCGTGCAATCTGGCAATAATGTCAGCCATGCGAACAACAAGACCCGCCGCCGGTTCTTGCCGAATCTGCAGGAAACCTCGCTGCTGTCCGACGTTCTGGGCAATATCCGGCTGCGCCTTTCCACCCGCGCGATCCGCACCGTTGAGCATAACGGCGGCCTGGATGCGTATCTGCTGAGCCAGAACGACAGCAAGATGACCACCGAAGGCCTAGCGCTGAAGCGCCGCCTGGAGCGCGCCACCGCCAAAAAGGCCGCCAAGACCGCGTAAACCGCGCGGCCTGGCAGTGATGGCTGGGCCGGATGTTTATACAAGTTACGCCAAAACTCGGGATCAGCGAGGCTGATCTCGAGGAAAGCTTTATTGCGGCATCTGGCCCTGGGGGGCAGAACGTCAATAAGGTCGCAACCGCCGTACAGCTGCGGTTTAATTTATTAAAATGTGAATCGCTGCCGGGCGCGGTGAAAACCCGCATGCGGGTGCTCGCCGGACGGCGGTTGAATAATGACGGGGTGATCGTGATCACCGCCAACCGCTTTCGCACGCAATTGCAGAACCGCGAGGACGCGCGTGAGCGGCTGTTCGAGATTATTCGTGAGGCGGCGGTGGCCCCGGTGTTCCGCAAGCCGACACGGCCGACGAAGGCTTCGAAGACGCGCAGGCTGGAGGCGAAGAGCCAGCGGGGCGAGACGAAGAGGTTAAGGCGGGGTGGGGATGACGGGTAGCCGGATTTTGAGGTCTTTTTACTAGGCGGCTAAGCGATGGTTCAGCTGTGCGGCTCCCAGTTACGGCACATGTGCGACGAATGCTCCGTAGAGCTGGATGGCTTCTGACCGATATGATGCATCTATGACTGCAGGATTTTCTGGGTCGGCAGAACTTACCACCGGAGGGCCAGGCAGTGTCCCGAAAATAGTCTTGCCGTTATCACTGACCACTTGGATTGACGCGTAGGGTGGTAGCGTGTTTGGCAACCCATTGCTTTTCAGCCAATCGCTAATGGTCTGCACCCCTTGCGGGCTCACGCGCAGGCCGACGCGACCAAAATACGGTCCCTGAAGCGCCGGGCACTCTGCATTGATGAAGATCGTCCCCGTCTCGTCGATGGCGATAACTTTATAGCTCTTGCATCCCGGCAGGAGCTTCAGGGGCGCCAAAAGCTGGCCGGATGCATCCCATATTTCTGGTGGACCAAAAAGGTAATCTTGGTTTACTGCGACGAACGACGCATCGCGGTTCATGACCAAAGGGTCGTCCGTGCTCTGTAGGCCGGTATAATTCTGGAACTTTATATATCTGTCCTTGGCGTCAATACGGCCAAGACTTGGTAGGTTGGAGTCCGCAACCAAGATATTCTGAAAATCATCTGAAACGCTAACATTTTGGAACTTATGGCCAAATTTTTGACCGACATCCTCAATGCCGGTGCTGGTCCAAATTTTTTCGGCGGAATAACTCTGATCAGGCAAGGGGCCTGAATTGCAGTTGAACCTCCCATCGCTGCCCAGGTCACTTTGGCCAAAGCAGGAGAATAATATTTCTTGGCCGTCATCACTAACTAGCTTAGCCGGCCCGGCACCCGGGCCCAAATATGCTGGCTTAATAGGACCTGGGTAGAGATGCGGCGTGAGCAATTGCACACCGGTTTTCATGGTCCAGCGGAAAATGCCGAAATCTTCCAAATGTTGCAGGCTTTGATAAAGGACCTGTTTTGAGAACTCGCCGGCAACGACCGTGCCGTCATAATTTATCGCTGTTGGCCAAATACCATAGCCATCAGGAGTTCCCCGCAATGCGATAAATCCGTCAGCCTCCGTCCAGAGTTGGCCATTAACGAGAAGCACACGGCCATCGCCGCTGATCGTGACAGCATGGGCGAATGGAATAGCCACCAAGTAGGGCCGATCCGCTGGCATTGCTTTCGCAGTTATGCAAGTTGCCAAAGCAACGAGCAGACAAAAAACCAAGCGGTGGCGCATTTGCTAATCCCAGGGGTAGAATAGATCGGAACGATAAGGGAAACGAATTGGTTCCGATAGATGGTTGCCACCGCAACTGCGAACAGCAGATTTCTGGCTGCGCGCCCTTCTACCCCACCCGGTTGTCGAGCCGTTCGTCCTCAATGCCGGCGGGTTCCAGATGCGAGATCACCTCCACCACTTGCGGCAGGAATAAATCCCTGACGGCGTTTTCCGCCGCGTCGCTGATGGCGTGGCCCTGGGTGATGGTGAGGTTTGCGTCCACTTCCATGTGGAATTCGACGAAGGTGCGGTCGCCGGAATCGCGGGTGCGCAGATCGTGCAGGCCGCGCACGCCGGGGCAGGCCATCACGCGGTCCTCGATGCGTTTGCGTTCTTCCGGCGGTAGTTCGCGGTCGAGCAGCTGTTTGAGCACGTCGGTATCGATGCCGCGGCTGTTCCAGAACATATAGCCGGCGATGACCAGGGCGAAAGCCGGGTCAACACGCTCCCAGCCCGTGAAGCGGATGATGCCCAGGGCGGCCAGCACGGCCAGATTAACGGCGACATCCGCGAGATAATTCGCCCGATCCGCCGCGATGGCAGTCGACCTGGTTTGCCGCATGACCCAGGTTTGCAGAATAACTAGGCCGGCGGCGGCAAGCAGGCTGGCGATGATAACCCAGAGGCCAAAGCCGATTTGCTTGACCGGATCAGGAAATACCAGCCGCTCGACCGACTGGAAGGCAAGTACGAGCGCGCCGCCGTAGAGAAAGCGCGATTGCGTGAAGCCGGCGAGGGCCTCGGCTTTGCCGTAGCCGAACCGGTGTCCTCTGTCGGGCGGGCGCTCGGCGAGGCGCACGGCGCGGAAGGTGGTGAAGGAGGTGACCACGTCCACCAGGCCGTCCACGGTGGAGGAGAGGAGTGCCACCGAACCGGTGGCGAGCCAGGCGGTCATTTTGACCACAAGCAGGAGAACGGCGGCCACAAACGTGATGCGGCTGGCGAACCGGCGCAGCTTGGAGGCCCGCTCAGCCGTGATGGGTGCACGCCGGGTATCGGTCACTGGCTCAGACTGCTGTGCGCGTGATGTTCGACGGAATGGGTCATGTGAATCGTCTAGCGGGGCGAGGCCGGAAATTCAAACTGATCCGGTGCGGGGGGCCTGAAGACCCCTTGCATGTGAGTGCATTAACCGTCTACCAAACCCGCAGACGAAGGTGGCCCTAACGGGCTGAAACGGGAATGCGGTGTAAAAATCCGCGGCTGCCCCCGCAACTGTAAGCGGCTAGCTCTCTCCACATGCCATTGCCTCAACGGGTGAGAAGGCGGAGGGCGCAAGAATCCGCGAGCCAGGAGACCGGCCGGCGTCGAGACATTTGCGCGTTTATGGGCGGGGTGCACCATGGATGGAAGGGAGAGAGACCCTGAGCCTCTGTCGCATTTTTGAAAGTGCCGCGCGCGGGGGAAACCTGCGCGTGGCTAGTGCGGAGCGGGTTATGAAAAAGGCTAAATTATTCCGGTATTTCCTGGCGGCGTCGCTGTTGCCGGTGGCGGCGTGGGCGGATGATACGGGGCAGGCGATTGTCGTTACCGCCACCCGTGTTGCAACGCCGGTGCGCAATGTGCCCGCGGGGATTACGGTGATCACCAAGGCGGATATGCAGGCGCGCGGTTACACCACGCTGGCGCAGGCGCTGAACGCGGTGCCGGGCCTGGGCGTGGTGCAGTCCGGCGGCCCGGGGAATGCGGCCAGCGTGTTTATCCGTGGTTCCAATTCCGAGGATGTGCTGGTGCTGCTTGACGGCGTGCCGGTTAACGATCCGTCCGAGGCCAACGGCGGCTTTAATTTTGGTATATATACGTTGAGCGATGTTGCGCGGATCGAGGTGGTGCGCGGTGCGATGTCCGGACTGTATGGCTCGAATGCTATTGGCGGGGTGATCAACATCATCACCGTGCAGGGGGGCGGCGCGCCGAAAGCCAGTATCGAGATGGCCGGCGGTTTCCCCAGCCAGGGTCAGGGAAGTGCCACCATTTCAGGTTCCACCGGCAAGTTCGACTATGCGTTGAGCGGCGGGTTGGATGAGGAATCAGGCTTTGATGCCACGCCCAAGCGCATGAGCGTTTATGCGGGCGTAAAAGACCCGTTCCGTTCCAAAATGGGATCGGTGAACCTGGGCTATTCGGTGGTGCCCGGCACGCGGGTTTATGTGGTGGCACGTGCGCAACAGACGGATGCGGGATTTCCGAATCTGGGCTACCCGATTTACGACGACCACAACGAGTTTGACAAAAACACCAATTATTTTGGCAAGCTCGGCGTGGCTAGCGAATTGTTCAACGGGCGGCTGAGCACGGATTTGTTTGTGGCGCGGGTGCAAAACGAGCTGCATTACACCAATTTGCTGGATGCGGTGGACCCGAATGGCGCGCAGGCGAATGATGTATACCACGGCACGCGGACCGATATGCAGTGGAACAATACGGTGCATCTGCCCGACGCCGGGATCAGCTCGCTCTCCTCGGTGATGTTTGGTGCTGAATATATTAACGACTCCGCAAAAGAGAACGTGAACGAGGCGTATGGCGGGTATCCGTATACGCAAGCGGTGGATCATGCGCAGCACACCTGGGCGGGACACGTGGGGGCGCAGACCACGCTGCTTAACCGGCTGACATTGACGGCGGCTTTGCGTGACGATGCGGTGTCGAGTTTCGGCAACGCGGTCACCTGGCGGACGGGTGGCGTGCTGGCGGTGCCGGAAGCGGATCTGCGGTTCAAAGCCTCCTACGGCACCGGGTTCCTCGCCCCCTCGCTGTTCGATTTGTATGGCAAGGACAGTTACGGTTATTCCGGCAATCCAAATTTGAAGGCCGAATACAGCAGCGGCTTCGAGGCAGGGCCGGAATTCGAAATTCCCCTGTCCGGGCCGGATAGTTTTATTAACCTCTCGGCCACGTATTTCCAGTCCAGCATCCGCGATCTGATTACTTTCGTGGAGCTTCCACCGAATGAGGTGGTTCCACCACATTACTATACCTCCACGGAGGCAAATATCGGCCGGGCCAATCTGAACGGGGTGGAGACCGAGGCGGTGCTGAGTCCAGCGCCTTGGCTGACGGCTGATTTCACCTATACCCGCACGCGCGCGGTGAATGCTGAGACTGGTGCCGCCTTGCTGCGCCGGCCACAGAATGTCGCGGCCGCGACGTTGACCATCGTACCGGCACCGGGCTTCAGCATCACGCCGCAGGTGCAATATGTTGGGCGGTTCGATGACTACCTGTACGCAAATAACGGCTATCCGGTAGGCACCGGCAGTTCCGACCCTGGAACCATTGTGAACCTGACCGCCTCGTACCGGCTGAATGATAAATTCACCCTGTTCGCGGTGGGCAAGAACATTCTCAACTCGAATTTCGAGGCGGTGAACGGCTTGCAGATTCCTGGAGCCTCACTGCTGCTTGGTGTGCGCGCGACGATTCAGTAAACGCAAAAACGGGCAGTTCACGCTGCCCGTTTTTTCTTAAAAGAACTTGGCCAAGCGAATCTCGACGTTGCGGTTCAGTGGCCCGCCGTGCACGGCGATATCGTATTCGCCGATGGCCATAACCTGCAGCGTCGGCGAGAGGAAGGTGGAGCCGATCAGGCGCAGCTGCGTCTCCTCCGTGCGGTTGCCCGAATCCAGCTTGCCGCCGCCTTGCAGATTGTAGGTCTGCTTGCCGCCGAAAGACTGGAAGACGCCCGGTGCCACGAAGGCGCCCATGGAGGGGGCGAATTCATATGGCAGATAAATGCGGATTTCCTGCGAGGGCTGCTCATGGAAACTGGCCGGAATGACGGCGGAGGCTTGCAGCGGGTTGCTGTCGGGCACCAGCCCGCCGCTCAGCGAATTATAAACGCCATAAATTGGTGGAATGCTGTTGGCGGAGACTTCCGGCGAGACATAGGCCGAGCGGTCGTTGGCGCCGAACAAATAGCTCTCGCTCCACATCTCAATTGCCAGGTTCTGCGTGGCGGGGGTGCCGAGCAGCACGGTGCGGAACCCGAGTTCCAGCTCGTAGGTCCAGGTGTTCTGGCTGCCGCTGAGGTTGACGTTACGGTTGAACGTGCCCAGGGGCGGCGCGATCCAGGGCGCCACCACGCCGTAGGTGCCGGTTTTCGGGTTGTTCAGCAGGTAGGAGAACAAGCCGAGATACGGCTGCGCGAAGCCGCTGGCATGCGAGAGATTGGCGTGGCCGGCCCCGTAGGATGGCAGCTGACCGCCAAGTGCTGGCACATAAGGGCCTGGGATATTGCTGATCCCCGCCTCCTGCCCGCCGAGGAAGCCGACGTAGGGCACATAAAACTGCGCGCCGGAAAGAACCCCGTCCACATCAAAGGTACGAATATAGCGGCCGACCACGATATCCGTGGAGATATGCGTATTCTGGCTGTAATCACCGCCACGAACAGCGCCCACTCCACCAGCATCGGTGAATATATTGTAGAACATGCCAATATTGACGTTGGCCGGCGGCGCAATGCCGTCGCCCGGAAGAGAGTCCGAGGCCAAAGCAGCATGCCCGCCGAGCGCTGCCGCAAACGGCAGAACCATGCTGAACAGACCTGCACGGAGATATTTTCCACGGTTTGACATCGTCAGGCTCCTCCCGAGCATTATGGCGGACAGCTTAAGGTTGTTCGCTTGCGGCGTATGACAGGCTTTCCTTACCAAACTGTCAATTCACTTTGCTGTTTACTTAAGAATATCAATCTGCTGTGGCCGGTTCATCACATCATGCGGTGCAACAAGCGGGCGGCGCAGAGTTTTGAAGTGGAGTTTTGAAATAGCCTCTACCGCCTCGCGGCGGTGCGGGCGCGCGATGCCAGGGCGAGCATGGTCTGGCGGCAAAAGGCGTGCTCGGGGGTGAGGGTTTGCTTGCAGGCCGATTCGGCGCGAAGTGCCGCGGCGATGGCTTCGGTGAGGGCTGGCAGCGACCAGATGTTCAGCGCACGGGTGACGAGGTTTTGGCGTTTGAAGAACACCGGCGGGCGCATTCCGGCCATGGCCTCGGAGGTGGAGGCACCTTGCGCGATGGCGCCGGCGGCGACGCGCAGGCGGAGCAGTTCGCCGAGCAGCACGCGCAGGATGCCGACGGGCGACTGGCCTTCGTCATAGGCCAGGGTCAACGCCCGGTCGGTGGCGGCGGGATCGCCGGAGATGGTGGCGTCGATGGCTTCCTGCATGGAGGTATCGCCGCCGTCGGCCAGGGCCGCGGAGACATCGGCCAGGGACAGGCGTTTTTCCGCGCCGGCGTAGAGGAACAGCACTTCCAGCGCTTGGTGCAGCGGGCCTTCCTCGCCGGACACGTTGTTGGCGACCCAGGTGGCGGCGTCCTGGTCGATGGTGAGGTTCTGGGCGCGCAAACGGGCAGTGATGACGCCGGGCAGGCGGGCGGCGTCTATGGCGTAGCAGGCGATGGCGGTGGCGGCGGGGGATTTTTCAGCCAGGGCGCGCAGCTTGGATTTACCCGTGAGTTCCCCGGCTTCCAGGATGATCAGCGCGTCCGGGGGGGATTTGAGCAGGGTCTCGACGGATTTAACCAGGGTTTCATGCGCGTCGCGCACGCGCACGATGCGCTTGCCGCCGGTGAGCGAGGCGGCGGTGGCTTCCGCCAGCAGGGTGGCGGCGTCCGGGTTGTGCAGTTCGGTGTAGCGGAACGGGTCGTCGATGGCGCCGGGAAAGGCGCGGACGAGGGTCAGGCCGCGCTCGGCGACCAAGCCTGAATCCGGGCCGAAGATGAGGACGACCGGTGTGGCCGGGTTTTTTAAAAACGCTTCGGTGCGGCTGGCATCAAGCTTCATCTGCCGTGCGCCCCGTCATGCCCCCGGATGAGCGTTGAAATAGGCGGCGACCTGGCTGGTGATCTGCGCGGCGATGGTGTCGGCCAGCTGCTGGTTCACGGTGTCGGTTTCCAGGGTAAGGGCGAAATACTGCTGGTCGACGATGTTGGCGGCGTTCTCGGTGGTTGCCATGCCGGTGGCGAGCGGGGGGCCGCCGGCGATGGGGCTGAGCACCCATTTGGCGTTGGCAATGAAGCGGTTACGGGTCGCCGCGGTGTCCTGCTGTATGCCGATAGCGGTGTCGCCGATGCTGTAGTCAACGGTGAGGCTGTAGAGCTCGGTGTCCGGCGCGCCGGCGGCGTGCATCTGCGTTTCCAGGCTTTCGCGCAGCATCTGCCCGGTGCGGTCGGGGATGTTGCCCACCGCCACGGTGTCGAGCTTCCGGGCCACGGTTGTGCCGCCGCTCTGGCCGTACAGCGGCGTGAAGCCGCAGCCGCCGAGGGCGAGGAGGCCGAGAACGGGGAGAAATTTACGCGGGTTTGACGACAAAGTTCACGATCCTGTCTGGCACGCAGATTTCTTTCACGATGACCTGCCCCACTAATGCGCCTGCCACGGCCTGCTTGGCAATCGGCAACGCGACATCGGCCTTGGCACCGGCGGGCAGCAAAATTGTGCCGCGCAGTTTGCCGTTAACCTGCACGGCGACGGTGACCTCGTCGACCGTGAGGTAGGCGGGGTCGGCTTTGGGCCAGGGCTTGGTGGCAACCATGCCGTTGTTTGGGCTGATGGCGGCGAAAACCTCCTCGGCGAGGTGGGGCATCATCGGGGCGATCAGGTGGGCGATGGCCTCGATGGCTTCAAACCTTGCCCAAAGTAATCCGGGTTCCGTAGGCGAGGCACCGGCCAGGGCGCCGGAAAGCTCGTAGATGCGGGCGACGGCAAGGTTGAAGGTGAAGGTATCCAGCGCCTCGCTCACCGCGGCGATGGTGCGGTGGGTGAGCTGGCGGAGTTTTTTCGCGTCGCCGGTGAAGCTGTCCGGTGTTGCCACGCGCGGCTCGGCGGCGATGGCCAGGGCCAGGCGGTAGAGGCGGTGGACGAAGCGGTTGGCGCCGAGAATACCGGATTCGGTCCATTCCACGTCGCGTTCCGGCGGATTGTCGGAGAGCACGAACCAGCGCGCGGTGTCGGCGCCGAAGCGGTCGATGATGACGCCTGGGTCCACCGTGTTGCGCTTGGATTTGGACATTTTTTCGATGCGGCCGACGGTGACGGGTGCGCCTGTCTCGAAATGTTTGGCACCCTCGGGGCTCTTCACCACCTCTTCGGGGTAGAGCCAGTTGCCCTCGGAATCCTTGTAGGATTCATGCGTGACCATGCCCTGGGTGAACAGGCCAGCGAACGGTTCCTTCAGCGAGACATGCCCGGTTTTTTGCATCGCGCGGGTGAAAAACCTTGCGTAGAGCAGGTGCAAAATGGCGTGCTCGATGCCGCCGACATACTGGTCCACCGGCAGCCAATGGTTCACCGCGTCCAGGTTGGTCGGCGTGGCGGCATGCGGGGAGCAAAAACGGGCGAAGTACCAGGAGCTGTCGATAAAGGTGTCGAACGTGTCGGTCTCGCGCGTGGCGGCTGCACCGCATTTGGGGCAGTTCACATGCTTCCAGGTGGGGTGATGGTCCAGCGGGTTGCCGGGGCGCTCGAAGGTGACGTCTTGCGGCAGAATGACCGGGAGTTGCTCAGCCGGGACCGGCTGCGGGCCGCAGGCATCGCAATGGATCACCGGGATCGGGCAGCCCCAGTAGCGCTGGCGGGAAATGCCCCAGTCGCGCAGGCGCCAGTTCTGTACCGCCTTGCCAGCGCCCAGTCTTTCCAGCTCGGCGATAGCGGCGGGTTTCGCCTGCGCGGTCGGCAGGCCGGTGAGGAAGCCGGAGTTGACGATGACGCCTTCGCCATCCAGCGCCTTGGTGAGTTTTTCCGGGATGGCGTCGACGCTGGGGGCGACGACGATGGGAATGGGCAGCGAATATTTGGTGGCGAACTCGAAATCGCGCTCATCGCCGCCCGGGCAGCCGAAAATCGCGCCGGTGCCATAGTCCATGAGCACGAAATTGGCGATCCAGATGGGGTAGGTCTGCCCGTTAAGCGGGTTTTTAACGGTCAGGCCGGTGTCAAAGCCCTTTTTCTCCGCCTGTTCGATGGCAGCCTCCGAGGTGCCCTGGGCAGCGCATTCCGCGAGGAAGGCGGCAGCCTGCGCGTTGGACGCCGCGACGGCCTTGGCGATGGGGTGTTCCGGCGCGATGGCGAGGAAGGACATGCCGAACAGCGTGTCCGGGCGGGTGGTGTAAACAGTGACGGAGGCAATGTCCGCAACGCCGGTGGTCAGCGGGAAGGTGACATCCGCGCCCTGGGAGTGGCCGATCCAGTTTTCCTGCATCAGCTTCACGCGCTCGGGCCAGCGCGGCAGGTCTTTCAAACCCTCCAGCAGGTCTTCGGCGTAATCAGTGATTTTGAGGAACCATTGCGAGAGGTTCTTTTTCTCGACCGGGGCGCCAGAGAGCCAGCCGCGCCCGTCGATCACCTGCTCATTGGCGAGCACGGTATGGTCCACCGGGTCCCAGTTCACGGCACTCATGCGCCGTTCGACCAGGCCGTTGGCCCAGAAATCCAGGAAGATTTTCTGCTGCTGGCCATAATATTCCGGGTCGCAGGTGGCGAATTCGCGGGACCAATCGAGCGAGAGGCCCATGCGCTTGAGCTCGCCGCGCATGGTGGCGATGTTGGCGTAGGTCCAGGTCGCGGGGTCGGTCTTGCGCTGGCGGGCGGCGTTTTCCGCCGGCAGGCCAAAGGCGTCCCAGCCCATCGGGTGCAGCACATCATACCCGCTGGCGCGCTTGTAGCGGGCGACGACGTCGCCCAGCGTGTAGTTGCGCACATGCCCCATGTGGATTTTGCCCGAGGGGTAGGGGAACATCTCCAGCACGTAATACTTGGGTTTGCCGGAGGTGGGGGCATCCGCGGCTTTGAACAGCGCGGCGGACTCCCAGGCGGCCTGCCAATGCGGCTCGGCGGTGGCGAAATCGTAGCGGGTGGTTTCAGTGTCTGACATTGTGGCCTGTGTTTAGTGAACCGGGGCGGCCACGCCAAGGGGCAAGCAAACATGGCCGGGTCATGACCCGTGGATGGGCGGCCCGTAACTTTTTATTTACTGCGAATGAATAAAATGTTATCAACCATGGGTGGTGCCTGATTTAACCAAGTGGAGAAAGCAAGCATGATCAATGTTTTTTTACAGCCTTTGAGGCTTTTGAATGCTGATCGCCGGGCTGTGACCGCGATCGAATATGCACTGATTGCGTCGCTTATAGCTGTGGTAATTATCGGTGCGGTGACTACTTTGGGTACTGGCGTTGCGGGCACGTTCAATAGCGTTGCGAGCGAGCTCTAAGCTGGAGTTTCCACGAGGCTATGTGTGGGGCGGCCTTAGCTTAGGGGAAGCCGCCCTTTATATATTTTTGTGTCAAGCGGCGCCTGGCAGGCTTATAGCTTGACGCAACCGCGCCAGCCTTAAACGATTAGCCTCTAATCCTCTAAGCTAGACATCAGCGCCAAGGCTGCCGAGTTGCCGGAACGGATGGCGCCTTCGATGGTTGCGGGCAGGCCGGTGTCGGTCCAGTCGCCCGCGAGCATCAGATTGGGATTGTGGGTCCGGGTTTTCGGCCGGCGGGCCAGCTGCGCCGGGGTGGCGATGATGGTGGCGCGTTTTTCCCACACCACGCGGTGGACCGGGATTTCCGGCGGCAGCGAGAAAGCGGTGGCGAGTTCGGACCAGACCTTGGCCGCGATGTCCGCAGGGCTCATGCCGGCATAGCGGTTGGCGGCGGAAATGGTGACCGAGAGGACATCCTTATGGGCGAACACCCATTCCGTCATGCCGCCGAGGAAGCCCCAGAAGCCGGCCTCTCCGGGGTCGAGCGAATATTTGAAATGCAAATTGTAGATGGATTCGAACTCGTTGGGCACCATCAGGTCCGGCACCAGTTCGCTCGCGATCCAGGGCGGCACCGCCAGAATGGTCGCCTGCGCCGGATTGATTTCGGTCACCCTCTCACCCAGGCGAATATCCGCGCCGCGTTCGCGCAGCCATTCCAGCGCGGGGTCGATGAATGTCTCGGAAAGGCCGACGCGGGCATAGCGCGGTATGGTCGCGTAGCCGCCGCGGTCCAGAGTTTCCGCGAACACGCTGCGCAGCAAGGCTGCCGACGCGATATCCGGGGTGGTGTTGAGCGAGGAAACGGCCAGCAGCTCCAGCAGCCCGGAATATAGCGGGCCGGCTCCGGCCAGCAGCGGGGCGACGAGGTCGGTGCTTTTCGCTTTTTTGAGCTTGAGCATCGCAACGTAATGCCGCAGCCCGGTGCCAGGCACGCGGCGTTTGGGCGAGAATATCCACCACGGAAATCCGGTATGGTTAAGCCGCAGCGTCCAGTTTTCGCCGGTGCGCAGGTCGCAGAAGGGGAAAACCGGCTCGGCCGGCCCGGTCAGCGAGCGTTTGGCGCCGACCCGGTGCAGGTACGAGAGGGTGGAGATGTTGCCCGAGAGCAGCAGATGGTTGCCGTTGTCGATGCGGCAGCCCAGCACATTGTCAAAATGCGAGCGCGCCCGGCCGCCGGCGGTTTTGGAGGCCTCGAACAGCACGACATGATGGCCGGATTCAGTAAGCTGGCAGGCTGCCGCTAGCCCTGCGAGGCCGGCGCCGATGACATGTACGCTCATGTTGTCCTCACGCTATCAGCAGACGGGCGGCCAGCGTGAGTTTGCGCCAGGCTGGAAGTTTCGCGCGTGGGCCGGAATAATTGAAGTTATGCCGCCGTAGAATGCCGAGCAGCGGGCGGTAGCTGGCTTCCATGAGCCGGGCGGGGCGCATGGCTTTGGTGTCGCACCGGGCCATGGCGGCTTCGGCTTCGGCGAATTTTTGTTCCGCCATCGTGGCGATACGGGCGCACACACCGGGGAGCGCGGGAGAGGCCAGAGCAGCCTGCGGTTCAGCGGGGATACCGGCTTCGTCCAGGAATTCCTTGGGCAGGTACAAACGTCCGCGCGCCGCGTCCTCGCCGACGTCACGCAGGATGTTGGTCAGTTGCAGGCCCCGGCCCAGCGCATAGGCGACATCGCGCGCCGCCGCGGAGGCGTCGCCGAATACCCGCACGGAAAGCCGCCCCACCGCGGAGGCAACCCGGTCACAATACACATCCAATGCCGCAAGTGTTGGTGCGACAATCGGTTCGCCAGCATCCATTTCCATTCCGTCCACGATGTCCTGAAAATCTTCTCGCTGCAAATCAAATTCGCGTATGGCCGCAAGTAAAGAGCGGGTTATGGGGTCATTTGCCTCGCCGCGGTAAAGTGCGGCGATGCGTGTGCGCCAGGCATCCAGGGCCGCGCGTTTCGCCTCGAAGCTGGCGTCGTCGTCGGCGATGTCGTCCACCACGCGGCAAAAGGCGTAGATGGCGTACATGGCGTCCCGCCTTGGCGCGGGGAGGATTTTCATGCCGTGGTAGAACGAGGTGCCGGAGGCTTTCACCAGCGCGGTGACATACGCGGTATCGGCGGCGGTACCGGTCATGCGAAGCGGCCCAGCGAGAGGATGGCGGCGGTGAGGAAGTCCAGCTTGCTGAGCTTCACCCGGCTGGCCAGTGGGTCGCCGTGGCGCAGGCGGGTGGTCAGGCGGCGGGCCAAGCGGGTGATGATGGCGACCTCGACGCGCAGACGGCGGGCGCGCACCAGGTCCGGCAGGGCGGCGGCGGCGGCGTTCAGCCCGTCGGTCAGGTCCAGCATTTGGTTGAACACGCCGCGCAGGGCGGGGGTGGTTTCCGGGCGGGCGAGGTCGTCCGTGGTCAACCCGGCTTTCGCCAGCATGTCCTGCGGGATGTAGCAGCGGTCCAGGCTGCGCAGGTCGCCGGCGCAGTCCTGCAAGTGGTTCAGTACTTGCAGCGAGGCGCAGAGTGCGTCGGAGGCCGGCCAGGTGGCTTTGTCCTCGCCGTGCAGGTCCAGCACGTAGCGGCCGACCGGGGCTGCGGAGTAACGGCAATAGTCCATCAGCGCGGCCCAATCGGCGTAGCGGTTCTGCACCGCGTCCTGGCGGAAGGCGACCAGGAGTTCGCGGGCGTGGATGGAAGTGACGCCCGATTGCGCCAGGGAGGCGCGCAGGCGGGCGGCGCTGGGGGCGCCGTCCTCGCGCGCGCCGGTCAGCACCTCTTCCATTGCGTTCAGCCGGGCGATTTTATCCGAGGGTGAGAGCGTGGCGGAATCCGCGATATCGTCGGCGTTGCGGGCAAAGGCGTAATAGGCGTGCACATGGTCGCGCAGTTCCTTGCGGATGAGCAGGGAGCCGACGGGGAAGTTTTCGTCGGCCTTGTCCTTGCCGGACCAGGCTTCGACGGTTTGTTCCGGGGTGGCGGTGGCGGCGAGGGCGTTGTCGTTCGCGCTCATGCGCCGGGCCCCCCGTAGGCGCGGCTTTTCCATTTGGCGCCGGTGCCGCGCCAGTAATTTACCGCCGAGGTGATGGTGGCGGCCATGTAGAACACCGCGATGAAGGGCAGCGCCAGGGCGAAGAGCTTCGGCTGGTTATAGCGCTTGAGGGTGGGGAAATAGCTGACGATTGCCAGCACCGAGGCGGCTAGCCCGGCCAGGAAATGCCAGCCGTGGCCGTGGATGACCTCGAGCGGTGCCACCAGCCAGACCAGGGTGAGGCCGAGGACGGTGCCGGCCAGGATAAGGGCGGAATAGTTGAGCTGGGTGAAGGCGGTGCGGGTGATCATGTTCCAGATATCAGCCACTTGCGGATAGGGGCGGATGGAGGTTGCCAGGCCCGAATGGCCGAGGAAGATCGGGCCGAATTTCTTCGCCTCGGTGGCCAGGGAGACGTCGTCGATGAGGGCGGACTTGATTTTCTCCAGCCCGCCGAGGCGATCCAGCGCCTCCCGGCGGATGAGCACGGTGCCCCCGGCGGCGGCGGCTGTGGATTTGAGCGGGTTGTTCACCAACGCGAAGGGATAAAGCATCTGGAAGAAATACACGAAAGCGGGGATGAGGAAACGCTCCGGCAATGAGGTGCAGTTGAGGCGGACCATTTCCGAGACCATGTCGGCCCGCGGCGTGAGCAGGCGGGTGACCAGGGAGGAGAGGTGGCGGGAGTCGTGGGTGATGTCGGCATCGGCGAACAGCAGTATGGGCGCCGTGCTGGCTTCCACTCCCTGTTGCAGTGCCCAGAGTTTGCCGGACCAGCCGGGGGCCTTGGGTTTGCCGGTGACGATGGTGAGTTTCAGGTGCGTGCCCGCCAGTTGCGCGGTGCCGTCGGTGGAGTTGTCGTCGACCAGGATGACGCGGAAATTGCCGGCGTAGTCCTGCGCCAGAAGGGAGGCGATGACCGGGGCGATGGTCCCGGCCTCGTCGCGCGCGGGGATGACGATGTCCACATCCGGGAATTCAGGCGGCGTGGCGGGGGGGAGTTCGGGCGTGGATTCCCAGAATTTGCCGTGCAGGAAAAACAGGTAGAGCCAGATGAGCAGGGCGAGGGTGGCGATCATGGCATCATGCCCTGGGCGCGGAACCAGGCGAGGGCGTCGGTCACGGCGGCGGTGGCGGGGCGGGGCTGGTAGCCCAGCCTGGCCTCTGCCTTGACGGAGGAGAAGAACATTTTTTTGCGGGCCATGGCGAGGATTTCAGGGGTCATCAACGGGGTGTTGCCGGTGACATTGGCGATTCTCTCCATGACCCAGGCCAGGGGCATGAGCGGGGTGATGGGCAGGCGCAGGGTTGGCGGTTTGCGGCCGGTCTGCGCGGCGATCATCACCAGCAGGTCACGCAGCATCAGGTTGCCGCCGCCGAGAATATAGGCCTCGCCGGTGCGGCCTTTTGCCATGGCCAGCAGGTGGCCATCGGCGACGTCGTCGACATGCACGATGTTGAGGCCGGTATCGACATAGGCGGGCATACGGCCGCAGGCGGCGTCCAGCACCATCTGGCCGGTGGGGGTGGGCTTCACATCGCCGGGGCCGACCGGGGTGGAGGGGTTGACGATGACGATGTTCTGGCCGCCGGCGGCAAGGGCGCGGACGGCCTGTTCGGCGTCGTATTTGGATTTTTTATAGGCGCCGAGGTGGTGTTCGGGCTTGATCGGGGTGGCCTCGTTTGCCGGGGAGCCGTCATCTGTCAGGCCCAGGGCGGCGACGGAGCTGGTGTAGACGCTGCGCTCCACCCCGGCGGCCGCGGCGGCGCGCAGCAGGGCGACCGAGCCGTCGATATTTACACGGCGCATCGCGGCTTCATCGGGCACCCAGAGCCGGTAGTCCGCCGCGACGTGGAACAGATAGCGGCAGTTATACAGGGCTGGCCCGAAGGTGGACGGGTTGGCAAGGTCCAGCGGAACCAGCTCACATGGCAGGCCGGTAAGGTTGCGCTGGTCGCTGCCCGGCCGGGTGGTGAGGCGGAGTTTGTGGCCCGCGCGGTGCAGGGCGCGGGCGACGGCGGCGCCGACGAAACCGGTGGCCCCCGTTACAAGCGTAAAATCGTCCTGACTCAAAATTTAGCTCCGCAATTCATAACCCGGGGTTTCCCGCCATATATACAAATCCGGGGCTTGCTGCTGTAGAACCTATTGCAGCTTTTGGTGCAACCAGGAGGAGCCGATATGGCCGAATCAGCCGCCACCACCGCCGATTTTAAGGCCCGGCACTGGAGTTTCCCTGTAGCTGGGCAGATCAAACCAGGGACGGACACGCATTACCAGATGCTGACGCGGCTGCTGGAGGAGACCTACAACCCGTACAAACCGGCGGTGCTGGACTGGCCGGAGCTGGTGGAAGCCTATGACATTCCGATGAAACCCGACGAGGATTACGTGCTGCCGGCCGATGCGGAATGGGGGGTCATGGTAACCGGCTATTGCGAATGCATCGACAGTTTTTTTGCCTACGGGTTGTTCGAAATGGCCAGGCGCTCCGGCTATTTCCCGGCGGAGCTGGTGGATACCTTCGAGCCGGTGGTGCAGGAGGAAGGGTGGCACATATTGTTCTTCACCAACTGGATCGCCTGGTACAAGGCGACGATGCCGCTGTGGCGGCGGCCGTATTTTGCCCTGAAGACGGCGGCGGTATGGGCTTTTCTTGTCTGGGAGCGTATCGGGATCGCGCGAGATGTGGATGGGCTGGAAGGCGCTGATGCGAATTTTACCATCAACGGGTCGAAGGCTTTGAGTGATGAAATGGACCCGGCGGTGCTGATGGATATTTGCCTGGAAGAAGCTAAGCGGCTGGTCCGCCCAACGACCATGCCGAAACTGGCGCGGCTGGCGCGGTTGTTCGTCCGCCCCAAAAAACGGCCCGTTGCGGCTTGAAAAAGCACCTGCGTCTGGCGCCCGCGGCCTTTGCGCTGGCCGGCGTCGCGGTGGTTACCGGGCTGGTGATTTATTTTGGCGCGGCGGACGTGCTGCGCGTGCTGAGTTCGGTGAAGCCGGCCGGGTTTGGCAAATATATTCTGGCGCAGCTGGGGATTTTGCTGGGACTGGGGTTGTGCTGGCGCATGGTGCTGCGCAGCCGGATGCGCGGCAGCTATTGGCTGTGCGTGTGGGGGCGCATGGTGCGCGATGCCACGGGTGAGTTTCTGCCGTTTAGCCAGGTGGGCGGGTACGTGCTGGGCGCGCGGGTGATGACGCTGGGCGGGGTGAATTTTGCCGACGCGACGGCTTCCACGCTGGCGGATATTACCACGGAATTTTTGGCGCAACTGGTGTTTGTTGGTATCGGGCTTTCGATTTTGGCGCACAAGGCACCTTCCAGCGGGTTGCTGGTGCCGGTGGCGGTGGGGCTGTGCGTCGCCGTGGTGATGGGGGTGGGGCTGATTTTGGCGCAGCGCGGCGGTGGGGCGAAAGTCTTCCGGGCGCTGGCGGTGCGGATTGCCGGGCAGACGGGTGAGGGCGCGGCGCTGAGCATCGACCGGCTGCAGGCCTCGCTGGATATTATGTATGGCGAGCGTGACCGGTTGGCTTATGGGGCGTTTTACCATCTGGTGTGTTGGTTCGGTACGGCGAGCGCGTCCTTCATTGGGTTTCATGCGCTGGGGGTGAAGCTGACATTTGCCGATGCGATATGTATCGAGGCGATGCTGCATGCGATTATGGCGCTGGCGTTTTTCATCCCTGGGCGGGTAGGAATCCAGGAGGCGGTGTATACCGTGCTGGGCGGGATTTTTGGGGTGCCCCCGGATGTTGCGCTCTCGCTCTCGCTGATGCGCAGGGCGCGGGATTTTGTGATTGCGGTGCCGGTGCTGCTGGTGTGGCAGGCGATTGAGGCGAAGCGGCTGAAGGCCGGGGTTTGAAATTTTGGGAGGTGGCTGATGTCTGTTCTGGGGTGGATTGTGCTGGGTTTGCTGGCCGGATGGATCGCCAGCCATATAGTTGATAACCACGGCAAGGGGCCGGTGCTGGACATGGTGCTTGGCATTGTGGGCGCGCTGGTGGGCGGCAGGATTTTTATGGTGCTGGGGGCAGCACCAGTGAGCGGGGTTAATATTTACAGCCTGTTCGTTTCAGTCGTGGGGGCGGTGGTGGTGTTGGTGGTGTACCACGCGGCAATGGGTAACCGCCGGCTCTGACGTTGTTTATGACCGGACTTGTGACCGGGCCGTGGGCAGGCGCGCGGCTGCGCACCATGCGGCTGATGTTTTTCATGGCCGGGATCGGGATCTCCGTTTGGGCGATTACCGTGCCGTATACCAAGATAAAATTTGGCATCGCTGACGGCACGCTCGGGCTGATATTGTTTGCGGGCGGCTTTGGCGGCGTGCTGGTGATGCCGTTTGCCGGGCTGGCGATAAGCCGCTGGGGTAGCCGCAACGTGCTGCTGGTGGCGGCCGTGGGGCTGGCGCTGCTGCTGCCTTGCCTGGTGAGTGCACCGTCGCCGCTGGTGTTTACTGGTTTGTTGTTGGTGGCAGGCACGATGTTTGGCGCGCTGGACATTGCCATGAACGCGCAAGGTGCGGTGGTGGAGCGCCAAAGCGGGCGTTTGCAGATGTCGGGATTTCATGCGTGCTACAGCCTGGGAAGTTTGGCGGTGGCGGTGGCGAGTTCCGTGCTGCTGCGGCTTGGGGTTTCCTATTTTGTTTGTGCATCGATCAACATGGTGGCGATTCTGTTGATTTTGAGCCAGGGCGGGTTTTTGGTCTCGCATGCCGAGGATGCGCCGCCCGAGGGGCCGAAAATGGCGTTGCCGAACAAGGCGACGATTGTGCTGGGGCTGTGTTGTTTTGCATGTTTTATGACCGAGGGTGCGGCGACGGATTGGAGCACGATTTTTCTGCGGTTTTCGCGCGGGATGACGCTGGCCTCGGCGGCTTTGGGGTATGCGGCGTTTGCGGTGGCGATGGCGGGGGCAAGGCTGCTGGGGGATAGGGTGGCGACGCGGTTGGGCCAGACGGCGGTGATGCGGATGGGTTGTGCTGTGGCGGTGGCGGGGTTTGGCGCGGCGATTTTTGTGCCGGTTGGCTGGGTGGGGATTCTGGGGTTTGGCCTGGTGGGGCTGGGGACGGGGAATATTGCGCCGCTGGTGATGAGTGCGGCCTCCCGCGTGCCGGGGATGGCGGCGAACCATTCCGTGCCGGCGGTGGTGGGGCTGGGATATGCCGGGTTTCTGGTGGGGCCGGTGTTGATTGGCGCGGTGGCGAATGGGCTGGGGCTGGGGTTTGCGCTGGGGCTGGATGCGGTGCTGCTGGGGGCGACGTTTTTCGCGGCGGAGGCGGTGGCGGGATAGGGGGGTGTTTCACGTGGAGCACTTGTGAAGAAGATGTGATAACGCGTTGTTAGTGCGGTAGAATTTTTT
>PLSD01000094.1 GCA_003164135.1 Acetobacteraceae bacterium
CAGCCGTTTAATGAATCGCCCTGTTTTATTGCCGTTAATACTTACCCCGCCTCCACCGTGTTACGCAGTTGCACGTCCTGCATCCGCCACGCCAGCAACGCCGCCACCGCCTGCACCACCGCGCAGGCGAAAAACCCCTGGCGGAAGCCGTGCACCAAATTCTCCCGCGCAATGGCGAGGAAGGCCCCGGCCATGGTCGCGCCAAAGGCACCGCCCAGGGCGCGGGCCAGCAGCAGCGTGCCGGTGGCCGCCCCCACATCCCCGCGCGCGGCCTGACTCTGCGCCGCGATCAGCGTGGAGGGCATCAGGCAGCCCATTCCCAACCCGGCCAGCCCCGACACGCCGACCGGATACACCAGCCCGCCCGCCCCCGGCGCCGCCGCCAGCAGCGCAAACGCCACACCGGCCACCACCAGCCCGGCGAGGATAACCGGACGCACCCCGCCGGTACGCCGCGTGACCTGCCCGGCGGCAAATGCCCCGATCGTGGTGGTGAACAGCAACGGCACCACATCCAGCCCCGCCGCCGAGGGGCTTTGCCGGTACAGCCATTGCAGCAGCAGTGGCAGCAGAAACACCGCACCGATCAGCGCCGCGGAATTAAGGCCCGAGACCAGCAGCACATCGCGGTAGGCGGGGCGGGCGAGCAAGGCGCCAGGCAGCAAGGGGGCCGTGGCGCGGCGTTGCTGCCACACCAGCACCGCCAGCCCCACGGCACCGGCGGCAAAAATCCCAGCCTCCGGCGCGGAAACCCATGGGAAATCCACCCCGCCAGCACTCAAAGCCAGCAACAACGCCCCCACGCTGAACAGCACCAGCGCCGCCCCGGCGTAGTCGATCCGCCCGCGCGCGCCGGTCGGCACCAGCCCGGCCAAGCCGCGCCAGCTCAACCCCAGCGCCAGCAGCCCGAGCGGCAGGTTGGCCCAGAAAATATAGCGCCAGGAGAGATGCTGCGTGATGAAGCCCCCGGCAATCGGCCCGGCGATGGAGGAGAACGCCCAGGTGCCGGCGAAGAACGCCTGGTAGCGCCCCCGTTCGCGCGGCGGGATGACATCGGCCACCGCCGACTGCGCCACCGCCATCAGCGCGCCGCCGCCCAGCCCCTGCAAGGCGCGCCCGGCGATCAGCATTGGCACCGAATCCGCCAGCGCGCACAGCACCGAGGCCAGAATGAAAAACACCAGCGCCGGTGCCAGCACCGCACGCCGCCCCATCTGGTCAGAGAGTTTGCCGTAAATCGGCGTGGTCGCCGTGTTGGTGAGCAGGTAGGCCGACACCACCCAGGAGAGCTGGCCGCCACCGCTTAAAGTCGCCGCCATCTGCGGGATCGCCGGCAGCACCACGGTCTGGTCCAGCGCGGTCAGCAGCGTGCACATCAGTATGCCCGCAATCACCCGCAGCCGCTCGGCATGAGTGTAAACCCGCCCGGCGGGTGGGGTGTAAACCCGCCCGGCGGCGGGCGGCGTAGCGGCGGGAAAGTTGCGGGACATCGGGCCTATCCGTAAATGCTGTGAACCGTCTTTTGTCCGGCCCCAACCTTTAGACAAGGGTGGGATCACGAAATCATGCCATTCAGCCCCTTTCAGAGAGTAAAGCCATGCCCTTAAGCCGCGCCACCCCCCGCAAACTGCTGCATCTGCGCGACATCCAGGTCCGCGGGTACGAGCGCGCGGACGGCCTGGTGGACATCGAGGCGCGCATCCTCGACACCAAAACCTACAGCTGGGGCAACCACGACCGCGCCGGAATCCAGGCCGGTGAGGCGCTGCACGACATGTGGGTGCGCGTGACCATCGGCAGCGACAGGGTGATCCGGGAATGCGAAGCCTCAATGGACGCCACACCTTATAATGTATGCGGTGGTGCTGCCGCAAGCGTCCAGAGCCTCGCCGGGTTGAAACTGGGCAAGGGGTTCATGAAGGCGGCCATGCTGCAACTGGGCGGCGTGGCCAGCTGCACGCATCTGCGCGAGCTGCTCCAGCCCATCGCCACCGTGGCGTTCCAGACCATGCACAGCATCCGCGAACACAACCCAGGCAGCAGCGAGGACAAAGCCGTGCGCACCACCGCGGGGATTCAAGTTGCCCTGCTGAACACCTGTTTCGCCTATGACGAGACCGGCCCCCTGGCGGGGCGCGCGGCCGCCAAAACCACCACGGATATATGAGGGCGCACATGCAAACATTGCCATTTCCCCAACCTCGCGGCCTTGCTGGCCACGCAACCCTATGTTACTGCCCCGCCGGACCCTGGAGCACGGGGTCGAAGGCCACAAAACACACAAGGCGAGCATTGTAATTTGGTCGACATTACCGGCACTGGCGAGACAGGCTTATCCGCGCGCTACTCAGCGGCGCTTTACGCCCTGGCTTTTGACCAGAACATCCTCAACGAGGTGATCGGCCAGATGGCTGCCCTTGGCCGCCTGATCAGCGAAAGCGCCGAGCTGAAGCGCCTGGTCGGCAACCCGCTGACTGACGCTTCGCGCATTGCGCCGGCGCTCTCCCAGGCGCTCTCCGAACAAGGCTTCCTGCCTGTTATCCGTAATTTCGTGAACGTGGTCATCGCGAATCGGCGCCTTGCCGACCTGCCCGCGCTCATCACCGGCTTTGCCGCCTATGTCGCCGCCAAGCGTGGCGAGGTCGTGGCGAACGTCACCTCCGCGCACGCCCTTACCGACCTGCAACGCGCCCAGCTGACCGCCCGCCTCACCGAGGCCGGATACGGCAGCATCAAGCTTGTCGAACACACCGATGCCAGCCTGCTCGGCGGCATGGTGCTGAAAATCGGCGCCAAACTTTTCGATACCAGTCTGAAATCACGCCTTAACCGGCTCAATTATTCTCTAAAGGGAGCTGCCTGACATGGAGATCCGCCCAGCCGAAATCTCCGAGATTCTGAAACGCCAGATCGCGGATTTCGACACCGAATCGAACGTGGCCGAAACCGGCCAGGTCCTCTCCGTCGGCGACGGCATTGCCCGTATCTTCGGCCTGACCAATGTGATGGCCGGCGAGCTGGTGGAATTCCCTTCCGCCGGCATCAAAGGCATGGCGCTGAACCTGGAACAGGACAACGTCGGCTGCGTGATTTTTGGCGATGACCGCCAGATCCGCGAAGGCGACACCGTTACCCGTACCGGCCAGATCGTCGACGTTCCCGTCGGCAAGGGCCTCCTCGGCCGCGTGGTTGACGCGCTGGGTAACCCGATCGACGGCAAGGGCCCGGTCATGTACGCCGAGCGCCGCCTGGTCGAGACCAAGGCTCCCGGCATCATTCCGCGTAAATCCGTGCATGAGCCGATGCAGACCGGCATCAAATCCATCGACGTGCTGATCCCCATCGGCCGCGGCCAGCGCGAACTGATCATCGGTGACCGCCAGACCGGCAAGACCGCCGTTATCATGGACACCATCATCAACCAGAAGGCCATTAACGCCGGTACGGATGAGAGCAAGAAGCTTTATTGCATCTACGTCGCGGTCGGCCAGAAGCGCTCGACCGTGGCACAGTTGGTGCGCACGCTGGAAGAGCAGGGCGTGATGGAATACTGCACTGTCGTTGCCGCCACCGCCTCCGACCCGGCGCCGATGCAGTACCTCGCCCCCTACACCGGCTGCACCATGGGCGAATACTTCCGCGACAACGCGATGCACGCGCTGATCGCGTATGACGATCTTTCCAAGCAGGCCGTCGCGTACCGCCAGATGTCGCTGCTGCTGCGCCGTCCGCCGGGCCGCGAAGCTTACCCCGGCGACGTGTTCTACCTGCACTCGCGTTTGCTTGAGCGCGCCGCCAAAATGTCCGACGAGTACGGCGCCGGTTCGCTCACCGCCCTGCCCGTCATCGAGACGCAGGCCGGCGACGTGTCCGCCTACATCCCGACCAACGTGATCTCCATCACCGACGGCCAGATCTTCCTTGAGACCGAATTGTTCTTCAAGGGCATCCGCCCCGCCGTGAACGTTGGTCTCTCGGTCAGCCGCGTCGGCTCCGCCGCGCAGATCAAGGCGATGAAGCAGGTTGCGGGCAAGATCAAACTCGACCTCGCGCAGTACCGCGAAATGGCTGCCTTCGCGCAGTTCTCCTCGGACCTCGACCCCTCGACCCAGAAGCTGCTCGCCCGTGGCGCGCGCCTGACCGAGCTGTTGAAGCAGCCGCAGTACCACCCGCTGCCGGTCGAAGACCAGGTGGTGTCGGTGTTTGCCGGTACGCGTGGTTACATGGACAATCTGCCGGTGTCGTCGATCGGCAAGTTCGAGGCCCATCTACTCTCCGAACTGAAGGCACGCGAGCCCGCCATCATCGAGGCGATCCGCAACGACCAGCAGATCAAGCCCGACACCGAGACGAAGCTGATCGCCTTCATCGAAAATCTACTGCGTACGTTTGGCTGAGCCATGCCCAGCTTAAAAACCCTCCGCAACCGGATCAACAGCGTGAAATCCACGCAGAAGATCACGAGCGCGATGAAAATGGTGGCCGCCGCCAAACTCCGCCGCGCGCAGGCGCAAGCGGAGGCTTCGCGTCCCTATGCCAAGCGCATGGGCGACATGATGTCGGCTTTGGCCGCCGGTGAAGCCGCCAACCCGAACGCACCGGCACTTCTGGTCGGCAACGGGCGCGACAAAATCCACCTGCTGCTCGCCATCACCGCGGACCGCGGCCTGGCCGGCGCCTTCAACGGCAACATCGCCAAGCATGTCCGCATCCAGGCCAAGGAATTGGAAGCCCAGGGCAAGGTCGTGAAAATCTTCACGCTCGGCCGCAAGGGTAACGACTCGCTGCGCCGCGACCTAGAAGGCAAGATCGTCGGCACGAAGAACTTCGTCGGCAAAAAGCTCATCGACTTCGCCGATGCGCAAGCCATCGCGCAGACCATCATCACGCTGTTCCGCGACGAAAAATTCGACGTCTGCACGCTGATCTTCAACCGTTTCCATTCGGTGATGACCCAGACCGTGACCGAGACACCGCTGATCCCGGCCGCCGCCCCCACCGCCAACGACAACGCCGGCCCGGAGGAGAACTACGAGGTCGAGCCCGACGACGGCACGCTGCTGGAACGGCTGCTGCCGCGCAATCTCGCGGTACAGATTTACGCCGCGCTGCTGGAAAACAGCGCCGGTTTCTACGCCAGCCAGATGACGGCCATGGACAGCGCCACGCGCAATGCGGGCGACATGATCAAACAATTGTCCCTGACCTACAACCGCGCCCGGCAGGCGAATATCACCAAAGAACTCATCGAGATCATCTCCGGCGCTGAAGCCGTTTAAGGTAGAGAGAAAATGGCAAGCAATAACACTGGTCGCATAACGCAGATCCTCGGCGCCGTCGTCGACGTGCAGTTCGAAGGCGAACTGCCCTTCATCCAGAACGCGCTGACAACCAAAATCGGCGACCGCACCCTGGTGCTGGAAGTCGCGCAGGAAATCGGCGAGCGCACCGTGCGCTGCATCGCCATGGACACCACGGACGGCATGGTCCGCGGTGCCCAGGTCTCCGACACTGGTGCGGCAATCTCCGTCCCCGTCGGCCCCGGCACCCTGGGTCGCATCCTCAACGTCATCGGCGAGCCGATCGACGAGCGCGGCCCCATCGTGGCCACCGCCCGCATGCCGATCCACCGCGACGCCCCGGCGTTCGAGGAACAATCGGCCTCCGCTGAAATCCTGGTCACCGGCATCAAAGTCGTCGACCTGCTCGCCCCCTACCAGAAGGGCGGCAAAACCGGCCTGTTCGGCGGCGCTGGCGTAGGCAAGACCGTGCTCATTCAGGAGCTCATCAACAACATCGCCAAAGGCCACGGCGGCGTGTCCGTGTTCGCGGGCGTGGGTGAGCGGACCCGTGAAGGCAACGACCTTTACCACGAAATGATCGACGCCGGCGTTATCAAGCTGGGCGAAGGCAACACCGACGGCTCCAAAGTGGCGCTGGTGTACGGCCAGATGAACGAGCCGCCGGGTGCGCGCGCCCGCGTCGCCCTCTCCGGCGTGACCATGGCCGAATACTTCCGCGACGTTGAAGGCCAGGACGTGCTGTTCTTCGTGGACAACATCTTCCGCTTCACCCAGGCCGGCGCTGAAATGTCGGCGCTGCTGGGCCGCATCCCCTCCGCCGTGGGCTATCAGCCGACGCTCGCCACCGACATGGGCGCGCTGCAGGAACGCATCACCTCCACCAAAAAGGGTTCCATCACCTCGGTGCAGGCCATTTACGTCCCCGCCGACGATTTGACCGACCCGGCGCCGGCGACCTCCTTCGCCCATTTGGACGCCACCACGGTGCTGAACCGTGCGATCTCCGAAAAAGGCATCTACCCGGCCGTTGACCCGCTGGACTCCACCTCGCGCTCGCTCGACCCCCGCATTGTGGGTGAAGAACACTACCAGGTGGCCCGCGACGTGCAGCGCATCCTGCAGACCTACAAGTCGCTGCAGGACATCATTGCCATTCTCGGCATGGATGAACTCTCCGAGGACGACAAGCTGGTCGTGGCCCGCGCCCGTAAACTCGAGCGCTTCCTGTCGCAGCCTTTCCATGTCGCGGAAGTCTTCACCGGCTCCCCTGGCGTGTTCGTGAAGGTCGAAGACACCATCCGCAGCTTTAAAGCCATTGTCGCCGGCGAATACGACCACCTCCCCGAAGCCGCCTTCTACATGGTCGGCACCATCGAGGACGCCGTCGCCAAAGCCGAAGCCATGGCCGCGAAGGCTTGAAAATGCCGCTCGTCCTGGAAATCATCAGCCCGGAAAAGCTTCTGTTGTCGCGGGAAGTCGACATGGTCGTCGTCCCCGGCACCGAAGGTGACATCGGCGTCCTTCCGGGCCACTCCAAGCTCATCACGGGCTTGCGCGGCGGGCTGGTCGATATCTACGTGAACAACACCATCACCGACCGCTTCTTCGTCTCCGGCGGCTTCGCCGAAATCACGGAAAGCTACTGCGCCGTGCTGGCTGACGGCATCGTCCGCCAGTCGGAACTCGACCCCGCGAAAGCCGCCGCCGGTGTAGTGGAAGCGCAAGCCGCCTACGACGCCGTGGACATGACCAACGCGGAAGCCTACCGCGAGGTTTCCGACCGGCTGATTTCCGCGCAGGCGATGGTGGACAGCATCACGCCGTCGCGGGGCGATAAGGCTTAAGGAAGGCCAAGGGGCGCGGCCCCTTGGATCCCCGCCAAAGGCTGGCCTTTGGAATCCATTACAAGGTTTCTTGAAGGCGCTCACCGCACGGGCGTTGGAAAGGCACGGGTGAGCGCCTTCAAGAAACCTTATTAACGCGTTCGAAGGGCGCGGCCCTTCGTGGGGGTCCAGGGGGCAAAGCCCCTTGGCCTTCCTTAAACCACATCACGCCCGCGGATGCGCCTTCCGCCAAACCTCCATCAACTGCCCCGTATCCACATCCGTATACCTTTGCGTCGTCGACAAACTCGCATGCCCCAGCAGTTCCTGAATGGACCGCAAATCCGCCCCGCCCGCCAGCAGATGCGTCGCAAACGAGTGCCGCAGCGCATGCGGCGTGGCATGCTCGGGCAACCCGTTCAGCCGCCGGAAATCGCGTAAAGCCTTCTGCACCACCCCGGCATTCAACCGCCCGCCGCGCGCGCCCACAAACAACGGCTCGTCGCGTCCCGGATTCGGGTGCAGCTTCAAATACACCGCAATCGCTTCCCGCACCGCCGGCAATACCGGCACAATGCGCTGCTTATTGCCCTTGCCGGTCACCCGCAGCGCATCATCCGCCGCCGGCAAATCCCCCACGTTCAGCGACAGCGCCTCGTTAATGCGCAGCCCCGCGCCATACAGCAGCATCATCAGCGCCGTATCGCGCGCCTGAATCGCGGCGGTATCACTCGCCTCGCCGATATCCTGCGCCACCATTTTCGCATCCGCCGGGCTCAGCGCTTTCGGCAACGGCCGCTTCGGGCGGGGCCGCGAGATCAGCGCCAGCGCCGTCCCCTCCACCGCATGGCGCTTTTTCAAGAACCGGAAAAACGTTTTTATCGCGGAGAGTTTTCGCGCCCGCGTCGCATTCCCCGCCCCGGCTTTCGCCTCGGCGGCGATCCACGCGCGAAAATCCGCCGCACGCAGGCCCCGCAGCATGGCAACATCGGGCACCCCGCCCACATGGGTGGAGCAAAACTGTAAAAAGGCGAGCACGTCCCGCCCATACGTCTCCAGGGTTTTCGCGGCGGCCCGGCGTTCACCGCCGAGCCACCCCAAAAACTCCTGGGTTAACGCTTCAGGCAATCGTCTGCCCGGTCTTGGCCCAGTCGCTCAAAAACGCGGCCAAGCCCTTGTCGGTCAGCGGGTGCGAGTACAGCTGCTTGATCACGCTCGGCGGAATCGTCGCCACATCGGCGCCCATTTTCGCGGCCTCGATCAAATGGATCGGATTGCGGATGGAAGCCACCAGTACCTCGGTCTTAATGCTCGTGTAGTTGGCGTAAATCTGCACAATATCGGCGATCAGATCCATGCCGTTCTGGCCAATGTCATCCAGCCGGCCGACGAACGGGGAGATAAACGCCGCCCCCGCCTTGGCCGCCAGCAGCGCCTGCGCGGCGGAGAAGCAAAGGGTGACGTTGACCATCACGCCTTCCTGGCTCAGCGCGTAGCACGCCCGCAGCCCGTCCTGCGTCAACGGCACTTTAATCGCCACGTTGGGGGCGATCTTGCGCAGCACGGCGGCCTCTTTGAGCATCTGGGTGTATTCGGTGGCGGCCACCTCCGCGCTCACCGGGCCGGGGACGACCTCGCAGATCTCGGCGATCACTTCCAGGAATTTGCGGCCGGATTTGGCGATGAGCGACGGATTCGTCGTCACGCCGTCAAGCAGGCCGGTGGCGGCCAGCTCACGGATTTCAGAGATTTCAGCGGTGTCGACGAAGAATTTCATGGGTCACTTTCCGGTGTAAGAAGTCTGGTGCAAAGCATATAGCATGGAGCCCTCAAGTCTAAGCACCCGCGTCAGCGTGTTGCTCCCATACCCGTTTGATGCACCCTTTACCTATGCGGCGGACGAAGAACTGCCGCCCGGAACGCTGGTGCGCGTGCCGCTGGGGCCGCGCATGGCGGTGGGCGCGGTGTGGGCGGATGCCCCGGACGAAGCGGTAAAAACCAAACCCATCGCCGAGGTTCTCACCTTCCCGCTCCTGCCTAAACCCTTGATGGATTTCATCGACTGGGTCGCCGCCTACACTTTAAGCAAGCGCGGCGACGTGCTGGCCCTGGCCCTGAAGGAAAGCCTGCTCGCCGCCCACCCCAAGCGCGGCAAAGCCTATGCCTTTGGCGGCGCGGACCCGGCGCATCCCGGCCCCACGCTTTCCCCCGCGCAAGCCACCGCCGCGTCCGCGTTGCGCGACTCGGTCGCGGCGCAAAAATTTAGCGTCACCCTGCTCGACGGCGTCACCGGCTCGGGCAAAACGGAAGTCTATCTGGAAGCCGTGGCACAGGCGCTGCGGGAGCAAAAGCAAGCCCTGGTGCTGCTGCCGGAAATCGCCCTCTCGGTACAGTTCCTGCAACGCTTCGAGCGCCGCTTCGGCGCCGCCCCGGCGGTCTGGCACTCCGAACTCACCCCCGCCGTGCGCCGCGAAACTTACCGCGCCGTCGCGGAAGGCCGCGCCAATGTCGTCGTCGGCGCCCGCTCGGCGCTGTTCCTGCCCTTCCCCAACCTCGGCCTCATTGTGGTCGACGAGGAACACGAGAGCGCCTTCAAGCAGGAAGACGGCGTAATGTATAACGCCCGCGACATGGCCGTGGTGCGCGCCCGCCTCTCCGCCGCCCCATGCGTGCTGGTAAGCGCCACGCCGAGCCTGGAGAGCGTGGAAAACGCCGCCCAGGGCCGTTATGCGCGCCTGGACCTGCCCGCCCGCCACGGCGGCGCCGTATTGCCTTTGGTAAAGGCCATAGACCTGCGCGAAAACCCGCCCGAGCGCGGCAAATTCCTCTCCCCCGTGCTGGTGGCGGCGGTGCGGGAAACCCTGGCGCGCGGCGAACAGGCCATGCTGTTCCTCAACCGCCGCGGCTACGCGCCGCTCACCCTGTGCCGCCACTGCGGCCACCGCCTCGCCTGCCCGCATTGCACCGCCTGGCTGGTCGAACATCGCAGCCACGCCCGCCTCATCTGCCACCACTGCGGCCACAGCATCGCCATGCCGGAAAAATGCCCGGCCTGCGACGCGGAAAACAGCTTCGTCCCCATCGGCCCCGGCGTCGAGCGCATCGCGGAGGAAGTGGCCGAGTTGTTCCCCGAGGCCCGCGCCCTGGTCATGGCATCTGACCATATCTCCGGCCCCAAACAAGCCGCCGAGGCCGCCGCGCGCATTACGGACCGCGACGCCGACATCATCATCGGCACCCAAATGGTCGCCAAGGGCTGGCACTTCCCGCACCTAACCCTGGTCGGCGTGGTGGACGCTGACCTGGGGCTGGCCGGCGGCGACCTGCGCGCCGGCGAACGTACAGTGCAAATGCTGCACCAGGTCGCGGGCCGCGCCGGCCGCGCCCAAGCCCCCGGCATGGTACTCTTGCAAAGCTTCTCGCCCGAGCACCCTGTCATCGCGGCATTGCTTTCAGGCGACCTGCCCGAATTCATGGCGCAGGAAGCCGCCCAGCGCCGCCCCGGCCACTGGCCCCCCTACGGGCGGCTGGCGGCCCTCATCATCAGCGCCACCGACGAACGCCTGGCCGACCAAGCCGCCCGCGCCCTCAGCCGCGCCGCACCGCACGGGCCGGGCATCGAGGTGCTCGGCCCCGCCCCCGCGCCCTTCGCTCTGCTGCGCGGCCGCTTCCGCCGCCGCCTGCTGCTCAAAACCGCGAAGCATATCCCTATACAAACTCTGCTGCGCGACTGGCTGGCCCGCACGGACATCCCAAAATCCGTCCGCGTCGATGCCGATATTGATCCCGTCTCATTTATGTAGCTTGCGCCGCGGATTAAAGCCTAGTAAAATAACCCTATGATATTTATAGAGAATCTAGCCATTCAGCCCGGTTATGCCCTCTCCGGACTGCTCGTGGGGGTCCTGGTCGGCATGACCGGCGTCGGCGGCGGTTCCCTCATGACCCCCCTGCTTGTGCTGGTGTTCGGCTTCCACCCCTCCACCGCCGTCGGCACAGACTTGCTGTTCGCCTCGGTCACCAAAACCGTCGGCACCAGCATCCACAGCGCCGGCAAAACCATCGACTGGCAAATTGTCCGCCGGCTGGCCACCGGCTCCGTGCCCGCCACCATCCTCACACTGCTGGTCCTCGCCCACTTCGGCGTCACCAGCAAAACCGTCACCAGCCTCATCTCCCTCACCCTGGGCGTCGCCTTGCTGCTCAGCGCCGTAACCCTGCTGTTCAAGGACTGGATCCTCGCCCAGGCCACCAAACGCTGGCCCGATGTCGGGCTGGAAGCCGCCGCCTGGAAGACAATTCTCGTCGGCTTCATCGTCGGCGCGCTGGTGTCGCTCTCCTCCGTCGGCGCCGGCGCGCTGGGCACCATCGCCCTCATCTACCTCTACCCGCGCCTGCCCATCGTGCGCATCGTCGGCTCGGATATCGCCCACGCCGTGCCCCTCACCCTCCTCGCCGGCCTCGGCCACTGGTACCTCGGCACCGTCAACTTCCACCTGCTCGGCTCGCTGCTCATCGGCTCCGTCCCCGGTATCATCATCGGCAGCTTCACCGCCCGCTACACCCCAGACCACGTGCTAAAACCAGCCCTCGGCATCGTCCTCGCCCTCGTCGGCTTCAAAATGCTGGCCAAGTAGGCAGGTTTTAAGCAAGGCCAAGGGGCTCTGCCCCTTGGATCCCCGCCAAAGGCTCGCCTTTGGAATCCATGAATAAGAGTTATGAAAGAGGGCTGCCCTAGCGTTTTCAACGCCCGGTGCAGCCCTCTTTCATAACCCTTTTACTTATGCGTTCGAAGGGCGCGGCCCTTCGTGGGGGTCCAGGGGGCAAAGCCCCCTGGCCTTGCTTGGAACCGCCCTACTCGGCCACCGCGGTTGATGTGCCGGGCGTGGTGAGGAGGAAGTACAGCACGCCGCCGAGGATGAAGGAGACGATGAAGGTGCTGTCACCGAACTGCGGGTAGTTGGTGGCGAACCATCCGGCGTGCAGGGTTTGGTTCCAGAACGGTTCGGAGAGCACGATTGTTACGACCCAGGCGACGAAGGCGGCACTGATGCCTCCCAGGCGCGAGGCGCGGTTGGTGAGGTGGCAGAACAGCGTGATGGAGATCCACGGCACGGTCCAGTAACCGAGTACGAAGAGGAAGTTTTCGTAATTGGTGATAAAGTTGGCGGCGGCCAGCACAGAGATAACGGTGCCGATGGCGCCGGTGAGCAGCGCGGCCCAATGTTGTTTGATTTTGATGCCGACCGCGAGTGCCGAGAGCGTGGCGGAGTAGATGTTAAGGATATTGGCGCTGATGGTGCCGAGGATAACGGCGATGAGCAGCGGCGCTTTCAGCCACGCGGGCATCCAGTCGGTGAACAGGTCCGAGGGTTTGACGAAGGAGATCGAGGCGCCGATCAGCGCGCCGAGCGCTTCGATCCACACGGTGGAGATCAGCGAGCCCCAGAAGGCGTAGGTGCGCACTGTCTTTTTCACCGCGCCGGGGTTGTTGTTGGTACGCAGGTAGCGGGTGTAGTCGGAGGAATACGGGATCCAGCCGACGACATAGCCGACCATGATCGAGGTGGCGAGGATGAAGGCGCCGGAGAAACCGCCGACGGCTGCCTCGGATTTCACGTTTTCCGGCACGGAGATGCCTAAGTGTTTCACCGCGACCACGGTGAGGGCGAGGAAGACCAGCGTGAGGATATAGACGAGGTATTTTTCCGTTGCCTGGATCAGGTCATGCCCGACGAAGGCGATGGCGACCTGGATGACCGAGAGGCCGATGACGCTGACGATGAGGTTGCCGCCGAGAAAATACTGCACCGCGTAGGCACCCACGATGGTATTGACCGCGAACCAGGAGAAGCCGCCGAGGAAGTTGAACAGCGAGGGCAGTTTGTTGCCGAGCTTGCCGAACCAGTTGGCGCCCTGGATCATCTGCGGCAGGCCGTAGTCGACGCCGAACGTGCTGAAGAACGCCAGCACCAGGCCGCCGAGCACGTTGGCGATGAGGATTGCCAGCAGCGCTGACGTGAAGGAGAGCCCCAGCCAGCCGGTGGCCAGTGCCCCGGTGGTCAACGTGGCAAATTCGATATTCGCCGCCATCCACAGGCCAAACACGGCTTTCGGGTTGCCGTGCGTCTCTTTCAGGGTGACTTCGTCGATCCCCTTTTCTTCGATGATGCCAAATAGCTCGGGTGCAACGTCAGCGCTCATTCTTAACTCCAACACGGCGCAAAGCCGCAAAAATCATCAAGCAGCCCTGCGCAACCGGATTCTTGAGCTGCCGCAGCGTCAAAATCTGGCAATATTTGCAAGCAGCGTCAAGCAATATACCGCAGCCGCGCAAAATCTAGGCAAACCGGCAATCACACCCTAGAGTGTATTCATCAACGGATGCAGCACCAACGGGCCAGGGTTTGACACCTCCGGCACAATCCGGTGCAGCAGCAAAATCACCAGCAACAGTAGCACCACCCACCCTGGCAGCCCGCCCAGCCAGCGCAGCGCCAGCACCACCAGCGCTGCCGTGATCACGAGGAAAACATAAAGCTGGTACGGCGGATAAATTCCCCACGACGCCATAAAACTAGACGCTGCGTCGTCAACGAAGCCAGCATAGTACATTACCACTGCAAACAGGTAGAAAATGCCGGTCAAAAAATATTCCAAGGCATTGTTCATTTTTTTGCTCCTGTTTATTTCCTATAGCGTAACTTACGGAAATTTCCAGAATTTTTCGCCGTCGCCGCTATTCCAACCGCTCCACGTCTCGCAGCGCGGGAAACAGTTTCATCCACAGCAGCGCCACCAAAATCGTGCCGATACCGCCCAGCGCCGCCGCCGGCACCGCGCCGAACAGCGCCGCCGTCATTCCACTCTCGAACTCACCCAGCTGGTTGGAGGCGTTGATGAACAGGTAATTCACCGCCCCCACCCGCCCGCGCATGTCATCGGGCGTGGCCAACTGCACCAGCGAGAGCCGGATAATCACGCTGATGGTATCGGCCGCGCCCATGACCGCCAGCGCTACCAACGAGAACGCCAGCCAGCGCGAGAGCGAGAACGCGACCGTGGCAACGCCGAACACGATCACCGCCTGGAACATGCGCATGCCCACCCGCCGGGTAATCGGGTAGCGCGCCACCACCGCCGTCATCAGCAGCGCGCCCACCGCCGGCGCACCACGCAGAATGCCCAGGCCCCAGGGGCCGGTGTGCAGAATGTCGCTGGCGTAAATCGGCAGCAGTGCCGTCGCCCCGCCCAGCAGCACCGCGAACAAATCCAGCGAAATCGTTCCCAGAATCGCCGGATTACGCCGCACGAACCCCACGCCCGCAAATATCGCGCGAAAATCCGGCGGCGCCTTCGCCTCCACTGTCCGCTCCAGCTTTATGGTGCCGTTTAACGTGCCGCTCACCAGCCAGCACACCGCCATCACCGCGTAAGGCGCCCCCGGCGAGACCGCATACAACAACCCGCCCAGCGCCGGCCCGGTAATCATCGCGGTCTGGAACACCCCCGTGGTCAGGGCGGTGGATTTCTGCAGCAGGCCCACCGGCACCACGCCAGGCAGCAGCGCGCTGATCGCCGGGTTCTCGAACGACCGCGCCCCGCCCAGCACCGCCACCGCGCCAAAAATCTCCGGCACGCTCAACCAGCCGGCAAAACTGCCCCAGGCCAGAAACACCGCCGCCAGGCCCTCGATGCTCTGGCAAATCTGCGCCACCCACCGCCGGTCATACTTATCCGCCGCATGGCCGCCAAAAAACGCCATCACGGCCACCGCGGCAAACTGCGCCAACCCGACCATGCCAAGGTCGAACGCACTGTGCGTCAGCGCGTAAACCTGCCAGCCCACAGCCACCGCGGCAATCTGATAGGCAAAGCTGGAAAGCCCCCGGGCCATGAAAAACTGGCGGAACGGCTTGTGGCGGAACAGCGCCCGCGCCTTGGGAGAGGGGAGGGCAACGGGGCCAGATGTCATGCGCCGGCTATGCCAGAGCCATAAGGGCACCGCAAACCAGCCCCTGCCTTGCGTTGCCCCCCCTTTGGTTTTACTTCACCGTTCACTTTAACTGTGGAGTTTGCTGTCATGTCTTTCAGGGTTGCGGTTGTCGGTGCCACCGGTGCGGTCGGGCGCGAAATCCTCAAAACCCTCGCCGAGCGGAACTTTCCGGTCTCGGAGGTCGCCGCCCTCGCCTCCGGCCGTTCCGCCGGTTCCCAGGTGTCCTTTGGCGAGGATAAAATCCTCACCGTGAAGAACCTGGAAACTTTTGACTTCACCGGCTGGGACATCGGCCTGTTCTCCCCCGGCGCCTCGGTCTCGGCCATTCACGCCCCGCGCGCCGCCGCCCAAGGCTGCGTCGTCATCGACAATACCTCGCAGTTCCGCATGGACCCGGACGTGCCGCTGGTGGTGCCGGAGGTGAACCCGGAAGCCATCGCGCAGTTCCGCAAGCGCAACATCATCGCCAACCCCAACTGCTCGACCATCCAGATGGTCGTGGCGTTGAAGCCGTTGCACGACCGCTTTAAAATCAAGCGCGTCGTCGTCTCCACCTACCAGTCGGTTTCCGGCGCGGGGAAAGAGGGCATGGACGAACTGCTGGCCAACACCAAAGTGCATTACGTGCACGACAAAAACCCGCCGCAGATTTTCCAGAAAGACATCGCCTTCAACGTCATCCCGCAGATCGACGTGTTCATGGATGACGGCGCCACCAAGGAAGAATGGAAAATGGTGGTTGAGACGCAAAAAATTCTCGACCCCAAAATCCAGGTCATCGCCACCTGCGTGCGCGTGCCCGTGTTCATCGGCCACGCCGAGGCCGTGTACGTCGAGTTCGAAAACCCGGTGACCGTGAACGAGGCCCGCGCCGTGCTGCGCGCAGCACCAGGCATCGAAGTCCACGACCAGCGTATCGACGGCGGCTACATCACCCCGATCGAGTGCAAGGGCGAGGACGCGGTGTTCGTCTCGCGCATCCGCAAGGACCCCACCGTGCCCAACGGCCTCGCCTTCTGGTGCGTGTCGGACAATTTGCGCAAAGGCGCTGCCCTCAACGCCGTGCAAATCGCCGAAGTCCTGATCGCGAAAAACATGCTCGCCCGCCAAGCGGCCTGAACCCAGCACCGCGCGGCAATTTCGTTGCCGCGCGGCCCTGTTTGGGCTTACTCTCCGCCCAAACATACGGGAGAAAAACCTATGAGCCTGACACTCTACACCAACCCGATGTCGCGCGGCCGCATGGTGCGCTGGGCGCTGGAGGAAATCGGCCAGCCGTATGAGGCGGAGATCATCCACTACGGCCCGCCGATGAAAACCCCCGAATATCTCGCCATCAACCCCATGGGCAAAGTCCCGGCGCTGCGCCACGGCGAGACGATCATCACCGAAACCCCCGCCATCATCGCCTATCTGGCCGACACCTTCCCCGCCGCCCGCCTCGCCCCGCCGCCGGGTTCGGCCCTGCGCGGCGCCTATTACCGCTGGCTGTTCTTCGCCGCCGGCTGTTTCGAGCCCGCGGTGCTCAACCACAACCTCGGCGTCACCATACCGCCGGAGCGCGCCGGCATGGTCGGCTACGGCAGTTTCGAGGCGGTGATGAACGTCACCGAGGCCGCAGTCGCCAAATCCACCTACATCCTGGGCGAGGAATTTTCCGCCGCCGACATCTACCTCGGCGCACAAATCGGCTTTGGCCTGCGCTTCGACTCCATCGTCAAGCGCCCGGCGTTCGACGCCTATTGGGACCGCCTGCAACACCGCCCCGCCTGCCAGCGCGCCACCGAGATCGACGACAAACTGCTGGCCACGCACCCATAGCCGCCGTGCCGTTTGACCTGGAGCGGTTCGTCATCGCGCAGACCCCGGTTTGGGCTGCCGTGCGCGCGGAGCTGGCCGCCGGAGCCAAGCGCACGCATTGGATGTGGTACATTTTCCCGCAAATCGCCGGGCTGGGGTTCAGCGCCATGTCGCAGACCTACGCCATTTCCGGCCCGGCGGAGGCGCGCGCCTACCTCGCCCACCCCATCCTCGGCCCACGGCTGCGCGAGGCCACGGCGCTGGTCCTCACCCACACAGAGCGCACCGCCGTGCAAATCCTCGGCCCCATCGACGGAGCAAAGTTCCGCTCCTGCATGACCCTGTTCGCCGCCGTCTCTAAAGAACCCATCTTCACCCAGGCACTGGCGCAATGTTTCGCCGGCGAAGCCGATCCGGCCACCCTGGCCCGGCTCTCTTGACCAGGATCAACGCGCTTCCCGGCCCCGCGTGCTAGCCTGCCATTGCAAAGCATCCAGCGAGGCCCGTCATGAATACCGCACCGCTACACCTCCCCGCCCCCGCCATCAGCAATGACATGCCGGTGTTCGCCGCCCTGGCGGCCCGCAAAACCACACGTGAGATCAGCGCCACGCCGCTGCCGCTGCAAACGCTCGCCAACCTGCTCTGGGCCGCCTTTGGCGTGAACCGTGCCACCGGGCCATTCGGCCAGCCCGGACGCACCGCCGCCTCGGCCAGCAACTCGCAGGAAATAGATTTGTTCGTGGCGCTGCCAAGCGGCGTTTATTTATACAATGCACACGACAATCTGTTAGTGCCCATCGTGGCGGACGACCTGCGCGCCAACGCCCTCACCCCCGGCCAGCGCGGCATTACCGCGCAAGCGCCCGTGCAACTCATATTCGTGGCGGACGTAAACCGCCTCGCGCACACGGCGGGGTTTCAGGAACCCGGCCTGCAAGACCCGGAGGTCCAGAAATCGTATTACTTTGTCGACACCGGCCTGATCGCCGGAAATGTGTACCTGTTCGCCGCCGCGCAAGGCCTGGCCGCGTGGTTCCACAATTGCGACAAAACCAGACTGCACCAAAAACTCCGGCTGCGCCCCGAGCAGCATGTTTTGTTCGCGCAATCAGTCGGTTTTCCGCAGGTACAGTAAGGGGACTTACACAATGAACCTTTCCGGCAACACGGTCCTGATCACCGGCGGCACCAGCGGCATCGGTTATGCCCTGGCGCAAGCCTTTCTCGCCGCCGGCAGCACCGTGCTCATCTGCGGCCGCTCGCCTGCGCACCTGGCAGCCGCGCAGGAAAAACATCCCGCCCTGCACACGCATGTCTGCGATATTTCGCTTGAACAAGACCGCACGGGGCTGCTGGCCTGGGCTACAAAAAACTTTCCCACGCTGAATATCCTCGTCAACAATGCCGGCGTACAGCGCGACATCGACTTCACCGCAGGCCTCGGCGAATTTCTCGCCGGCGAGAATGAAATCCGCATCAACCTGGAAGCGCCCATCACCTTAAGCGGCCTGTTCATCCCCCTGCTGGCAAAAAACCCGGCCCCCGCCATCGTCAACATCTCCTCCGGCCTGGGCTTCGTGCCCGCCGCGCGCATGCCGGTGTACAGCGCCAGCAAGGCCGGGCTGCACGCGTTTTCCATGGCGCTGCGGCTGCAACTGGCACCCACCGGCATCAAACTGTTCGAGGTCGTTCCCCCCGCGGTCGACACCAACCTCAACCCGCAAGGCCGCGCCAAACGCGGCAATTTCAAGCCGGACCTGCAACCGGAAACCTTCGTCGCGGCGGTGATGCAGGGTTTTGCCGATGATGTGTTTGAAATCGGCTTCGGCACCAGCGCCCATTCGCTGCGCGCCTCGCGCGCCGAGCTCGATCGGGCGTTTCAAGTCATGAACAGCCAAATGTGAACCACCCCACCGTGCCGGAATTCAACACTTCCTTAATGACTGTGGTCATGGTGCCATGGCCACGCGCTAAACCACCCCGGTCAGCCCCATATTCGCAAACACCTGCTCGCTCACCAGCCGCCGCGCGCCCCCCACCAGCGCGCCGATCACCTCGGCCTCCTTGCCCTCCACCGTCATCATCTTCGCGGTGCGCACCACCGAGGGCACGCCAAGCCCTGCCGCCATCACGTCCCCCACCTCAATATCCCCTGGCCAGCCGCGGTTTTTCACGCTGGTAATCATCAGCACCCACAGCAGTCCATGCTGGCCAAAAATCTCCCCAGCGACGATCACCAGCGCCGGCCGATGCTCGCGCACCGGCTTTTCTCCCGCCGGATAGGGAATTTTCACAATATCCCAGCGTTTAAAGCCCATAATACGACCTCTTATCCGCCTCGCTCTCCCATTCCCCGAACACCGCCAGCTCCGCCACCGGCACCGCCAGTGGCTTGCAAAGCACCACCCGCTCGCCCTCGATAACAAAGCCGAGCAAATCCCCCTCCTTCAGCCCCAGATGATGCCGCACCGCCTGCGGAATCGTCGTCTGCGCTTTCGATGTCAGCTTGCTGGTAATCATGCGTCCGCCCCCTACCCGAGTCGTGGCAGTTCTGCGGAGAAATTGTTTATATCCGGTAAAATTCCTTACTTTTTCCGGCAAAACACCGGAAAATTCCCGTATTCCCGGAAAATCCTGCGCCGTAAGGAATTTCCTTACCCCACAAGGAAAATCCTTACCGGCCAAGGAATATCCCTGGAGTAAGGACTATCCTGGAATTTGTAAGGAATTTCCTGGAAAGCGCCCTAAATTCCCAGTTCCGCCCGCGCCGCCCTGGTCAACCCCGCCGCCACGATGTCGTAGGACTGCCGCAGCAGCGCCTTCAGCTCCGCATCGGCAACACCATCCGTCACCTGCAGCCAGGTGCCGCGCCGCAGATAAGGCGGCCGCACCGCCGCCCCCTGCTCCCGTAAAATTTCAAAACTTAAAGGCGTGGCCTTAAACACATAGGCCGCATCACCAGTGAAATTACCAATGGCAAACACCTTGCCGCCAACTTTATGCACATGGGAGCCGCCCCATTGCACCACAAAGGTCGCCCCCGGCAGCTTGCGGCAAAAATTATCGAAGCTGCTAACATTACAGTTGCACTTTAGAT
>PLSD01000027.1 GCA_003164135.1 Acetobacteraceae bacterium
CTAAAGTGCAACTGTAATGCTAGGCGCAAGGTGTAAGCCGCCGCCCGCTTGGCAGGGGCATGAAGCCCCTGCCCTGACTTTGTTTACGAGTGGGTGAAATTCGCCGGGCGCTTCTCGACGAAGGCGGTCATGCCTTCCTTCTGGTCGTTTGTGGCGAACTGCGAGTGGAACACCCGGCGCTCGAAGAGAATGCCTTCACGCAGCGAGGATTCAAACGCGCGCGAAACGGTTTCCTTGGTCATCATGGCAATCGGCTTCGACATGCCGGCGATGGTGGTGGCGGTCTTCAGCGCCTCTTCCACGAGCTCGCCGGCGGGGATGATGCGGGCCACCAGTCCGGCGCGCTCGGCTTCCTCGGCGCCCATCATGCGGCCGGTGAGGCACATGTCCATCGCCTTGGCCTTACCGACGGCGCGGGTGAGGCGCTGCGAGCCGCCCATGCCGGGCATCACGCCGAGCTTGATTTCCGGCTGGCCGAATTTGGCGGTGTCGGCCGCCAGCAGAATGTCGCACATCATCGCCAGCTCGCAGCCGCCGCCGAGCGCAAAGCCGGCCACGGCAGCGATCAGCGGGGTGCGCAGCGCAGTCAGACGGTCCCAGGTGGAAAAGAAGTCACTCAGGTACATGTCCATGTAGGTCTGGGACTGCATTTCCTTGATGTCGGCGCCGGCGGCAAAGGCTTTGGCGGAGCCGGTGATGAGGATTGCGCCGGTCTCGGGCGAGCGGTCAAACGCCTCGGCGGCGGTGATCAGCTCGTTCATCAGCTGGCTGTTCAGCGCGTTAAGCGCCTGCGGGCGGTTGAGGGTGATCTGGCCGACGCGGCCCTTCTGTTCGACGATGATGGTCTCGTAGGTCATGGTGTGGCTCCTTCCTGAAGCTGGGTTTTTAGGAAAATTTCGGCGCGTTGCAGGTCCTGCGCGGTGGTGATTTTGAAATTGTCTTCCGAACCTAAGACCATTTCCACCGGCATGCCCAGATGCTCGGCGATCATGGAATCATCGGTGAATTCGACGCCCGGGGCCTGGATCTGGATAAGGCGGTGGGCTGCGAGGATGTCGGCGTAGCGGAAACCCTGCGGTGTTTGCGCACGGTAGAGGTTACTGCGGTCCACCGTGCCGGTAACAAAGCCATTTTCCACGCGCTTGAGCGTATCGGCCAGCGGCACGCCGGCCAGGACACAGGGGCCGCGCTCCAGCGCCGCGAGCACGGCGGAAATGGTGGTGAGCGTTACAAAGGGGCGCACCGCGTCATGGATCAGCACCTTTTCGGGTTTCAGCGTGATAATGCCCTCCAGCCCCAGCCGCACCGAATCCTGACGCGTGGCGCCGCCGGACAGCGGCGGACGGATGTTCAGGCCCTTTGTGGCGGCGGTGTAGAGATCCGTATCGTCCGGGTGGATGAGCACCTGCACCGCGTGGATATCCGGATGCGAGGCCAGAGCCTGGATGGTGTGACGCAGGATCGGCTGGCCCGCCAGCGGCAGGTATTGCTTGGGCAGGGGGCCGCCAAGACGAAACCCCCGGCCGGCGGCGACGATGAGCGCGATGTTCATATCTGTCCCTGAAACAAAAATTTACCCCGGATAAGCACGCGGTTAGAAACAGTTCAACTTGCCGGAGGTTGGGTATGCGGGCGAAACTTTACGGACACCGCGGGGCGCGGGGCGAGCGGCCGGAAAATACGATGGAAGGCTTTGCCTACGCGCGAGCGCTCGGCGTGGCGGGGATTGAGACGGACATTGCGCTGACGGCGGATTTTGTTCCGGTGCTGCACCATGATGCCGCGCTCACCGATGGCAGGTTGATCAAGGACGTGGCCGCCGCGGCGCTGCCGGAGTTCATCCGCACGCTGGCGCGGGCACTACGCGAGGTACCCGGCGTGGAGTGGCTGCTGGAGGTAAAAACCTATCCGGCGCAACCCGGACAGACGCATCCCGCAGCGCTGATGGTGGAGAAAATCCTGCCCGTGCTGGAAGGAATCCCCCTGGAGCGGCTGCATATCCTGGCGTTCGACTGGGTGGTGCTGCGCGAGGTGGCGGCACGGGCGCCCAAGCTGCGGCGGGTCTGCCTCACGGCGCCGGATATGGCGGTGGCGCGCCAGATTTGGTGGGGAGAAGGATTTTCTGGGCTGACGATCCCGCAGGCAGTAGCCGCCAGCGGGGCCTGGGGCTGGGCCGGATTGCAGACGGCAATGACTGAAATGGAAGTTGTGCAGGCTAATGCTTTGAATTTGAAGGTTTATGCCTGGACGGTGAATGAGGACGAGGATTTCAACCGGCTGTCCCCCTTGGTTGACGGAATCGTTACGGACTTCCCTTCACGATTTTATCTGGAATCCTGCAATCTCCGGTTATAAAGACTTAACCGTAAATCTGCTTATGTTGCGAAGACAGGGTAACTATGTAACTGTTTCTATTAAAAAAACCGTGGGGATTTTTGAGACCGCAAACCTATCCTGCCAGAGCCGGATTGCAAATGATGAAGTCGTATTGCGATTCCATCATGCGACGGTATCCGCCACTTATCTGCATCCCGTGATGCGCCAGCATGGGACGGGATCAATGTTGAATACGGTGCAAATCTCGCTCAACGACGTGATGAGCGACCGGCGTAAGCAATTGAATATCAGGCTGAGCGCGGGCTTCACCCAAATGGTTTGTGTCGGGCTGCTGGTCGGCTGGGAATGGAGCGTCCCCTTGATGGGGGCATATATCGGCTTGCAGTGGCTGGAAGTTCTCTATTTTTTAGGGAAGAAGCCGGGTTTTCAAGGGGATGGACGCCGTGAGCACGTCGTTGCTCTAAGCTTCATCGCGCTGAGTTCGATATTGTTCGGCGCATCAACCATGCTCTTAAGTCGGAAACTGGGAGCCTGGGGCGATGTAAGCGCCGCCTTTCTTCTGTGCGGCACGATTTTGAATGCCGTATTGACCACCATCGGCTGTCTGGCGGCTTTTCAGGCCGCCGTTTTCCCATATCTGGTCTATTACTGCGTGCTGCCGTTCAATTCGCTGTCCCGGCACGATGGCCCTTCCATGCCGGTTCTGTTGAGCTTGGTCGCGTCCAGCGTATTCATGGCCGTGAGTACATGGCAGCTCTGGCAGAGGTGGAGCCACAACAAAGCGGCTGAAATAACCGCCGTGCGCCGCTATGTCGCCGAGCGTGACGCCAACGAGGAACGGCTGCTGCGGCTGACCCAGCAGGACGCGCTGACCGGGCTGCTCAACCGCGACGTGCTACAAGCGCAACTGGCGCGCAACGCGAAGGACGGCGGCACCGGCGCGCTGCTTCTCATCGACCTCGACGGCTTTAAATACGTCAACGACACGCTGGGCCACTCCGCCGGCGACCTGATGCTGCGTGAAATCTCCTCGCGGATCAAACATGCGGCCAGAGCAACTGACACCGCGGCACGGATGGGCGGCGATGAATTCGCGCTGCTGCTGCCCGGCGTGACCGGCCCGGCGCTGGCGCTTGCCCGGGCGGAAGCATTGATCGCGGAAATTTCGCAACCGGTGTTCCTGGAGGGCCACCCGATCAATATCGGTGCGAGCGTCGGCATCGCCATCCATCCATTGCATGGCGAGGACGCCGAACAGCTTTTCGCCAATGCCGATCTGGCGCTGTACCAGGCCAAGGCTGAGGGGCGGCATTGCGCGCGGGCCTATAACGCCGGGCTGCGGGCGCGCGCCCAGGGTAAGGTGCTGCGCGATACCGAACTGCGGCTGGCGCTGGAACGCGGCGAATTCGAGATGTTCTACCAGCCCCAGATCCGCCTGGCCGATGGCGCGCTGACCGGCGCGGAGGCGCTGCTGCGCTGGCGCCACCCGGAGCAAGGCCTGCTCAGCCCGGCGGACTTCCTCCGCGCGCTGGAAGGCGGGCTGCTCTCGGCGCGCGTAGGGGCTTGGGTGATCGACACCGCCTGCCGCCAGGCGGCACTCTGGCGGAGGCAGGGCGCGCCGGATTTCAGGATCGGGGTAAATATTTTTGGCGCGCAGTTCCGCTCTGGCAATCTGGTGGATTGGGTGTTGCGCACCTGCACAGCCGCCGGGCTGCCCCCCGAGGCACTGGAAATCGAAATTACCGAAAACGTCATCCTGCGGCATGAGGATGAGATCATCGGCCCTTTGCAGGAACTGCGCGCGCTGGGCGTGGGCGTGGCGTTCGACGATTACGGGACGGGCTTTGCCTCCCTCAGCATGCTCACACGCTTTCCAGTATCGCGGCTGAAGATCGACCGCAGTTTTACTACCGCAGTCTGCGACAGTGCGGCCGATGCAGCCGTGATCCAGGCGGTGCTCAAGCTGGCGCGGGCACTAAGCCTTAAGGTGACGGCGGAGGGAATTGAGACCCAGGCGCAGGCGCGCGCCCTGGCGCAGGAAGGTTGCGACGAGGGCCAGGGCTATTATTTCGGCCGCCCGATGAGCGCCGCAGCCTTCGCCCAGGCGTTCTGCCTGGGGGTGGCGAACGGCACCGGCGCGATCAGCGCGATCGCCTGAAATTAGACGAGCCAGGAACATTACCGTCGCCGTTCCCCTTTTATAGGGTAGGGGGGTATGCTACATTGTCGTATGACCCATACCGTCCACGGCAAACAAAAACTCCTCGCGCGCGTGCGCCGGATCAAAGGACAGGTCGAAGCCATCGAGCGCACACTGGAGGCGGAGGCGGGCTGCGAGCAAGTGATGCATCTTATCGCGGGCGCGCGCGGCGCCATCGCGGGGCTGATGGCGGAGGTTGTTGAGGAGCATGTGCTGACACATCTGGTCGACCCTGAAAAATATCCCGGCGCGTTGAATACTGAAGCTGCCGAACAACTGCTCGACGTTGTCCGAGCTTACCTGAAATGAGATACCCATGAGCGAGCCCCGCCAGAACGCCCCTGCCCGCCACGATCACGTGTTCCTCGGCGCTGGGCACGCGCAGAACGAGCGCCGTACCTGGATCGTGATCTGGCTCTGCGCCGCCATGATGGTGCTGGAAATCGCCGGTGGCATCTGGTTCGGCTCCATCGCGCTGGTGGCCGACGGGCTCCACATGAGCACCCATGCCGGGGCGTTGTTGCTGGCGGCATTGGCCTATACCTTCGCGCGCAAACACGCGCACGACCCGCGATTCTCCTTTGGCACCGGCAAACTCGGCGACCTCGCCGGGTTCACCTCCGCGATCATCCTGGGCATGATCGCGCTGCTGATCGGCTATGAGGCCGTGCACCGCTTTTTTGCACCGGTGCCGATCCATTTCACCCAGGCGATCCCGATCGCGGGACTCGGGTTGATTGTCAATGTCGCCAGCGCCTGGCTGTTGAGCGGCGGTCACCACCATGAGCACGGACACAGCCATGGGCATGACCATGAACATGAACATGAACATGAACACGAGCACGACGAGGTGAAGCGGCTTGAAACGGCCAACGGCACGCTGAGCCTGGAGATTTTCGAGGACGGCACAGCGCCGCGTTTCCGCCTGTATGCCGGTACGGCGGCGCTACCCATGGCGGCACGGATCGAGATCGCCCGCCCTGGCGGCGGCAACGAGGCTTTCTCCCTGCTCTCGCGCGGCGGCTACCTGGAATCAGCGGAAGAAATTCCCGAGCCGCATGAATTCACCGCGACGGTGCAACTGGCGGAGGGCAGCTACGCGGTGGCCTTCGCCGAACATGAACATGCCCACGCTAAAACCGGGGCTAAAACCGGGGCCAAAACCGGGCGCGACAACAACATGCGCGCGGCACTTGTGCATGTCATCGCCGATGCGGCCGTCTCCGTGCTGGTCATTATCGGCTTGTTCACGGCCAAACTGTTTGGCCTGATGTGGATGGACCCGCTGGCCGGCATGATCGGCGCGCTGGTCATCGCCAGCTGGGCGATAGGGCTGATCCGCGATACCGGCGGCATTTTGCTAGACATGACACCGGACAAAACCATGGCGGAGACCCTGCGCCAGACCATAGAGGCCGATGGCGATGAGCTGGCGGATTTGCACTTGTGGCGGCTGGGACCTGGGCATCTGGGGGCAATTGTCTCCATCGCCACGGACCAGGGGCGCGACGCGGAATACTACCGCGCCCGCTTGCAACGCTTCCGCGCGCTGTCGCACCTTACGGTCGAAGTACTGCGGGCCCACTAGATCATTCATCTTTTGGATGAATGATCTAGTGGTGTAATGTGTTGTTGCCGCAAGCTTATTTGACGAAGGCCGCGCTGATAATGAGTGTGACGTCGTCGCCGATGATGGGGACGTAGGTCTTCTGGTTGAAGGCACTACGCTTGATCAGGCCGCTGGCATTGAAGCCAACAGTGTACTGCTTGGTCAGGAAGTTCACGCCGGACGCGTTGAAGGTGACGTCCAGGGTTTCAGGCGCGGTGACGCCATGAAAAGTGAGATCGCCGGTGACTTTCGCGGTGTTCTCGCCTGTGCGGGTGATCTTGGTCGATTTGAATTCGATGGTCGGATATTTATTGGCGTCGAACCAAACCGGGCTCTTCAGCTCGCCATCAAGCTTGGCGTTGGTGGTGGAAACCGTGTTGACGGGGATGGTGATGTCCAGCGAGCTGGTGGCAAGTGATGCCGGGTTGAGGTTCAGCGTGCCCGAGACATGGGTGAATTCACCGTACCAGGTGGTGAAACTCATGTGGGAGACGGCGAACAGCACGCGAGTGTGGCTGGGCTCGATGCTGTAGGTCGCGGCCGGCACGGCGGCCGCGTTGGTGTTGATGGGCGGCACGGCCTGCGCCTGGGCAAGCACGGGGGCGGCTAGCAAGGCCGCGCCAAGGGCGATGGTTTTGATGTTATATTTCATGGTGATTTTTCCTTTGGTTTAAGCGGCGAGTGCTGCGATCTGCGCCTGCGCGGCGGCGAGTGCGGCGGGCTTCAGGTCCGGGATGGCGACACCCTCGGCGCGGATGATGGTGACGTCGGTGAGGCCGATGAAGCCAAGTGCTGCTTTCAGCAGCGTCTCCTGGTGGTCGAGGAAGGCGGTCGGCGAACCGGCACTATGCACACCGCCGCGCGAGGAGGCAATGAACACTTTTTTGCCCGGCGCCAGCAGCCCAACCGGCACGCCGGTTTCGCTGTACTTAAAGGACTTGCCGGCGACCAGCATACGGTCGATCCAGGCTTTCAACTGCGTCGGCAGCGAGAAATTATACATAGGCGCGCCAATGACGATAATGTCGGCGGCCATCAGCGCGTCCAGATGCGCGGCACCGGAGGCGATGTCGGCCTGCACGGCCGTGTCAGCCGGCGGGTGGCCGAACATGGCGCCGATATGCGCGGGGGAGAGATGCTGGAGCGGCTGCTGCGCGAGGTCGAGATAGGTGACTTCCAGCCCCGGATGCAGCGCCTTCTGCTGCGCGACGATGCCCGCGGTGAGGCTGCGCGAGACGGAGTTGTCGCCGAGAACGCTGGAGTCGATGTGCAAGAGCTTCATGGTGAAATCCTATAAAATAGTTCGATGGCGTCGATATAGGCTTCTCCAAACCACCTTAAAAGCCTATATATTGGAATAGATACTATCGTTATTACAGATACATTAAGGAGTCCCCATGCTGGACGGTGTCTCTTTCGACCAGTTACGCTGCTTTATCGCCGCCGCCGAGGAAGGCAGCTTTTCCGCCGCTGGGCGCCGCCTGCACCGGGCGCAGTCGGCGATCAGCCAGACCATCGCCAATCTGGAATCGCAGATCGGCGTGGTCCTGTTCGAGCGGGCCGGACGCTATCCGGTGCTTACCGACGCCGGCCGCCTGCTGCTGGCCGATGCGCGTGCCGTGGCCTACACGCTCAACGCCCTGAAGGCGCGGGCGAAAGGCATGGCATCTGGCGTGGAGCCGGAGCTCTCGGTGGCGATCGACGTGATGTTCCCAATGTCCGTGCTGACACGCGCGGCGGCCTCGTTCGGCGAACGCTTCCCCGGCACGCCGCTGCGCCTGTACGTGGAGGCGCTGGGCGGGGTGGCGAAAGCGGTGCTGGACGGCCAATGCCGCCTGGGCGTGATGGGCACGCTGCCGGTGAGCGTGCCGGAACTGGTGAACGAGCGGCTGCTGGGGGTGGAAATTGTGTTTGTCGCCGCCCCCGCGCACCCGCTGGCGCAACTGGCCGGGCCAGTGGCTGAATGCGAGCTGGCTAAGCATATCCAACTGGTGCTTACCGACCGTACAGAGCTTTCCAAGGGCCGGGAATTCCGCGTGATGTCGCCGCGAAACTGGCGCTTGGCGGATCTGGGCGCCAAACATGCGTTTCTGCTGGCCGGGCTGGGCTGGGGCGGCATGCCGCTGGCCATGGTGGCGCGCGACCTCGCGGAAGGCAGCTTGCGGGAGATTAAGGTGCAGGATGCGCCGGGCGGGCGGGAGATTATGCCAATGTCGGCCACCTACCGCGCTGACTCGCCCCCTGGGCCGGCAGGGCGCTGGTTTGTTGAACAGCTGAAACTGTTCGCCGCGGAGGAAACTGAGAAACTCCCCAGGAAAGCGGCTTGAAGGATGGAAGCGGTGGGAGCTGTCGGGATTGAACCTATGGCCTGCTGCCGGCAGTTGTCCCGGAAGGTAAGCTTTCCGTGATTTGACTGTTTTGTTTCGAACGGCGTCCGCGGCCAAATAGTTTACCCCGAAAGTAACGGGCGGAAATACTACGGCCCCCAGATGACCACAGGCCCAACATTACCAAATTCTCCTAGACATCACAATTTGTTGTTTAGTTGGAGTAAATAAGAGGCTTTTTAAAATTAAATTATTCCCGTATAGAATTGAGTCATGACCCAGTAACGCTAGAGTGGGTGGAAGAAAGACTACACAGACTTCGCCTTCTATTTTTGTTGACTTACACCTTCGTCTATCCCGCTTACCCGCGGTCAAACAAACCATTGGAAAGGACCTGACATGCTCGTGAATTATGTACGTACCGCCGTTGCCCTCAAGCTCAACGAACTGAAGTTCGACAAGCGCGCCGTGACCGCGATTGAATACGCGCTGATCGCCTCGCTCATCGCCGTCGTCATCATTGGCGCCGTGACCTCGCTCGGCAAGGGCGTTTCCGGCACCTTCAACAGCGTCGCTTCGGAACTCTAATCCACGCGACTTCGTTTCCGGCAGGATTGAGGAAGCGGTTAACGGGGGCAAACCCTCCGTTAGCCGCTTTTTTTTGTTCTACGTGCCCTAGCTGCGATACGTATGCCCGGAACAGCGATACTCTGGCAGTAACCACATCGCTCTACAAAAGGTCAGCGCGATGTCTCTAACGGACATTCGTGAGAAAGCCGCCGGCCAAGGGTCGCCAGTTCCAAAGAAGCCGTTCGAATTCGGCTAAACATCTCTGTTTGATTATTCAGATCAATCACCTGTTCACATACAGGATCTTTCCGCGTTCCATTATTCCGGCGGCAATATTCATCACATCAACCGTTTGCTTTAAGCCGCAGTTCAATACTGTCTCAATGCCGTTGTGATGACCTGCGTCATATCCTTCGCGATGCAAAATCTGGCGCGCACCCGCCGATCAACGATTCGGAACTTCAGGAACCGGCCGTTGGGCCAGTTCCTGAACTCTAATGTTTTCAATGGGTTTGGTGGGTGCTGTTGGGATCGAACC
>PLSD01000078.1 GCA_003164135.1 Acetobacteraceae bacterium
ATTGTGAACGACTCAGGCCACTAGGTCCAGGAATTTTCATGTCCAGCCCGTTCCCTGAAGTCGTCATCCTTGGCGCCGCGCGCACCCCCATGGGCGGGCTGCTCGGCGCGCTCAAATCCGTCACCGCGCCACAGCTTGGCGCCATTGCCATAAGCGCCGCCCTGGCCCGCTCCGGCGTTCCGGCGGCGCGGGTGGAGCGTGTGCTGATGGGGTGCGTGTTGGCCGCCGGGCTTGGCCAAGCCCCCGCGCGGCAGGCGGCGTTAGGGGCCGGGCTGCCGGATTCAGTGCCGTGCACCACGCTCAACAAAGTCTGCGGCTCGGGCATGGAAGCGCTGATGTTCGCCTATGACGCCATCCGCTCCGGCTCCAACGAGGTCATCATCGCCGGCGGCATGGAGAGCATGAGCAACGCCCCCTATTTGCTGCCCAAATACCGGGCCGGCGGGCGGATTGGTCATGGCCAGGTGTTGGATTCCATGTTCCTCGATGGGTTGGAGGATGCTTATGAGCCAGGCCGCCTGATGGGCAGTTTTGGCGATGAGGTTGCCCGCCGCCATGGTTTTTCCCGCGCTGACCAGGACGCCTTTGCGTTTGAGAGCCTGCGCCGCGCCTGCGCCGCCCAGGCGGCGGGGGCTTTCACAGCGGAAATCACTCCCGTTACCCTGCCAGGGCGCGAGGCGCTGGTTATCAGCGCCGACGAACAGCCACCCAAAGCCAATCCCGGCAAAATCCCCAGCCTGAAACCGGCTTTTTCGCCGAATGGCAGCATCACCGCGGCCAATGCCAGCTCGATATCTGACGGCGCCGCCGCCCTCGTTACCGCCGCCCGCGCCACCGCTGATGCCCTCGGCGTCCGCCCGTTGGCGCGTATTGCGGGCACTGCAACCCATGCCGGACGCCCGGCGGATTTCGCCGAAGCGCCGGTCCCCGCGATCCGCAAGCTACTCGCGAAACTGGGCTGGCAGGTGGGCGATGTGGATTTGTTCGAGGTCAACGAGGCGTTTGCCAAGGTGGCGATGATCGCCATGCAGGAGCTCGGCATCCCGCACGAAAAGCTCAACGTGAACGGCGGCGCCTGCGCACTCGGCCATCCGCTCGGCGCCAGCGGGGCGCGCATTGTCGTGACACTACTTGCCGCCCTGCAGGCGCGTGGGTTCAGGCGCGGCGTCGCCACCTTATGCATCGGCGGCGGCGAAGCCACGGCGATTGCCGTGGAACTTATTTAACAACGTAAAGGTTCGGGACACATGCAGTTTGAAGGTATAGCGGCCATCGTCACCGGCGGCGCATCCGGCCTCGGCGGCGCCACCGCGGAATTACTGGCGCGAAGGGGCGCGAAGGTCACCGTTTTCGACCTCAATGCGGAGTTGGGGGAAGCCAAGGCTGTGGAGATCGGCGGTAAATTCGTGCGCGTGGACGTTACCGACGAAGCCGCCGTCACCGCCGGCCTGGACGTTGCGGAGGCAGCACACGGCATCGCGCGTATTTTGGTCAACTGCGCCGGCGTCGGCTCGGCGCAACGCACCGTCGGGCGCGAGTTTCAACCGGCCTCGCTCGCCGGCTTCACGAAAGTGGTCGCGATCAACCTGATCGGCACCTACAATACCTTGGCGCAGTTCGCCGCCCGCGCCGCCGCCATTGAGCCATTGGGCGAAGAACGCGGCGTTATCGTCAACACCGCCAGCGTGGCCGCCTATGAGGGCCAGATCGGCCAGGCGGCCTATGCTGCCTCCAAGGCCGGTGTGGTCGGGCTTACCTTGCCGGTGGCGCGCGACCTCGCGCAGTACGGCATCCGCGTGATGACCATCGCGCCTGGGATTTTCCTCACCCCGCTGCTCGCCTCGCTGCCCGAACCTGTGCAGAAATCCCTCGGCCAGCAGGTGCCCTTTCCCAGCCGCCTCGGCCAGCCAAGCGAGTTCGCGATGTTGGTGGAAAGCATCATCAGCAACCCGGTCCTCAACGGCGAAACCATCCGCCTCGATGGCGCCATCCGGATGGCGCCCCGATGAGCGCGCTGCGTTTCACGGTCGAGGGCGGGGTCGCCCGCCTCACGCTCGACCGCCCGGAGGCCGGTAATGCCCTGAACAAGGACATGGCCGAGGGCATTCTGGCAGCCGCCAACCGTTGTGACGAAGACCCCGCGATCCGCGCCGTGCTGCTAACCGGCGCCGGCCGGCTGTTTTGCGCCGGTGGCGATATCAACGCCTTCGCCGCCGCCGGAGATGCCTTGCCCCGCCTGCTGCGCGAACTTACCGCGGCACTGCATCCCGGCATCTCCCGCCTGCTGCGCATGGCAAAGCCGCTGGTCACCGCCATTAACGGCCCGGCGGCCGGGGCAGGGCTCAGTCTCGCCATTCTGGGCGACATCGCTATCGCCTCGGACCGCGCGCATTTCACCGTGGGCTACCCCGGCGTTGGCATGGCGCCGGATGTGGGGGCCAGTTTCCTGCTTCCGCGCCTCGTCGGGCTGCGCCGCGCCCAAGAGATCATCCTGCTGAATGAACGACTCAGCGCCGCCCGCGCGCTGGAAATCGGCCTCGTTACCCGCGTCGTGCCGGATGAAAAACTTGCCGAAACCGCCGAGGAGATTTTGCAAAAATTGGCCGCCGGCCCGACCCGCGCGCTTGGCCGCGCCCGCCTGCTGCTGCTGGAAAGTTTTAGCACCCCGTTGGAAACCCAGCTGGAGCAGGAGGCGCGTTCCATCGCCCAATGCGGCGCGGAGCCTGATGGGCGCGAGGGCATTAATGCCTTCACCGCCAAGCGCCCGCCTGTTTTCACCGGCCAGAGCTAGGCCACACTTCTTTCCCCGGAGACCCAGTTAAATGACCGAGCATTACACGATGACCATCGGCGGGCGCGATGCCGACACCGCCGCGCGTCTCGACATCATCAACCCCGCAGATGGCTCGGTCTTTGCCACCGCGCCCGACGCCGCAAGCCCGGAACTTGACGCGGCGGTTGCCGCGGCGCGCGCCGCCTTCCCGGCTTGGCGGGACACGCCCTACGCCGAGCGCCAGGGGGCTCTCCTGCGGATCGCCGAGGTCATCACCACCAACGCCGGCGAACTGGTCCACCTGCTCATCCGTGAACAGGGGAAAACGCTCGATCAGGCGCAGTTTGAAATTTTCGGCGCGGCGCAATGGTGCCAAGCCGCTGCCAGCTTCACCATTCCGGTCATCACGGTCGAGGACACCCCCGAACACCGCGTCGAAACTCACCACGTCCCCGTCGGCGTGGTCGGAGCCATTTCGCCGTGGAATTTTCCGGTCCTGCTCTCGATCTGGAAAATCGCCCCGGCCCTGCTCGCGGGCAACACCATGGTCCTTAAACCCTTCCCCTTCACGCCGCTCGCGGTGCTGCGCCTCGGCCAGTTGCTGCGCGAGGTACTGCCGCCCGGCGTGCTCAATGTCATTTCCGGCGGTGACGCTTTGGGACCGTTGATGACCGCGCATCCCGGCTTCGACAAGATCAGCTTCACCGGCTCAACCGCCACCGGCCGCCGCGTAATGGCCAGCGCCGCGCCCACCCTCAAACGCCTCACCCTGGAACTCGGCGGCAACGACCCCGCCATCGTCTTCCCGGATGTGAACATCCAGGACGCCGCGCAAAAACTATTTTGGTCCGCCTTCCTCAACTCCGGCCAGGTCTGCGCCGCAACCAAGCGCGCCTATGTCCACGCCGATATTTACGAACCTTTTCTTGCCGCGCTGACCGAAATCGCCAAGGCCGTACCGATGGGCGATGGCAGCCAGCAGGGCATGGCGCTCGGCCCGGTGCAGAATAAAGTTCAGTTCGACCGTGTCCGCGCCTTGCTTGCCGACAGCCACGCGGCTGGCCACAAGATCATCGAAGCTGGCAGCGCGCCAGCCGGGGGATACTTCATCCCGGTCACCTTCATCGATAACCCGCCCGAGGACAGCCGTATCGTGCAGGAAGAACAATTTGGCCCGGTCCTGCCGCTGCTGCGCTTCACCGACGAGGCCGATGTGATCACCCGCGCCAATGCCTCGGATTACGGCCTTGCATCGACGGTCTGGACCGCCGACACCGAACGCGCCAACCGGGTGGCGCGCCAACTCGAAGCCGGCAGCGTCTGGATTAATGAAGGTTTGGCGCTCTCCCCCTTCGCCACCTTTGCCGGGCACAAGCAATCCGGCGTGGGCCGGGAGAACGGCCTCGCCGGTCTGCTGGAATACACCAACACAAAAACCATCACGCACAGGTACTGAGGCCATGTCCACCACTGCCCCGCGCGGCCCGCTCCACGGTGTGCGCATCCTCGAATTCGTCAGCATCGGCCCAGGTCCCTACTGCGCCATGCTGCTCTCGGACCTCGGGGCCGAGGTGGTGCGGCTGGACCGCGCGGGCGGCAACGGCTGGCCCAACCCCATTCTCGACCGTGGCCGCGCGGTGTTGGAGGTGGACATTCGCAGCGAGGATGGCCGGGCCTTGTGCCTGGATGCGGTGGAAAAAGCCGATGTCATTATCGAGGGCTTCCGCCCCGGCGTGATGGAACGGCTCGGCCTCGGCCCGGATGTGCTGCTGGCACGCAACCCGCAGCTCATCTATGGGCGCATGACCGGTTGGGGCCAGACCGGCCCGCTTTCCAAGGCCGCCGGGCATGACATCAACTACATCGCCCTCGCCGGCGCGCTCGACGCCATCGGCCTGAAAGACCACCCCGCCATCCCGCCGCTCAATCTGGTCGGCGATTTTGGTGGCGGCGCGCTGTTTCTGGCTTTGGGCATTGTCGCGGCGTTGTGGGAGCGGGAGCGCTCCGGGCTCGGCCAGGTTGTCGATGCCGCCATCGTCGATGGTGTCGCCTCGATGATGGCGATGTTCCAGGGGCTGGCCCCAGCCCCCGGCACCTCGCTCGCGCGCGGCGAAAACCTGCTCGGCGGCGCGGCGCCGTTTTACCGCTGCTATACCTGTGCCGACGGCCGCGACATCGCCATCGGCCCGCTGGAGCCACATTTCTATAAAATCCTCCTGGAGCGCGTCGGTGCCCCGGCGGAGATGCTGGATGCCCAGGGCGACAACACACAATGGCCCGAGCAAGCCACCAGCCTCGCGGCGATTTTTGCCACCAAAACGCGGACGGAATGGTGCGAATTGCTGGAAGGCAGCGACGCCTGCTTCGCCCCGGTGCTCTCGCTCGACGAAGCCACAAGGCACCCGCACATGCTGGCACGTAAAACCTTCATCGAGCGTGACGGCCTGCCGCACCCAGCCCCCGCCCCGCGGTTTTCCCGCACCCCGGCCGAGATCGGTAAAGCGGCGGACGGGCGGCAGATTCTCAAGAGTTGGGGCGCAGTAATGGTACCCCATGACCAATAAGACTGGAGTCTGGAAGTATTGATTTTATTTGCTCGTGGCCGCTCATGCGCGCGTTTGAGCGGCTCTATACGCCACTTTCCAGGCCGCCGGATGGTCTAAGCTTTGTGTTTGGTATGGGAATCTCCGATCGGAGGGAGACTAGTGCCGCGAGTCATTCATATT
>PLSD01000010.1 GCA_003164135.1 Acetobacteraceae bacterium
CGTTTCCGCTGGCCGCCGAGATCGTAAAGGACGGGGTGTGGGTCCGAGCGGCAACTGGCGAGGAGATGACAGCGTTTTTGACGATGGGTGATGTGCCAAACCCGGATGGGCTCATATGGCCAGGTGATCCGGCCATACCAACTGGCAGGGAGATCGAATGGCAGGAAAAGCAGGACAGTGAGGTTCAAATTGATCGCGCCTGCCATCTATGGGGCGGGGAAGTGATTCTCAAATCGGGTCGTGGATCATACAGTCCGTTTTATGTGCATGAGGAGGCTGCGCGTACCTGGGTGCTTGCGACGGCTTTGTCACTGCCGGAGGACGATGTGTTGGAGTTGCAGGTCGTGCCCTATGCCTGCGTTCGTCGCTTTGCGCCGGATCTGATCAACGGCGGCCAGGTAGAGTTCAATCGCCTCAACAGGTTCTGGATTTCGCCAGTAAGAAGTTGGGGTCGTGTCGGACAGTTCGCTCTACCTGGCACGGAGTTTTGACCTTGGTTGCGAGAGCAAGTCCGATCCGCGACATGATCGGCGCGTTCCTGTCGGAACCGCGGTCTGCCCGCCAAGTGGCGGAGTATATCGACCGGCCAGTCCCAGTGGCTACCGGCCATCTTGGAGCGATGTGTAGACTTGGATTGGCGCAGCGGATCGGCCAGAACGCATACGCGACAGCCGGCTATGATGGACCGCCTGTTCAATTTCCTTACAACAGAACAAACCACCATAATGGGCTACGGCGCAAGATCCGACCATTATTGTCGAAACGAATTAACTCCGCTGGCCTTTGGCATAAGACGGGCGCGTCGATCGAAGACATCCGCGGGGCGTTGAGGGAAATGTGGCTTTCCGGAGCGGTCATTGGCGATGACCAGAACGGTTATATTCTGAAGGAGGCAGGCCGGTGAGCCACGCTACGTTGGGTCACATACTTGCGCATTTGGTGTTGCGAGGCCTGGTGTACGGCGTAATATGGAAGGTTCTGGAACCAGATTTTGGTCGCCACTTTTCAAATTGTCTTCGGCGAGCAGGTATTTTGAGTGCTTTTATGGAATATCCCGTCCAATGTTCCCAAGTTGGGCCCAAAAGAACCGTGGGCTCATTTGCCCTAGGACAAGGGGCAGTCTGATCTGAAATTCGGCCATCTGCCGGATGGGTTCAAGGAATTCATCCGGTGACGGCAACAGTCCCCCGTGCTTGGCTAACTCCGAACGGCCAACACAAAGGTGCCGAACAACCGGCACGGCGTCCACGACCTCGCGCGAGCTTGACAGTGCTACCCTCCAATCCTAGACGTTTGGCACTCTCCACCGGGGAGTGCTAGCGGCCGCGGTGCTGCTGTTTGGGCCGGATTGGCTGCTGGTTAAAAAGATCAATCGATAGGAGCGATCCAAATGGCGAAATTCCGCCCATTGCACGACCGCGTTGTGGTCCGCCGGCTTAACGCCGAAGAGAAGACCTCTGGCGGCATCATCATCCCCGACACCGCCAAAGAGAAGCCGCAGGAAGGCGAAGTCGTCGCCGCCGGTTCAGGTGCTCGTAACGAAGCCGGCGCCATTGTGGCCCTGGATGTCAAAGCCGGTGACCGCGTGCTGTTCGGCAAATGGTCCGGCACCGAGGTCAAGATCGAGGGCGAAGAGCTCCTGATCATGAAGGAATCAGACATTCTCGGCATCATCGAGGCACCCGCCGCCACCGCTGCCGCAAAGAAAAAAGCTTAATCATTCTTTTAGTTTAGGAACACCATCATGGCTGCCAAAGACGTACGTTTTGGGCCCGATGCCCGTGACCGCATTCTGCGCGGCGTCGATATCCTCGCCAACGCCGTAAAAATTACCCTCGGCCCGAAAGGCCGTAATGTTGTTCTTGAGAAGAGCTATGGTGCCCCGCGCATCACCAAGGATGGCGTGACCGTTGCCAAGGAAATCGAACTGTCTGACAAGTTCGAGAATTTGGGTGCCCAGTTGATCCGGGAAGTTGCGAGTAAGACGGCCACCCTTGCCGGTGACGGCACAACGACCGCAACCGTGCTGGCACAGTCGATTGTGCGTGAAGGCGTTAAGGCGGTTGCCGCCGGGCTGAACCCGATGGATTTGCGCCGTGGCATCGACAAGGCGGTCATCGCCGTTGTCGATGAGCTGAAGAAGCGCACCAAAAAGATCACCACCCCGGCCGAGACTGCTCAGGTTGGCACGATTTCCGCCAACGGCGAGACCGAAATCGGCGAAATGATCTCCAAGGCGATGCAGAAGGTTGGCAAGGAAGGCGTCATCACGGTTGAAGAGGCCAAAGGCATCGAGACCGAGCTTGATGTTGTTGAGGGCATGCAGTTCGACCGTGGTTATGTCTCGCCCTACTTCATCACTAACCCGGAAAAGATGATCGTCGACCTGGAAAGTCCCTATATTCTCATCTTTGAGAAGAAGCTCTCGCAGCTCCAGCCGATGCTGCCCCTGCTCGAAGCCATCGTGCAGACCGGCAAGCCGCTGCTGATCATCGCCGAGGACGTCGAGGGCGAAGCCCTTGCCACCCTGGTTGTGAACAAGCTGCGTGGCGGCCTGAAGATCGCCGCCGTCAAGGCGCCGGGATTCGGCGACCGGCGCAAGGCGATCCTGGAAGACATCGCCATCCTCACTGGTGGTCAGGTCATCTCGGAAGATCTCGGCATCAAGCTGGAGACCGTAACCCTTGAGATGCTTGGTAAGGCGAAGAAGGTCCTGATCGAGAAAGAAACCACCACGATCATCGAAGGTGCCGGTAAGAAGGCCGACATCACCGGTCGCGTTGCCCAGATCCGTGCGCAGAGCGAGGAAACCACATCCGACTACGACCGGGAGAAACTGCAAGAGCGTCTCGCCAAACTCGCCGGCGGCGTCGCGATCATCCGTGTTGGCGGCGCGTCCGAAGTTGAAGTGAAGGAACGCAAGGATCGCGTTGACGACGCCCTGCACGCAACCCGCGCGGCCGTTGAAGAAGGCATCGTGCCCGGCGGCGGCGTCGCCCTGGCCCGTGCCTCGCTCATTCTCGCCAAGCTGAAGACCGACAACGAAGACCAGCGCGTTGGCGTTGAGATCGTCCGCAAGGCGATCCAGGTGCCGTTGCGCCAGATCGCCGAAAACGCCGGTGAAGACGGTGCTGTCATTGCCGGCAAGGTGCTGGACAAGGACGAATACGCCTATGGTTTTGACGCGCAGTCCGGCGAGTTCAAAGATCTCGTCAAAGCCGGCATTATCGATCCAACCAAGGTCGTGCGCGTCGCCCTGCAGGACGCAGCTTCCGTCGCGGCGATGATCATCACCACCGAGGCCGGTATTGTCGAACGCCCCGAGAAGAAATCAGCCGGCGGCATGCCCGGCGGCGGGATGGGTGGTATGGGCGATATGGACTTCTAGTTCAAAGCGCTCACGTCCCATGAACAATGAAGCTGCGGGCAAAGGCCCGCGGCTTTTTGTTTGTCTACAACGAGGAGTGGTTTTATATGAGGCTACTGCCCGTTTCCGGGAACCATGCTATAAAACTTGGCACGACAAAATGAATGGAAACCGTTATGGCAAAAGGTCAGATGAAGTCGAATCGAGAGGCTAAGAAACCAAAGAAAACAGAGGCAGAAAAGTTAAAAGCTAAGTCGCCATTGCCCAATATTCAGACGTCCAGTTCCGGCGATAAAGATCGTCCGAAGAAATCATAACGACTTCCGCAAACCGCCTTCCTTGGATTGCAAAGGCCGGGCTTCGCGGACCTATAGACACACTTAGCCTTCAGCACTGGCAACTGCGATGCCCTGGAGGGTGTCCATCGTGGCGTATTCCCACGAGATTTTGTTCTATAGTGATTCACATTAACAAGATT
>PLSD01000114.1 GCA_003164135.1 Acetobacteraceae bacterium
GCCGCCACCGTTCGGGAATGACCCTCAAGGATCAGCGCCAGTGCCGTTAGACGGCGCACAACTTGGCCGTCACGTGCCTTCGACATCAGCCGCCGCAAATCCACTGCCGTGTAGTCCGTATTGGTAACCGCAATCGCCACAGCCATCACCGCCTCCCATCAATCAAATCAACGGGAAACATCGAATCATAACTCACCGCGTCGGGGGAATCCCCGGAGAGTCAGAAAATTCGGCGGCTGGTATTAAAATCAAAATTTCGTAAACCTCGTGCCAATTTGTTTTGGAACGGCGCGGCTCTGAATCTCGGCGTTCTGGGGGGAGTAAAATTCATGATTTTGTAGATATTTCAGTGCATTCTCTAAAATCCTATGTCGCGATACGTACCTTTGCCGGGACGAACCCAGGCTTTTGGCCTGATAACTCCGACCGCCTGTTCTGATTTATCTCGAAGAAGCAGGTAGTTACCGGACGAGTGTTCGCTCGCTAAACTTACACGATATTAGCGCACGCCTATGCCCCCACAAATTATTATGGTTCGACCATAATAATATAAATACTAGCGGGTCAATAGTGTGGGTGGGGGATGACCTATTCACATGAAGACGGCGCCAATGGCATGCCTCACTTTCCTCTATCGGCCTGCTCTGAGGTTGAACCGAGAGAATCTGTAAGATGGGACAGCCAGATTCAGGATCATGTCAGCCAAAACAAGACGGGGATCGGCTGACGCATACGCTTTGGTGACGTGATAAGCGGGTACTTCGAATATTCAACGACCAATAGAGGCTAAGCTCACGCGCGCTGCGATGCGATGGAACAGGCTTTTGGTCCGGCGAGCAATAGCCCGCAACATTGGCCCACGTAACAGCGGAGCGAGTTCAGGGCATACGGTAGCGGTATCCTCACCACGCAGACGATCGAGCGTCACGGTCACGTCCTTAAATGCGCTAATCCGGTCTCGCCGGTCAGCCTGCATCATGTGATCGACAACATGCTGGAACTGGCGCTGAACCGAGTTAAACCGAGTTAAACCGAGGCAAGCTGGTGGCATCAGGGAGTGTCCGAGCGTAGGCCCGTAAACGTCGGGCCGCCTCAAGCTTGAGGTGTGGTGGCAGGATTTGAATGTTGTAGTGGGGCGCCTCCTGTAACGGGTGAAACGCAAAATCATCGGGGCCACAGCAATCGAGCGCGGTGAGGTTGCGGTGCAGTTCGTCGAGGACAAAGACGTTGAGTACCGAGACCGTGATTCCGAAACTGATTTGCACATGAGGGCATTGGTTTTTGACCTCGGCGATGTTTGCAAGTAGTCGTGGCCAGGAGAGGCCATGGCGGATCAGTTCGCCGCGCTCGCTCGTGCCGTCGATGCTGATCTGAAGCTCGACAGATCGGAAGCGTTGCCAAAGCGCCAGGATATCGAACTTTCCCGCGTGAAGCTCGGAGAGATTTGAATTGTAGCGCAGGATGACATCGTTGCGGCCCGCCGCGAGCAGGGCTTCGAGGATGGCGTAGTGCTCCTCCATCAGCAACGGTTCTCCGCCAGCCCAGTAGATACCCTCGACCTCGGCCAACAGCGGGCTGATGGCGAGCGCGCCCTCCTCCTTACTCGGCCAGGCCGTGATCAGCGCGGTTGGACCAACGGTCCAACCCAGGGCACGCGCGTCGGCGAACCATTTCGAGCTTGATCCATGCCAACACATCCGGCAGCTGAAATTACATAGATTACTGAAGCGGACATCCAGCGAGACCGGAGGTGGCGGCGCAGCTGGTGTCGCGCGCGCACGGTGATGCGCAAATCGCGCGTTGAACGCCTGACGCAGGCTGCTGCCGCCGGTTTGCTCGACCTCATAGCACTTTGCACATCGCGGGTCTGGTTCGTCGCGCAGCAGCTTGCTGCGGAATTCCTGGAATTCGTTGCCGAACCAGATTTCGTCCGCCGTTTGCCGGCCGGTATGGCCGAAATTACCCTTGGCTTCGCAGCAGGGGGTAACGACGCCGTTAGCGGCGACAGCGAGATGCACCCAGGGGGCCATGCAGAAGGCTTCACCATCGCAAGGCGGTTGGACGGCTGATGGCTCGTCTGGCTGCGGCATGTTGTCCTTAACCGGGTTGGGCGCGTTGGCGGTCGAGCAGCTTTTTGACCACCAGCAGCGGGTTCAGTTCCGCAGCCGTGCGGCCCTGGGTCATGTTGCGGTCGTGCCGGCGGACCAGCAAAGTGACCTGATCCAGCTTTTCGATGCGCAGATGCTGGTCGCGCGCGCGGTAGAACCAGTCGGTATCCTCGCCGAAGCGCAGACGCGGGTCAAACAGGCCGACCTGCTCGAAGGCAGTGCGGCGGTATAGCCCGGCACCGATGTAATACGCGAAGGATTCGCGGGGGTTGCCGAAATAGACATAGGCACCGGTGGCGTCGCGCTGCATTAGCTGGCCGAAGCCATGGACAACCTGGGCGGCAGGGTGGTCCTGCAGGTGTTTGACCATCATGGACAGGCGCTCGGCCGGCCAGAGGTCATCGACATCGAGGAAGGCGATGAGGTCGGCGGAGGCATTGCGTATGCCGATGTTGCGCGCCTCGGCGGGGCCGAGATCCCGGTGGTGCAACAGCCGCACATCGACCGGCAGGGTACACACGGCGCCCGGCAGGTCGTCGGTGGAGCCGTCGTCGATGACGATGATCTCAATGTTGGGATAGGCCTGGTCCGTTATGCTGGCGACGGCATCGGCGATGAAATTGGCGCCGTTGCGCACGGGGATGATGACGCTGACCAGCGGCCGTCCGGCGGCCTCAGGCGCGGCGTTGTTTTGCGCAAGGGCGGCGATATAGGTCTCGCCACCGGCGAGCAGGGCCGTGATCGCACCGGGGATCGCGCGCAGGTCGGCGCCAAGGCGGATACGCAGACCGGGCAGGTGGCTGACGATTTCGCCGATCATCTCGTAATTGCGGCGCCCGGCGTGGGGTAGTTGCGTCATGGTGGTGAAGGCGGCTGCCTGGCGCAGCACGGCGGGTGCGATGGGGGCAAAATCCGTGTGGCTTTGCGGCACGATTTCAGGCGTTAGCACAGCCTTCAGGGGCAGCGAGAGCGCGAGTTTTTCCGCATGGGCGGGGTACAGTTGGATCACCAACTTTTCGTCAGAGGGAGAGTCACCGTTGACGATCAGCGCGGTGAGCTCGGGCAGGCGCGCGGCCTGGCCGTGGTGCAGCTTGGCGGTGGAATACAGGCTCCAGGCGGTGGGTTTTGGGGCCAGTTGCACCACCAGATAATCGTCGCCGATGTAGTACAGGCCGCTGGCGAGCGCGGTGAGCGCGGTGGTGGATTTGCCGACCCCACCCCGGCCGGTGATCAACACCGCGCCGTCATCAGTGCCAATGCAGGCGGCGTGCAGCAACTGGCAGCCGCGGCGCTCCAGCAGCCAGTGGAACAAGCTGCGCAATGGCGAGGAGCGCGTCCAATATGGCAGCGATGCCGTCTCCTGGACCCAGAAGATGCCCGTGCCGGTTTTTGTGTCGAGTAGGTTCACCGATAGCTCGCTCCAGTGGAAGGCGCTGCGGTAACGCTCGGACATAAAACCCCAGATGTCGCCGCGATCGGTGAAGCAGGTCCTGGCGCAGGGCGGGGGGACCATAGGGACGCCTGAGGAAGCGCTGTCCCAGATATGGAAGACCGCATCGGGCGCGCGGCCCGGCGCGGGCAGGTGCCTAAGCGCTGGGAGGAACAGCCGCGCGAGCGTGGGCGAGGCGAAGCGCAGGCGGATGGCCGTTCCGGCGATGGCGATGTCGTAGGCGCTTACGCCGATGGCGGCTTCGGCGGCGAGTGTGGCTTCCAGCGTGGCGGCGAAGAAGGCGGCTTGTTCGGCCTCGGTCTTGAGCTTGGTGTCGGAGATCATGCCTGGTTGCGCCATTGTATCCACCTATCCGAACGCCTGACGTAGACCTTGCCCCGCCCGGCGCAGGCAGCCGCGCACCACGCCGCGCCAGGAGGCGATGCCGAGCCGGTAGCGCACGAAAGCGGGGAACATTGCCAAAACGGCAAGTGGAGGCAGCGGTTGCGCGCGGCGGCAGAACTCGGCGGTGAGCAGCAGGCAGCGGTCGAACGCGGCCGGGCGGGACCGGCTTTTATGGGGCGCGATCACGGCCAGTTCGAGAGCCTCAGCTGGTGTGCGGCGCGTCGCGCGCAGCGCCTGGGTCGCGGCGGCGGGAATTTCCTGGCCGAGGTTCTGTTGCAGATACTCAAGTGCTAGCAGCACCCGGCGGTTCAGGCCAAGCGCCCCGGCGGTATGGCAGAATAATGGCCAGTCGATGGTTGCCGTTGGATCGCGCAGCAGGGTCACGGCATCGGCGATCCAGCGGACCGGTGTTTCAGCGTTCGGGCGCAGGCCGTGGGCGAGTGTGTGTAGCAGGTTCAGCGTTGGCGTGAGGCAGAGGGTGGGGATGTCGCGGAAGGTGAGGGGCTGGGTGTTAGCCCAGAAGGGTGCGTCCGCCAGCGGGCCGACGCTCTCGAAGAGCATGTGCCAGTGCAGGTCCAGCTCGTGCCCCTCCGGGCCGCGGAGCGATAGGGCGTGCCGGAAGGTCAGATCCTCGGGGCGGGCCGGCGAATCGGGTTGCCAACCCGCGCCCTCAAGCGCCTGTAACGCGGCTTGCGCGTCCGCGAGGTGAACCGCGATGTCGAGGTCAGCCATCGGCCGGGCACCGTGGTTGCGGTAATGGCAAAGCGCCATAGGCGCGCCCTTTAGCAGCAGGGTCTCGATGCCTGCTGCATGTAAAGCGGCCAGGGCCGGCGCGGTGCCGTAGAATAGCGCGTGGGTGTCAGACCATGCCCGCCGGTACACGCCTTTCAGCCGTGCCATCAGCGGGTCTTCCAGGCCGAGCGCCTGCATGCGCAGATAGAGCAGCGGCAGCAGCCGCATGACCGCGTGGTCGAACGGCTGCTCAATCTCCAACGCGGCGCGCCAAGTGGCGAAAGCCGCCAGCGCGGGCTGCGGGGGCGCGAAGATGGCCTGCAGGATGAGATTTTGCTCCTGGCTTGGCCAGACCGCGCCGAGATCGCGGCTCAGCCGCCGCAGGAAGCCGGTTTCACTCATGCGCGGGGCTGAGTCCGGCGGCGGCGGTCCAGTATTGCCTTCAGCGCGCGCGGATAGCCTTTCACGCCGCCGCCGGATGGGTGCATCATATTGGCGCCATGGATACGCCGCAACAGAACAATGTCAGGGAGACACGATATTGTAAGCGGCGCATCGCTGAACCTGGCCATGAAATCGAACATCTCCCCCTGGCCGAGGTCAACGTCAAAAGTACCAAGTCGATCGAACACCCGGCGCCGGAAAACAATACTGCCAAAGGTGCGGGCCGCCAGCGAACCGGGCGAACAAATCAGCCGGCTCCTGGCCTGCGCATCCAGCTCGGGACTATGAAACTGCTGGACATGACCATAAACCGCGTCCAGCGCGGGCTCCGCCGCCAACGCTTGGCGCCGTAGTGTCATGCTTCCCGCCGGCCATAAATCATCGGCATCGAGGAACGCGATGAGGCCATGTCGGGCCACCGCCAACCCAGCATTGCGGGCCGCAGACGCTCCCTGCCCGGCCTGGCACAGCACACGTACGGGGCCACACGCAGATTGGGCGCTGGCGGCGCTGGCGTCGGTGGAGCCGTCATCGACGACGATAACCTCATCCACACCTTCGGCCACCGCGCTGGCGATCGCCTCCAAAAGATAAGGCTGCCCATTGCGGCACGGGATAATGCAGGAAACACCCGCCTCCATGCTAAACGTCGACCTTACGGCTGGGCCAGCCCTCTTCCTCCCGGACATCGTGGATGGGATCGAGTAGCGCCAAATCCTGCATATCGCCATAACTTTGTAAGACCGGCGGAACATAGGGGAGCCTGGCTCCGGGCAAAGCTATGCTCCAATCTTCGGTTGCCGCAGCGATACCCGGGAGTTCTTCCACTAGAATATTAGCCACGGCAGCAGCGATAAAATCCTCCAACCCAGGGGCGAGATCCCCCGGTTCGACCAGATATGCCTGACATATTCTGTGAGTGATCTGGTTTTTATCAAAGCCGCGCATGATGCCATCCCAGATTATCGCGCCGACGCCCTGCGCGCTGAAGTATATCCCGGATTTTAAGTCCATAATGATGGCTTCTCCGTCGATAATCTCGCTCACGATACGGGCATTACGCACCTTAAATGCAGACATTTCTGTGGAATTTCCCGATCAAATGTGCCTGTTCGTTTAAGCCGAGCGTGTTCAACCTGTCAAAACCGTACAAGGTGGGTGGTGAATACCTTGATCTAAAGGGATCGTTTTGCCGGCCAACGTGCAGACCAACGCCGCCTGCGAGGTGCGGGTAATGCGCGACGGTTCGGTCGAGGTGCTCTCCAGCGTGCAAGATATCGGCACCGGCACCGGCACCGTGATGGCGCAGACCGTGGCCGAGGTTCTTGGCCTGCGCGCGGAAGATATCACCGTGCGTATTGGCGATACCGATTTTCCGCCCGGGCCCCCCTCTTATGGCAGCCGGGCTACTGCCTCGATTACGCCGCCGGCGCGCGTCGCGGCGTGGCGGGTTTTGCAATCGCTATTCCAGGAGGCCGCATTGGTCCTCGCCGCCGCGCCTGACAGCCTGATCGCGCGCGGCGGACGAATTCTGGTTGCAAATGACTCAAGCCGTTTCATTCTGTTTGGCGATGCTGCGGCCCGTCTACGCACTGAGCGGATCAGCGCAACCGCCGTCCGCAGCGATGATTACGGCGGGTTCCGACGCCGCATGCCCGGTGCCGCGCTGGCGCTGCAGGATCTGGGCGGCGTGCAATTTGCCGCGGTCGCCGTGGATACCGAGACCGGCATCATCCGGGTGGAACGTGTTGTCGCGGTGCAGGATTGCGGGCGGCCGATGAACCCGAAGCAGATCGAGAGTCAGGTGCAAGGCGGGGTGCTGATGGGTCTTTCCTACGCCTTGTTCGAACAGCGGCTGCTCGATCAGCATACCGGGCGCATGGTCAATCCCGATCTCGAACAGTACAAGCTGGCTAGGCCGCGCGAGGTTCCAGATATTGATGTGGTGGTGCTGGAAGACTACCGGGGGCAGAGCGCCACCGATGCCTACGGCATCGCCGAACCCGCTAACATCGCGACAGCTCCCGCGATTGCCAATGCCGTCTATAACGCGATCGGCGTGCGCCTGCACACATTGCCCATGACACCAGCGGTGGTGCTGGCAGCACTGGGGAAAATCCCCAACCGAGGGCAACAACCATGAGGAATTTTGCCTGGGCGAAGGCGCAAACGGTCATGGATGCGGCGGCAGCGGCTTCGGTCACGGTTGCCGATGCGATGCTGTCCCCTCCGAACACAACCGGGGTCCGTCCCGGCAAAGGTACATATCGCGACATAGGATTTTCGATAACCCATTAAAACATTTAGATAATTCCGAATTTTAGGTCCCCTGAAAATTGAGATTTAGAGCCGCGCCGTTCCAAAACTACACGGCACGAGGTTTGCTAAATTTTGATTTTGAGATGGCTTATGGAGCGCATTTTAGCTTCGAAACAGGCCTGAAAAGGCCTGTCGCGCATACGTTCGTTTGTGAGACGCACATGAAACTCGGCTACGCGCGTGTTTCCAAGACCGACGGATCGCAGACCCTTGACCTACAAATGGATGCGCTCGCCGCTGCCGGCGTCTCGCCCGACCAGGTCTACAGCGATGAGGCATCAGGCAAACGCGACGACCGTCCTGGACTGGAGGCGTGCCTGAAGGCGCTCCGCAGCGGCGACACATTATATACGTGGAAGCTCGATCGCCTCGGCCGGGACCTCAAGCACTTGGTCACGACCGTGCGCGGCCTTTCGGATCGAGGCGTCGGTCTCAGCGTCCTCACCGGCCAGGGCGCCAATATCGACACGACGACGTCCAGCGGGAAACTGATTTTTGGGATCTTCGCGGCCCTGTCGGAATTTGAGGGCGACCTCATCCGCGAGCGGACCATGGCCGGCCTCGCCGCAGCGCGCGCTCGTGGACGCCGTGGGGGGCGCAAGTTCGAGCTCACCAAAAACCAGATCCGCCTCGCCCAGTCCGCAATGGCCAATCGAGCAACTCACATGGCGCAGCTATGCCAGGAGCTCGATATCAGCCGCGCTACTCTATATCGCTATGTCGGTCCGGACGGCGCGCTCCGAGGCCACGCCCTCAAAGCATTGGAGTCCTGAGATGGCCGAGATCACCGCCAAAGAACTGGAAGCGCTACAGGACGGATTCGATACGTTCTCGCTCATCCATGCGATCGACGAACTCGATAAAATGCGTGGCCATCTGAACGATCGGGAGCACCACAATCCCCCGGAAATCCGCAACGACATCCTCAAGCTGCACGATCTGGCGATGGACGTCGTCAACCACGGCGTGACCAGCCGCGCGCAGGCGCTGTTCGAACTGGCAACCGAGATCGAGGATCAACTCTCCGACCTCAGCGAGGCCCTCGAAAATATCCAGGAAGCGATCGCCAAACTGACGGATTTACACCCCGAGAGCCTTCGATGGGGCGACTGAAATCCTATGTCGCGTTACGTACCTTTGCCGGGATTAACCCAATAATCGAAACCAGCCAGCGCCCATTAATACTGTCGGCACCGACAACCAGCAAACCCGCTCCGGGAGCCCAATACGACTTAGTTTCCATAAACTTGGATGCCGAGGATCAAATCCTGGATCAAGGCCAGCATGCAGAATGAGTCATCAATAGGTACAACGGTGGGAACAGAATGGCACCATACCAGGAAATATCACAATGGCGTGCAGCGGCGTGCTTTGCCGTCGCTCTCCTGAATTGGCGGACAAGGCACGCTCCCGAACGAGCAAAACACGCAACAATGCCCGGGCTTGGGGCGCAGGAGTGTGCCGCAGCCCTTACAGTCATAGAAGAACTGGCAAGCGTTAGTTGGCATTGTCTCGATTGTCTTGAAGCCGCAGTGCGGGCAGGTGATCGTGGACTGCGTAATCATGTCCTCAGCTTTCAGCGGCAATGCCGCACCTTCGCCATCTTCGTTATATTTCGCCAGATGTTGTTTTCACTCGTTGCCTTGACATTGGTATGATTCATTTTGGATCGTTGCGCGCGGATTTCATCAAGAGTCATTTTTTTGGTTGTCAGCGCGATATCTTCTCTCGATTTAGTCGTCATTACCACCGCTGAGCTATTCATTACCCCCAGACCGCATCGAGCCCTGGCATGATGGGAAAACTCACACCACGCTGCCCATCAGCATCAGGCGTCCGACGCGGTGCGGGTAGCGGATGGCAAAGGCAAGAGCCAGCCCGCCGCCAAAGGAATTACCGATGATGTGGACTTTTTCAAGGCCAAGCACATCAAGAAAATCAGCCAAGTGAGAAAGCCAAAGCGCTTTGCCATAGGGGGCGTTTGCGGGACGCTCCGTAAAGCCAAAGCCGACGATATCGGGAGCAATAACCCGAAAATGCTCGGACAGCGGCCCGATGTTCAAAAGCCAGTTGGCCCAGGCGGACACACCCGGACCAGATCCGTGGATCAGTAGCAGCGGCGAACGTCTGCCCTGGTCGAATTGACCCGGCGGCGATCGACTTTCCGATCTCCGGGTTAGTATGTATGTTCATGTGCTGGGCGGCTTGCCTTTGAGCACGCCGGCTGCGGCGAAGTGCCAGGCTGGGACTTCGCGGATGATGATTCGCACGGCTTCGCGCGGGGCGCCGAGGGAGGCGACGATGGCGTCAGTCACTTTCTCGACCATATCCACCTTCGCCTCGATGGAGCGGCCTTCGATCATGGTGACTTCAATGATGGGCATTGGCTGCTCCTTAAGCGCCGACGTTGAAGGACACGGCGCCCAGATTCTGGAAGCTCGTGCGTACAAAGTCGCCGGGCGTGAGCGCGTGCGCGGCGGTGGCGCCGCCGGCCAGCACGATGTCACCGGGTTCCAGACGCTCGCCAACGCTGCCGACCAGGCGCGCTGCGGAGACGAGCGACCGGATCGGGTTGCCCAGAATCGCGGCGGTGGAGCCGATCTGCACCGGGCGGCCGTTCAACTCCATGATGATCCCGAGATTTGAGACATCGGTGGAGGGCTTCGCCCATGACCCGAGATAAAACCCCGAGGAAGAGGAGTTGTCGGCGATGACGTCAGCCAGCGCGAATTTAAAATTACGGTAGCGGCTATCAATGATTTCCATCGCCGGGGCGACGGCTTCAACCGCATCCAGAGCTTCCGCGAGCGAGACGTTACCCGAAAGCGGCTTGCGCATGATGTAGGCGATTTCCGGTTCGACGCGCGGATGCGTGTAGCGGGCATGCGACATCTCGCCGCCTTCCTCGAGCCGCATGGCGTCGGTGAGACGGCCCCAGATGACTTCCGAGACGCCCATCTGTTGCATTTTCGCGCGCGAGGTGAGGCCCATTTTGTAGCCGACCCGGCGTTCGCCGCGCGCCCAGCGGCGGGCGACGGAAAGCGCCTGGATGGCGTAGGCGTCGGCCACCGAGAGGTCGGGGTAAGTGTCGGTCAGCTGCGGCACCGCGGTGGCGGTGCGCGCGGCCTCGTCGAGACCCGCTGCCAGTTCGGAGAGATTGGTCATGCTGCGGCCCCGCGTTGTTTGAGGATGTCGAGAGCGACGTCGATGATCATATCCTCCTGCCCGCCGACCATGCGGCGCTTGCCGAGTTCGGTGAGGATTTCGCGCGTGTCGACGCCGTAGGTTTTGGCGGCGTTTTCCGCGTGGCGCAAAAAGCTGGAATACACGCCCGCGTAGCCTAGCGAGAGGCTTTCGCGGTCCACGCGTACCGGGCGGTCCTGCAACGGGCGCACCAGATCGTCGGCGGCGTCCATCAGTTTGAAAAGATCGCAGCCGGTTTCAATGCCTTCGCGGTCGAGCACAGCGATGAGGGCTTCGAGCGGCGCGTTGCCCGCACCGGCGCCCATGCCGGCGAGCGAGGCATCCACGCGCACGGCGCCGGCTTTAATGCCGGCCACCGCGTTGGCAACGCCCAGCGTGAGGTTGTGATGCGTATGCACGCCGATCTCAGTTTCGGGCTTGAGCGCGTCGCGCATCGCCTTCACCTTCTCCGCATATTGCTCCGGCAGCATTGCACCGGCGGAGTCGGTTACATAGACGCATTCCGCGCCGTAGGACTCCATTAGTCTGCCCTGCTCGATGAGTTTTTCCGCGGGCACCATGTGGGACATCATCAAAAAGCCCACCGTGTCCATGCCGAGTTTGCGCGCGGCCTCGATATGCTGGCGTGAGACATCGGCCTCGGTGCAATGGGTGGCGACGCGCACGGAGCGCGCGCCGGCCTGATACACGTTCTTCAAGTCATGCACCGTGGCAATGCCGGGGATGAGCAGCACAGTGACGACAGCGTTGCTGCACACGCCTGCAACGGCGGCAATCCATTCGGCGTCGTCATGCGCACCGAAGCCGTAATTGAAGGTGGAGCCGGTGATGCCGTCGCCGTGACTGATCTCGATGGCGTCCACCTTCGCCGCGTCCAGCGCGCGGGCGATTTCGATGACGTTCTCCATGTTGTATTGGTGACGGATGGAGTGCATGCCGTCGCGCAGGGTGACGTCCTGCACGTAGAGTTTGTTGGGGTTTTTGCGGGCCATTTATGCGGTCTCCCTGGTGAGTGCCTGGGCGGCCCAATGGTCGGCGGTGACCAGGGCGGCGGAGGTCATGATGTCAAGATTGCCAGCGTAGGCAGGCAAGTAATGGGCAGCGCCCTCCACTTCCAGCAGGATGGTGGTCTTGAGGCCGGTGGAAAAACCGATGCCGGGGATACGCACCGGCGCGTTGTCGCCGATGACCTCGAACTGCACCTTCTGCTTGAGGCGGTAGCCGGGGACGTATTTTTTGACTTCCGCTTCCATCGCCAGGATGGAGGCTTCGATGGCTTCGCGGTCGCCGCCCTGGGAGAGGGTGAACACCGTGTCGCGCATGATCAGCGGCGGCTCGGCTGGGTTGAGAATGATGATGGCCTTGCCACGTTCCGCGCCGCCCAGCACTTCGATCGCCTTGGACGTCGTCTCGGTGAATTCGTCGATATTGGCGCGCGTGCCGGGACCGGCGGATTTCGACGAGATGGAGGCGACGATCTCGCCATACACCACGCGCTTGGAGGCGCGCTTCACGGCATAGACCATCGGGATGGTGGCCTGGCCGCCGCAGGTGACCATGTTTACGTTCGGCTCGTTGATGTTGGCGTCGCCGTTGATCACCGGAATGGTGAACGGGCCAATGGCGGCGGGCGTCAGGTCGATGACCTTCTTGCCGTCTTTCTGCAGCAGCGCGTTGTTATGGACGTGCGCGCCGGCCGAGGTGGCATCAAAAACGATTTTGATTTCGTTATAGTTAGGCAGCTTGAGCAAGCCCTCGATGCCGTCATGCGTAACCGGCACGCCGAGCCGCGCGGCGCGGGCGAGACCGTCGGAGTTGGCGTCGATGCCGACCATCGCGCCCATTTCTAAATTCTTCGAGGTCCGCATGATCTTGATCATCAGGTCGGTGCCGATATTGCCGGAACCGATGATGGCGCATTTGATTTTGGCCATAGGATTATTCCTTTGCGAAAGCGGCGCGTACGGAGCCGAGGCCCTCGATGCGCACGTCAAAAACATTGCCCGGCTGTACGGCGACCATCGGCCCCAGTGCGCCGGAAAGCACCGTGTCCCCCGCCAGCAAGGGGTGGCCAACGCGGGCCATGACCTGAGCAAGCCAGAGCGCGGCGTTCAGCGGCGAACCCAGGCAGGCGGCGCCGGCGCCGACGGAGACCGGCTCACCGGCTTTCTCCATGACCATGCCGCACAGGCGCGGGTCGAAGGCATCCAGCTTCACCGGGCGAGAACCCAGCACGTACAGGCCAGAGGAGGCGTTATCGGCAATGGTGTCGGTGATGCGGATGTCCCATTTCTGTACGCGCGAACCGACGATTTCAATGGCGGGAACAGCATAATCGATGGCGCGAAACAGGTCCGCGGCCGTGAGTTGCTCATGCGTAAGGTCCCGGCCCAGCACGAAGGCGATTTCGGCTTCCACTTTCGGCTGCAAAATATCCGCCAGCGCGATGTCCTGCGCCTCGCCGCGCGCCATGTCAGCGAACAGCATGCCGTAATCCGGCTGGCCGACGCCAAGCTGCTTCTGCACGGCAACTGAGGTAAGGCCGATCTTGCGCCCGACCAGGCGGCGGCCGGCGGCCAGGGCGCGTTGCGTGTTGATTTCCTGCACGGCGTAGGCGCTCGCGACGTCGCCCTCCGCCAGCAGGCTGCGCACGGGCGCGCAAGGAACGCCAGTGCGGGCGGCCTCAAACAAAAGGCCGGCGGCGGTGCGGATCGCCTCAGGCGAAGAAGCCGTTTGTGGGGATATGGTCATGATTCCTGTTTCGCTCTCAGAGCTTGATGCAGACGTTGGTAATTTCCGTATAGAATTCAAGCGAATGCACGCCGCCCTCGCGGCCAATGCCAGAAGCTTTCGCCCCGCCGAAGGGTGTCCGCAGGTCCCGCAGGAACCAGGAGTTCACCCAGCAGATGCCGACCTCCATTCTGGACGCCACACGATGCGCACGGGAAAGGTTCTCTGTCCACACCGCCGCCGCCAGCCCGTAGGGCGTGGCGTTGGCGAGGCGGATGGCTTCTTCCTCGGTGTCAAAGGGGCGGATATGGCAGCAGGGGCCAAAGATTTCTTCGGTCACCACCGCGGCGTCATCGGCCAGCCCGGTCCAAATGGTAGGCTGAATCCAGGCGCCGCCGGCGAGGTCTTCCGGCATATCGGGGATGCCGCCGCCGGTGACGACCGTGGCACCTTCCTCCACCGCCTTGGCGTAGTAGGAGAGAACTTTTTTGCGATGCAGCTGGCTGACCAGCGGGCCGATGTTGGTGGCCGGGTCTTCAGGCCGGCCGAAACGCAGCGCCTCGGCGCCCTGTTTCAGACGCGCGACGAACTCGTTGAAAATTGGGCGCTCAACATAGATCCGCTCGGTGCCAAGGCAAACCTGGCCGCAGTTGGCGAAGACCGAGCGCATGGTGCCCTCGATGGCTTTGTCCATGTCGCAATCGGCAAACACGATGCCGGGGTTTTTGCCGCCGAGTTCCAGCGAGACCGGGCGGATGCCGTGCGCTGCTTCGCGCATCAGCGCCTCGCCGCTGCGAGTGGAGCCCGTGAAGGTGATGCCGTTGACGCCGGGGTGCTGGGTGAGGAATTCACCCGCGGAATTTGCGCCGAAACCATGCACCACGTTGTAAACACCTTTCGGCACGCCGACCGTGTTCATCACCTCGCCGAGCAGCGTGGCGGTGAGCGGCGTTTGCTCGGACGGTTTGACCACCACGGTATTGCCCAGCGCCAGCGCCGGCCCAACCTTCCAGGTCATCAGCAGCAGCGGCAGGTTCCAGGGCGAGACCACGGCGATAACGCCACGCGGGCGGCGTAGACCATAATTCAGCGCGCCGGCGCCGTCGGGCGTGGGGGTGCTGAAGCATTCGGTGGCGACGGTTTTGGCGACGTCCGTGAACATGGTGAAATTCGCGGCACCGCGTGGAATGTCGATATGCGAGGCCAGGCTCGCGGGCTTGCCGGTATCCCGGCATTCCGCGGCGAGAAACTCATCGAACCGGCGGTTGATTTCTGCGGCGACCTTGCCCAGCAGCGTCGTGCGCTCGGTCAGCGACATTTTGCCCCAGGGGCCGTCCAGCGCGGCGCGGGCGGCTTTTACCGCCGCGTCGATCTCGGCCTTGCCGCCCTCGGGAACGGAGCCAATGCGCGAGCCGTCGATGGGGCAGAAATTGTCGTAGGACTTGCCGCTGGTGCCTTGCGTGAACGCACCATTGATAAAGTGCGCCGCGTCGCGGCGGGCATCGAATGGGGCAAGCGGACGATGCGCATCAAGTAATTGGGTGGTCATGAGTCCTGGTCCTTGTAATTCAGGTGGCTGCGGTGCCGCCGGTCGTGTCGTCTAGCCCAAGTGCGCGCAAGCCGGCGGCGGCACTGGTGCGGTCATCGTCTTCTGAACCGCCGGAAACGCCGATGCCGCCGATGACGCTGCCTGCCAGTGTGATGGGCAGGCCGCCGCCAAACAGCACGACGCCGGGGCGCAAAGCGATGCCTTCACGCAACACTTCACGTTGCGAAAGCCCGTCGCAAAGGCCGTCGGTCGAGGCGCCGAAGATGGCGGATGTCCAGGCTTTGTCGCGGGCAATGTCCACTGAGGCGGCAAAAGCGCCGTCGGCGCGCAGACAGGCTACGAGTGCCCCGCCCGGATCCACCACCGCCGCCACTACGGCGGCACCGCGCGTTGCGGCATGGGCCACGGCGGCTTCCACGGCATGAAGTGCCGCGGCGGAGGTGATGGTGGAGGTGGTGCGGGAAATATTCATGACTTGTCTGCGCCTTTCCTTCAGGTCACGACCGAAAGGAACGCCTCGTTCATTACACGCTCGTAGTAGAAGATACCTTTGCCGATCTGAGTCTCGTCCCAGGTACGGGTCGGGTTGTCGGGGTAGTAGGTGTAACCGCCGGCAAACACTTCGTTGCGATTGCCCGAGGGATCGAAGAAATAAATCGTCTGACCACGGGTGATGCCGTGACGTGTCGGGCCAAGATCGATCGAGATGTCATAATGGGTCATAATATCGGCGGCGTGGCCAATGGCGCCCCAGTTTTCCAACTCGAAGGAGACATGGTGCAGTTTGCCCGGCTCGGGATGTTTCACAAAGGCAATGTCATGCGCCTTCATGCCGCAACTCAGCCAGATGGCGAGCAACCCATCGGGCATATCAACGCGCTCGGCACATTCGAAATCAAGAACCTTACAGAAGAAGTCAAGATTTTCATCGATCTTCGGCCCATACAGCAGCGAGTGGTCGAAACGCCGCGCCTGCATGCCGTGCGGCTCAATCTCCCAAATATGCGGGTTATGGGTGCGCGGCTTCGGCTCCGACTGTTCGGCGTGGGCGTAAAGTTCAATGCGATGGCCCGAAGCGATGGTAAAGCCGATACGCCGCCCGATCCCAGGTTGCTCGCCGGCGGCAACATGGTCGACCGGGTAGCCATACTCGACGATGCGCTTCTCGAATGAGTTGAGATCGGCATCCTCGCGCACCTTGAAAGACACCAGATCCAGGCCAGAACTTTCCGCGCGGCGCAGCACGATGCTGTGGTGGTCGAACTCATCAGCGGCCTTCAGATAGACGCGCCCATCCTTGCCCTCAGTCACATGATGCAGGCCGATGCGATTGGTATAGTGCTCGACGGCGGTAGGCATGTCGAGCACACGCATTTGAACGAAGCCGGGACGTAGAACGCCGATAAGTGCCATTTTTTATTCCTCCGGGGTTGCTGTGACCGCATGATAGGCAGCCTCTTTTAATTGCGGGATATCAAACCGCAGCGAGAGATCGGAAAGCGGATAGATCGCGCAGGACAAAACCAGCCCTGCAGCCTCATCCGCTTCTGAAACATGGGCACGACTCATTGGGTCGTGCCGGTATTCACCACTAATAACGCGGGCACGGCACACACCGCAGCCGCCACGCCGGCAACCAACGGGTAGCTTACGGAAGAGCCCTTTGAGCCGCCCGAAACCCTGCGCCCGCTCAAGCGCCACGAGGACACGCTCGCCCTCGTAACAAACGGCTTCGCCCGCGCCTTCAACCTTGATCGTGAAAATAACAGTCACGGAAAATCATAGCCGGCAGCGGAACGCCCCGGCTGGAACCGGGTCTTTGCAAGAAAAACACTGGAACTATCCATTTCACCCTCATTGTCCGGAAGGTGGTCTTGCCACGCCCCAGCTTTGTTGGGCTGTTTATCCCTGTTCAAGCGAGTGATGTCAATAGTATTTTCGAGATTTTGCAAAACATCGGGAAAAATAATATAGCCTCTTATTCTAAATAGTCGCTATCTTTTTCGGAATCTTGTAATCTGCCCGAATTTACCAACCCGGCCGCGTTGTGGACCTTCGGTCCCGAAACCGGCAACCGGAAGACCATGGGAGTGCTGCTGGAATGGATATTAATATGAAGACGGAGTTTGCGAGGATTCCAAAAGCGGCAGTCGCGCGTAGCCTGGTCGAGGCAGCGTATGAGACGATCCGGCATGAAATTCTGAATGGCGCGTTGGCGCCAGGGACTAAGTTGCGGTTTGAAATGCTGCAGAAACGCTACAGTTTTGGTGCCAGCACCCTGCGCGAGGCGCTCACCCGGCTAGTCGGGGAGGCCCTTGTCACCTCCGAGGAACAAAAAGGCTTTCGAGTCGCCCCGGTCTCACTCGAAGACCTTGCCGACCTCACCCGCACGCGCGTGTTTATCGAGAAAGAGGCACTGCGTGAGTCGATCGAGGCCGGCGATGATGCATGGGAAGGGCGCTTGGTGGCAGCGTATCATCGCCTGTCCAAGACTGAGGCGAAACTCAGGGCCGAGCCCGAGCTACAACGAGATGAATTTGAGATTCGCAACCGCGAATTCCACGAGGCGCTGATCAGCGCTTGCCCTTCCCGCTGGCTCCACCACCTCTATGCGATTCTGTTTCAGCAATCCGAGCGCTATCGCCGCATCTCGCTGGTTAACCGTGTTGTTTCCCGTGATGTTCATGCTGAGCACCAGGCGGTATTCGAGGCTGCGTTGGCACGTGATGTAAATCTTGCCTGCCGCGTCGCGGGCGAGCATATCGAACGGACGCTTACTGTGATGAGCAAAGTGCTCGCATCTGAAGAATGAAGCCATAGCGTCCCGGGCGATCGTAACATCCGCGTCGGAACTTATGAGCTTTTTTCGTTATTGTCGGATCAAACCAGTGCTTTTGTGTCAATTCTAATTATCAGCAACAGCTGCTTATTGGCGAATATTTATTGTGGTTATTTTTTTTAATCTCGAAATATTTGTTGACTCCCGAAAAAATTACCGATAAAACGGCGACATATGATAAAGGGCGCCGTTAAAGCGCGCTCTGCACGCTAAGGAGGAGATTTAAAAATGGGCGGCAGGCAGCCCTCGGAAAGCGAGGGGGTATTGCGTTCAGCGGAAGCTAGCCAAGCCTATGTCCGCGTTCTTGGGACCCGGTTAGGCCGTTTTGTTGAATTTGAATTCTCGCTGGGAGACGGTGATTTGGCCGTCGAATTGATCCTCCCGCTGATTTCATTTGAAGAATTCCGCAGGGAGCGCAACGCCGTTCTGCTACCCCCCGCCGGTTCGATTGCTGCCGAACTCGACCGGCTCGCGTGGCGCGCTGGTCAACCGGGATTACTACGCCGACCCTCGAGCGACCCAACCGATTCAACCTGATCAAACGACCAGACCACATAACGAGACCTTGAAGTCTCGCAAAGAGGAATAGCATGAGCGTTGACATCAAAACCGTAGACATCGAGCAAAAACGGCAGACCTTTGGCCATGTCGCGCGACGCCTTGGCGGTGACAAACCGGCATCACGTTACCAGGAAGCAACTTTCGACATTCAACCGACCGCCAACTTCCACTACAAGCCATACTGGGAGCCGGAGTACTGGACCTACGACACGCGTAAGACCGCCGTCGTGATGGTGGACTGGTACAAGCCACTTGACCCGCGGCAGTATTATTACGCGGCCTATAACATCGCCCGCGCCAACATGAACCAGGCCGTGGACCGTAATTTTACCTTTGTTGAAGAGCGCGGTTTGCTTGCCAACGCGACAAACACGGCTCGCGCAGCGATTGAACGTGGCCTGTTGCCGGCGCGCCATCTGCACTGGGGCGGCAACATGAACATGACCGAAATGTGCCAGCGCGGCTATGGCACAGCGATCACGGCGCCGTGCATTTTCTCCGCCGGTGATCAGCTCGGCATGGCCCAGATCATCAGCCGTATCGGCCTGGTGCTTGACGGCCAAACCGGCAACGCGCTCGATGCTGCCAAGAAGGTCTGGCTCGAAGACCCCGCTTGGCAGGGCGTGCGCCGCCTGATCGAGGACACCTTCGTCGAGCGCGACTGGTTCCATCTCTATGTTGCTCAGACAATCGGCGTAAACGGCGTCCTTCTCGATTTTATCTACAAATATGCCGAGCCAGCATGGAGTGACGCCGGCCTGACGATCGCGATGCTGACCGAGTTCATGCAAGACTGGCGCGCGGAAGAGAGCCGCTGGAGCGACAGCGTTGTGAAGACTGTCGCCGCCGAGTCAGAACATAACAAGCAGCTGGTCTCGCAATGGGCCAGCCATTGGATCGGGCGCGCCGTGGAAGCTGCCAAACCACTTTCGGCAGCACTGATCGGCGATGACGGCAACGCAGCCGAAGCGGCTGGTGAGGCGGCACGTACCCGTGCCCGCGCGCTTGGTCTGGCACTTTAAGAGGGGATTCCAAGTATGGCTCAGGTAGCATCCATAACTTTGCTGCAAAACGACGATGCGCGTCCGATCATCGAGGCAATTCTTGCCGACAATCCTGGCGTACGGGTCATGAATATGCACGGCGCCGTCAAGCTGGACTGCGACGACACGATTGTAATCAACCGCGCGTCCGTTGAAGAACGCCTCGGCCGGGCTTGGGAACCGCAGGAAATTCAACTTGTCCTTATCTCGATGGCGGGAAATCTCGACGAAGACGATGATCACTTCACATTAAGCTGGCGCCACTAAAGAAGCCAGAGGAGACCAAGGAAATGACCGTCAAAAAACTCGGACTACGGCAGCGCTACGCACACATGACCCGCGGCCTCGACTGGGAAACTACCTACCAGCCGATGGATTCCGTGTTCCCTTATGACTCGTTCGAGGGTATTAAAGTCAAGGACTGGTCGGCGTGGGAAGACCCCTTCCGCCTGACTATGGATACCTATTGGAAGTTCCAGGCCGAAAAGGAGCGCAAGCTGTACGCGGTGCTCGACAGCTTTGCCCAGAATAATGGGCAGACTGGCGTTTCTGACGGACGCTATATTAATGCACTCAAGCTATTTCTCACTGGTATTTCACCGGGAGAATATCAGGCGCACCGCGGTTTTGCATTTGCTGGCCGCCATCTGCGCGGCGCAGGACCACGTGTCGCCGCGCAGATGCAGTCGCTTGACGAGTTGCGTCACCTGCAGACACAGGTGCACACGATCAGCCAATACAACAAGTTCTTCGACGGACTCTCAGAGTTTCCGCACATGCACGATCGTGTGTGGTACTTATCGGTGCCAAAGTCCTTCTTTGACGACGCACGGAGTGCGGGTCCGTTCGAATACATGATTGCGATCGGTTTCTCCTTCGAATACGTGCTGACCAATTTACTGTTCGTGCCTTTTATGTCGGGCGCGGCCTATAATGGCGACATGTCGACCGTGACTTTTGGTTTCTCCGCACAGTCGGATGAAAGCCGGCATATGACGCTCGGCATCGAAGTCATCAAGTTCCTTCTGGAACAGCATCCCGACAACTTGCCGATTGTCCAGAAATGGTTAGACAAATGGTTTTGGCGCGGCCACCGTCTACTTGGCTTGGTGGCCATGATGATGGACTATATGCTGCCGAAAAAAGTGATGTCCTGGAAAGAAGCCTGGGAGATCTACTTCACCGAGGCCGGCGGTTCCCTGTTTCAGGATCTTGCGCGCTACGGCCTACGTCCACCAAAATATGCCGACGTCGCCACGCAAGAAGCCGAGCATATTTCGCACCAGAACTGGGCGGTCTTCTATCAGTACACCCACGCCGCGGGCTTCCACACCTGGATGCCGGATAAAGAACACCTCGACTGGCTGTCGGCAAAATATCCCAATACATTCGACAAATACTATCGTCCCCGCTGGGAAATGTGGGCTGAGCAGGAAAAGCAGGGAAAGCGTTTCTATAACAACGCGCTGCCGCAACTCTGCCAGACCTGCCAGATCCCGATGGCCTATACAGAACCGGGCGACCCGACGGTCATCTGCTTCCGCTCGACTCAGTTCCAGAGCGAAACGTACCACTTCTGCTCGGATGGCTGTAAGGACATTTTCGATGACGAGCCGGAGAAATACGTGCAAGCCTGGATGCCAGTGCAACAGATTTTCCAGGGCAATTGCGGCGGCGCCACCATACCGGATGTTCTGGCATGGTATAATTTGAACAACGGCGCCGATAATCTGGATTACGTCGGTTCGCCCGATGAGAAAATTTGGAATGAGTGGCACGCGGAGAATGCCCGCAAGGCTGTCTGAACTACTGCTCCAGCGCGCAAACATTAATAAGGCATGGTGCCGCGGGCACCATGCGATCCTGCGGAGGCAAAAATGCCGGTTACTGCTATTGTTTCTGATTACGAAAACTACACCGAGACACGGGACGCCCAGAAGAACTTCCACGGGAATATTGTGATCTATGTGCATTGGGAGGAGCATCTCTCATTCTGTTCTGCGCTCGCCTTCCCCCTGCCCCCCGCGATGCCCTTCGGCGCGCTGGTGAGCGAGGTTATCGCGCCTCATTACGCCGCCCATCCTGATGCCGCGAAGATCGACTGGTCCACCGTCATCTGGAGAATCGATGGCGAGAAAAAGACTCCCGATTTTGGTGCATCACTGGAGGCCAATGGCTTGCATCACAAATCGCTGATCCGATTCTGGACGCCATTCCTGGCCGGTTATGCCGGTTCGGCCTCCTAAGAGCAGCGACGGATAGGATACCGCTATGGGCCACCAACTAACAATTGAACCGCTGGGCGAGACCATTGAGGTCGAAGACGGCCAGACCATGCTAGATGCCTGCCTGCGGGCGGGCATCTACCTGCCGTATGCCTGCGGTCACGGCTTGTGCGGCACTTGCAAGGTCGATGTGGTCGACGGTGAAGTTGACCACGCCGACGCCTCGGGCTTCGCGCTGATGGATTTCGAGCGTTCGGAAGGCAAAACACTGGCCTGTAGCGCCCGGCTCCTCAGCAATGTCACCATCGAGGCGGATATTGACGAAGAGCCCGACCAGCGCCGTATCGCCGTGCAGGATTTCATCGGGCGCGTTGCCATTCTGGAAGACCTCACCCATGACGTTAAGGGGGTACGCCTGGTCCTGGAGGGCGAAACACTTGATTTCCAGGCCGGTCAGTACGTTAATCTCACGCTGCCTGGCGTTCACGGATCTCGCGCATTCTCGATCGCCAATCCACCAACCGAAGGTGGTCACGTCGATCTGCAAATCCGGCGTGTGCCGGGTGGACAAGGCACAGCCTATATCCATGAGACCCTGAAGCTGGGCGACCAACTGAAATTATCGGGTCCTTACGGTCGGTTTTTCGTCCGCGAGTCGCGGGGCGGCCCGCTGCTATTCATGGCTGGCGGTACTGGTGTGTCGAGTCCACGCGCGATGATCCTTGATCTGCTCGGCAAGGGATATGCAGAGCCGATCACCCTGATCCATGGTGTGCGTACGCGGGCGGATCTTTACGGCGAGGCAGAATTCATCGCACTTGCCGACAAACACCCTAATTTCCGTTACGTTACGGGGCTTTCCTCCGAACCAGAGGGAAGCGACTGGGCAGGTGAGCGTGGCTTTGTCCATGAAGTGGCGGATCGCCTCTTCGGTGGTCTTTTCGAAGGCTGGTCAGCCTATCTTTGTGGCCCGCCACCAATGAT
>PLSD01000006.1:0-3389 GCA_003164135.1 Acetobacteraceae bacterium
GCCGTCCACCTCATCAAGACTTTCGGCCTGTCGTCACCATCCCACGGTTTCCGAGGCGGCTCCCGAACCACATGGGGGCTCGGCGCAAGATTTGCTCGCCGCGTTGATAATATCGAGGTTGGATGGTAAGGTCGAGCGTTTTGCCAGATTCTTCAAACAGGGTACGACATGATTATGAGTCCTGAGTTGCAAAGTTACTTGGAAGCATGGCGGGCCCAGGGCTGGCAGGTGGACAGAGACGCTGCGTCGTTGCGCTGCACACATCCGGAGGTATCCGTGGAGGTTCACCGCCAGACGCGGGGGAATCCGGATGACCTCATTGCCATTGACGCCGATATGGCTCGGGAGCTTGCAGCTGCGCGGGCTGCGACCGACGCGGCAATGGGCCGGCGCATTGCCGGAATCATGGACGATGAACTGTCCGACGCGCCGAGTGATTGCTGAGCAGAAGCAGCGGATCGATGGCCTGCTCGCTGAGCGCAGCAAGCTGACGGCCGAACTGCGCATCCTGACGGGAGTGCTGGAGGCCCGGAACGCCGAGTTGGGCACCTTGCGTCAGGCTAGCAAAGCCACAGCGGGGTAAAGGCGAGTGCGGCTCGTCCCGTGGACATCGCGCTCGACGACAAAGATCCGCCCATCGCGCTGGAGGCGATCTTGAGCATTTGTTTCGGCTGAAGTGCTTCTATGGAGCGCTTCGTGTTCAAAGCGCGCGAAACGCGCCCTCTGCCGCCAGCAGCTCAGCGGCAGAAGTTGGCAGAGCAGCAGGCTCAGGCTCCAGCGTACAAACAGCTTGTGCTGACGCTGCGATCGAAGAAACTCAAATAACGTGCGGGATCGATGATCGAACGTAAGTTTGCAGTTTCTTACAGGAGCTCTTTTTGGTAAGTTTGCAGACAACGCAGCGGATTACCGGAGGAGTTAATGTCGAAGGGCGGACCAACCACGATGAACACGGTGATTTACCACCCTCCGCGGTCCCTGGCGGCCGCTAAGCTGGATAAGCTCCTGAAGGATCGACCAAATCTCCAGAGACTGGCAGATGCATTACGGGACCGGGGGAATAACGCTGCCGGCGTATTGAAAATACTGCAGGAGGGCGGTCGTGTTGGCAGTGTTTGGGTCGTTTTATACAAGATGAAGAACGGGAAAGAGTATAAGTTGGAGCCCATCTTCGGTGACGATGAAGACAAAATGAGACAGGAAATCGACCGGGGTTTAAAGCTTGGCATATACACACGGGCCACCCTTAAAACCTTAGACGAGGAAGCTGAAGAATGGCGCGTCGAGGAGATCACGGAGGAATAGCTCAGCTTGCGCCAGTGATATCAATAGGTTGCAGCTTGCAAAAGATATGACCGAAACACGGAAAATACCTGTCTCGTCTATATTCATTCCATGAATTCAATGACTTCTTACTGTCTGGGCGGTTTTAAAGCCAAATGTCCGCTATCTGCGTTGTATCAATCCAAAGCCGACCAGCCGCTCCCGGCGCCGACCTTGCCAATCTCGGCCGGTTGCACCAGGGTAACGGAGGACCGCTGCCCCCGTTACCCCCTTCTTTTTTGGTGGCTCGGCGGGAGCACTGATTTTTTTAGATACTGATTTTTTTAGATACTGACGCCTGTATTTCCTTCGCGACGACCAGTTTGTTTGCCTTTGGTTTTTTAACCTCACGATTACTGCGCTGCTGACCCTTGGCCATTTTATTATCCTTTCCGATGCGACAAAAGACGCAAGCCGAAGGATCCTGCCAGGGAGGTGGGTGCGATCCTCGACCTCATGGGTCTTAAGCGGCTCCGTCAGGAAGACACTTCTACCCCCAGATACCCCCAAACTGCCTTAGATAATATGGAGCCATCTGGGGGTAAAACTGCCCGGGCTCGGTTCTATCGCGTCATCCCAATTCCTTGGCTTCCCCATTAAAGCCTGGACTGCCGCCGTAGGCAGGGCTTCTCTTACCCTTCACACCAAATCAGTCGCAAACCGCTTCAGGTCCTCAAGCTCACACCACTGCAGCGCGCCTATCTCTGTCGCCCGGAGAAAAACCCGCGGTGCTGCCCCTGCCAGGAACGCCTCCTGCCAACGAGGTGCGCATAGACACCAACGGTCACCTGCCTCCAGGCCGGCAAACCCGAATTCCGGTCTGGGTGTGCTGAGATCATTCCCCTGCGCCTTGCTGAACGCCAGGAACTTTGCCGTCATCTCAACGCAAACCGTATGGCTGCCGGCGTCCTCCGGCCCGGTGGCACAGCATCCGTCACGGTAGAAGCCGGTGATCGGGTCATACGAATAGGGTTCCAGCACGGTACCCAGCACGTTTAACGACTTTTTCCGCCGATCACCGCCGCTGATATCCAAGGGCATTTTGTCTCTCCTTGATGCCGATGGCCGAATTTCGGCGGCCGCCATGACATATGGTGCCTCATGTGCGAATTTAATATAAATCCCGGAGCCAACATAGGTGGTGCAATGCTAGAGCCGTCTAATTTTCCTCGGTATGACCGCACCGAACTCCTTGCCGATCGTGCCGTGCATGTCGTCGGCATTCTTGGGGCCTTAAGTGGTATCGCCTGGTTGATCGCTCACCTGCCGCCGGAGGCGGGCGCCAAGCTTGCCATATCTATCGGCATCTATGGATTTGGCCTGCTCTGCATGTTGACGGCCTCGGCCCTCTACAATGTGGCGGCCGACGGACACATAAAAGCCAGATTGCGCCGCTTGGACCATGCCATGATCTTCGTGATGATCGCAGCCAGCTACACACCCTTTGCGTTAATCGCATTTCCGGAATTTTCCGGTCACTTATTGTTCGGGATGATTTGGTGCTTGGCGATTGCGGGCATCCTGCTGAAACTTTTGGCGACCCCACGGACCAACCGATGGTGAGTGGGTTTATATATCGGAATGGGATGGGTCATCCTCGGATTTCTTCCCATTTTGATTGCCTCGGTGTCCGAATGCTCGCTGGTTTTGTTGATCTGTGGCGGCATCGTCTATTCGGTCGGCGCGCTCATTCATGCCTGGGGCGGTGTCCGGTTTCATAATGCAATCTGGCATCTGATGGTTCTTTTTGGTGCGGCGTTGCAGTTTGGTGCGATTGCACAGCTCGTGTAGCAGGCTTTTCTCATTAGAATATAGTTCATCGAGCCGAAACTGACGGAGCAGCCCGTGTTTTGATCGACCGAGGTTACCTGGAAATCTGCCATCATTCTCGGTGCTGATGAGAGAGGTTATATACCGGCACTTCAATCACCGCCAACGTCATGGTTTGCTGAGACCTGAACAATGGAAGCCCTGACGCCATGAGCCGCGAACCGCCCCGACCGAGCAAAAAGCCACGTACGGCTATGACATCGTGGAAGGGTCGACTGCACCCGATTGAGATAGCC
>PLSD01000006.1:3449-8580 GCA_003164135.1 Acetobacteraceae bacterium
TCGTGTTTCCACACAGCCTCGGTGGGAAGCAGACCGGCAGCTTCTGAGATAGCCTTCAGCAAAAGCGGACATCAGGCTCTGGCAGCGACTGTGTCGAAACGGGACTGGCCGCGTTGCATTATGTAACGGCGATAAGCAGACTTTCGTTCATGCACATTGTCTAGGCATCCAGGTGGTTGCAGGCGTGCTCTATCCGTCCTTTGGCATCCTGCGCAGGCCGGTCGTGTCCGCGCGGGCGATGTCTCTGAGCTCCGTCTCCGTCATCGGCACCGCGCTGAGGCTAGAGGCCATCCGCTTATAAATCCCAGGCGTCGATAGCCACTCCGCAACGTGCGTATGTTTGCTGATATCCGGCTGGTCCTCGGGGAAGTTGGGATGGTGCACGATCACGTGGTCCCGAATGTCCGGTGGCTGATATCAGACGTTGCTCCAGTACGACCGGGATTTCCGCTGCTCCATGCCTGGAGCTAGTGAGACATCAGGACGGATATCGTCGTTCGATTAAGCAGATCGTAAGTGGTGCCGCCGATAATGAACTCCTTCAGCCGTAGATGCCCGAAAGCTCCCATGACAATCAGATCCGCGCCAATCTGAGAGGCATGAGACAGAAGGAGATCGATTGTGTTCTCGGCCCCGGACCGCACAGTTGCCACTTCGACGTGGATATTATGTCGTGCCAAGTGTTCAACCATGTATGGAACCAAAGCTCCAATCCGCACATGGCCCTGGTGGCTTGGATCAATTGCGATGAGAAAGATTTGATCAGCAGCCAGAAGCAGGGGCATTGCGTCGCGAAACGCGCGCGTCGCCTCGCGACTGCCATCCCACGCGAGAAGGACGCGCCGGCCGACTTCACGAACGGCGGTCTGAACCGGGATTGCCAGGACCGGGGTACCTGCGTTCATAACGACATCATGCGGGAGCGGGAAAGCTCTCATGTTGGGCGGATTTTCAGTGTCGGCCTGGCCGAGTATAAGCAAATCGGCGAAACGGGCATGTTCGGCTAGAAGGCGAGCTATGTTACCCTCGACGCAGCGCCATATGACGGCGATACCACTATCTTGGGTCGCACGATTAAAATGAAGGGAAGCTACTTTTGCCGCCTCGCGCGCATGTTCTTCGTATATTCCCGCTATTTTTTCGACCACGCTCGGTTTGAAATAGGGCGGCACTTCCGGATCGGGAATAACGTGCAAGCCTGTCAGTTGCGCCTCGAAACGGGCTGCCAAAGACAATGCGACTTTGAGCCGAATATCTGACGCAACCGTTGAGTCAACATGCACGACGATGTCTTTCAAGTCCATGGCAAGAATCCCGTCAACTGTAACGCACGACACTCATCGATCGATCGATAAATTTTCGAGATGAACGCAACAATAGAGAGGCGACCACGAGAATGTAGCGACAAGAGGTCAGTAGAGGCTGACCTAGTCATAGAGTAAAACCGCTTCCAGTCAAGATCATTTGCATTTCGACGAAGGAGTTAAAGGACAGGGATAGTGATACTTCGCAATGCCACGAGAGGCGAGCTCGTCACACACACACCAGTTAGGCGTAAGAAAATCGACTTTGATACAGGAATTCAATCTCCGCGTGGTGAATGTGCAACCAACATAAATCTTTATCGGAATACACAGAAAACCACAGTTCTGGGGCTGAAGATTTTCCTGCCCTGAGTACGAGTCAGTTCGGTCGGCCATTGCTCAAACCATGTCCCGACCTCCCATTTGCGTGCCGAGGAAATGCGAGACGTTCTTTCAGAAGGTGTAGTTCATTATCAATCGCGCTTAGAGCGGTTTCATTCGTTTTCCTTAATAAAATTGTGGATCCGTCAAAAAAAGTTTCACGGATTACGCGTGTAATGAAAAGCGAAAAGCAAGTTCAAAATTCGCAACGCTGAGCGAGAGAACTCCCGCGCGATGCAGCTGAAAAGTACGCCTAATGAGAAAGTCGTCCCAAACAGGTAAGAGTGGATTGTCAAGCGCGCCGGCCAGGTGCGCAGCACCCTCGGGCGAGCCATTTAACCGCCGGCGACGTGCGCAAAGCCTCACGCTCAGCAGCCTGGGTGGCAGTGAATCTCTTTGCGACATTACTTTTTGGTATAGCGCGTCGGCCAGTACCTCTCGAGGCGAGCAACGGAACGCGCAGTGCTTCCGGGGCATGCCGAAGCGGAGGCGCACCAGCTTACCGGAGACTATCGCTCACGCCGTCGGCCGAGAGGTCGCACTATGCGTGATAATTGTCGCTGAGCGCAGGGTTCGCCCGGCGAATTTGCCGTATCCGAAGCACGACATTCGCGGTGATCGACCAAGGAACAAGGCCATTCTTCCAAGCTTCAAAAAAAAGCAGATCGTCGATGATAGCTTGATCGCGGCGACTGGTTGTATTGGCTGAAATATTGAGCGAGAGCATTTTTATAGCTCATTTCCTTTGGACAGTCTGGAATAATAGCGACTGCAACTTATGTTTTTGACCAAACCATAGCGGCCTGTTAGCGGCACGTGCTCTGAGCGGGTCGATGTTGACGTCGACCCGCTTGTGTCTATGACGATTGTGCTAATCGTGACGGCATCAGCCCTGGCGGCGGTGCCCCACCAGCAGCAGATGCGTGGCGCGTTCCAGGAAGGCGGCGTTGGTTGAGAAGCTTTCCTCAAGGCGTGTCAGGTGTTCCAACAGGAAGTCATCGACCAGGAGGGAGGTTGGGTTCCATCGCCGGTCCGGCGCGAAACGGCTATGGAACAAGTCGAGGCCGGAAACTTCCTCGAGCATGAAATGCTCTGAGAACAAACGCCGCAACTCGGAGGCGCTGAATAGATGCGCGCCGAACACGAGATGGCGGCCATCGTTCATCTCGATTTCGAACTGGTCCGTTGCTGCATCGCGCTCGAAATGCCGAACCTTCTCGATCGAATCGACGAAGGCGGTCGGCTGGCTGCCGATCGGACGGACCGTCGCGATGAACGTGCCGCTCGTGACGCGCGCGATTTCGGCCGCGACCTCGGGCATCCGGTCCACCGGCAGGTGGCTCAGCACGCTGTATAGGCAGAGCGTAATATCGACCCCGCCGTCAGCCTCGGGGAATCGCGCGGTCAGATCCGCAACGTCGAAATTCATCCTGATCCCGGGCAATTGACAGAGATCGTGGGCGAGAAAGCGCGCGCGCCTGATCTGCGCGCGGGCAATATCGAAGCCATGCGCTGTGATCTCGGTGAATCCAAGCTCGCTGGCACGTGTGACCATACGGCGCAGCCAAGTGCCTGGGCCGCAGCCCGCATCAAGGATGGTAACGCTGCGCGCGCCGGTTTCGCGTAGGTTGCGCAACGCCCCGTCGAGGCGCTTCCAGACGCAGCCGTCCGCGTAGGCATGGATGCCGTCGAAGTCGAAAAGCTGATCTGAAGCGCCATCGGCATAGGCCGCATAATGTTCGCCGGCCTGGCTATAGGCATATCCCGTGCGTTCTGAGGCACTAAGGTTACCGTCTACCACGCCGATATCCGGTGCGACGTGTTGGGCGAGTTGGTCGGCGCCCCGTTGATAGGTGCTGCCGATCTGGTAACCCTGCGTGGTCTCTCCCCGTAGCTCAGCCATCGGCGCGTTACGCACGGGGATGGTGTGAGGATGGCAAGACGCAAAGAGGTCAATCCGAGCCATTATGCATTTCCTTTTTCTTCCGGTCGCCCCTTGTGTGGTTCAGTGCAAACCTGCGTTCCATGATGGAGACGCGCGGTCTGGCGATGGGGCGGCCCGCACGCAAGCTAGGTAGGGACACGTAAAAAAGCGATGCCTAAAAATAGGTCCGCTATAAATTCGGCATAAAATCGGCGCCTTCACGCGGCATGGCACGACCGGGCTGTTCCCAGTGTTAGGTGTCTGCCGGTCACTGCTACGGGAGTGGCTGGATCCAAGGGTTAGTGTTGTTTTGCGTGCTGTCTAAATAAATGACACGACGCCCAGTGCCGGTGAGACCGGCCAACGCATAGGGGGTATAGGGGGCATAAATATAGGCGAACTGCGCATCGCGATCTGGATGGCTGTCCCCTTCGCGCGTCATGCGGTTGCCCTGCAGGTTATTTTTTTTGCTGTTTGAGCAATTCACAAACGACGATGTAACTGATCCGATTGCCAAAGGCCCGCAATTCTGCTACCAGGCGCCGCAGGCTCCTGCAGCTCCAGCGCAGCGGCGACATTGGGTCGCGCCGCTCGTTCGGCGCCACCAGCGCCAGCAAAACCGCTGCTCAGCCATGAGGTCATCATCCAACTGATTGCCAACACAACCACCAAAACCGGCCTCAACGTCGCCTGCCGGATCGATACCAACACCTACGAAAAGGGCCTCAAAATCTCATACTCCGAGATCGCCGCACTCAACCTCCAGCCAGCAAATTTTCATGGCGAATGGAATTACACCATCGCGCCAAGGTAGCTGGAAATAACGTATTTATTCGGGCTCAGCCCCTAAGTGAAGCAATCCATCTACGCGCCCCACCCCGTCCCGTGAATTTAACGCCTTCGCACCTTTGAAAAAATCTTGAAACCCTGAAACATGATACCAATTTGCTTAGAGCGTTGATTCAAATCAGCGCACAATATTCCCAAGTGCGTACAATTAGATGGATGGGTAGAGTTGAGAAGCGGTAATGGCCCTCGCTGTTTCGTAAACTTTTTTGCCAAGGGAGGGGCGCTTATTGGTCTGTCCCGTGCCGTCGACTTAACCGACAAGCAACGTCGAAGCGCTGCCGCCCATGAAATCAAATGTCATTAGCAAAGGAATTCCTGTCATGACCAAGCCCACTGTCGAGGATCTTACCAAAGCCAATACCGACGCTATAACCAAGAGCACCGATGCCTCCAATGCCGCTGTTCAGGAGTTGGCCAAGGCGTATCAGGAACTGGCGGCCAGGAATGCCAAAAATCTGACCGCTGCGATCAAGGCGCTTTCCGGCGTGAAGAGTCTGGCAGAATACGCGGAGCTACAGCAAAAGTTGATCAAGGATGGCATCGATGCTGCTGTCAGTGATAGCCAACACATCGCCAAATTGACCACTGCCGTGTTCGCGGCGGCTTTCGAGCCTGTGAAGAAGCAGATCGAAGCGATTCAGGAGACCGGGCGACCCTAACATTACAGTTGCAA
>PLSD01000065.1 GCA_003164135.1 Acetobacteraceae bacterium
ATAATCCGTTTGCATCGTTCTCCACGGCGGCACTCATCTACCTCTGCGTCTCCTTCGTGCTGATCTACGGCTTCCGCCGGGCAGAGGGGCATTTCCTCGCGTTCTTGAAGCCGTAGCGAGCCTGGTTGTTATCTCGCCAAGATATTTTTATGCTTTCTAAAGCATCGCTCGGAGTTTACACCGCATAATGACAGATCTCATTGATTACCCGATCGCCATCGTCGATGAATCGTTTGGCGCAGCCACCACCGTGGGCCGCGTTGTGAGTGCTCTTGTCCTCGCCTTCGAGGCGCGAAACCATCGTGTGTTGACCGGCATTACCATTGCGGATGCGAGTGCGGGTCGGGTTCTATATACTGGTCTCTCGGCTGTCCTGATCGCCATTGCCGGTTTTGAGAACCGCGCCTCACTTATCGAGGCGCTTGCCACTTTGTTGGACCTAGCGCTAGCGCGCGCGCCCGACCTGCCGATTTTTCTGTACGGTGAAAAGCGCATGCGAGAAGATTTGCCGACCAGCTTGATGGGGCGAATTGACGGCTATCTCTACCTACATGAGGATACCCCAAGCTTCATAGCGGGCTATGTCTCGAGCGCGATCCACCGCTATCTCGACGCCATGTTGCCACCATTTTTCAAAGCACTTGTCCGCTACACTGATGCTGCGAAATATTCATGGCACACTCCGGGCCATGGCGGCGGCGTTGCCTTCATGCGCTCACCTGTCGGGCAGGCGTTTCACCGCTTTTTTGGCGAGAACACGTTGCGGGCCGATCTTTCGGTGTCGGTTCCCGAACTTGGTTCCCTGCTCGATCATACCGGCCCGGTGCGCGAAGCCGAACGGGAGGCCGCGCAGAGTTTCGGTGCAGATACGAGTTTTTTTGTCACCAATGGTACTTCAAGCGCCAATAAGATTGTTTGGTCTGGCCTGGTTGGCCCCGGCGATTACGTTCTGGTTGATCGTAATTGCCATAAATCGCTCGTTCATGCTCTTATCATGACTGGTGCGCAGCCGCTTTACCTGCGCCCCAGCCGCAACGCCTATGGTATCATCGGCCCTATCCCACGCGCGCAATTCGATGCCCAGGCGCTAGCTATGCGGATGCCGCTTGGCGCGCGCCTTAGCGTGGCCACCATTACCAATTCAACCTACGACGGACTTTGCATCAATACCGATGAGGTCAAAGCCGCTCTCGCTCCGATAACCAAGGCAATTCATTTCGATGAAGCCTGGCTTGCTCAGGCTCGCTTTCATGAGTTTTACAGCGGTTTCTACGCCATGAGCGATGGTGCGGGCCCCGTTGCTCCGCTGGTTTTTTCGACACAATCAACGCACAAGGTTCTTGCCGCCTTCTCGCAGGCTTCGATGATCCACATTAAGGAAGGCACCGAAGTTCGCCTCGACCCGGATCGTTTCAACGAGGCTTTCATGATGCACTCCAGTACCTCGCCGTGGTATGGCATCATTGCATCTTGCGATGTCGCCGCCCGGATGATGCGAGGCGCCGCGGGACGAAACCTGGTCGATGAAACCTTGCGTGAAGCAGCTGATTTCCGTGCCAGTATTGCCCGCCTTGGCGCGGAATCTGCCGTGGCCAGAGATTGGTGGTTCCGCTTGTGGGAGCCTGTGAATGCTGGGCTCGAACAAAGTGACTGGACGTTAAAGCCCGGTGAGTCCTGGCACGGTTTCGACGATATCACCGATAATTTTACGCTGCTCGACCCAATGAAGGTTACAATTCTCTGCCCGGGTGTGCAACCGGATGGTGCTGATTCGCCGGGAATTCCAGCTCCCATCGTCGCGAAATTCCTTTGGTCGCGCGGTATCGTCGTCGAAAAGATCGGCATCTACCATTTTCTGATCCTTTTCACGATGGGCGTGTCACGGGAAAAATGGAGCAACCTGATCACCGAACTTCTTGCATTCCGTGCTCATTACCAGGCCAACACGCCACTCGCGGATGTTTTGCCTGAGCTTGTTCGAGCGGCGCCCGAGCATTACGAGCGCATGGGACTTGCGGAGCTTTGTGCTTCCCAGCAAGAAGCATATCAAAAAAGTGATGTTCTGGCATTACAGAATGCGATGTTCGCGGATTTACCTGAACAAGCGATGACCCCGCAAATGGCGCATGCAGCGCTGGTTGGTAACCGCGTTGAGCAGGTGGATCTTGATCACTTGGAAGGCCGCATCCTTGCACGAATGGTCGTGCCCTATCCGCCAGGAATCCCACTCATTTTCCCCGGCGAGCGTGTCACCCTCCCGGCCATTACCCAATACCTACGTTTTGCGGAATCTTGGGACCGCCGCTTCCCCGGCTTTGAAGCAGATATCCATGGTGCGCGCAAAGCCCCCGATGGTACGTACCGGCTGGACTGCGTGGTCATGCCCGGTTCATAACCAAATACTACCGGGGGCGATGTTACTGAGACAGAAAATTACATTTTCTGCACCTGACTTTCCTGGTCGGGGCTCGTCATCTGCAGATGGGTGGCAATTTTACGTATCAAGGCCAAAGCCATCTGGCTTAATCTGCCCTGACCTCAAATTTTAACCATCTCAAAATCAGTTTTGTTCGCGCCGCATTGCGGACAAAACCAGTCGTCTGGAACATCATCCCAGCATGTGCCCGAGGCAACGCCGTCTTCTGGGGCGCCGTGCTCTTCGTCATAGACGAAGCCGCAATTCAAGCATTTCCATTTACGAAACGCTGCCGCTGTCACCATCCTACCCTTCCCTAATATTCGTTGTTAACAAAACGAATGATCAAACCATCCAACTCTGCGGTCATTTTGATCTGGCATGTTAACTTGCTGTTGGGCTGATCATTCAGTACACAGGTCAGCATATCGGCTTCATGTTGCTGGGATGGGCGGAGACGACCGACCCAAGCCTCGTCTTCCAACGCGTGGCAACTTGCACATACACAACTACCGCCGCATTCCGATACAAGATCCGGCACCGAATGGCTGATACCGGCTTGCATGACCGACTGGCCGCTTTCCGCCTCAACCGGATGCATGGCCTCCTCCATATCAATGAAATTTACAATCAGCATATTTATCCTACCCAACATCCCGCAATGAACGCTTAACTGTGGCCTAATCCAGCGGCGTCACGTCGTTTGTGACAGCCGCCGGATCGGGAATGAGCGTCTATATGTTGGCAATGTTCACGCTGCATGCTCAAAACCGACATGAAGCGCCGTCACGCCATAAGCGAAGGGATGAGAGAAATACTCCGGCTCCTTTAACAGGCGGAAATTCTTCATCCTGCGTAGCAACAGGTTAAAACCGATGCGCAATTCTCCGCGGGCCAGTTGGTTGCCCACGCAGACGTGGGGGCCGAATGAAAAGGCGACATGCCGGCGTGCGTTTGGCCGGGCAGGATCGAAACCATCCGAATTCTCAAAGATTGCCGGATCCCGATTTGCACCGCCCCACATCAGTTGCACTATCGTGCCGCTAGGCACGGCAACACCACCGATCTCCGTGTCGCGCGTGGCCCGGCGGAACAGGCACTGAATTGGCGCGTCCAACCGCAAAACTTCCTCGGCAAAATTAGGGATGAGGGACGGATCTGTCCGCAGCTTCTCTTCGAGATGGCAGATATTGCCGCCGTAAACTCACGTACTCTTCGTGTCGCTGACGAGAAACCACTTTGAGCCAAATTACACCATGTGCTCTAGGCTTTTAGTGATCTGGGGAATTGAGTGTTTAATTTATCCGCTTGAAGTTGCCCCGGAAGCAACACTAGTTTGCTCGCTCTGACCGCCGAATTGAAGAGCGCTTAGAAGGGAGAATTATTCATGAGCGAACCACTCTGCACCTATGCGGGCGATTTGTTGGCGCTGAGCAGAGTCCATCAGCGCGACCTTTATGCGCACACCGCGCAAGACGTGGAGGCTTATCGCCTCGCAGAGCTGAAGGCGCGCTTTGACGAGTTGCAGCCGCGTGTCGGCGCTTTGCGCAAGCTCGCCCAGCTTCAGGGCGTCTCGCGTATTGACTCACTTGATGACGCGGCGCCGCTATTGTTCCAGCATACGGTGTACAAATCCTATCCGATGGCGTTCCTGGAAAAAGGCCGCTTCGACGCGCTGACCAAATGGTTCGGGCAGCTCACCGCTCACGACTTGTCGAAAGTCGATGCCTCGGGTTGCAAATTTGTCGATGAATGGCTGCTGCTGCTGCAGAACACCACGCCGCTCAAACCGATCCACACCACCGGCACCTCCGGCAAACTCTCCTTCCTGCCGCGCTCGCATCGGGATTGGAAGCTGCAGTCGCGCTTCACGATGACCCGCTGGCAGGGCGTGGGCAACGAGCGCGACATCGTGCTCGATCTCGACGAGCCTTCATTCCGTATTCCCATCATCCAGCCCGGCTATCGCTATGGCTTCTACATGGCGCAACGCCTGATGGAGGAGCAGCTCGGCCTGATCGGACATGATGATCTCGTTGAGACCCTTTTTAAAGACGAGGTGCTGAGCCCGGACGTGCTGTCGCTGTCGGGCCGTGTCGCCACCGCCCAGGCCAGGGGTGAGCTGGAACAACTGGTGATCTCACCCGAACTTCTGGCCCGCTTCAAGGACAACCAGGAGAAACAGGCGAATAAGCAGACGCTCGATGCTGAATTCTTCGACCGTGTGGTGATGCGCTTTGCCGGCCAGCGTGTCCTGATCGGCAACACGGTGCCGCAGCTTTATGCCTGGGCGGCCGAGGGCAAGCGCCGTGGCATTACGGGCCTGTTTGCCCCTGACAGCCTGATCAGCTCCGGTGGCGGCTTGAAGGGCCAGACGCTGCCGGATGACTGGCGGGAACAGATTGACGAGGTGGTGGGCGCACCCGCGCTGCTGGCCTACGGTATGTCGGAGCTGTGCAGCATGGCCAACATGTGCAGCCATGGCCATTATCATGTGCCGCCCTACCTCATCCCCTATCTGCTCGATGAGAATACCGGCCAGCGCTTGCCGCGCCGAGGCCGCCAGACCGGGCGCGCCGCGTTTATGGACCTGATGCCCGATAGCTACTGGGGCGGGTTTGTCACCGGCGATGAAATCACCGTCGACTGGGATGGCAACTGCCCATGCGGCCGCAAGGGTGAGTATATCATGCCCGAGATCCGCCGCTTCACCGACAAGAACGGAAGCGACGACAAGATCTCCTGCGCCGGCGCGCCGGATGCTCAGGAAAAAGCCATGGAATATCTCAGCCGCATCGTCGAACGCGCCTGATCTCGGGTCTTTCCCAAAGGAACAAAAACATGTCGGAAATCTGTTATCGCGTGCCGCTGATCATCCGCGGCCGGGTCATCGATGATTGCACTGAGGAATTCGGCGGCCGTAAAGGCGGCCTGCGCTTCGTCACACCTGATGTCGGCCGCTATTTCCACGATCTGGTGAACCTGCCGGCGGAGTCCATGAGCCGCTACCAGCAGACCCCGATCAGGGAGATCGCCGATTTTCTCGATGCGCTCTCTTACCGGTTGAACCTGGACGACAATCCCTATCTGCGCGAGGCGTTTGAAGTCAGCTGCCAGACCTCTGGCATTTCCCGCAGCATCCTCGAGGCGCTTTACCGCAACACGGCCCGCCACCAGTTCTGCCGCGAGCATGTGCTGGAATATGCCGAGGACCGCATCGGCATCGCCTATCTCGAAGGCTGGGTGCCCCGCCTTATGGGTGATGGTACGAATTCGGCGATCCGCGCTTTTGGCGCCCGCGCGGTGCATGTCATTGCTGGCAATACGCCAGCCGTTGCCTTCAACACCGTGCTGCGCTCGGCCGTCACACGCTCAGACTGCATTACCAAGACACCCTCCAACGACCCGCTGACCTTCGTTGCCATTTTGCGCACGATGATTGAGCTCGATCCCACTCATCCCGTCACGCGCCATTTCTCAGGCAGCTATTGGAAGGGCGGCAACGAGCAGTTTGAATCCCGCCTGTACCGCCCGGAGCATGTGGAAAAAATTGTCGCCTGGGGCGGGTTTGATTCGATCAAGCATATTACCAAATACCTCCAGCCGGGCCTGGATCTTATCACGCTCGACCCGAAACACAGCGCCTCCGTCATCGGCTATGAAGCCCTGGCCAGCGAGGACTCGCTGCGCGATGTCGCCCAGCGGGCGGCTTGCGATATCGGCGCGTATAATCAGGAACTCTGCGCCAACGCGCGCATGATCTATGTCGAGTGCGACGCCGAGGATCCGGAGCAGTTGGAAAAGCTCAACCGCCTGGGCGAATATATTTACCAGGCGCTGCAAACACTGCCCGCGCATCTCAGCACGCCGGCCAAATATCTCTCTCCGGGCCTCAAGGAAGAGCTCGACGGTCTGTTCATGCTTGAGGACTGGTACCGTGTGTACCGGGAGAATGATTTTTGCGGCGCGGTCATCGTCTCGCAAAGTGACGAGCCGGTTTCCTTTGCCGCCAGCCTGGCCTGCCGCACCGCCAATCTTGTCCCGATCAAATCGCTGGACCTGATCATGCAGCGCATCAACAGCTCCACCCAGACGATTGGCGTCTATCCCGTCACCACCAAAACCGCGATCCGCGACGGTCTGGCCCTGCGCGGCGCGCAGATGATCGTAACCTTGGGTTATGTCGCGCGGATGAACTCAATCGGCCCGATGGATGGCATCGAGCCGGAGCGCCGCATGCTCAAATGGGTCGTGGACCAGACACAGGATGAATCAATCCCCGGCCCATGGGTGGACACGTCCGGCAGTTCACAAAACTAATACAAACACAGAACAGGAACAGAGCACAGCAATGAAAATACTCTTGACGGGCGCGAGTGGACATCTGGGCTACGCCACCACACGTGAGTTGGAAAAACAAGGGCACGAGGTCGTCGCTTTGGTGCGCCCCAGCTCCAACCTCAAAGGGCTAGAAGGCACGCGAGCGCAGATCGCCTATGGAGACGTGCTGGACCCTGCAGCGGTACGCAAGTTTGCGCGCGATTGCACGGCAATCATTCATCAGGCCGCCGTGTACCGCCTCGACATGGATAAGCCCGAGGAGATTATCCGTCCGGCCGTGGAGGGAACCAGGAACGTCCTGGAAGCCGCGAGCGAGCTAGGCATCAAACGGGTCGTTTATACCAGTTCAATCGCCTCCATCGGCGCAAGCACTTCGCCGGACCAGTTGCTGGACGGCACCACCTGGAACACTTCCACGGCACTACCCTACGCCGAGGCCAAGACCCAGAGCGAACGCATAGCGCACGAGTTGGCGCGGACGCTCGGCCTGGAACTGATGGTGATGTGCCCTGGCGCCATCATGGGACCGGGCGACTACCGTGTGACACCGAGCCATGGCATCATCCTGGCCTTGACCAGCGGCGGGCCCATCCCGGCGGGAGGTTTCAATCCGGTGAGCGTGTTCGACGTGGCAAGCCTGCATGTGCAGGCGCTGACGCGCGGCGTGCCGTTCAAGCGCTATGTGGCGGCCAGCCGCGACAATATCACTTACCGGCAGACCTATGACATCCTGCGCGCAATAGCGGGCGCGGGCTTCAAGGAAGCGCCCGACGGTGAGGTTGGGCCGGCATATTACGCCTATTACAACATCGCCGAGACGCTGAAAGATTTCCAATACGACCCAATGGCCGCGCGCGATGCGCTGAAATCCGCCTATGACTGGCTCACCTTCACCGGAGCATTGAAACTTTGACGGCTGTGGGTCACTATCCGCGTAATATTCGACTCTGCCCGGTACCGGCGCCGGGTTACGCGGAGGGAGAACAACATAGCGGAGGTAAAAAGAAAGGGGCGGCCGTCCGTCGAAGAGACGCGCCAAATCTGCGAGACCTTGCTGGCAGGGGCGGAAGTGTGTCTGGCGAAAAAACCTCACCAGGACATCACGGTGCGCGAAGTTGCGGCCCGCGCCGGGGTCAACCCGGCGATGATCTATTACTATTTTGGCAGCAAAGAGGGATTGTTCATCGCCCTGGTCGATTTTCTCTTTTCGACCTGCGAGACGCAGCTGCGCGCGTTGACCACATCCCTGCCGCAACTGGACACCTCGCCTTCACGGGAATTCGTCAAGCTGGTGGACGAATGCTTTTACCGGCGCGCGCCCGTGCTACGGCTGCTGACACGGGAACTGACGAAGGCCGATTCAAGCATCCAGGCCAATTACTACACGCGGCTCGCCTCCCGGATTACCCGCCCTGCAGCGCAATTCATCGCCGAGGCGGGACGGCTGGGTTACTACCGGACGGACCTCAACCTGAAGTACGCCACACTGCAATTATTACTGCTCACCGTTCATCCCATAGCGATCGAACCACATATGATGGAAGCTGCCTATGGATTTGGCAAGGATGAACTGTTTTCCGCTGAATGGCTGTCTTCCGTTGAGGCAGATCTGGATCGTCTGTTTCGCAATTGAGACTTACCAGGAGCCGTGCTGCTCCGTAAACACTTGCCGGGAAGTTGAGTGATGCAGGGCTTTATCTTCAACAGCAGCAAATCCATTATTTGCGAACTGGGTGCGATCCGCCGGATTGGCGAGATCTGCGAGCGTCTGCGCATCGCCCGTCCGTTGATCGTTACGGATCCGGGGATCGCTGCCATGGGTCTGCACGAGCGGCTGCTCTCGGCACTGGCCACGCATCAAATTCCTTGCGCGGTTTTTTCAAGCGTCGTGCCTGATCCCCCCGAAGCCACCGTGCTGGCAGCGCTGGAACTTGCGCTGCGGGAACGGGTGGATGGCGTCATCGGCTTTGGCGGCGGCAGCTCGCTGGACACAGCAAAACTGGTGGCGCTGATGGCGCGTTCCAGTGAGAGCCTGCAACAGATTTATGGCGTGGAACAGGCAAAGGGGGAAAGGTTGCCGCTGATCCTTGTTCCGACAACCGCCGGTACAGGATCGGAAGTGACCGCGGTTGCTATCATAACAACGGGGGAGACCACCAAGACCGGGGTAGTGGCCAGCCAGCTCTACCCTGATGTTGCCTTGCTCGACGCAGAATTGACCGTGGCCCTGCCGCCATCGATCACCGCAATGACCGGCGTGGACGCGATGGTGCATGCCATCGAGGCTTACACGAGCCTGCATCGCAAGAACCTCTATTCGAACATGCTCGCGCGCGAAGCGTTGCGCCTGATGGCGAAGCACATTGAAACAGCCACGCTGGATGGCGGCAATCTTGAAGCCCGCCAGGCCATGCTGCTCGGCGCTTGCCTGGCTGGCCAAGCCTTCGCCAATGCCCCCGTTGCCGCTGTTCACGCGCTGGCCTATCCGCTGGGCGGGCGTTACCACCTGCCGCACGGCCTTACCAACTCGCTCGTCCTTCCACACATGCTGCGCTTCAACGCCTCCCATGCCGGCGCCCTCTATGCCGAGCTTGCCGCAGTCATCCTCCCGGCTGAAATCTTGCTCTCCGGGACTGCGGAACGCTGCACCCAGCTCATCACCTATTTCGAACAACTCATCGCCACCCTGGGCCTGCCGTGCACCCTGGCGGCGGTAAATGTGCCGCAGGCCGACTTGCCCACCCTGGCCGGGGACGCGATCTTGCAGCAGCGCCTGCTTATCAACAACCCCCGCCCTGTCACACAGGATGACGCCCTCGCCATCTACCGCGCCGCTTATTAACTCCCTCTTTTCTGGAGGATCTTGATCTTATGACCTTGCCCGCACCCGCGACGATCGACCGCAGCTCCTATCACTGGTTTATGCCCATCACCACCCGCTGGATGGATAATGATCTCTACGGCCACGTGAATAACGTCCAATATTATTCATACTTTGACACGGCGGCGAACAGCTTCCTCATCCGCGAGGGTGGCCTGGACATCCAGCGCGGCCAAACCATCGGCTATGTCGTTCATTCTGAGTGCCACTACAAAGCCGCGATCGCCTTTCCTGCGACGATCGAAGGCGGTCTGCGCGTCAACCGATTGGGTAATAGTTCCGTACAGTACGGCATCGGTATCTTTTTAGCTGGTGCCGACCGCGCCAGCGCTTGGGGTACCTTCACCCATGTATTCGTCGACCGCCAGAGCGAACGCCCGGTCCCCATCGCCGACACACTCCGCACGGCCCTCGCCCGCCTCATGCCATACCCATAGGCCGCTAAGCCACCCTGACAAGCCCCCAGTGAGCAGTCCAACCATCAAGTATGAGCCGACGAGATTTACCAACAGGTCTTACATCAGTTGGATGAGTGAGGCTCAGGACAAGGAGGCCGGTTGCGGGCCAAGTCACATCACTTGAGGTTTGTCATTCCTTCCTCAAGCGCGTTAGCGGTAAAAGCCCAGAACAAATCACTTGGACGTGAATGCGGCGCACCGCGTTTGCGAACCAGTGACAGCCGGATTTCTGGCATATCCTCGACCGGTCTGCGCACGATGCCGTAACGCAAGGTCGCACCGGCGGGAGCCGGAACAATTGTCGAGACGATCATATCCGGCGTTTCGCGCAACAGGGAGCGCCGCAATTCGGGCACTGTCAGCGGTTTCGCCCCCGCGGCGATCAGGGGACCGTAGAGCATATCGTAAAGTTCCGCTGAGCGATGCCGTGAAAACGCGGCAATACGGCGGCCGTGGAATGCACCCGGATTGAGCGGCTGCACGCGCGCCAAAGGATCGTCCTCGCGCATCATCACCGCCAGCGCCAACGGGTAAAGCCGCAGTGACTCCCATTCCTCCTGTTCGGAAGGCAGGATTGTCAGCACCAGATCAAGTTGACCGCGCCGGAGCAGGTCAAAATGCGTCTCGGTGATCCCGGGTTGGACTTCAACCGAGATACGTGGGTGGGCGGCCGCGAAACGCGCGATCAATGCCGCCTGCTGCCTGTCGGGCTCCCCCAGTTGCGGGCAGCCGATCCGCAGACACTGGGTGCTATCTTGCCGCAACGCATCCACGTCTTGCAGCACCTGCCCGGCCAGTTCAACCAGAGGTTTTACCAGCCGGTGGAGTTCACGGCCTTCCGCCGTAAGTTCAACACGGCGCGTGCTGCGTTCGAACAGCGCGAAGCCGAGCTGCTCCTCAAGCTTGCGAATTCTGGCTGACAACCAAGGCTGAGCGACCCCCAGATTGCGGGCTGCTTCAGTGAATGAGAGCGTGCCGGCAACGACCGAAAATTGCACGAGGAGACGTAAATCCTGCATTTTGGGCTATTTAGTAGAAATTCGTCTTAATGTCACTCGTTTTCGTATTGGACCCGTCTGATCTCTCGTGACATCGCTTCTGGTTAATAAAGTTGGGAGACGTTCGGTGGGATTTGCGATTTCTAAGATGGTGGGAGCTGAGTTTCCGCTTTTTGCGTTCAGCCATTGCCGTGACGTGGTGGCAGCCGTCAGCCGCGCGGGTGGTTTTGGTGTGCTGGGTGGCGCGGGATTTACGCCGGAGACGCTGGAGCAGGAGCTGGCCTGGATCGATGCGCATGTCGACGGCAAGCCCTATGGCATCGATATTCTGGTGCCTGAGCATCAGGCCGTGAAAGCGGACGCCACGAAGGAAGACATTGCCGCGATGGTGCCGCCGGAATACCGGAAATTTGTCGCCGATTTATTGGCTCGCCACGGTATTAAGCCGGACGAGGAGCAACTCCGGCGCCCCCGGATGCCGGGGACGATGCGGGGCGAACAGCTCCTCGATGTCGCATTCCGTCACCCGATCCGTCTCGTCGCCAACGCGCTTGGCATTGCGCCGCCGATGATGATCGAGCGGGGACGCAAGCATGGTGTGCCGGTGGCGGCCTTGGTCGGCGCCAAGGAGCATGCCATCCGCCAGGTCAAGGCCGGCGTTGATATCCTCGTCGCGCAAGGAACCGAGGCGGGCGGCCATTGCGGCGAGGTCTCGACACTGGTGCTGATCCCTGAGGTGCTGCGCACGATCAAACCGATCCGTGACGTACCCGTATTGGCGGCGGGCGGCATTATGACCGGCCGCCAGATGGCCGGGATGATGGCAATGGGTGCCGCGGGCGTGTGGACCGGATCGGTCTGGCTGGCCACCACAGAAGCCGAGACGACCGAGACGTTCCGAGAGAAAATGGTCGCGGCAAGCTCGCGCGATACGGTGCGGTCCAAGTTCCGCACCGGCAAGCCGAGCCGCCAGCTGCGCTCCGCCTGGCATGACGCCTGGGAGGCTCCCGGCGCCCCTGCCGCGCTGCCGCGCTGCCGATGCCAGTGATGGGGGCGGTCAGCGAGCCGGCGATACAGCTCATCAACAAGGCCGCGCAAAACGGCAATCCGCAGGCACGGGAACTGGTGACGTATTTTGTAGGGCAGGGCGTTGGTCTGGTCACCGGCATCAAATCCGCCACCACGGTCGTGCAGGAGTTCAAGGAAGAATTTGCCGAGGCGGTCGGCGATGTTCTCGCCTTCGCCGAAGCCTGAAACACCTGCCGGCCGAAAAAGGGGGGGGATTATAATGGGATATCTGTCGCAATACCGCGTCATTGATCTGGCCGACCGCGCGCTGCTGGCCGGGCATATGTTCGCGCAACTCGGCGCCAAAGTGATCCAGGTGGAGCCGCCAGAAGGTTCGCCGGCGCGGCGGGTTGCGCCGTTCGATACCGGGGTTGCGGGCGCGCCGTCACTGCACTGGGCCGCCTATCATTACAGTTGCAATTAATCTAAAA
>PLSD01000109.1 GCA_003164135.1 Acetobacteraceae bacterium
TCGCTTTTCCCGCGCGGCCTCATCTGCCCTGGCGCGGTCCAGCGCCCTTCTGTCGTGACGACGTTGCGCGCCACCTAATCCCGTCTGGCGGCGCGTCTTTTCCCGTACGGCGCCGAGACCTGCGCGGTCAGCCCCAAGGATTGCGAGCAGCCAGGAAAAAGCTCGGATACCGGGCGTTGCGAAATACTTTCGGACCAACTTCCGGTCATTGCCGGTTAGATGCCAGGCGAGCGACTCAGCATCAATGTCTTGGCGCTCGCCGTCCAGGAGAAGCACCGGGTTCCACGTGATTGCACGAACATGCGCGCCGTTTTCAGCGGCGAGGAAGGTTGCGCTCGCAAGTAACGCGGGCGCCGCGATCTCGGGCGGCAAAGATCCAGGGGTCCAGTCTTCCGGCGTCACCCAAGCCATACGAGAGCAGGCTGGCGCACGTTCGTATCGATGAGCCTCCTCCCAAAGTGGTCCGAGCATAATGAATGACAGCTTGCTCATGACATTGCTCATCTGGCCCTGTCGCTGACGCGCCCATGGCCCTCTTGGCCGAGTGCCGGCCAGCGCGGCGATGAGGTCGGACTGGAGTCGAAGCAGCAATGGCACCGCGTCGTTCGACAACGCGACGGTCACGCAGCTCCGGCGCTGTTGCGGCGTGCCGTAGGGCCAGAATGGAATCTCGCTCGGCGCCAAACAATTATCGGCGAATGCTTCACAATGGATGCACCAGATACGCAACCTGCCGCCTACGGGTTGGTAGCGCGCCCTCTGTAAGCACCTTGGACAGTCGGAAATCAGCAGGCATTTGTGTCTCGGGCACATGATTATGCCGCCAAATCCCCATTCCCGTCGGCCATAGGCTTCGCCACGGCTGGCGATGTCATCGCAGACGCAGACTGGGCACCACGCAGGGTGCTTGCGTCGCCACGCCGCGTTGGGGTTAGCTTCGATCCCAGGAACACGCTGTCCGTGAAAGCCGGCATCGGGTTTACCGGCGGCATCGCAAAGGGCTGCCTCAAGGGATGGGACCGCCTCGTAATCGATGCGCTGGTCCATAGCCGCGGTAACGCTCTCGTTCGGGAGCAGTGTCGACACCAGATCCGCGGCTGAAAGGTCGTACCGCGCAGCAAGCCGGGCGATCCATGACGAAATTGATTCGTCGGGGAGCAAAGGAGGTGCGAGGGGAAAGCGTGACAAGGCCAGGTTACGCCTGGCCGTTGGCCAGTGCAGCCGGGCGCAACTGGCCGCGCCCTGCTGACGCGATCCCCCGCCAGATTTCAGGGTCTTCCAGTGCCGCAAGATCGATGCGTTCCTTGCCGTTGCGGATGGCTGCGGCGCCAGCGCGTTCCAAGGCCCTGCATATCGATAACGTGATGCCGCCCGATCGTTCAACCAGCAGGCGGCGGATCCGCGTGCCGTCCACGGGTGACGGTTGCCGAAGGGGCAAACCTTGCACAAGCAGATTGACGAAACTCTGGAGCTCGGGCCCGGCCCGCCAGGGTTCAAGGGCGATGTCGCTCACCCGGCTGCGAAGCTGTGGGTCGGAGCGCAACGCGAAGCGCGCCTCGGGGACGCCGGCACAGACGATCGCGACCTGAAGCTCATTGGACAGAAAGCGGAGAAGCTGAAGGAAATAACGCTGCTGCCGCGCGCTGCCGACAAGAATCGAATTGATCTCATCGATCATCAACATCCGCGTCTGCAGCTCACGCAGAATCCGAAAGGTGGTTTCCCGCAAGCTCAGGCGATTCCGGCGGGCTGGAAGATGAAGAGGCGCGTCAACCGCCTTGAGGACCTGGACAAAGAATGCCTCCTCGGAGGGTTCATCGGGCATCAGTGCCAGGACGACTGGTTTGGGCAGAACCCCGCTTGCCCGGTCCAGTGACGTGGCTCTGTCGCGGCGAAACTTCTGCAGCAGCATCGTCTTACCCATGCCGGATTCGGCGAGCAACAGGAGGTTCTCCATTCGATCGCTCCTTGGCTGTTCGAACGTCTCTGACAGACAAGCGAGCACACGCGACGCAGGATCATGCGTGACCCAGCGTTTTGCACGAATCGCCTGCAGGCGAACTTCATCGTCAGCCAGCGCAATATCTCGAACAGCAGGATGCAGGTGAGCTAAATTGGTCTCGCTCATGGCGCGTTGCCCCCGGAGTATCCGTGATACGTCCTCATGGCCAGCCCGGCGGGTGCGTTGCAGCGATCATGGGGCGCCATAAAGCCCTTCATGCGAGAAACTCGGTTTTCCAGGCGTCATTGTCAGACACCGTCGGCACTCGCCCGTGCTCCTCGTCTGCGGTATCGCGGGGCTCTACTTCCTGGGGCGCTTTGAGAGCTTCAGTGACCGATTGCACAGTTCGACCGTTCGGCTGTTTGGTCGAGGCGCGACGTGCGGCTTTACTGCGCGTCAGCGCCTCTGCGATTAACCGGCGCTGTTCATCTATGGCCGTAAAAACTGCCGTCTCGTCGATACCTTGGCGCCCCGTCTCGCGTATGGCGCGTGTTGCCGCCCGGAGTTCCCACAACGAGATCGGCGGCCTCGCGAGATCGGCATAGGGAACACGGAGGTGGCCGCCAGCGGGCAGTTCGATGAAGACTGCGCCCAGGTTGCGGGGGTCGTATTTGATCCGCAGTTTTCGATCGGCGCTATCCAGGAGCGGTCCCAAAGCACCATCGAAATAGGTTATATTGAAAAGCCGGATGCCTTCGCGCCGGATCATACGTTCCTCGAAGGGTAAAAAATTCAGTACGAAAGTCGACGGGTCCGGCGGCTGCTGACCGTCTCCACTTTCCGCAATGCCGGCAGCCCAGGCGGTCGCTGGCGTTTTGTTCAAGGTCGAATGTATTTCGTTATGGTACGGGCCGAGTACCTCAAGCGCGAAGATGCGTTCGAATTCGCCAAGGGTCAGGATAGCCTTGTCTTCAGAGGGGTAATCACCCCGTTCAACGACATTTGAGAACGTCGAGCCGGGCAGCGCGTGAATCCGCGTCATCAGCGTGCCCATCAGTCGCTCGATGTGGCCGCCGAACCTCGGCGTAGCGGGTGGCCGGTAGTGGATCTGGATACCGTGCTGTTGGCAGCCGCGTTTGAGCGCCCTCGAATGGAATTCCGGCGCATTATCGAGATGCACCAGCCTCGGAATCCCGCACATTGCCCAGTCTAAAGTCAGGCCGCGCTCTTCAAGCCAGGTAGTTTTTGGGAGAACGCTTTGCGTGATGGCAAGGGCGACAACCGCGGCGGAAGGTTCGTCGAACGACAAGTAGAACCCGACAACACAGCGGGAGAACACGTCGAGGAGCAGAGTCAGCCAGGGGCGTCCAATGACCGCACGGGACAACTCATCCACGAGTTGGATATCCACCGGGGTGTGATCGATCTGCACGACGGCAAGCGGCGACGTTGGTCGTAGACCCGGACGAACCGGTGTAAAGCGTTGCCGTGCGGCGCTTGCTCCCTCTCGTGCCGCAACCGTCTCCCGCAGCGAGCGTGCCGATATTCGCGCTTGTATTGCCGTGCGTGACGGCGACCGCAATCCGGCGGCGTTGCAATCGCGGTTGATCTCCAGCCTGAGTTTTTTCACTGTCGGCCGCTCCCGGCTTTTGAAGACGGCATCTATCGCCGCTTCGATCTTTTGCTCGACCTCGGCTGGTAACCGCCGCGCCCCTTTTTGCGGGCCAGGCTTATTGACGACCAGCGATTGGGTAACCGGTGATCCCCGAAATTTCCGGATCAGCCGATAAATCTGCGCGGTACTCAGGCCGAGCTCGGTCGCTGCGGCCTTCACCGCATCGCCAGAGTTTTTGTCGGCCGTTGCCAATGTCCTCACCCGCTCCGACCGACGCACCGCCTCCGTCCAATCCTTCTCCGGAATGTCGAGTGTCGATGAGATCATGGCTTTTGAAGCTTCCTTCAAACGCGAATTTCCAAAAAAACGAGTTGCACGATCTTAAAGGCAAATTCGCATTAATCCAAAGGCATTCTCGTGAACTTGATGTCACGTAACCTGTTGATTTGGGCCATTCCGGATTCGCACGATCTAGAGAACGCGACACCTGTGGATGGCAGGCGCCCGCGCGGTGCCCTGAGTGCTGCGACTCAGGCCGGCCAGGCGGGTGGGCCTGCTGTTTGCCGCCAGGTCGATGTGAATTTGCCCGCCGGCGGTGACGTCAGGCGGCGGCACGTACGGCACAAGCCATTCAAACTATTGGCTTTTGATCGAACGGCCCCTGGCAAGCGCGCCGCGCGCCAGTCGCATCAATTAAGGGCAAATGCGCACGATCCAGGGGGCATTCTCAGCCATTTCGGGACGCGCAACCCGTTGATTTTGGCCAATGCGGTGTCGAGCGATCTAAAAGGCGCGACAGGCAGGGCGTCCGGAAAGGCGGCGGTATCCAGTCGACCGCCAAAAACCACATCCACACGGCTCTTTAGGGAGAAGAAACCCATGAAAAAAATCACGATCCCCCTAAACCTGACTGATGACGAGGCGAATGGCCTGGCGCAGCTGGTCAAACGCCTGGGCCGGCGATCACTCGGCAAGGATGACCTGAACCTCGTCACGCCGGAAGAGGCAGATCAGGCGGATGCGGCCGTGATCGCGCTGCGCGACGCACTGCGCGACGCCGGTTATGCACCGCGATGAGGCAAATTCTTGAAAGCCGGCGAGCTCGTCGTGGCTGAGACAGCGCTGGCGGTCATTGAGCGGGACGCGGCGGCGCGCGCCACGCGCCGGCTGATGGAGCAGGCCCGCGAAGCGCTGCCGCCCGAACTGGCCTATCTTGCCGATGGGTTGATGGCGGAGGCGATCGTCAAAGCCGTTGAATTCTCGCGGCATTCGGTCTCTGAGACCACGGAAAAGATTTACGCGGACGATTGGAACGCCTTTCGGGCTTGGTGCGCCGAGCGGAAAGCCCCGGCGCTGCCGGCGCACCCGGTCGTGGTGGCCTCCTACCTTTCCGAACGCTCGGAAAAGATGGGGCGCAGCGGGCTCAGGCTGATCCTGGCCGCGATTGCCTTTTATCATCGCCGGTCCGGCCACCCCTGGACCTCGGCCGATCCGACGATCTCGACCGTGATGCGGAGCATTCTGCGCAAGCAGCAGCGCCCGGTACGGCCTGCCGCGGCGCTCGCCTCTGACGAAATCATCAAATTGCTCCGGGTTTGCACCCCTAAAAAAAAGGGCGCCGAACCCAGCCTGGCGGATCTGCGCGACCGGGCTCTGCTGCTGACCTGCTTTGCCGGCGGGTTGCGGCGCTCGGAGTTGGTGGCGCTCGATGTCGAGGATCTCAAAATTACCCATGACGGCATCAAGCTCAAAATTCGCCGGTCCAAGGGCGACCAGGAAGGGGAGGGGGCAGTTGTGCTGATCGGCAGCGGATCGCGTCCCGAAACTTGTCCGGTAAAAGCGATGCGGGACTGGTTGAAAGCCAGCGCGATTACCTATGGTCCGGTGTTCCGGCGCCTGACAGCCGCCGGCGCCATCGAGGGCAGGTTGACCGGCAACGGGGTCTGGCGCGTGCTGCGCCGGCGGGCCGCGCAAGCCGAGCTGACGGTCGAGGAGGGCGAACGCCTCTCGCCGCATGGCATGCGCGCCGGCTATATCACCGAAGCCTATCTGAATGGCGCGCTGGACGAGCAGGTCATGGCGCATGCCAGGCAAAAGAGCATCGAGACGACGCGCCGCTACCGCAACCGCGCCAAAACCGTCGCCGCCAGCCCGACCAAACTTCTCAACCTGTAACCTCATGGCATCCCCACCTTCCGAAAGCCCAACGCGACGCGCCAAGACCGGGGCAGGGCGTCCGGAAGGTGCAGGGCCCCATGCCGCCGGAAACGCCAGCGGCGATGCGCTGACGTCGGCGCATACGGATTGGCTGCGCCATGAACTGGTTATTATCGGACCAGCCTTCGAAATCGCTGAATTTTGCGCGGTGGCGGCCGGACCCGGCGGCATTCCCTGGGCCTATCCTGACCTGGATTACGAAGAGGACGACCGCTATCTGGCGCTGGTCAATCCGCCAGATGGCTCGCTTGGCTTGCGGCCAGCGGCGGCGCGGATACTGGCCCGCGAGCTGCGCGAGGCCAGTTTTCAGCATCAAAGCAAGGTGCGCAACCGCGCCACCAGCCTGCGGCTTTGCCCGCTCGATCTGCACGCCCTCATCCCCATCCCGGCCGAGATTCTCGATCTTGGTCCGGATCACAAAAACGCCCGTGCCTGGCTGCGCGCGCATTGGGGTGTTGTCATGGCGCTCCGCAAAATCCGTCTCATAGCGGCTGGCTGCAAAAAGCTGCGGGGCAAAAAAGAACAGGTTACCATCGAATTCTGGTCGGCTGACTGGACGCCCTGGCCGGCGGTCGTGGCGGTAAGGGAGCGTTTTCCGGGACTGATTTTTTCGGTCGCGCCGGATTATGAGGGTGGATAAGCCGATCGACGACGATTCCTGGGATGACGCGCCAGCGGAACGGCGCCAACCGGCGCCGTCAATCCCGGTCCTGCATCTCGACGGCTTCGACGGCCCTATGGACCTTTTGCTCGATCTCGCCGAACGGCAGCTGATCGATCTGGGAAGAATGTCGATCCTCGACCTGGCCGAGCAATTCGTCGCGGCGCTGCAGGAGATGGCGGCGCGTGTGGCGATCGAGCGGCGCGCCGACTGGCTGGTGCTGGCGACCCGGCTTGTGCTGTTGCGGACCAGGCTGCTCTTCCCCGCCAGCCCGGAGCAGGCGGCGGATGCGGCGCGTGAAGCCGAATATGAAATCGACCGTCTCGACGAACTGGCGCGGATGCGGGCGGCCGGGCAATGGCTCGCGCGCCGGCCGCAATTGGGAATGGACGTTTTTGCTCGCCCGCGGCCGAAAGAAGTCCATGAAAGCGGCTACGTGGCTTTAATGGAAGCATGCCTCGTCGTTTTACGGGGGCGGCCGGGCGACGACGCGTTCGAACCGGCTGACATCTATCGTATTGAGGTTCCTGATTTCTGGCGGATACCGCAAGCCATCGAGCGCGTGAGAACATTGCTGGCGGAGCATCCCGAAGGCGGGCCGCTCATTGGTTTTCTGCCGGCAATCGGCAGGGAGGAGGCTGGCCGGACAATGAAGCTGCGGGTCGCGCTGGCCAGCACTTTTGCCGCCAGTCTGGAGCTGTCGCGCCAGCAGGCTTTGCAGGCCGAGCAGAGTGGGAATTTCGCGGAAATTACCCTGCGCGGTGCCGCATGACGGCGCGAAGCTGCGGCGGGCGTGAGGCAATTTTGCGCGGCTTTCATCATTTGCGGGTTCGCGGCCCAATTCGGTGGTGCGACGGCTCCCGCTCAAGCCGCGCCGCAATGGACCATTGGGCGCAAATGCGCTGGAGCGAGGGGTGGCGTCTAGGAAGTTTATCATTGATGTTGATAAACTACCTAGACGCCGGTCGCGGGCCGGCTTCGAAGCTGATTTACAGCCCCGCCTGGCGGTGGAGCATTTTGGTCGCCGATGCTACGCATTACGGATGACGACGACACCGATTCCTAGCCCGCAAGATGATGGCTACAGCACGCTGCTTGCCGAGCTCAAGGAGCGGATCAGGGCCGCGCGGCTGCGCGCCGCTGTCGCCGTTAACCGGGAGCTGATTCTCCTTTACTGGGGGATCGGCCGTGATATCCTGACGCGGCAAACTGCCGAAGGCTGGGGCGCCCGCGTCATCGACCGGCTGGCGGCCGACCTGCGGCGCGATTTTCCGGAAATGACCGGACTCTCGCCGCGAAACCTGAAATATATGCGGGCGTTTGCCGAGGCGTATCCCGACCCCGAGATTGTGCAGCAAGTTGCTGCACAATTGCCCTGGGGCCATCATATGAAGCTGCTGGATGCGGTAAAAGACCCGGATGAGCGATTTTGGTATATTCGCCAGGCCGGAGAATACGGCTGGAGCCGCAACGTCCTGGCCCACCAGATCGAAACGGGGCTTTACCGCCGTCAGGGCAAAGCGCTCACCAATTTCGCGCGGACCCTTCCCGCGCCGCAATCCGATCTCTAATACTGCGGCCGAGGACGCTGGCCCCGAATCGTAGCCCCAACCGCCCCCTACATCGGTCTCCGGGCTGCGATAGAAAGCGGGCCTTGCCGCGGTTTATGTTGCCCCGCCAATTGTGCAGCAGGCTGTCGCACAATGGCGGCATGCGGGGGTCATATAACGCTGGCAAAGACGGCGAACGGACAGGCCGGATCGACCGGCAAAGCGCCCCGAACCGGGTTGCCTCTGCCCGTCCGCGGCTCCATAACTTTCGTATGATGAAGCCTTTTCAAGGCGTGGTGCGCCAAAAGACAGCCGCCCAGCCGCTGATGATCCAGAGAACGGTCGCGACCCCCGGCGTCGCGGCGCAGGGCATGCGACATGGCTGAGGCAGATCCGGCGATGCGCCGCAATCGGCGTTTATGTGGTCAGCGCCGCGCCAACCCTCACTGCCCTGAGATCGAAGGCACCGCCTTATGTTGACGCTTTTCGTGTCGAGCGTTCAAAGCGAGTTCGCCGAGGAACGCCGGGCGATCAAGGATCACGTGCGACAAGACCCCTTGCTCTCACGACATTTTAAGACGTTCATTTTCGAGGACGTGCCGGCGCAAACCCGTGGCCCCCGAGAAATTTTTCTGGACGAGGTTGATCGCTGCACCGTCTATGTCGGGCTCTTCGGCACGCTCTACGGTTTTGAGGATTCTGAGGGCATCTCGCCGACGGAACGGGAGTTTGAGCGCGCCGTCGAATGCCGCAAAGAGCGCCTGATTTTCATCAAAATGGGGAGCGAACGGAACCGACACAGCAAGATGAGCGCCCTCGTCGCGAAGGCGGAAGCGCAACTGACCCGGAGCATATTCGCTGATGTCCCGACTTTGCTTGCGAGGCTGCAGCATGGGCTCGTCGAAATCCTCGCCCGCGCCGGCGCGATCGATTCCGAGCGGTTCGAACGGCATCTCACACGCCTGACCGCGGATGATGCTGATGGACTTGTGGTCGAGGAGTTCGCGCGGCGTGCACGGGAAAACCTGACATTCTCGGCACCGGAACAGATCACGAAGTCCGATGTTTTGACGAGGCTGGGATTGCTGCGTGATGGCCGCTTGACCCGCGCGGGTGCGATCCTGTTCACCAGTGAGCCCGCGCGGCATATCGAAGGTGCGCGGGTGACCTGTCAGCGATTTGCCGGCACCGAACCAGTCCGGCCCGCGCCGGCGCTGCAGCCGTTTGAGGGTCCGCTATTCTCGCAGATCGAGGGCGCCGTGAATTTTGTCTTGGCCGGGTTGAACCGGCCGATCGGTGTGCGCGATCATTCAATCACGGCCGTGCATCATTACGAGTTACCGGAAGCCGCCGTGCGTGAGGCCATCATCAACGCCGTGGCCCATCGCGATTATGCGTCGTCGGGAGCCGTGCAAGTTCGGCTATTCGCGGATCGGTTGGATATCTCGAACCCTGGGGCGCTGCCGCATGAACTTACGCCGGAGGCCTTGAAGGGCGTCCATGATTCCTATCCGCGCAACTCGGACGTGATGGATGTTCTGCGGCGCATGCGCTACGGAGAACGTACCGGTTACGGGACGACCGAGATGACCCGGCTTTGCCGGGAGGCTGGCTTGCCGGAGCCGGAATTCCGTCAGGATGGCGGAGCATTCATTGTTCGATTCTGGCGTGACTGGCTCAATGAGCCGTTTTTGGTTGAGATTGGCTTGCACAAGCGCCAGATCGCTGGACTGGTCGGCGCCAAGGCGGAGCGGCGTCTGACGACCCAGCAGTACATGACGCTGACGGGTGCGGCCCGGGCGACGGCCAAACGGGACCTGGACGATCTTGTCGGGCTTGGCCTGCTGACGGCCGAGGGGGCCGGCCGCGGCGCTTCCTATCCGTTCGCCCGGAATCGGCCCAATTTTGGCTCAAATGGCTCATCGGCCGATCCTGGCGGAAATGGCTCAAAAATGGCTCAAACGGCTCCAACACCGAAGGCAAGGCGGTGAGCCAAGCCAACGAACTCATGCGGATCAAAGCCCGCATCAAGGCACTGACCGAGAAGACGGTCGCCAATGGGTGCACCGAAGCCGAGGCGATGTCCGCCGCGGACATGGTGGGCCGGCTGCTGGAGCGCTACGCGCTGAGCATGGACGAGATCGAGATCCGGTCCTCACGTTGCGTCCAGCGCGAGGTGCCGCTGGGGGGGCAGCGCCGGCGTCCGATCGATGGCTGCGTTCCAGCCATCGCCCGCTTTTGCGATTGCAAGGTCTGGCTGGCGCAGGCAGCTGGTGACCATGTCGTCGGCGAAGCCCCAAGGGGCAAGTGCTACGCGTTTTTCGGCTTCGAAACAGACGCCGAGCTGGCAACCTACCTCTACGCCGTGATCGAGCGCGCCATCGTGACCGAGACACATCATTTTAAGCTGACGCATCCGCGGCTGCGGGCCGTGAGACTGCGCCAGGGATCGGCGAGTTTTCAGCATGGGATGGTGGCACGGGTCGCTGCCAGGCTCGATGTCATGCATGAAGAGCGCGAGGCTTCGGTCAGTGCCCAGCGTTCCGCCGGCACGGCCTTAATTCTGGCGAAACATCGAGTCGTCGATGACGCGTTCCATGAAACCGAGGTGCGGCTGGTCTGCATGAGCGCCGTTGGCGCGCGCGTGGACGGCAGAGCCTATCGCGAGGGGTGGGCGGCCGGCGAAAACGTGAATCTATCGCGACCCGTGAAAGGCGAGGCGAGGGAGCTTTTGGGTTGAGCACAAAGCGAGACCATCAGCGCGGCCGCGTCTATGCCTGGGAGAACCGGGTGGTGGCGCCACACGATCCAAGCTTCGTCGCCTTCCCGGAGGCCCAGGCCATGGTCAACGCGATCTGGTCTGAGATGGGCCTTCTATACCCGCCAAAAGTTGAACCGTTGGCGAAGCATGCCAAGGCAACGATCGCGACCGCAACCCGACTTTGCATCCGATTGCCGGAGCGACTGCCCTCGTGGTGTCTGCTCCATGAAATCGCCCACGCCATAACGGCAACCGCCGAGGGTTGGTCCGATGGTCATGGTGCCGCGTTTATGGGGGTGTATGTGAGGCTTCTCGCGCGCTATTTGCGGCTTGAGTCGGCTGATCTTGTGCGCACGGCCAGGGAAGATCACATCAAAGTCGCGGACGATGCGCGGCCTGCATTTGCTGATGCATGATTGTTTACGACGACGGACCACACCTGCACACCGCGGTGCTCGAATGCCGGCCGGCGCTCAATCCCTGGGTTGCGGCACCTATGGCGTCATGGCCAGCTCCGAGGGCCTGAACAAGGGCACGTCCGGCAAGAGAACATTTTCGGACGTGTGGTTTTCGGCAAAAGAGACTATAATGCTCTAGAAATGCGGAGAAATGCCCGTGAGGGCGCTGTCGGCAGGCGAGAGGTGGCATGGCTGGCTCAGATTGGGGTGATGAACGGCGGATCGGCGTCTGTGAGTGGGATCACTACCAAGCCTATTTTTGGCGAAGTTTGGTCCACCCGGCAGCCAGTATCGCGTCGTGCGACATGAGACGGAGGGGTACGTGGAAGTTTCCTTCGCCCCTGGTGTCCATGATCAGGTCGCATGGGTCGCCCTCGCGCTGGACCGGCCATGAACCAATCAGAGGAAGAGGCGAGATGTCCTGGAGTTTTGAGGCGGGTTCCGTCGCCCCGGCCGATGCCGCCAGTGGCGCAGCAGGCATGATTTGCGACCTTGCAGCGGGACAACCGGCCGAATCCGCGCTGGACCAGCTCGAAAAACAGGCCGGCGCTTTTGCGTCGGCCGCCATGGCAGCGGGGACACGCCGCACCTATGCCGCCGCTTTAAAGCAATATGCCGCCTGGTCCGCGTTGCACGCGGTAGATCCGCTGGGCGGCGAAGCCGGACCCGTGCGGCTCTACATGACGCATCTTGGCGCACAAAAAAGGGCGGTGGCCACCATCCGCGTGGCCCTCGCCGCCATCGGCGCGCTTTATCGCCATGCTGGGTTGCCGTTTGAACCGCATACGCCGGAGCTGGCACGCGTGTTGAAAGGCATTACCCGGACCAACGGCACGGCGCCACGACGGCAGGCCAAGCCCGCAACTCTCAACATCTTGCAGGACATGCTGGCCGTCTGTGGCCCGGAAAGCGCGCCGCTCGGCGCGCGCAACCGCGCCATGCTGTTGCTCGGCTTCGGCGCCGCGCTGCGGCGGAGCGAGCTGGTCGGGCTCGATCTGCTCGATGTCGAGCTGGTGCAGGGCAGAGGGATCATGGTCACGCTGCACCACTCCAAAACGGATCAAGAACAAGGCGGCGAACAGATCGCGGTGCCGGCAAATGACGACGCCCCGGACCTCTGCCCCGTCCGTGCCCTCGGCGCTTGGCTGGAACACCGCAACACCGCCCCCGATATGCCCATCGATGTGGCCAAGGATGGCATTGAGAATGCGACTAAGCCGAAAGCGCTATTTTGTGCGGTGACGCGCTTCGGCGAAGTGACCGCACAGCGCCTCTCTGACAAGGCGGTGGTGCGCCTGGTCAAAGAAACGGCGGCGGCGGCCGGTCATAACGGGGATGCGTTTTCGGGGCATAGCCTGCGCGCCGGGCTCATCACAGAAGCCGATGCCCAGGACGCCGCATTGACCTCGATTATGCGCCAGGCAAGGCAGAAAAAGCCGGAAACGACGCTGCGCTATACCCGTCCGAATGACCTCTGGCGCAACAATGCGGCTGCAAAAGCGTTCAGCGGAAAAGGCTAGAGGCGCAGGGCTTGATCGTTCCGCGTGAATAAGGGCAATCTCGACGCATGCCCGCACATGATGATCTTGTAGACCTGATTGATAACCCCCGCGAATCACCCAGCGTCGAGTACAAGCGTGAAATCGACTTGTCCAACGCTGTGTCCAGGCCGAACCTCGCTCGGCATTTAGCAGCAATCGCAAACCATGGCGGTGGATATATCGTTTATGGGATTAACGACGATGGTTCTGCAGCAACCACCACGGAATTTCAGGCACTTAATCACGACGAGGTGGCCAGGGTGGTTAATACCTATTTGGAACCTCCTTTTCATTGCGACGTACGGACCGTAACAGCCAGCAGCGGTGCTCGCCATACTGTTGTCATAGTCCCGCCACATGGATCGACCCCGATTTGTTCTAAAAAAGCTGGCCCCCATGATACAAACGGTGTGCCACAAGGAATTAAGATCGGCACATATTACATCAGGAAGCCCGGACCTAAGAGCGAAGCTATATCGACGCCTGCCGAGTGGATGCCCGTTATTCGGCGTTGTGCTTTATCTGAGCGCGCCGCGATCCTTGGCGCTATCGATATGGCTTTAAAGGGCGGAAACGTAGCAGATGGTATCGAAGCACGCGTGCGCGAATGGCATGATGGTCTCACTCGAGCTTATCAAGAGCGCATGAACGCAGCCGGCCATTCTGGCCTTCCCCAGTCTGGATGTATGCAGTTCACTTTTCTTATTCATCAGAGCGGAGGCGAGATTGATGCAAATCAACTTCCCAATGAAGTCGAGCAGTGCAATTTTGAAGTGGACAATATTACCCATGTACATTGGGGGCCATTTGTTTTTATAAATAATGCCAACTTCTGGCCCCGGCCTCGGATTTCTCCCGATATCAATAACGGCGAGAAGGAGTTTCTCGAAGCTGTTCTGGTCGACGAGAATGATGCCATCAGCACGGCTGACATGTGGCGAATCTCTGGAGATGGTTTGGGATCAATTATAAAAAGGTGGTGGGAAGACACTCCCCTTTTTGGGGAGGTCCCCGGCTTTTGTCTGAGTCCAATCTGGCTTGCCAATGAACTCGGCGGTTTTATCTTGTTTGCTCGCTTTTTTGCAAATAAATTTGAAACTGCAACAGCGGTTACGTTCAGGTGCGAATGGACTGGAATACGGGGTCGCCGCCCTCACGATCCTCAAAGTCGGTGGATCGCCAGCGGGCATGTTGCCGAGGATGATAGAAGAGTTTCGTCGGCGACAATATCAATGGTGGAGTTAAACAACAGTTGGGAAACCACCGCTGCAAATCTCGCTGGGCCTTTGGTTAGAGCTGTAGGCATCGGGCACGTCATTAATGCCTCTTGGTTCTCGACCCAAGCAAGAGCGTGGGCAAACCGGCGATGATCCAATTTTGAATTTTCGGGGGCTCTCGGCATCCCATAGCTAGCATCAACTCACTCCAAGCCTCTAAGAAAGGCCATAGCGTGCTTTTAACGCTGTGACCTCTCTTGAACGTAGCGCCTTTAGGAAGCGGTCGGTGAAGCGCATGCAGTCCGTGCGGCCTCCGTCATCACTCTCGCGAGGCGATATAGTTCTTCATTAAAGGGCACATCCCGTATATTCCCGCTCACCGGCTCGATGGTAAGGAAGCGGAGTACAGCATTTGCGTCACGGCCTAAAAGATATCGGGAGGCATCTTTGGTAACCCATACAACAGCCGCATAGATGTCGAAAACACGAACGGCTAGGGCGATGCCTCCATTACCGACCATGGCATAGGCGATGTGGTGGGTCTTATCTTCGGACCACAACTTAAAGGCTTCGCAGTTTACAGCATCTCCTAGATATCCAGGAATCTCATCTGTTGAAGTTATGTTTGGCGCGCAGATAGCTGTCCTCAGCTCGGCCGCAGACAGGTCATCAAGATACGATTCACCAAGCCACAAAAACGCCAGTTCGTATGCAATCTTCATCATGGCATGGCGTAGATAAGCAAAGCTGACATTCATCTCGATGAGAACGGCGGGGTTGTCGATAGTGGTAACGTTTTGCTTGGCCTTCAAGACTTCGGCCGCCAGTTGTTCATCTGACAGTGGCGGCACGCCATGCCGCTTTCTTTCCCTTTGTATAATTTTTGGGATCTGATCAACGTCTCTTTCGTCTATGATAATTTGGCGAACTTTGGTTCCATCGGGCAGCTCGGCATCTGAGGCGTGGTGAAGCGCCTTGATGTCCAACTTACCTGTCTCCTTGTTCATGGTCGTCTGAACTCGTCGGCCAGGTTGTTCGGCAAGCTTGGCTACGCCGATAAGCATTTCAAAAGCATCCGGCGGCGAGCCGCTGTTGCCAGCCAATCCAAGATCAGCGCGCCGCATACGAATGGGGAAAAAGTCGGTGAGTGGAGCGTCAACACGGCTACCGAGCGTCGAGTTGCACAGCTCACACACCCGATCAGTGGTAAGGCTTCCCCCAATTGCTAAGGCAAAGACATGCTCTTTACTTGCGGGCCGATCATTGAGGCAGAAAATGCAGCGCATATTTTAAGATGTTTTCCGTTGGGATGTCAGATTTAGCCCCTCGTTCTTTCGTGCGGCGCTGCGGGTCAAAGGCGGCGTGGCGCTGTTCCGGCGTAAGACTGGGGTCTTGCACAACTGCGTCAATCGCCCTCTGTAGGCTCCGTCGCGCTGTACCCTTATTATGCAGCGGGACGAAACCCGATGCGCAAACCGAGAGCCTTAGCAACCTTCATCACAGTTCCAAGGGTAGGGTTGCCATCGCCGGAGAGCGCTTTGTTCAGTCCCTCACGGCTCAAGCCGGTCTCTCGCGCGAGCTGGCTCATATTGCGGGCGCGCGCCACTACCCCAAGCGCCCGTGCCAGAAAAGCCGGGTCATCTTCTCCTTCTTCCATGACGGCCTCAAGATAAGCTGCAATATCTTCTTCGGTCTTTAGATAATCAGCCGTGTCGTAGTGGCTGTAAACTTCCTTGCCCATAACTCAATCCTTCCAATCTTCCGCGAGGTCTTTAGCCTGTGCAATGTCTCGATCTTGCGTTGATTTATCACCGCCACAAAGCAGAATGATCACGATCTGCCCGCGTTGCATGTAATAAACCCTGTACCCTGGCCCATAATCGATCCTCATTTCCGACAAGCCATTGCCGATTGGCTTAACGTCGCCTGGGTTGCCCGCCGCCAAGCGGTCAATCCGCGCTCCTATCTTTGCAACAGCGCGTTTGTCTTTGAGCCGTGAAAACCACGCATCAAAGGTGCCGCTTCGGAGTAGTTCGACCATGTGATAACTATAGTACGCAGTTTGCGCGGTGTAAACTATAATTATCAGGTTCTCCCGTGGCCTTACGCGGCGACGGGACTGCCTGCTTCGGCTCCCATGTGAAATCAAAAAGATCAATCGGCCCGTTCAATGTGCCCCACTGCGTGGCCATTGCCGCCGCAACACCCTCGAATGTGCGGGACCGTTCTACCGCCCGGTTCTTGCTCGGCGGCATCCGATGAACGCGCGCCTCGCGGCCCTCAACAATTTTCGTGGGCAGGAGGGGGGGTAAGTTTTTTAGCCACAAGCACGTTGCTTTGGTTTCTCCGTGTCCATATTGCCACGGCTGGAGCGTCTGGCGGGCGGGCTGGAAATTCACGATCCGCTCCTTTGCATGGCGGTGCATGATCGGATTTTCGATTGCAATTCGGTCAATTGGTGCGTTCCAAAAAGTGGAGAATAAATCAGCAGCTTCGTCCAAATCTTTCCAAAGATCGCGCTCGTACAACCAGCGTAAACCAGAAAGACAAAGCCGTGTGCAAAGTGGATGGGCAACCATGAGCAAATCCCACCCGTCATTGAGCAGGCCCCTAGCATCTCCGACAATATGATGATTGCTCCGATCCTCTGCAGGGGCGAGGTCGCATGACCAAGCATCGTGCCCTTGGGCAGAAAACGCCTGCCGCACTACCCCAGACCGTTCACAAGCCACTAGAACCCGCATCAAAAAATCCTTTCCAAAAACGCGCATGTGTTTTTGGAACACGCCTCCCGGCGAGGGCGGGGGTTGTGATGGCCAGGGCAGGGGGTGCGGAGGGGTATCACCCGGCCTGCACGGAATCGAGCGCAGCGGCGTGGAGGAAGGCTGGGGAAACCGCGCCTCCTGGAAGCGGAGCGCCTTCACCCTTGCCGTCACACGGGGGCAGAGACCCCGCTTAAATGTCGAGCATTACCCACTTTAGGATCAGGTTTCTTTCGAGGGCACAATATCATATAGATGCCCAAGCGGTAACGACCGCCCGCCATCGACCGTTAAAATCAATTCGTTAAGAGGCTTTGAGATGTCCAACACGCAAACGACCCCTATGGCAAATGCGCCGGCAATCCGCGCCCCTTTTTCCGAAAGAGCGGTAGCCTTTTTAGATATCCTCGGTTTTAAGGAAATCATTAAAGAGGCTGAGAAAACTGACTCCCAAAAGTTAATGAGATTGAGAAGCCTTCTAGATTCCTATATTCATTTTGACCCCCAGAGGTCGCCAAGCGTACCAAAAGATGCGAAGCCGGAGTATTTGTTCATTTCAGATAGTATAATTTTGTCGGCTCCCCTTGCATATAACCAATACGATGGTCTAGCCATTGTCATATTAAAGAGCATAGAAGTGGCTCAAATGCTGCTGCATGACGGATATTTGCTGTCGGGGGCAATAGACGTTGGTTCAGTGTGGCACGAAAATTCCAACATTTTTGGCAGTGGGTACGTGACGGCGTATCTGCGTCAAGAAAAAGAGCCTCATCCCCGTATCGTTCTCTGCCAGAATGCGCGGAACCATTGGAGCGGCATCGCGCAGAAATTTGACGTCAATATGTGCATGGAAAATGATGGCGAGGAAATCGTCGATGTTTTAAACACATCTTATCTCAATCCTAAATGGTACCCACATGACGAAGATGCCTATAAGCAATTTTTTGCCTGGACTTTAAGGAGGATGGAAGCACTTCCTCCAGGAAGCGCCCGCTCAAAATGGGAATGGACGGCTTTGGCAATCAACAAAGGTATCAAAAAATATTCGGTCAACGTAAAGCCCTTCGACAGATTTCCAGTTCCGGTATGAAAGGCGCAGGGCCGGCGGTTTTGTCTGTGTCCTATTGAGAATGTGAATTCGACCGCAGAAGTTCCGGCCCATTGTTCCTGATGTTTCCGACTGCCGGCGAAACCGGCCAGCTTTCCAGCAGTTCGTCGGATGCTGGACGCAGCAGCGCTGCAGGATCGCCTTCTTCCTCGCCCAGCCACAGGGGCCAGTCTGCCGGCCGGATAATAACCGGCATCCGGTCATGGACCGTGGCCGCGAGGCGGTTGGCCTCGGTCGTCAAAATTGTGAAGGTGCGGAGAATCTTTCCCATGCCCGTCTGAGTCCAGCTCTCCCATAGGCCCGCAAGGGCCAGGGGCTCGCGGTCATGAGACGCAAAGGCATATGGCTGCTTACCCCGGCCGAGGGCTTTCCATTCGTACCAAGTGTCAGCCGGCACAAGGCAACGACGCTTCTTGTAGGCCGGTGCGAACATGGGGGAGCTGGTCACGGTTTCGGCGCGAGCATTGATGGGCCGCCGAGCAGATTTAAGGTCTTTGGTCCAATGGGGCACCAGGCCCCAAAGCAGCGGGTCAAGATGGCGGAAGCCCGTTTCGGGGTTCCGGCGGACAACAAGGGCAAGCTGTGACGGCGCGACATTCCAGCTCGGCCGAGTCTCATCTGGAAGCGCCCCGGCGACACGGAATTGCCGGGCCAGCACCTCCGGCGGACTGGATTGCGCGAAGCGGCCACACATGGAGCCAGCGTAGCGCGGTCTGGACTCGCGGCCAAAAGTTCTTGTTATGTTCTCACCCCGCGAACGGGGGCTAAAATGAACGGCTATGACGGTGGGAACACCACGGGCTTTGTCAGCCCGGCGGATGATTATCTTGAGGGGCCGGTGGACCTGGCGGATGTGTTGGACCTGCGCCGCCCATCTCGCTACCCGGTTCGGGTAGCCGGGAATGCCTTGGCGGGCCGGGGCATTCGGTCGGGGGACGTGCTGGTGGTGGACGCGGCCTTACCGCCGAAAGATGGCCGCGTCGCAGTGGTCATGCTGGGGTTCTCGTGACCGTGGTGCAAAAAGTGCCGCTAAGCAACTGTCGAAATCCTTTAATTCGTAGACTCGCGGCTTTTGTAACCATCAGATTTTGCATCCACTTTTCTGACTGGAAATTTCCTTTGAACTGTAGACTCACCTGCAAATAGTAGACTCAGGATCTCGGAAAAATTGCGATTCTTCAATCGGTTAACCCGCAAGATTCTACTCAATACGGGATAATTCTCGCTACCTTTCGCGAGTCTACGAATTTAGGGAAACTGACAGCCGATGTGCTCCCAGGTCAGGGGCGAAGTGTGGGCGAGCCACTCGGGAGGCACATGCCTCCCGTTTGCTCTCATGTGGTCGAGGGCATCAGTTAGGTACGTCGAGTTCCAGTGAACGATGGCAGCGATTGCCAGATTGAGCCCTGATGCACGGAATTGCTGCGCATCCTGACCCCGGTCAGCAATTCTGCCCTGCTTAAAGGTACAGATCACCTGGGCCAACACATGACGTTGCTCGCTTTTGTTTAGTCCTGCTTGGCAAAGCTGCCGAAGTTGAGGTGATTCTAGCCAGTCCAGCATGAACAACGTTCGTTCGATGCGCCCCAGCTCCTGCAGGGCGAGATCGAGTTGATTTTGGCGCTGGAAGGCGGCTAGTCTTTTCAGCATTGCCGATGGCAAGACGGTGCCCGCCTGCAGCGAGGCGACGAGGCGCAGGATGTCACCCCAATTGTCAGTTTTCCTTAAAAACCGGACAAGTTCAACGGAAGACCCTTGGCATTTTTGCCATGATTTTCTTTGAATGCCGGACGTGGTTCCGAAGACACCGGATTCGTTGCGAATGTGAGGTGAGGTGTCCACCGTGCCGGAAACGTTTAAACGGCCCCAGCATGGTACTTTAACCGCACAAAATGGGTAGTATTGCCGCATATTGAGGGGCCGCGATAAGATCGGCACGCCTGAATCCGGTGTTTAAGGAACATTCAGCCTGAAAAACGCCGAATCCGGGATATAAGGAAAACTCACAGTAGGCGCCGGGAAGAGGATGATCAGCGGCGGAAGTTGAACCTATACCTCAAAGCTGAACATATGGCCTACATTTTGGTTGAGGTAGAGCCGGTAAAAATGAATGCGGCGCGCCTCAGTTTTTCGGCGATATCTAGTGAGGGTGAGAGTGTTCCTGGTGCCATGGCGGCGACCCAACTGCGAATACCGCGTCCGAAGCAGCTAGAAGAACTTTGGAACAATCTATCCGACCTTCCTCCCCCTGCCATCAATGAAATTCGCACGATCACCAGGGCTTTTGATGCTGCTGACGAGTATCTTAAGGATATTGAAACGGTTCCAGATGGCATGAAGTCACCACTGGTTGGATATTACAGCTCGATATTTGAAGCTGCCTGTGTCCTTCAAGCGATCATGTCAGATACTAGCCTTATTAAGTCTGGCTGTGTTGAAGAGCCGGATCGTAATACCGTTCTTTATGGTTCTCCCGAGGATGATAACTAATCGCTAGGTCGTGGGTTCGGCTCCTACTTCGGGCCAGGTAGCACGGCGCTGCGCGCTCTGATGAAATGTCATTGCCCTTGGTTCTCGACGATGTTGCTGCTCAGTGCCCCAATGCCGGGGAGGGTGAGGTCGGACCATTCCGGGTTAATCCAAATCTTGCCACCATTGGCCAGAAAAACGCGAACGTACGGAGCAAGCTGGTCCTGACTCAGAACCCACATCAACCCAGGGTTTGAGTTTGAAAATACATCGGTTGGCTCGTTCGATGGAATATTGGTGGAGTTATTTATATTGTTGGCATAGGCATTAAAGATACTGTTGGCATAGGCATTGGCATTATTGATACTGTTGGCATAGGCATTGAGGCACATCCCATCTTGCCCCACTGCCGACATCGGGTCACTCTCCCCTTTCCCAAAGTCCGGATTGATCTTCTCTAGAGCGCTCATCGGAATGGAGAGGGCTAGCAGCGGTAGTTCCTGGGTTATAGGAGGGGTAGGGTTGCCGAGATTGTCGTAAGACTGTCGCGCGCCTTCGCTATAAGCAAAAAAATAAGCGGTATTATAAAATCGGTAGCCCGGAGATTCACGCAGCCGGTCGAACATCCAGCTGATTAAACCAGTGCCGAGAAGGGCACGCCCCATGTCTCCTGGGCTACAAGGTGGACCATTATTCTGAAGGATTGTGTTGGTTTCGTCCGCAGTCAGCTTGAGGTAGTGGTAATTGTCGTCCTTAATGTCTGGTTGTCCGGGTGGGAGAGCTTCAGGGAAGTCGTCATTGCTGTTCTTTTGTCCAGGTGGCAGGACTCCAGGGAAAACTTGGGCTATGGATAACCCGTCGAAAGGTGATTGTGGTCCTGCATCGGGGGGCAATACAGAGGAGTACCAAGGGGCTCCTGGGTGGTCCTCATCACCCAACAAGGCCCCACTCATGAGGATCTCCCAAACAGCAACACTTCTCAAATCTTCCGGATCCGTGCCAAGAGTGTCCGTTTTAGGCATGTAGTGCAGCTTTAGCATGACGTTGATGCCGCATACCTCACATCCTCCCGTTCCGAGCATAGTTGAAATGTACAAGGTGTCGTTCTGGATGGCCGGCTTGATATCCCATCTCTGGCTATTGAGATTAATCGCCTGCCCGCGTCCGTACGGAAACAGGACGGTAAGAGTATTGGTGCTTATGCAATCTCCGCAACCTTGATCTTCAGAGTTGAAATACATTTGCGAGACAAGGAGCACGGTCTTGCCGGAAATAATCCCAGCTTGAATATAAAGATTTGACCGATTGCCTTTGGCGTCTGATCCGTACCAGTACTTAATAATGCTCGCGGGCGTGTCAGGGGCCGAGTAAGTCATCAAGACGTCGCACAAGGGACCATGGTCAACGGCGGAGATCGAGATGGCCACATCTCCAACACGTTCGCTGCGATCCGAATCCGCTTTGCACTTTTCTATGGCTGCCAGGGCTACAGGGGACCATGCATCGGTATCAGTATCGAATACCCCATTCGATGCCAGCTCAGTCCCGGTAAAGTCCGTCGTCGTTCCCGCGACAAAAGACAACGGACTCGAGGGTACCGTTGTTGCGGGAGCAGCCCAACTCTGTTTGGGCATCCCCGCTAGAAGAATAGTGAAAACGATCGCAACTAGAATTTGATATGATCCACTCAGAGGTGGTCGTATGCACCCGATGATCCCGCCCCTAGTCGACCAGACAATTCGCCCCATAATCATCCCCCGACACTTCCTATCTTAGATAAATTGTATTGTGCTTCTAACTTAGTCGCAACAGAGCCGGTCCGTTGCGATAAAAAGGCCCGCCTCTCGCCTATGCTGGCGCGCGGTTCTGGCCACCGGCCGAACCGTGGGCAGATACCGGGACTAGCACGGGGCGGCTCGTGCTGGCCGTAGTGGGCGGCCTGGCCGACGTGGAGCGCGATCTTATCCGCAGACGCTCCGATTGATACCGTGCTTTACCAAAAGGTCGGAAATCGCCTCGGCCAGCAACGCCTCAGTCGTTACCTCTTTGTCAACGGCCAGGCTCTTGAGCTGCTTGTGTGTGGTTGGGTCCAGTGCGGCTGTGACCTTCTTCTTCCCTGCCCGCGTTGCGGCATAGAAGCCAGGCGGTCGTGTTGTAGTGTCTGGTTTGGGTGGGTGTGGTGCCACAGGCTGAACTGCTAGAGGGGCTGGAATCGGCGCTGCCGTAGATGGCGGATCAACCTGGACGGCTTGGCGCATGGTCTCGGCGAGGCTGGGGCGCTTTGCGCTCATAAGGGGCTCCTTTCCGTGCCGGGAGAATCGAATGATTGCCAGAATGCCTGATTGCCGTATTGCTGGCAATACAGCAATTTGGCAATCAAACAATCACACTCCGAAGCCAGGTGTAAAGCGAAGTTATCTCGTCACCTGCCTTGCTGTCCTTTTCGTATTCCTGGGCGGTCAGCCCTGCTGTCAACGAGTGAGCATAGGCGGCGCGTTGCTGCAAAGCGACCGGCGCCACATTAAGCCCATGCACTGCTACGGCCGCCCGCGCATCGGCCAAAATATTCGGCGCACGTGCTGGCACGGTATTGAGAACCACATAGGCTGATTTGCCGGCCAGTTTCACGATACGTGCCGTTGTTCCTATGGCACGTAGATCAAGAATACCCGGCCTACACGGAATCAGAATCAGGTCAGCTGCTTCGGCGGCGGCAAGGGCGACCTCTCCCGAATGGGGCGCGGTGGTCGAGGATCGCTATATCTGCGCCGCCGCCCTCGGCCGCCTGGATCGCCTGCGGAAGCCGAGAGGCCGGGACGAATATCACAACGGGGATTTCATCCTTGCGGCTATCCTTCCACCCCGCAGCACTGGCCTGGGGATCGAGGTCTATCACGACGGCAACATGCCCTGCTTGGTGAGCTGCAACGGCCAAGTGCAAGGACAAGGTGGTTTTGCCTGAGCCGCCCTTTTGGCTCAAAATCGCTACGGTTTTCATATTGCCTCATTGCCGTGTTGCCAAATTGCCAGCAATGTTAGTTGCTGTATTGCTGGCAACATATAGAAACTTAAGGAGATTCGCCAGATCATTCGAATAGCCAGCAATAAATATTGCCTAATTGCTGGCTATTTTTAGAAAATGCCCTTTGTTCGAGCCGCCGGAGGCGGGTTGATGAACGGCGGGTGCCCTTCGCCCCGCTAGGTTCAGAACGCCCCGGCGCACAGGGCGGGTCAAAAGCGCGCAGCGGCACCGGAGCCACGCGCAGCCCGAAGGGCGAGCATGGCGAGGCGCCACCTTTTGACGCGCCCGAGCACCGTGGCACTGCCCACTTTTGTTCTGTGCAGGGAGCAAGTATCTACGCTGTCCCGCTTCGCCGGCATTAAGTCCCTGAACCGCGGATCGCGACGACCTCGAAATCGGGCAGGGTGGTCCAGGCTGTATCTGCGGTTATCGCCGGAAGTTTTCGGCTCGATGCAAGCGCAAGACACGCGCGATCTCCCAAGGAGAGGCCAGCGGACCGCGTACGGTTTCGCAGATCACCAGTGAGACAAGCCTGATCCAGGTCAAAATCGACGACTTCAACACCAATCGTTTCAATTGCTGCCCGCGCTTGATAGGCAGGCATCCCCCGCTCGCAAAGCTTGCTGACGATTTCGGCAAAATTCACAGTTGAAAGTAAGGCTCCTGGCAGTGCTGATCGTACTTTATCGGCGCCAGGTTCCGCGAGCAGTAGGGCTAATACCGCAGAGCTATCCAAGACGGCATTACTCATTCTCGGCCGCCGTGTGGCGTTCTGAGATGAGCTCATCAACGAGGCCCGAGTTTTTGGGCACATAGTGGCTCACTAATTCCTGTGCACGGCGGATGGCAGCATCTACAGGTTCAAGGACGACTGTACCATCGACTAAGCGCGCAAGAAGCTTTCCACCACCTTGCCAGCCGAGTTCAGCCCGCATGTTGGCTGGGATCACAATCCGACCATTGGGCGCTATCGTTAAGCTTGCTTGAGTCATGTTAAATACCTAATTTATGTCACAAAACTAATATATGACATAATAGGTAATTTTGTCAATTTAACTCCTACGGTCGCCAAATGCTAGGGTTCATCCCGGCAAAGGTACG
>PLSD01000058.1 GCA_003164135.1 Acetobacteraceae bacterium
TGGCGCCATCTGCCCGGAGCGCGGCTTGACTGTAAAATCGCGTGCAATGTTGACTTCCTGAGGGGTCATTTTCGCGTCCAATACCGACCCCTCTGACGTTTTTATGTCAACATTCTTCCTGCGGCCTCTAACGGGCCGGGGGGATATTTTGGGGGATGATCGGGGTGGATTTGATTGGTGATATCCGGCGTGCGTATTTTGAGGAGCATTTGCCGATCAAGGAGATTGTGCGCTGCCTGTCGGTTTCACGGGCGACGGTACGCAAGGTTGTTCGTGGCCAGGCGACGTCGTTCAAGTACGACCGTGGTATTCAGCCGGCGCCCAAGCTTGGGGTTTGGTTAGCTGTTTTGAGCGAGATACTGGCTCTGGAAGCCAAGTTGACGCGCCGGGAGCGGCGCTCGACGCAGCGTTTGTTCGAGGAACTGCGCGGCCGCGGCTATGATGGCGCGCATGACAGCGTGCATCGGTTTGTAAAATCCTGGCGCGCGGAGCAGACACGGCTGCCGGCCAAAGCCTATGTGCCGCTGAGCTTTGCGCCTGGTGAGGCGTATCAGTTCGACTGGAGCCACGAGACCATCACGTTGCAGGGCCTGCCGGTAGTGGTCAAGGCGGCGCATATGAAGCTGTCCCACAGCCGGATGCCGTTTGTGCGGGTGTATCACCGCGAGACCCAGGAGCTGGTGTTTGACGCGCATGACAAGGCGTTTGGTTTTTATGGTGGGGTCTGCCGCATCGGCATCTACGACAACATGAAGACCGCGGTGGAGGCGATCTTTATTGGCAAGGCCCGCAAGTATAATCGGCGCTTTCTGCAAATGTGCTCACACCATCTGGTGGAGCCCCGCGCCTGCACGCCGGCCGCGGGTTGGGAGAAGGGGCAGGTTGAGAACCAAGTGGGTAACATGCGCGACCGGCTGTTCCTGCCCAAGCCGCGGGTAAAAAGCGTGGCCGAGTTGAATGTGTGGCTGGAAGACCAGTGCATTGCCCATGCCAAGGCCACGATGCATCCGGAGCTCAAGGACCGGACGATCTGGTCGGTGTTCCAGGAAGAACGTGCCAGCCTGATGGAATTGCGTGGCCCGTTCGATGGTTTTGTCGAGAAGACGGTGCGCGCCACCACCACCTGCCTGATCATGGCCGGCCATAACCGCTACAGCGTTGATGCGCGCGCCGCCGGGCAGAAGGTGCTGGTACGTTCGCACGCCGAGAGCATCGTCGTGCTGCTGGGCGATGAGGTTGTGGCCGAGCATACGCGGCATTTTAGGCGCGATCAGATTATCTACAATGCCTGGCATTATTTGCCGAATCTGCTGTGCAAGCCTGGAGCCTTGCGTAATGGCGCGCCGTTCGAGGATTGGGAGCTGCCAGCAGGATTGGCCGAGGTACAGCGCAAACTGCAGAGCCAGGCCGATGGTGACCGGCAGTTTGTGAAAATTCTGGCCGCGGTGCTGGAGCACGGCCTGGCGGCGGTGGAGGCGGCCTGCGCGGAGGCGCTGGAGGCTGGGCTTGCCAGCGGCGATGTCATCCTCACCGTGCTGGCACGAAGGCTGCAACCAGCGCTGCCGGCCAGCATTACTTGAACCCAACGGGCCGTCCACACATGGTATAAGATAAAAAAATTTAGCTTACCGCGGCGTTCGCCGAAGGCTTACCCAGCGCCTGTTTGAGCGCCTTTTTCTCGTCCTCACGGTAGGCGCGCTGGCTGGCGTGGGTTGCCTCGTCGATCAGACCGAGCGCGTGGCGCTCATCGACGTCCGTGCCAGCCCACCAGCCGGTGAGCGGCGGAGATCATGCGTCGCGGCTCAGACGAGCGCCTGAGCTGGATATTTGCATGGTGAAATGAAATCATGCCCCGCACGTTCCAGAATCATCACGCGGTAGCACAGCATTTTGCATTCACCAGAGTCTCGCGCAAGGCGTCCTGTACCAAGAAAAGCCCAGCGAAGCCCATGACATGATCGATCCGCAAGGCGCCGCAATTCATTACGTAGCGCGCGCTTTTGCAAGGGCCGTCAGTCGTGCGGCGACATCCGGCCGGTTCAACAGTTCGTCGGCCGGGGCTGGAAGACGCCAGCGCCAGTTTGGATATTGATCAAATGTTCCGGGTAGATTCGGCTGCTCAGGCTTTGCCAGCGCATCCTCAACCGGCAACAGTACCAGAGTGCAAGCGGCAAGGCCGAGATAAGCACAAGCAGCATCTGCGGCCTTACTGCCTTCATCCGGTGCCGGTATAGGCGCTTGCGTTATGCCAGAATTCTGAAATGCCTCCCATAATTCCGCACGATCCGTCTCGCGCTTTGCGACGCTGTCCCCTCCCATGCCGAGTTTACCGCGCCACTCGATGTCATTGCCTTGCCACCAGCCGCTGACGGTGGGCAGATCATGCGTTGTAGTCATCGCAACCGCAGTTTTTGTCCATGTGGAGGGCGGGTTAAAATGGCTATCAGTCCGTTCAAACCACATCACCCGCAAGCCCGAGATTCCTGCCTTATCTATCCTGTTTTGAAAGCCATCCGGTAGCGTACCAAGATCCTCGCCTAGAATCACCGCCTTATGGCGGTGCGATTCGAGCATAACCAGGCGCAATAGATCATCAACCGGCAGACGGAGATACGCGCCCTGGTGCGAGCTACCACCATGAGGGATGACCCAGAGCCGTTCCAGGCCCATCACATGATCAATCCGTACGCCGCCGGTATGGCGAAGCGCATGGCGGATCATTTCGATAAAGGCAGAGAAGCCACTTTTTCGAAGTCCACGCGGAGAAAAGGTTGTGATGCTCCAGTTTTGCCCTTCGCGATTAATGACATCCGGCGGCGCGCCAATGTCCAGTCCACAAAGCACCTCTTTCTGACAGCTCCAGCTCTGGCTGCCGGTATGGTCCATGCCAACAGCCATATCTGCGATCAGCCCCACGCGCATGCCCGCGTCACGCGCAGCCAGTTGCGCCGCTTGCAAACCTTCGTCAGCACGATATTGCAAATACGCATGGAAGCTAACCTCATGCACGTTTTGTTCCAAAAACCGCATCACGGCGGGATTTTCGGGGGTGCGATATGCCTCCGGCCATTGCCGCCAATCTTTTGCCGCCGGATGACCTAGTGTCAGCACTGCCTGGATCGCTTCAAACCACGCGTGCCGCTCCAGCCCGGCTCCCGCCTCACGCCGGAATGCCGTGAGCGCTTCATAGTCACGAAAATTTTCAAACGATAAACGTAATGCTTGCAGCTTTGCAGCTCCGGCCACCGGCCAATCGACCAGTGCCTCAACATCGGTGGTTGTGCCCGGTTCGGCGATATACAGCACATTCAATGCCGAACGGCTGGAGGGCGCATACGGGCTGAAGCGCGTTGGGTCCGCCGAGAATTGCGCATGCACCGGGCTGATGGCGAGCGCATCTGCACCATGGGCGGCGGCGCTGCCTGCGAAATTGGCTAAAGCGGCAAAATCTCCAATACCGCCATCGCCCTGTTGACGGAGCGCATAGAGCTGAAGCGTCAGGCCCCAGAGTTTTCTACTCTGCGCAACATCATCCAGCGTATAGGCGCGTGGCGGGGCAACGGCGATGGTGGTCATGACATCATTTAATTCAAGACGGTGATACCCGATCTCGTTAAAAGCGGGTAGTGTTAGAGTGCCGTTTGGCCCTTGCTTCGCCATACCTTCGATAATGAAGCCAGATTCCAACGTGATGCGAAACCGGCCCGGCACACCGGCAATGCTAACCGGCCGGTTGAGATCCGCCGTTATCAACGGGTACGCAAAGTAATTAGATTCCTGCTGTAAAATTTCCAGGCTCTCACGGATTTGGCTTAGGCTGGCGCCAGGAAATCCGATGGCAGCCAGCACAGCGCGCAAACTATCATTCGACACGGTCGAGGCATTGCCATCAATATTCCGCCAGTTGATCTCGATACCTGCTGCATGGGCTAAATCATGTAAAGCCGTATCACTCATGCGGTTATGGTGACGCCAAGTAACATCGCGCAATGTGCGCCGACAATTGCACGCGGGTCTCCCGCCAATCTGGGTTCAGCATCTGGGGCTGCGCTATCCAGTTTTATCTCCCAGGCGAGATCAGAATTAGGAAACACAAATTCCCGGTCTTCATGGCCTGCATTCAGGAGAAGGAGGGTTATATCAACGATGTTGCCATGTCTGGTTGCCCGGCGTAGTGCCATTAATTGCGCTGAGGCATCTGTCCATGCTTCGGAGGTCAGTCCAATGCCCTTTTCGTCAAACCAGCCGACATCGGAAATTCCGGGCAGCACTTCAATCATGCCGTGCAAAAACTGCTCACTGTGCAGGCTGGGATGTGCTTTACGCAGCTCAATCAGCCGCTTGGTAAAGCGAAAGAGCGACTTTGCGGGATTGTCATCTTTCGCCTCAATCGCTGACCAATCAAACCAGGAAATTTCATTGTCCTGGCAATAGGCATTGTTGTTACCGCTTTGTGTGCGGCCCATCTCATCGCCGCCCAGTAGCATTGGCGTACCATGGGAAAACAGCAAAGTCGCCAGCAGGCCACGTTTCACGCGTTCACGCGTCGCGAGGATGTCGAGATCATCCGTGTTACCTTCAGCGCCCCAGTTATTGGACAGGTTCTCCCCATGGCCGTCATTATTGTCTTCGCCGTTGGCTTCATTATGAGTTTCATTATAGCTCACCATATCCTGCAGCGTAAAACCGTCATGCGCGGCGAGAAAGTTTATACTTGCCCATGGTTTTCGGCGCCGGCGGTCGAAAAGATCGCTGGAGCCCATTAGGCGCACGGAAAGCTCGGACCTCTGGCTTGGGTCGCCTCGCCAGAAGCGGCGTACGCCATCACGAAACTTATCATTCCATTCGGCAAAGCCGGGCGGGTGATTCCCAAGCTGATACCCGCCCGGCCCAATATCCCAGGGCTCGGAAATTAGTTTAAGTTTGGAAAGCACAGGGTCTTGACGAATGGCGCAGAAAAATCCGGAACCAGGGTCGAAGCCCTCAGCTTTTCGGCCCAAGATTGATCCTAGGTCGAACCGGAATCCATCCACCCGGTAGACCTTGGCCCAATGCCGCAAACTATCCATCACCATCTGCAAAACACGCGGATGCGAGATGTTGATGGTGTTGCCCGTGCCGGTATCATTTATCAAATGCCGCGGCTGGTCTTGGACTGATCGGTAATAGCTGGCGTTATCAAAGCCCCGCCAGGAGAGCGTGGGGCCCACTTCGCTGCCCTCGCAGGTATGGTTGTACACCACGTCCAGAATCACTTCGATGCCGGCAGCGTGCAACTGCCTGATGGCAATCTGCACTTCGTTCAGCCCACCATCGGGGGCCGATAAATAATCCGGCTCTGGCGCAAAAAAGGATAACGTTGAATATCCCCAGTAGTTGCGCAGCTTTTTCGTGACCAGAACACGATCCTGTAGGATGGCATGGATGGGGAGAAGTTCTATCGCAGTGACGCCGAGTTTTACCAAATGCTCGACAAATCGTGGATCGGCCAGCCGGGCGAAGGTGCCCCGTTCATTCAGGGGAAGATCATCCCGCCGCATTGTCAGGCCGCGGACATGTGCTTCATAAATTACGGTGTCTTTCCATTTATGGTTTGGTGGAGCGTCATCACCCCAAGGGTAGGTGTCATGCACCACCACAGCTTTTGGCATTGCCGAAGCGCTGTCACGCTTGTCAAAGGATAAATCCCCTCGCGCCGAGCCGACGCGATACCCGAACAAAGAATCTGACCAAAGCAGATTACCTGCCAATTTCCTGGCATAAGGGTCAAGTAATAATTTGCTGGGGTTGAAGCGATGGCCAGCATCAGGTTGGTAAGGACCGTACACACGATATCCATAGACCAGTCCGGGCTGCGCATCTGGAAGGTATCCATGAAATACTTCATCCGTACATTCCGGAAGATCGAACCTCGCAATTTCACGCCGGCCGGAGGGGTCGAACAGGCACAACACAACACGCTCAGCATTTGCTGAAAACACGGCGAAATTTACGCCAAGCCCATCCCAGGTGGCGCCTAAGGGGCTGGGTTTTCCCGAGTGCAATTTTTCGATCGTCACAGGCATTTAGCTCTCCTGACGTAGAATGATCGTTGCGAGCGGCGGCAGCGTGAGTTCAATTGATGCTGTCATGCCATGGCTGTAGATTTCCTCAGGCGTCAGGGGGCCGGCATTGCCGACATCGCTACCACCGAAGCCTTTAGCATCCGAATTAAAAATCTCACGCCACTGGCGGGTATCCGGCACGCCGATACGGTAATTGTAGCGTGGTACCGGTGTAAAGTTGCAGACAACCAACACAGGTGGCGTACCTTCATGTCCAAACCGCAAATACGCGAAGATGCTTTGATCGCGGTCATCACCGATCACCCAACGAAAGCCGCCGGTATCGAAATCGCGTTCATATAGAGCTGGCTCATTGCGGTAGACCTGGTTCAGTGTGCGTACTGTGCCCTGAATGCCACGATGCGCGTCATATTGCAGAAGATGCCAGGATAATTGGGCATCGTGATTCCACTCAGAAGGCTGACCAAATTCGCAGCCCATGAACAATAATTTTTTGCCCGGATGTGTCCACATAAAGGCCAGATAGGCGCGCAAATTGGCAAAGCGCTGCCAGTCATCGCCAGGCATACGGCCCAACAGCGAGCGTTTGCCGTTTACCACTTCATCATGAGAAATAGGCAGTATGAAGCGTTCGGAAAATGCATAAAGCAGGCCGAAGGTCATTTCATCATGGTGATAACGCCGGTTGATTGGGTCTTCCTGTATGTATTGCAGGGTGTCATGCATCCAGCCCATGTTCCATTTATGGGTGAAGCCAAGTCCGCCATCAGCGGCACTGCGGGTAACGCCGGGCCATGCCGTCGATTCCTCGGCAATGAGCAAGGCTCCTGGGCAGCGGTATTCAATCAACTTACTCAGATCACGTAAAAAGCTGACGGCCTCGAGATTTTCCCGTCCGCCATAAATATTCGGGATCCATTCATCTGCCTTGCGGGAATAGTCGCGGTAAAGCATCGAGGCGACGGCATCCACCCGTATCCCGTCAACGCCGAAATGCTCCAACCAGAATAATGCACTGGCAATGAGAAACTCCCGGACCTCATTGCGGCCGAGGTTGAAGATGAGGGTATTCCAATCCTGGTGGAATCCTTCCCGTAGATCGGCATGTTCATAAAGCGGCGTACCGTCGAATTGTGCGAGACCATGGGTATCATTTGGAAAATGTGCCGGAACCCAGTCGAGAATCACGCCTAACCCGGCTTCATGGCAACGGTCCACAAAGCGGAAAAAATCCTGCGGCGTACCGAGCGCCGGCATTGGCGCGAACTGGCTGAGCGGCTGATACCCCCAGGAGCCGCCAAATGGATGCCCCATTATGGGCATCAACTCTATATGCGTAAAACCAAGGTCGGACGCATAGGGGATCAACCGTTGCGCAAGCTCGTCCCAATTGTATGATTTTCCATTGAAGTGGCGCATCCAGGACGGCGCGTGAACTTCATAAATTGACAGTGGCTTGTCCAACCCCGGTGTTTCCGTCTGCCGTAATGGCGCCGCATGTTGGGCCGGCATAAGGGGATCAGAAATAATCGAGGCTGTTGCTGGCGGAATTTCCGTCTGCCTGGCGATCGGGTCGGCCTTCAACGGCAATAGTCCGTGCGGGCCGAGGATCTCGTATTTATAGGCGAGACCAGAACCAAGCCGGGGGATGAAAAGTTCCCATACCCCGGCATTATGGCGCAAGCGCATCGGGTGCCGCCTGCCATCCCAGCTATTAAAGTCACCAACCACTGAGACGCGCCGTGCATTCGGCGCCCAGACCGCAAAGCGGACACCCGGTGTCTCATTAATCGTCACCAGTTGCGCGCCCATACAACGCGCGAGGTCGTGATGCGTCCCTTCTTCCAGCAGGTGCAGGTCAAAATCGCTCAGCAAAGGCGGGAATGAATATGGGTCCTCAGTGATTTGTTCAGCGCCGTTCCAATCTATTTTGAGCCGGTATGGTTCCTGGTTGTTGAGCCAGGCTTCAAATAAAATATCTTGATAGACCGGCGTCATCGTCGCAACCACGGCATCACTATGCCGAGCCATGATTTCTACCTTGCGCGCTCCGGGTAGCAAGGCTCTAACTACCACCCCTGTGGGTGCTGCATGCGGCCCCAACACAGCAAAAGGATCACCATGCCGGCCATCTACCAACGCAGAAATTGTCGCATTGTCGAGATGATCGTCAGGCATCAACGTCCTCTTGTGTTATGTTCAAACTACATATTGTGATTTGAACAAGAAGTTTGGCGAATATCACCGCTGCCATATAATGTGTTCATCTTCCAGTGGGATCGCCACACCATCGAGGTCCGGTGTCACGCGCGCCGCAAAGTCCGCCATTGGGCAAGATGAAGGCACAGACGCAGTATAGACGTAACCCCCTGTCATGCTGGGCGAGGGGCTAATGCGCGTCATCTCCTGCCGTACGGACGCGTTGCCAACAACGCCGTCCGCGTATAGTTCTACCCGCACAGCGTTAGGGTCGAGGTCGTCAAGATACACCTCCACTTTATATATGTGGTGATCGCCCTCTGTCTCAAGCTGTATTTCGCCGAAGCGTAGCGCGGCCCATTTCTGGTTCAAGTTGAACTGCCAATCGACCATTTTCAGGGCTTTTTCGCATTTATTCGCCATGCGCGACTGATAAGCGGCAGCAGCCGGCAGGTAATACTTCTCAGTGTATTCGCTTACCGAGCGGTTGGTAGAGAAGCGCGGTGTCAGCTGCGCCATGCTTTCCCGCATCCGGTTGACCCATGCCGTGGGAATACCATTCTCATCTCGGGCATAAAACTCCGGGATCACCTCGTATTCGAGCAAGTCGTAAAGCGCCTGGGCTTCGACCGCGTCCCAAGCGGGATCATTGTCATGCTCCTGGCCGTCGCCCAACGCCCACCCTACTTCAGGCGTGTAGGCTTCCGCCCACCAGCCATCCAGTTCCGAGACATTGATGCCGCCGTTGACGAGTACTTTCATGCCACTCGTTCCACATGCCTCCCAGGGGCGCCTGGGCGTGTTCAGCCAGACATCTACCCCCTGCACCAGTTGCTCCGTTAACAACATGTCGTAGTCACCGAGGAAAACTACGTGCGGGCGTACCTCGGGGCGCCGGATGAATTGTATCCATTCCTGGATAAGGGCTTGGCCTGCCAAGTCTTCCGGATGGGCCTTGCCGGCGATGATGAGTTGTACCGGGCGGTCGGGATTGCCCAAAAGGCGCAACAGACGCGCACGATTCTGCAGCAGCAGGTCCGGTCTCTTGTAGGTCGCGAAGCGGCGAGCAAAGCCCAGGGTTAAAATGTTGGGATCAAATAGATGCTTCGCACGCTCAATCGCCTCGGGCGACGCGCCGGACGCAGTCAGTTGCTTGGACAGTCGATCGCGCGCGTATTGAACCAGTGTCGCTCTTGATTCGTTACGGAGTTTCCAGAGACTGACGCCAGAGACACAACGAATGTCCTGCTCCATCATTTCCGCCGTCCCGAGCCATCTGTTTTTTCCGCAAGCCGTTGTCCAAAGCTTGTCAGCTGCGGCCGAATCCCAGCTTGGCATATGAACACCGTTCGTCACATGTCCGACCGGGATTTCAGCGTGCGGCCAGCGCGGAAAGAGCGGTTGAAAGATGTGCCGGCTGACTCTCCCGTGCAAGGAACTCACCCCATTTACCGCGCCGCTCCCACGGACCCCCAGATAGGCCATGTTGAAATTTTCCAATGGGTCATTTGGGTTCTGACGGCCCAAAGCCAGCAACTCGTGGAGTGTTATGCCAAGCCTCTGCTCGGCGTAACGACCGAGGTATTGCTCAATGAGGGCCGGTACGAAACGGTCGAAGCCCGCGGCCACCGCCGTATGGGTAGTAAAGAGGTTTCCCGCTCGCGTCACGGCCAGCGCGACTGCGAAGTTCTGCCCGGTTGCCTGCATGAAACTATGCGCGCGCTCCAGTACTGCGAAGGCCGCATGCCCTTCATTGATGTGACAAACTTCAGGGTGGAGACCCAGCGCGTCAAGCAGCCGCCATCCGCCAATCCCGAGGAGCAATTCCTGCTTGAGGCGCAGCTCCGGCCCGCCACCATACAGCTCGCTGGTAATCCCTCGATGCGCCGGGAAATTTGCGGCATCATTACTGTCGAGCAGGTAAAGCTTCACCCTGCCGACCTGGACCTGCCAGGCGCGCAGCCAGACCGAGTAACCAGGCAACGCGATTTCCAACCGCAACCACTCGCCGTTTGCATGACGCAAGGGCGTGATCGGCAACTGTCCAGGATCATTATACGGAAAAAGGGCCTGTTGCGCACCGGCCTTGTCGATGATCTGGCGAAAAAATCCTTGCTGGTAGAGTAACCCCACGCCGATCACGGGCACGCCCAGATCGCTAGCGCCCTTGAGATGGTCGCCCGCGACGTTGCCAAGTCCACCTGAATAGATGGGCAAGGCTTCGCTCAACATGAACTCCATACTGAAGTAGGCAACACAGGTCAGTGGAGATTGCGGGTAGGCTTGCTGAAACCACGCGGGGGCCGCCGCGGTATCCCGCCTCGCTTGCACCAGATCTTCAACGCTTTGTCGGAAAGCGGGGTCGGCTAAAATACGCTTGAGTTTTTCCCGCGAAACCGTCTGTAGGACGACCCATGGATTATGCGTCAGCTCCCACAGCACGGGATCCAGCTGCAGCCATACCTGGTCGGCTGCGTGATTCCACGACGAATACATATCCAGAGCAAGCTCAGCCAGGTAATCAAAGCCATCAACGTCCATGAATAAAAGAAGCTCCTCCGAGTGACTGCCCCCGTGTTTGTTCTCTCATAGACTGTCCTTCAATTTTGTCCGGGATGCAATCTCCGCCTGCTGCGTGGGCACCGCCAATGCAGCACCTACAGCGGCTTATGCTTTCTCCTGTTTGTCTATGCGGCACTCTCACTTCGCGATCCCGGTATAATGGCCAAGTGCAATTGCACGTTAATTACCTCCTAGCCGGCAGCCTTTTCGCGTACACAATCGTCAATTATGGCTTCCGGTCTTGCGGCGTCAAAGGGTGCCAGATCGTGGTAAAGCGCAAGATACTGATGCGCCGATTTCGCCCAACCGAAATCCTGCGCCATCGCCTGCCGCTGCACTTTACGCCAAGCTAAAGGCTGCTGGTAGAGGGCGAGCGCCCGTTCGATGCAGTCAAGCATCTCTGTGGTACTTACGCCTTCAAACGTAAACCCGGTTGCAGTGCTCTCACGGATCGAGAGTTCGGTCGCGTCCACGACAGTGTCGCGCAGCCCGCCTGTGTTTCTCACGATGGGCAAAGTGCCGTAATGCATCGCATAAAGTTGCGTCAGTCCGCAGGGCTCGAAGCGTGAGGGATGCAGCAAGATGTCGCCGCCCGCCATAACCCGGTGCGCCAGCGGCTCCTCGTAGCCAATGCGAACCGCGATCCGGTTGGGATATTGGCGCGCCGCTGCCTCAATTTGCTCTTCAATGCCGCGATCGCCATTCCCGATCACGGCGCATTGGGCGCCACTGCCGATGATCCTGGGCAATGCATCGGCAACCACATCCGCCATTTTCTGTTCCGTGAGCCTGCTCACGAGAACGATAAGCGGGGTTTCCGGCTCCGGCTCAAGACCCAATTCCGCTTGCAATGCCGTCTTGCATACGCGCTTGCCTGCAATGTCTTGCAAATTAAAGTTAGCGGGGAGATGAGCATCGGTTGCGGGATCCCAAATGTGGTAATCCGCGCCATTGAGAATGCCAGCCAAATCGTTCTTGCGATATTGCAGCAGTCCTTCAAGGCCGCAGCCATGTTCGGCAGTAAGTATCTCCCGCGCGTAGGTGGGGCTCACGGTTGTCAGGCGATCGCTATAGCTGAGGCCGGCCTTGAGGAAAGATATTTTGCCATAGAACTCAAACCCATCCGGGATAACGTTGCCGCCAGGGAGGTCTAACCGGGGATAGATGTCAATGGGAAACACGCCCTGAAAGGCGAGGTTGTGTATCGTCAGCAACGTGCCGGGCCTCTGACCGGGGGTTTCGGCCAAAATCATGGGCACCAGACCGGTATGCCAATCATTGGCGTGTACAATGTCTGCCCGCCAATCAGGTAACAACAAGCCGCGTGAAAGTTGCGCCGCGACGTGATTGAACACCGCGAAACGCAGCGCATTGTCGGGCCAGTCGTGCCCATTCCCATCCTGGTATGGGCCGCCTGACCGTTGATACAGCGAAGGACAGTCGACGAGCCAGATCCGCAAGTTTGTGTCCGGTGTGCGCGCGGAGATCAGCCGCATCGGACCCACCCCCATGAAATCCGCCACTTCAATTTGCACCGATTTTTTAGCAGCAAATTCAAGGGCCTTGGGATAGCCCGGGAGTAGTAGTTGAATATCAACGCCTAGCTCGGCCAGTGCTGCCGGCAGCGCCGCACTCACGTCTGCGAGCCCGCCGGTCTTGATAAGAGGATAAACCTCAGACGATATGAAAAGTACTCGCATTGGCAGTCCTCCGATCTTTATATTCCAAAACGAAGTGCGCCAGCACACGGCACGTGAAAGAAAACAATGTGTATTCGAAAGTACAGTAAGGCGCATTGACTCAAATCAACCGCAGAACCATGTATGATTACAGTATGATTACACCCCGCCTCTTTTGGGGGTGACGCTCACAATTTTCGTTGGATTTTACGGGCTTCTTGGGTGTGCTTCAATCGCCTTGTTTTGATCTGTATCAAGTTTTACTTTCCATCGGATCAGAAAACCTTATTTATGGGATCAGAGATTTCCCTGCCGGAAAAGTTACGCTTTAGTAGATGACTGCATCCCAAACATCTGGCCAGGACGAGGATCGCATTGATCCAGATCAATGCCTAAAGCTTTATGCCCGGTTAAAAAATATAAAGGATTAGTAACCTAATGCAAATGTCGTCTCCTGCACTTGTTCTCGTGGTTTGGAGGATACTTTTTGGCTCTAGCTTCCCTTATCGCTGATGTCGGGGCAACAAATGCCCGGTTTGCGCTCCTTGGCACAAAAGGAGACGTCGAGCGAGTGCAAGTGTTTTCTTGCGCGAACTACGCTTCGATTAAAGATGCGATTACGGCCTATTTGGGAGAGGCGTTACATTTCACCACTTTGGGCGGTGAGCGCTTGCAGGTGGCGGCTTTCGCCGTCGCTGGCCCGGTCACACGTGATCAAGTGGCACTGACCAACCATCCCTGGGCGTTCTCGATTAGCGAATTACGGTGCTGGTTAGCTGTAGACCGGTTAGTCGTGGTCAATGACTTCATGGCGGTTGCTGCGGCGGTGCCCCATCTCAAAGCCAATGACCGCATCGCTATTGGTGGTGGTAGAGGGATGGCGGGCGCGCCAATCGGCGTCATCGGCCCAGGTTCTGGGCTTGGGGTTAGTGGGCTGCTGCCGGCAGGCGGCGCTTGGTTCGCACTGTCGGGTGAGGGTGGGCACGTCACGATGGCAACGGCAACGGCGCGTGAAAGTCTTGTACTCGAACGGATGCGCTCTTGCTTCGGTCACGTCTCGGCGGAGCGGGTTCTGTCGGGTCCGGGGATCGTCAATCTCTACACTATGCTGGCTGAAATTGACGGTGTCCCGGCCGTTTCCTATTCGCCCACTCAGATCACTGACCCAGAAATCGGCGGGCAGGACCACGGTGTCGCAAGGCCGTCGAGATGTTTTGTGAAATGCTAGGGACCATCGCTGGCAATCCGGCCGTAACGCTCAATGCGCGCGGTGGTATCTACATCGCCGGAGGCATCGTGCCCAAGCTGGGGCCCGGTTTTGCGGCAAGTGGCTTTCGCGCCCGATTCGAAGAAAAAGGCCGGATGCGGGCGCTCCTCGAAAGCATCCCCACCTACGTCATCACCCATGAGTTCCCTGCCTTTCTTGGACTGGCGGCACTCCTCACCAAGGAGTCGATATTAATTTCGGACGCCAGCTGCTGGATTGAGACACAAGTCTGAATGAAAAGAAGGACCACATAATGCCCAAAGCCGTGCGTGAGAGCGCCCACCCGACGCCGGCCCTGCCGAGGAAGACACTCGGGCTATTAACCAGCGGCGGTGATTGCGCTGGCCTTAACGCGGTTATCCGTGCGGTGGTCGCCCGAGCCGTGCAAGGTTACGGCTGGCGTGTTTATGGCATCCGCCATGGCACCATGGGGTTACTGCGGCGCCCGGTCGAGTTCGAGGAGCTCGACATGGGGGTATGTAACAACAACATCCTGCGGCAGGGCGGCACCATCCTCGGTACCACGAATAAAGGAAACCCCTTCGCCTTCACCATGCCGGATGGCACCCTTATGGACAGGTCGCAGGAGGTCATCGATGGTGTCCGCCAACTCGGAATCGATGCATTGATCGGTGTCGGTGGCGACGGGAGTTTTAGAATTCTAAGACAGCTTGCCCAAGAGGGTGGCATTAATTTTGTGGGTATTCCCAAGACGATCGACAATGACATTGGGGCAACGGAAAACTCGGTGGGATATGACACCGCGGTGATGGTCGCCACCGAAGCGCTTGACAGGTTGCAGCCAACCGCGGCAAGCCATGACAGGGTAATGATCCTCGAGGTGATGGGCCGCGATGCAGGCCATATCGCCCTTGCCGCCGGCATTGCCGGTGGTGCTGATATTATTCTAATCCCCGAGATTCCCTACACGATCGAGCTGGTGGCGCAGCGTATCGACCAGCTACGGCGGGGTGGACGTAACTTTGCCCTCATCATGGTCGCGGAGGCCGTACCAGCCCCGGCCGGAGGGAGTGTGCGGCAACAGCACGCGGGCGGCACCACAACCTACGGAGGCATCGGCCATATCCTTGGCGAAGTGATTGCCGAACTCACGGGCGCCGAAACCCGTGTCACCGTCCTTGGCCATGTTCAGCGCGGCGGCCAGCCGACTTGGAGCGACAGGTTGATTGCCTCGGCCTTCGGCGTTCATGCCGTTGACCTCATCGCCGAAGGTATTTTCGATCGAATGGTCGCTTGGCAGAACCGGCGCGTCGTCGACATACCGCTCGCCACCGCGATTGAAAGCCCAAGACGTGTGGAGCCGGACGGCACCTTGATGCGCACTGCACGTGGCCTCGGTATCTGTCTCGGTGATGCGTGAGGTGCGGCGCAACATTGTCCATGACCCGGCAGAAATAAATGCTATGCTTGTACGGGACTCAAATGCGCAGGGGGGACTCCCGAGCATTAAGGGGTATTGATCCGGATCAATGTACCAAGTTCGCGCATTATCCATGATTAGCTTTTTTTAGGGCTCCTGTTCCGGGGCACCTGGAACGGAGGGGAGGCTCAAATGACCACCGATAGTAAGTTACAGGAAGACGTTATCGCCGCACTGAAATGGGAGCCACGTATTGACGCGGCACATATTGGGGTTACGGCCGAAGCTGCCATTGTAACGCTTTCAGGGCACGTCTCGATCTTAGAGCAGAAGCAAGCAGCTGTCGTTGCCGCCCGGCAGGTGAAAGGGGTCGAAGCCGTCGCTGATGAGATTGAGGTGCGTGTGCCCAGCAATCAAAAATGCCACGATGACGAGATCGGTAAGCGGGCGGCTGACATCATCAGATGGTCTCAGCCGACCGTTGCCGAACGCATCAGAATCAGCGTGTCACACGGGATCATAACGCTGGAAGGGGAGGTCGAGCACTTTTTTGATAAGGTCGATGCAGAACAACACGTTGCTCGGCTGAGCGGTGTAACCAGGGTCGATAACAAGCTCATCGTCAAGTCGTTGATCAATCCGGTCGATATCAAGGAAAAAATCGGAGCCGCCTTTCTGCGGAGTGCCTATGTGGAAGCTCAGAATATCACCGTGGCTGTCGACGGCCCCAACGTGACCCTCACAGGTCAGGTACGTAGCTGGAATGAGAAGGAGCAGGCCGAACAGGTTGCCTGGGCTGCCCCCGGTGTTACGAGCGTCGAGAACCTCCTTGAAGTCAAAATCTGACCTGGATCTGAAGTTTGGTGCCCGGATCTCCCCTGACGGGCCCCTCGATGATTTGTGCTGAGGTCGTGACTTTGCTGCCTCTGTCATTTTTCAGAAGTGATGGTCGATGCCAAATAACCCTGGAGATGAATAAGAAGCATGGGCAGCGAAAGAACGAATAGCGGCGGGTCTTCTTTGCCGCTTGGCGTCTCTTGGATCGAGGAAGAGAAATCCTACTACTTTTCCATTTATTCTAAAGATGCACAGGAAGTCTCGCTGCTCCTCTACGATAAGTGGAATTTTTTAGCACCCATCGCCATTATCCCGTTCGATGCCCGAAGCAACAAGACAGGCCCGGTTTGGCATAAGCGCGTGCCGCTTCATGTAGCGGCAAAGGCGGTATATTATGCCTACCGGATCAGCGGGGCGAATACTCCACGAAGCGGGGCGAGATTTGATCCGCAAAAAATTCTGTTGGATCCCTACGCGCGCGGCATTTTCTTCCCGCCCGGCCACAGCCGCATCGCTGCATGTTTGCCCGGCTCCAATGCTGGGCGGGCACCCCTGGGTATTTTGCCCCCACACCGCTCACCAGCCGGCAAACCAACTTCCCGCACTCCCCGACATAGCCATGATCTGATAATCTATGAAATGCACGTCCGCGGCTTTACCCGCCATGCAAATTCAGGCGTCACTCAAGGCGAGCGAGGAACCTACTGTGTCGCGTCATTGACTTTGCATA
>PLSD01000052.1 GCA_003164135.1 Acetobacteraceae bacterium
AATCAATGACGGACGGCACTAGAGCGTTCATCTAAATAATAAACGCTCTAGCTATTCTATACTTCGCGCAATTCCCTCTGAACAAATGTCAGCTCGCCGCCGCTGCACGCTCTAAGACGGTCTGACGCCTATCATGTAAAATTGCGGCCAAGGGTGACCCCAGTATAGGGGTGAATTTCCCGCAAAAATCAACGAGATGCACTATTTTCAGAGAAGGTCGCCATCGGCCGCAATTTTACATTCTTGCGGGGAGGACACATCGATCAGGCTTCCGATGCTTCTCCAGGTTTCGCCGACTGATCTTGCATCGACTTTCCGGAGCAAGGTCTTGAGCTTGGCGAACACTTGCTCCGGCTCTTGCAGAACAATCGGGTCACCCGTGTTTATCGGGCGCATGTTTTGGCTGCACTGACCAGGCCGCTGGCTCGTCGCCTTTGTCGGCTTCGGCCGCCGCCGCCGTCGCCTGCACCTTGTCGGGCGTGTGATGGGCGGGCGCGTAGATAGCATAGACCTGCATTGGCGTCGCGCCGATATTGGTGATGTTGTGCCAGGTCCCCGCCGGAACAAGGGCGCACCAGCCGTCTGAAACTTCCTTTTCGAAAGTCAGTTTGTCCTTCGCGGCTCCCATCTGCACTCGGCCACTGCCAGCTTCGAGGCGCAGGAACTGATCGGTCTCCGGATGCGCTTCAAGGCCAATATCTCCGCCAGCGGGGATCGACATCAGCGTCACTTGCAGGTAGCGCCCGCTCCAGGCGACTGAACGGTAATTTGTGTTTTCCTTCGTCGCGCGTTCAATGTCGAACGATTGCGGCTGTGGCCCAATGTCTTTGATCCTGTTAGCAGTGCTGCCCATGACTGATCTCCTCAAGATTGCGGGCGATGCACTGCCTCGCATTGCCATCGGCAATTTGTTGCACATCGCGATGACAATATCGCGCCATCCTTTGACAGCGGGTAGGTTCGGAAAATACCTAGTCAATGCTGGATTCGCGGGACTGATTGCTTCGGGATACCGGAGAGGGTTCTGTGGCTGCCGGCGCGGCTAGCAAAGGCGAAGAGTCGGGCGTGCTAGTGATAGCTGTAAAATGGCCGCCAAGGGCGACCCCGCCAAAAAGCAATCTAACCAATTGATGTTGTGGGAAAATATTGAATTATACTGGTGTCACTTTTCGCGCGAAAAGTGACACCAGTATAGGAGCATATTTCCATTAAAAATCAATGAGATACACCATTTTCAGAGAGAGTCGCCATTTGCCGCAATTTTATACACAGCCTGTTGCCATGGCATTGGCACCCATTGGGCGATGTCATGGTAAGTGCCAGTTTTCCAGCAACTCCCCAGCGGCCGGCACGTGCCGCCTGATGATCGACAATCTTCTCGACACGATGGAGTTGCCCGAAAAGCTGACCGCAGCGTCGCCATTCCCGGCTCGCCTGACCCCGGACCTTCAAGCTTCACTCCGTGGGCAGAACTTTGGGAAGCGGGTCTAGGTAAACTGCCACATCACCCATCTGCGCTTCAATCCTTGTCTGCCGCAGGCCCGAGCAATCACCGCCTATCAAAAGCACAGAGTCAAACGCCTGCGCACGCAAACATTCTGACTTATCCTTACGCACGAACGTCAATCAAAATGTGACCTGTCGGCGCCGCGACGCTTACAATTCAACCGCCCAGAATTCAGGCCTCTCCCACTTTTGGCTCCATCGTGCCCAGCCCCATTCCCTCGGATAGAGCCCCATCGCTTGCTATCATTTGATGGCATGAAATTACTCACCAAGACAAAAAGCTAGAGCCTGATGACACAAATAATTCGATTCAACTTCGAGTCATCAGGCTTTAGTATTCGTCGCGGATACTTCCACCAACCGCAGCCGCCACGCTGGCAACAAATGCACCGACCAACATTGCCAGCGCGGTCGCAATGGACAGCTGCGCGGCCCGCTTCCTGGCCACATCAGCGGCTTTGCGAATTTTTTGTCCAGCATCGTTTAGCTGCGTGACAACAGCATCAACCCGCTGCTCGGCTTCAGGTTGACTGAGACCGGTTCGCGCGGCAACCAGTTGAGCCATATAAGCTTTGTCGGCCGGTGAAGGCACTACGTTGCCGTCATGTATGCTTCCCGTCAATATACGCGCCGTCTCCGCGCGCGATCCCGCCGTGTCGCCCTCGGCAGGGTTCGTCGATCGGAACAGCATATCCACAAAGTAACCAGAGCCATCGCTTCCTGCACCAGCACGACCGTACTGAACGTCGGCCTGAGCCGCACCCGACGCCGTCACTGCGGCGACATCTGTCGCGCCTCTGACCACCCCGCTGACGCCCGATGCTGTAACGAACGCAAACAATATTGCGCCGGCCACACTCGCTACCGACCAAGTCAAAAAGCCATGAGCAGTATCGCGAAAGAACACCTCATGCGTATGCACACGCACCCATTTTGTCCGCAGTCGCCCTGCAAGAAAACCTCCGAGACCGGACGAAAACCATTGCACGATCACCAACCAAATCACCGCCGAAACACCTACGGTAGCGGCAGACGCGCCCGCGCCATACCAAGGCGAGACCATGGAAAGACCAACGCCAGTGCCAAGCACGACGAGAATAATTGTAGTCGCGGTAGACGCCATCGCGCCGGCAATTATGGCTGCCCACGATACGGCGCTTCTTGTTGTGTCCTCGGCGGATAAACCGGTTTCTGCACTGACCGAGACTATGTCGCTGCCATTAACATCGAGTATCACAGCCATGTTCTTTCCCCTAATGCCAGAAAAGCGCAAGTAAAATTACGATTGGAAGTGGCACTCCCAAAAGCAAAAGCAATATTCCGCGACCCATGTCGTCCTCCATTTATCATTAGTTGATTGCGAGTTCCCGAAACACGGGTCTCAACGCACTGCCCCATATCCGCCGGCGGATGTCGAACCGGCGCGACCGACGCAATCCACATACTGCGAACGATAATAACGGTCATGCTGGCCATGGCGATGGTGAGCCGCCGCTTGGGGAGCAAGGACAGTCCAGCTCCCCACGATTGTTCGGGGAGTGGTGCTGTACTTGAACTCAGGAAGGTTCTTCAGCGACTCTTTCGTTGCGCCGGGAAGCACCATGTTCTTGTCACCTACTCTAAGCGCGCTGTAGGGCACCACGACGTATTTCGTACCCATACCCAGGAAGCCGCCGACCGACGGCACCGCAAAGGGCACCCTTTCGGTGGGGGTGACGATCAAATCGTCGATCATTCCCACGGTCTCATTAGCTTCGTTGACGACGGTGGCGCCCACCACCTCGGATGTCCGGTAGCCGGTGGCCAGCGACGCCGGATCGACCTTCATCAGGTCACACTCTGCGGCGTGCCCTGCGAAAAAGCGGTACCGCCCGGTACAACCGCGAGGACCGTAGTACTCGCCAGAAGTGTAATAGAACGTGTCATGGCCATTCCTTTTTGTTTGATGACTACGCACACCAGAAACACGCCGAGCCAGGAACGATCCCGGCCTGGGTGCTCCCGCGTGGCATTATTTCTTTAACGCATCCTTCAACCCGCCAATGGCGTTTTGAACCTTGCCTTTGGTCTTGTCGCTCTTGCCTTCGGCGACCAACTTGGAGTCACCTAAGACCTTGCCTGCCGCCACCTTGATAGCGCCCTTGGCCTGCTTGGCCGCGCCGGCGACACGATCTTTGTCCATCTCGCTGTCTCTCCACTTGTAGAAGGTTTCACGGGCGATACCCGCGACCAGTGGCCCCGCGGATAATCCGCGTCAGTTGCCCTCTTGGCTCTCCGGCCGTTCTTGGCGATGTGACCTGCCGCCCTGAAACTGGCGAGCCAAGGTTAAATGGAGATTTGTCTTGTTGAACACTTCATCTAACCGACGCAAAAATACCCGATAACGATCCCGAGAAGCAAGATTCGGAAACTACTCAACCCTAGCTATCGCGGCGGTTACGGGGGCGGTTATAGTGACACGGTTATGGACTGCCCCCATCCCTGAGACACGGCTAATTGAGTGACACAGACTTGGGTGGTTCAATTCGCCGTGATGAGCATGTCTGACTTCGGCTTCGAACTCAATGGGCGGCTTGTGCCGATTTAGGAATGGAGCCGTCGGCCATTATGTCCACGCGTCACTTTTGTTGAGCCGGCCGGGCCCGGGTTCGATCGCTTCTCCCGAACGACGCGTCGCGTCCGGGATCTCGTGGTGATAACCGGCCGCAGGGCGGGCGGAAGACCCGCTCAGAGGCTATTGCAACGGTTAGGGCTTCCAGGAAGTACCGATACCATTCTACGGCACCTGAAGCAGCGCGCGGCCAGGCCTGAAAGTGACCGGAAAGCCCGCGTGGTGGGGATCGATGATTGGGCCTAGCGCAAGAGATATGGCAGCTATCGCACGATTATCATTGATCTCGAGCAGCATGAGGTGTTGGACGTCATGCAAGATCGCACAGCCGACGGCACCGCCAGCTGGTTCCGGAACCATCCAGAGGCCGAGGTCGTCAGCCGCGACCGGTGTGGCTTGTATGCGAAGGGCGCCCGCGAAGATGCACACCAAGCCATTCTCAAGACGGTGTCGGGCGTGTTGGTGGTATGTAAGCGAAATTGGCGATGCCATTATGATGCGATATCGGAACATAAAGTGTCCAGAAAACGGCCCGATGCACAGGCCCCATGTAGCTGGTCTGGGTCAAGATTTTCGACTCCATTCACCCCGTATGCCCATATCCGTGCGTCGGGCCTGAGCCGCTCCAGTCGACTCGGCCTGGACATTGATCCATCCGGAACCGGTCCGTCGCCAGACCGAAGATGCTCTGTTGCCATGCGTGAGATGACCGGGGCAGGTATATGAAAAAAGAGAACGCGCGGGGAAAGCCGTCGGCGCAATTATTGCACATACAACACGGCACCAGTCGAATTGCACGGCTAGTCTGGAGATGACGGGGACTACGTAGTTTCCGAGCCTGACGGCACGTGTCCGTTCGCGGTAGTGTTTGGTCGGATGGATTGCTGGCGCAAAAGCAGTATTTCCATTCAATCGCGGGCCGCCAGAAAACGATGGTGTGATGCCCTTATCCTTATTATACAAAGGAGCTTTGAACATGTCTGAGACCACCTCGATTACCTCCGGAACGCTGATCGCCGCAGAGAAGGTGAATGGTACGAATGTCTATAATCTGGCGGGGGACAAGCTCGGCAGCATTGATGACATAATGATCGACAAGGTCAGCGGTCGCGCGATCTACGCGGTGATGTCGTTCGGCGGCTTTCTCGGCATCGGCAAAAAGTTCCATCCTTTGCCATGGGCGAAGCTGAAGTACGACGATCAGAAGGGTGGCTACGTCGTCAATCTGGACAAGAAGGTGCTGGAAGACGCGCCCTCCTATGACAGCGATACGGAGTTCGCCTGGACGCCCGATTATGGCCGCAAGGTCGATAGCTATTACGGGACACCCAGCTACTGGAAGTAACCGTGAATTCCCGGCTGGGTGACTAAAATTACTGAAAGAAACAGAGCGCCAGATGGGAGCGACCTGGGGGCAGCATTGATCCTGCGTCCAGGGGCTTCCAGCGCGTTTCATATCCAATCGAAAGGAGCGACCGATGACACGTTCGATCAGAATCATGGTGGGCACTGCCCTCCTCGCGGCATCATTCAGTGGCCCGGCCTTTGCGCAGGGCGCACCTCAAACGGTCAGCTTGGTGAAAGTTGATCTAGCGACGCTGGCAACAGGCTACCGGGCGTCCAAGGTGGTGGGTAGCACTGTCGTCAACGAAGCCAACGAAACCGTGGGAACAATTGACGACCTAATCATTACACCTACCGCGAATGTACCCTTCGCGGTACTATCGGTCGGGGGTTTCCTCGGAATGGGCACGAAATATGTCGTGGTGCCGTTCAGCTCACTTCAGGTCAAGGACAAGCAAATGGTGCTCCCCGGCGCCACCAAGGATTCGCTGATGAGCCTTCCGGAGTTTAAATACAGCTCCTGAACGATCGCAGGGAGCCTGGCCCGGCCCGGCTCCCCACGGCGTAACGATTGGCCAGCCAGCCTGAAGCAGGTTCCGCCCGGATTAGAAGCAGAGGCGGCATCAGGGATGATATATAAAGGAGTCACGCTGTGTACATTGGTGGTGGTCTGGTTGGATTGGTGGTGCTCGTGGTGATTGTGGTTCTCGTGATGCGAATCCTCTAGACTAGCTTGCGTTAGCACTGACTTAAGCAAACCAATCCGGCTCATTGTTTTGGTGAACATCTTAACCAGCGCCCGACCTGATCGATCAGGTCGGGCGCTGTCCCGTCTTGTTGGGCAGCCTTGCGGGCATCGGGTTCAGCTTGGCGGTGCTTGGGGCGTCATTTGCGCTGCCGCAGGGGGTCTGGCAGCCTGGCATGGATCGCGGTAGCGAGCCTCCTGGCCTATGTCCGCTCGTTCGCGATTGGATTGGGGCCGGTGGTCTGGCTGATGCTCTCGGAGATCTACCCCTTGGGCGTCCGCGGCCGTGCCGTGAGCGTCGGAACCTGCACGAACTGGAGCGCGAACCTGATCGAGGCGGTATCGTTCCTGACGCTCATCCAGTTGTTGGGTTGGCCGACCATGCTCTGGCTGTATAGGCGGAGGTCAACGTCGGGGCACGGGTCTTCGCATTCTTTCCGGTTGGGGAAACGCCGGCTTCTCGACAATATCCCGGCTGGTCGCGATAAGCAGGTCAGATCCGTCGATCAGAAGTTTGATATCCATGGCACTTAAAGCGACTTCGAGTCGTAGGAATGTCAGGTTTTCCACTTGCGTGCCTGAAAGCAGCCAGACCGCTCTCGAAATCCTTCACCATGGCGGTCATCACCGGGCTGCGGATTCACAACTGAAAGCGGACGTTCGGTATGGCACGAAATTCAAGGTTTAGGACGTGTCCCTCCCCTTTGCCGATACCCCCCTCACCTGGGCCGGGTATTTTCCTGCTCATTGAGGGATCGAACGAGATCGGCGTCCGGGAATTGCGGCAGATTTTGCAGCTTTTTGCAGGCATCCTGCAGTTTCAGTATTCGCTTTGTGTGTTAGCCCGGTATCAGGCCTCCGACATTGGGGGACCATCAGGCGAAGTGCGCTTATTGTCGAGCAAAACCGAAGGCAGAGCGACAACCACCGGAAAGACTGAAAATGACAGACTCGCCATTCCCCCAAACTCAAAAAGCGGCTATTTCTTTACCAAGAGAGGTGGATTGGCCGCTCATCTGGGAAATGTCGGCTTACATAAACAACAGGCAAACTGAACATGGAGCAGGAGCCAAATGACAGAGAAACCTGATCCTCAGATTTTCGCGGCAAATGAAGCTTCCACGCTCGGCCCGCATGAAACAATGTATACTTCGCCAAGTGAATGGCGCATCGGTGTAAACGTCCCTTGGTCGGTCGCCTGGACCGGTGAGCAGATGTTCAACTTACAAATGTCGGATCTTTTCCCAGGACGGATAGAGGTGGTTCAGGTCGAACGGCAAGGTGAAGGGGTTCCAAAATTCGCCGCGCAACATGTGACGCGGCACCGAAGGGGCATGGTAGACCATCTATGTCACGTTTGTGGCAGGCGAACCTTGAAGCGGGATAGATATATTTTCCCGGTTCAGTCTGGTGGTTTCGTAACAATGCCGGACGAAACGATGCGCTACGCCGGTAACGTGCCCCCGGTACACCTTGCGTGTGCGAGAGTTGGGCAGCGGTTATGTCCACATCTTTCCCATACGTTCGCTCAACCTGTCGCCTTTCCGTCCGAAGAGAGCAGAATAATGCCAAGGCCGGACGTCGTACCGGGCATGGAGGCACTCGCCAAAACGCTGCCACCAAATTTGAACGTCATATTTAGTTGTTACCGACTGTACGGACCGCGCTTCACGAAGAGTGTTGAGAAACTCCGTTCAGAGCACGTCGCTCTGTTGACTAAGCACGGCACGACTGGTGGAAACAAACGATAGCAAGATTAATCCTTCGAGATTGTTGCGAGAGATACTCATTCTCAATCGGCAGATCTTCCCGGTTGACGGGCTATTTCTAAGCTGATGGGCTAAGTTAAAAACTGACAAAGGAGCAGCAATGTTTTTGGGCAAGTCACGCTGTTAATGAATAAACCAGATTAGAGGTCCTTTCACCAATCTACTACATCCGTCGGAGCCCAGGCTGATACTGGCACCAGCACGGTGGAGGGTCGGGACCGGGTTACGGCGCGCGGTTAAACGTCCGCTGTTTGCCGTTCCTCGCTCCAAAGCTGCCATTCCGCTCTCGGGCCGCCTAGGCCATTCTCTCGAGGCCACTGCCGTGGGGACCACACCCCAGTTCTTCCTTTCGACGATCCCCTGAATTCCCCCCGGCCGTATTGGCCTTGATCTGTAGTCAACGGGCGCCGTCGGGCCGGCGTTTCTGCGGACCGGTCCCAGCCCAGGTCCCCAAATGTCAGTAAAAGGAGGCAAAGTGCCCCGTGGCGCAGTGTCCACGGCAGCCTTTCGACCCGCAGAACTGCACATTCTGGCAGAGTTGGAAGCTCCAGGCGGTTTGGCAGACTGGCATTGGTTCAGGCTTTTCGTTCACATCTATCTTGTAGATGTGCCGAGAAAAATCTCAGCACTCGATCAAGCGGCGATGACCGTCACGGCTGCCCCCTCGGATCGATGGGCGAGAGGGCACACCGGCGATCTATGCCTCGAGGCCCTTGCGGATCGTCAGCAATTCGCGGCGGCGTGCTGGGGTGGTTTCCGGATATGACATCTTGAGGTCATCGAGGGCGTCGAGGACAATTTGGGACACGATCAATCGTGCGTTCTCTTTATCGTCGGCCGGCACGACGTACCATGGAGAATCTTTCGTGCTCGTCGCGCTCAAACATTCCTCGTAGGCCTCCATATAATGCTTCCAGAATTTCCGTTCTTCGACGTCGGCCGCGCTGAACTTCCAGTTCTTTTCCGGCTCGTCGATACGGGCGAGGAAGCGCTTGCGCTGCTCCTCCTTCGAAAGATGGAGGAAGAATTTGACGATGCGGGTTCCGTTGACGTGGAGATGCCTTTCCAGATTCGAGATCGACCGATAGCGGTCGTGCCAAAGATCCTTGTCATCATGGGGCGCATCGGGCAGCCCCTCGCTAAGGAGAATGTCCCGATGCACCCGGACGATCAGCACCTCCTCGTAATAGGATCGATTGAAGATGCCGATCCGTCCGCGCTCCGGAAGATCCCGCGTCGTGCGCCACAGAAAATCGTGCTGCAGCTCCGTCGGGCTTGGGTGTTTGAAGCTGAATACCTGGCAGCCCTGCGGATTGACGCCGGACATGACGTGCCGGATCGCGCCGTCCTTACCCGCGGCATCCATGGCCTGAAACACCAGTAGGATGGCATGGCGGTTGGACGCGTAGAGGAGTTGCTGCTGAGAGCTGAGGCGCGCAACATGGTCCGTCAGCAGCTCATGGTATTGCTCTTTCGATTTGTAGACGGGATCGACCATCGTCGGCCATTTCTTGAGGTCGACGTCATCGCCTTCCCGCACGCGGAAGTCTTTTGAACTGATCTTCATGGTCGTTCCTTTCACAAACCGGGCGCGGCCTTAGAGCAATATTCAGTTGTATTGAACCGGTAGGTTCAATACAACTGAATGAAATTGCTCGCTAAAACATAGCTAGAGTGTTTTTATCTTGATGAAAAACACTCTAAGTGATCTTGAGGCGCCGGAATACCGGCACCTTCACCAAATCGAGGAGGATCGCGAAGATAGCGGCGGCAGCCAGCGTGCCTGCCACCACCCGCGCCGGCAAAGGCGTCATCGCAATGCCCGCGACGGCCAAGGTCGAGGCGATCAGGAGATCGGCGACCGACGAGAGGAGAAGCCAGATGCTGGGACGGGAGGACCACAGATGGCGGCGCTCACGATTGGTATAGGTCGTGGCCTGGTTGCCGAATACGATGACAATAAAGGCCAGCGTCTGCAGCATGCTTATCGTGAATCCCATCCGATAGGCGCCGAAGGCGAGGGTGGCCGTGCAGAACACCAGCTCGCCGATGCCCATGATGACGCCGGCGATCGTCAGGTTGCCGATCTGCCAGCCGTTCGGCATAGGCGACGGCCGGACATTGTCGGTCGTCAGCGCCATTCCGAGGAAGTCACCGGTGATCATGATCAAGACCATCAGCAGCGGCGTCAGGATCGCATGGCCGGTCATGAGCAGGCCAACCCCCAGAAACAGCACCTGCACGGTTTTCTTGGTAATGGAGTTCAGCGTGTAGCTCAGGATGCGCTGGAACGTCGCTCGCCCTTCCTTGACCGCGGCGACGATGCCGGCAAGCCCCGGCTCTGTCAGCACCATGCCGGCGGCCGATTTGGCGACGTCGGTCGCGGTCGAGACGGCAATTCCCATCTGAGCCTGGCGCAGTGCCGGCGCATCGTTGGCGCCGTCGCCGCACATCCCGACGGTGTGACCGCCTTTCTGGAATGCTTTGACGAGCTTGTACTTGTCCTCCGGCAAGACGCCGGCGAAGACCGCAAATTGCTCTGGGTGGACGGTGTCGGGGATCGGGCCGGGTGGGCAAACGGCTCCGTCAAGTCCCACCGCCTTCGCGACAATGGCTGCCGTCGCCGGGGCATCGCCCGTCACCATCACCGTGCGGACGCCCAGGCCGTGCAATTCGCTAATGAGCGCGGCCGAGTCTTTGCGAGGCGGGTCGCTGAGCGCGACGAGTCCCGCGAGCTGCATCCCCGCCGCGGGCCCCGCAGCGACCGCCAGCACCCGGAAGCCCTTGTCCTCAAGCTCCTTGGCAGCGGCGGCTGCGGTTGGCGGCGCCTGGACAAGGCCGATAACGGCCGTGTAGGCGCCCTTCACGATGCGTTGCGGATTTCCCGCCGCATCTGTTGCGGTTGCCTCGGACATCTTCTTGGCCGGATCGAAGGCGGTGAAGTTGAGCAGCTTCGGCGCGTCTGAGACCGCCTTGCTTGCAGCCGCTGCGCGTATGGCTCCGTCAACCGGGTCTTGCCCCCCATCCGAGCTCGCGAGTGCGGCCAGCGCCAGAACGTGCTCCTCGTCGAAGCCTGGCATGGGCCGGATGGTCGTGACGGTCAGCGCGTTCTGGGTCAGCGTGCCGGTCTTGTCCGCGCATAGGACAACCATCGATGCCGCTTCATCCACGGCCGAGAGGCGTGTCGGAAGGACACCCCGTTTTGCCAGGGCACGTGCGCCGAGGGCGGACGCGAGGGTAAATGTCGCCGGAAGTGCCACAGGTATCGATGCCAGGATCGCGGTCAGAACGAGGGGTATGATGTCGCCGACCGGCATCTTGAGATACCAGGAGTAAGCCACCAGCAGCACGATGGTGACGCCGTTGAAGGCGGCGAGATTGCGCACCACCCGTAGGACCGCTTTCTGCTGCGTACTCACGACATGGGCGGTGCGCACGAGTTCGGCGGTACGGCCGAATTTGGTCCGTATGCCGGTTGCCGTAACTTCCGCCTCCGCCTCACCGCGCCGAACCAGGGCCCCCGCGTAGGTCTGAAGACCGGCGCTGGCTTCGATTGGCACCGATTCGCCCGTGAGCATGGACTGATCGAGAAGAACTTCCCCGCCAGTAAGCTTCACATCCGCGGCCACCACGCCGCCCAGAGACAGCTTCACCACGTCGCCCGGCACCAGCTCCGTGGCGGGTGCGGTCTTCCACACCCCGTCACGTTTGACCGATGCGGTCAGCGCGAGCCGCGACTTCAGCGCGGCAAGCGTCGCCTGGGCGCGGCTTTCCTGAAAGAGTCCGAGTGCTGCGTTGAACACCAGAAGAAGAGCAATGATCGCAGCCTCGACATATTTGCCGAGCACTAGCTCGAGAGCGATGGCGGCTTCGAGCATCCACGGCACAGGCGCCCAGAACTTCTCCAGCGCCATGCGTAGCGGATGCACGCTCGTGTCAGGCATCGCGTTGGGGCCGCATTTTGCGAGCCGGCTGCGGGCCTCGTCGCTCGTCAAGCCGTCTGAAACGGCTTTCTGATCGCCCGTAGAACTAGCAGGGGCGGTGGTTGCCGCGGGAGGGGAACTCTGCGTCCCGGCTTGTTTGGATTCACTCGCGGCCGGCTGCAGTTTTGACGCCGGTTCCGGCTGAGGTGCAGAATTCAGCGTATTTTCCGCCTTTGTTTCCGATCCTGGGTTTGAATTCGAAGCGGTGAGCGGGTCGACACTGGCCTTCATAGCGGATGGTCCCTTCTGTAATGCACCCTAATGACAGCAAAGCGCCGCGGAGCGCGCGCGCCACCTCTGCAAGCGGTCTCGAAGTCAGTGGATGCCGGTCACCTCGGGCTTTCAGGCCGACGCGATTCGAGCGGACGTTCAAAGGGCCGCCAGCCCCCTCCGCCGAAGTATGCAAGCAAAGGCCGACGCGGCCGAATAAGGAACCGCGTAGCTGAAACACCAAAAGGAACATTTACAGTGCAACGCGCCTAGACTCGGAAACTACTCAGGGTTGGCGCGCGCCGTTAACTCATCCAATAACCAGATAACCGGGCGGTGCGCTGGCTGAGGATACCCTTAAGCATCCGTGCAACCGCTCATTTTTCAGGGATTTTCTCCTCCGGGGAGAGAAACATGGCGTGTTCAGGCACCCAAAACCTTGCGGAGCGAAGCCTCGATTTGGCCACCGCAATATGCCTCTCCATAATCTTGCCGCGCCTTAGCGGCCAGCTTGGCAAGGGATGGCAGATTGGTGACCCGCCCCGTCAGGGCGGCGGTCATGGGAGCTGCGTCCTTGAGTATCGCCTCTATCTTGGGGAAGCGTTCTACCATGACCGACCATAGGGTCGCGGTCACGATGTCGGCGATTCCCAGCACCTCGCCGCCGAGCAGGAAACCGGCATCCGGCGTCAGGCCGTGGCGAGCGCCTGTCTCCTCCCAGAGCGACATCCATTTTTTCAGGCGGGGCAGGAACTCCCCCCAACGCTTTTTCGTCCACATCTGGCGGCCGCCATCCAATGTGATCTCGTCAAGCACATCATTGGCGTCGTTGACGATTTTGATCGTCATGGCGCGCAAAGGCGGAGCGGCTGGCATAAGGCCGAGCGTCTCTCCCAGGTAAAGGATAATGGCCGGCATCTCGGCAATAGCGAAATTCGCTTTTTTGTCGATCAGCAGAGGCGGCCCCATGAACGGGACCGGCATTTTTTCAACCCGCCCTTGCATCAACTTTGAGATTGCTTCGTCGCCGCCCTCGGTCCAGCTTTTCCCGGCATAGGCCAGGACGGCGCGCACGAACTGCCCGCGGAAGGGCACGGACCAGTAGTAGAGGTCGTAATCGGACATCTTAGGGCTCCAATCTATTTGCCTGGTTTATGCCATTAGCGCGGCCAGGTCCGCTCCGTCATCGTTTTCTTTATCGGCCCAGGTAGCCTATGGTGAAAGTTGGTTTTCGGCTTGGTTGCGCAAGGCACGCCAAATGCGAGGAGAGCCGTAAATAAAGCGCGCGTTACCAGAAATTGCGCAACAAAGTGGCCGGCGGGACGTTGTATCCCGCCCAGCACCGCCCAAATCTCCTTGCAAGCCGTTCGGACGCCAGAGGACAAAAATTATCCATGACAAATGCCACGCTGCGCGCCACAGGCCAGGACGACACCCAGTTCGGCATCGGTCAGGAACGGGCTTGCGCAGAGCTCGCGGCGGGGCTTACCCGCCCCCAGGCGAGCATCGCGCCAAAATATTTTTACGACACGCAGGGGTCGAAATTATTCGAGGCAATCTGCGCTTTGGATGAATATTATCCCACCCGTTCCGAGCGCGAGATTTTTCGTCTGCACGGCGCCGCCATTGCCGAAGCGGCGGGGCAAGGTGCTGTGCTCATTGATCTCGGTGCCGGCAATTGCGAGAAAGCTGCGAGCCTGTTCGGGAGCCTGCGCCCTCGAACTTACGTGCCGGTCGATATTTCTACGATTTTTCTGCAGAGTGCCGTCGCGCAGCTGCGCCAGACTTTTCCCGGCCTTGCAATTCATCCGCTCGGCATGGATTTCTCTGAGACTCTCGCCTTGCCTGCCATCATCCAGGCGCAGCCGCAAAAGCTTTTTTTCTATCCAGGTTCTTCATTGGGCAATTTTGGTCCGCTGCAAGCACTCCGTTTTCTGCGCAACATCAGGGAGCAAGATGGGGATTTGTTGATCGGGCTGGATCTGCTCAAGGATGTAGCGATTCTGGAGGCAGCCTATGATGATGCGCTCGGCATTACGGCTGCATTCAATCTCAACAGCCTGCGCCACGTCAACCACATTTTGAAAGCTGATTTCGATCTGGGTGACTGGTCACACCAGGCATTTTTCAACAGCGCGCAAAGCCGGATCGAGATGCATCTGTGCGCCCGCCAGGCGTGCCGCGTCAGCTGGCCCGGTGGCGCCCGGGTGTTTGAACCGTTGGAAACAATCCATACCGAAAACAGCTATAAATTCACCCGGGATTCCGCCACGGAACTACTGCGCCGCGCCGGCTTTGCGCATATCATGAGCTGGACCGATCCACAGCAAAACTTCCTCGTGTGTCATGCTCGAGCAGCTTGAACTGCCGCCATCGGCGCTCAGTGACCGTTTTGTTAACGTACGCAAAGCATCCGTCATGCGCGCCGCACCGCTTTCTGACGAGGATTGCGCCGGACAATCCATGCCGGATGCGAGCCCAGTCAAATGGCATCTTGCCCATACGACATGGTTTTTTGAAACCTTCATCCTCGAGCGTTTTGAGCCTGGGTTCGCGCCATTCAATCCTGCTTTCCGCATGTTGTTCAACTCCTACTATAACGGCATTGGCAAGAATTATCCCCGCCCGCAACGTGGTTTGCTCACGCGGCCGTCGCGTGCGGAAATCATGGACTACCGAACCCATGTCGATACACACATGGCGAAATTATTTGCGCAACCAGCGCCCGATGATTTCGTCACGCTATGCGAGCTCGGGTTGCAGCATGAGCAACAGCACCAGGAGCTGATGCTGACCGACGTTCTGCATCTTCTGGCGCAAAATCCGTTATTGCCGGTCTATAGCGCGAGCGCCCCCGTACCTTCCGCCGCGTCTTGCGCAGGCTGGCAGGAATTCCCCGCCACACTCACCCAAATCGGCCATGACAGCTCGGCGTTTTGCTTTGACAATGAATTGCCCCGCCACAGGGTGTTTCTTGAATCCTACGCACTCGCGAGCCGTCTTGTAACGAATTCGGAATATTCATCCTTCGTGGAGGATGGGGGGTACCATAATCCGGAATTCTGGCTCTCCGAAGGCTGGGAATTTATCCGCGCCCAGAACATCACCCAGCCGTATAACTGGCATGAGACGAAGACGGGCTGGCAACAATTTACCCTCGCCGGGCTGCAGCCGCTCGATCCTGAGGCACCGGCGCTGCACCTCTCCTATTTCGAGGCAAGCGCCTACGCGCAATGGGCCGGCGCGCGGCTGCCCACTGAAGCGGAATGGGAACATGCCGCTCTCACTGCCCCGCGTCTGCCGCAACTATTTGGCGCAGCCTGGCAGTGGACCAGCAGCAGCTATGCCGCCTATCCTGGGTTCCGCACGCCGCAAGGGGCTATTGGCGAGTATAATGGCAAGTTCATGGTCAACCAGTATGTTTTGCGCGGCGGCTCTCTGGCCACACCCGCAGGCCACACACGCGCCAGCTATCGCAACTTCTTTCCCGCTACCGCCCGCTGGCAATTTAGCGGGGTCCGCCTCGCTCGCGAGGGCAAGCCAGGTTAAACTTCCCCCCGAATTTCCCCCGATGGTATCGGCCTTGTTCCGTAGCCAACGGTAGCCGTCAGGCGGGAATATTTGCGGCTAGCCGCCCACCCCTGATCCAAAATGCCCGCAAAAAGGGTTAAAGAGCCCCATGGGTTGCGGCCATTCACCCCGGGATGGGTGGGCGTTTTGTATTGGCGCCTCCCGGTACCCCCACAAACGCGTATTTTCCGGCTGATGCATCAGGTCTCCTGGGGTAGCTGGGCGACCGTGGTTCTGTTGCGCCTAAAATTGATCTGTCACTGTCGCACCTGACCCCGCACGTCGGGAATGGCCAAAACGCATGCCGCAAAATCCTTTATTTAGTAACAAGAAGACAATATACCCCCACAATGTTGTATTGTACTCGACGTTTTCCGAGATTAGAATGCCGCGATCGCGCGCCTGTAGAGTCGAACGACCGCACAAGATAATGCACGCGCCCCTTCCCGCGCCAGCCTGTTCCATCAGAGCGGTGCAGCGGGGGCACGGGTGTTCAACGGTCGTGAATGGCTGCCAACCGGTTCGTCAAAAGAGACAGGACAGTACGATGGATATGATCACTGAACGCCCGCAGAACCCCACCCACGAGCGAATCGCCTCGATTTCACGCCAGATATGGGCGGACAAATACCGCCTTAAGCTCAGCGACGGCACGCCGGTCGACGTCACGATCGAGGATAGCTGGCGCCGCATCGCCATAGCACTTGCCGCCGTCGAGGCGCAGCCGGAGCTGTGGGAGGCGCGCTTCTATGCCGCCCTGGAAGACTTCAAGTTCCTGCCCGCTGGCCGCATCATTGCAGGTGCTGGCACCGGTAGGCGCGTAACGCTGTTCAACTGCTTCGTCATGGGCGATATCGAAGATGACCTCGGCAGCATCTTCGCGCATCTCCGAGAGGCCGCGCTGACGATGCAGCAGGGCGGCGGCATCGGCTACGATTTCTCCACCTTGCGGCCGAAAGGGGCGGTGGTGAAGGGCGTCAGCGCCGACGCATCCGGCCCGCTCTCGTTCATGGATGTGTGGGATTCGATGTGCCGCACCATTATGTCCGCCGGCGCGCGGCGTGGCGCGATGATGGCGACGATGCGCTGCGACCATCCGGATATCGAGGCCTTCATCGCCGCCAAGCGCGAACCGGGGCGGCTGCGCAACTTCAACCTGTCGGTGCTGGTTACCGACGCCTTCATGGCAGCCGTGGAGGCCGATGCCGATTGGGACCTGGTGTTCGGCGGCACCACCTACCGCACCCTGCGCGCCAGCACGTTGTGGGACAGCGTGATGCGCGCGACCTATGACTACGCCGAACCAGGCGTGCTGTTCATTGATCGCATCAATAAGCGCAACAATTTGTATTACTGCGAGACCATCCACTCCACCAACCCCTGTGCCGAGCAGCCATTGCCGCCCTATGGCGCCTGCCTGCTGGGCTCGATCAATCTCGCGACCCTGGTGCGCGACGCGTTCACGCCCGCCGCCCGTCTCGATGAGGATGCGCTGGCGGATCTCGTCGCCGTCGCGGTGCGCATGATGGACAACACCATCGACGTTTCGGGCTTCCCGCTGGAGGCGCAGCACAAGGAGGCCATGGCCAAGCGCCGCGTCGGCCTGGGGCTAACCGGCCTTGCCGACGCGCTGATGATGGCCGGGCTGCGCTATGGCTCGGAACCGGCAGCGGAGGCGGCGGAGCGCTGGGCTGCCCAGGTCAATCGCGCCGCCTATATCGCCTCCGCGCAGCTCGCCGCGGAGAAATCCCCGTTCCCGTTGTTCGACCGCGAGCCCTACCTGGCCGGCGAGACCGTACGCAAGCTCGATGCGGACGTGCGGGCGCTGATCGCCGAGCATGGTATCCGCAACGCGCTGCTCACCTCCATCGCCCCCACCGGCACGATCTCGCTGCTGGCGGATAATGTTTCGTCCGGCGTGGAGCCGGTATTTGCGCATAGTTTTATGCGCAAGGTGACCGAGCCCGACGGCTCGAAGCGCGAAGAACTGGTTGAGGACTATGCCGTACGGCTGTACCGCGCCAAGTTTGGCCAGGACGCGGAGTTGCCGGAGTATTTCGTCACGGCGCAGACACTTACGCCGCTGGAGCATATCCGCATGCAGGCAGCCTTGCAGCGGCATGTCGACAGCGCGATCTCCAAGACCGTGAACGTACCGGAGGACATCCCCTTCGAGACCTTCCGGGAGGTTTATCGCGAGGCCTACCGCCAGGGTTGCAAGGGCTGCACCACCTATCGGCCAAACGCCATCACCGGCTCCATCCTGTCGGTTACGCCCGAACCCGCGACCGCGGCTGAGGCCGTGGCGGCGGCGGTAGCAATTCTGGTCGAGCCGAACCACTCACCGATCCCCCGGCCGGCCAAGCTCGTCGGCAGCACCTATAAGCTGCGCTGGCTGGACAATGAGCACGCCATGTACATCACCATCAACGACATCGAGGAAGCAGGCCGCCAGCGTCCTTTCGAGGTGTTCATCTCCTCGGCGAACATGGAGCATTTCAGCTGGGTGGTGGCGCTGACCCGGATGATCTCGGCGGTATTCCGCCGTGGTGGCGAAGTGGCGTTTGTCGCCGAGGAGCTGAAGAGCATTTTTGACCCGCGCGGTGGGCAGTGGAGCGGCGGGCGCTACGTGCCGTCGCTGATTGCCGCGATCGGCGGGATCATCGAACAGCACATGATCGAGACAGGATTTCTGAGCGCCGGGGATACGCCCGAGCATCACCACCACGTGGCTGACATGGCCGTTCCAGCCGGCGCTCTGGGCATGCTCTGCCCGCAATGCGGCCAGCCGGGCGTAACGAAAGAAGGCGCCTGCCTAAACTGCCACCAATGCGGCTGGTCGAAATGCGGCTGACCCAGGCCAAGTTTTTGAGACAAGTCAAAGAAGGCGATCAGTCGAGATTTCTTGAGGGCGCCGTCAAATGGCGTAACCATGACCAGCCCCAAAAAAGCGTCCCACCAACTTCCCCCGTTGGTATTGATTGGTTTCTGGAGCCAACGGTCGCCGCCTCGTGGCCCTGAACGGCCAGGGCTACGCGCTGCATCACCCGACCGCAGCCTACCGCCTCTGGCGCGCCGCGGATCAGGAGCAAGAAGCCGCGCCGTCAATAACGCCACATGCGGCCCCTCGCTCTACCCCAGCCGCGCGACCTGATGCGCTAAGAAGTCGATGACGGAAGGCGGCAAAAGCCGCAAGATTATTTTACGAATTCGGAATGATATCGTCGAAATATCCGCAATTTCCGCTCCCGGCGGGCTCTGGCAAGCCGAGGCCGGCCGATGTAGCTGATGAACCATATCGGATTTGACATATAAAATCATATTGTACCGATACCAGTACGGAACCTCCTCGTTCCCACGCAGGGCCGGACGCAGATAATCGCAAGCTACGTAGCCGTGTTGCGCAAATAGACCCTGCCAGAAAGCGTAGGGCCGCTCATTGCCATGGCCGACCCCTCCCTGGCCTGGGGGAGCCGCGGAAAATATCACGGTGTCCGCATGGGCCACCAAGTCCTCTACCAGCGACGCGCTGCGCGACCTGGGCAGGTGCTCCGCGACCTCGAGACACTGCACGATATCGAATCGACGACCGAGGTTGAAGGGAACGGAGAGATCGGCTGTCATAAAGCATGCCGGATCGATCAGGAGTTGATCCTGCGTCACGAAGGGGCCGTCGATGCCGAAAACTTCATGACATCCTGCTTGCCTCCAAGCCGCCAGCCACGTTCCGCGCGCGCATCCGACATCCAAAACACTGCCAACCTCAAGAATGGAGCCGAGGATCGAGATGATGGCACGGGCGGCGACCGCCGATTTGTCAGCGCGATCATAGAACGCGGTGTCGTATACGGGCATCGTCATGTTTTCCACCGTGTCCATATATTTTCAGAAAGTATACGAAACGATGGTGTGCCGGCAAGGAAGCCAACAAGAATAGTCAAAAACAATGACATAAGACACCACCAAACAATCTCCCTAACGCACCAAACCAAGAAATCAAACGGCTGGTCAAGAACCGAGATAAAGCCAGGTGGAGGATAATGACCGCTGACCGCAAGATGTATCCAAAAGCGTAAAGCTTCAGCCCACATCAGCGGAGGGACACTAAATGCAGCCCACCTGGCAGCGGATGCCGCCCACCCGGCTGCGTCGTCTCGCCCAAGGGCAAACAACCCGGGCAATACGAGCAGCAGGAAGATACCTCGATATCCGACGCTTTGACCACTGAAGAAGCAGCCCAACAGAAGGAGTACGCCCGCGAAGAGGGCCAGACGGCAACGTTCGTCAAGACGGTATAGTGCAGCCGGAAGATTTGATCGACTCCAGAGCTTAACCTCCCCCCACACCAGCACCATGATCAATAACATTGTCGCAGCGATAGCTGCATTGGCAGCATAATTTGACGAACCCGTGATGTGTCGGACAACAAGGACAATCCCAAATAGAAAATTTTTATCTCCAAACATATCGCCAAACGGCAGACCGCTTGCGATGCTGGGAAGTCCTTCGAGGATTTGAACCGCATAGATATGGAAGAAAAACAAAAGCCCAATAATTGCGGCGATAACGGCCGGGAACAAAACACGAATTCGCTCTCGTACAATCAAGCTCAGAAGTATAAATGGATAGTATTTTATTGCGCCGGCCAGGAAGGCGATGCAATAGGCGAGCAACCGTGCGATCAGCGATCGTCGCAGCAGGCTCAGCATCAGAATGACCAGAATGAAAATCAGCATGTCAGGGTTTGCGCGTTCAATCGCAAAAACGACCATCGTGGATAGCACGGCTGCTATTCGTAGCACCATTTCGGTTGCCGATAGCGGCGGGGGCAATGCGGAAAGCGAGACAAGAAAGCCTGTACCAAGCGCCAACCCAACGCCGACACGATCTGCACTGCCAAGCGGAATCCAATCAATTGTCATCCAGAACGGTGAATAATTGTATGGACGCTTCAAGATGTCGCACGGGTCGGAGATGATGATGTCCACGCCTCGCCTGGCACAGTCCCACGCCGCAAGTGAACCATCGATGTCAGCAAACGGAAACTGGAACGGTACAATCCCCCAAAAGCGGAGCAAATCGTCATAGGCCGAATGTACTCCACCCAGCCAAAGGCCCATAACCACGAACAACGCAGCGAGCCCCGCCAGACTGGGAGCGATGCGCGCGAAGAGGTGTAATCTTGCCGGCATCAAGCTAACGGCTTCCGCCCCGTTACAGTCCAGGACATCTTATTCGTCCAGCGTGCCTCGATATCGGTCAGGCCGGCCCGTGCAAACAGGGCAATCGCCTCGGATTTCGTATAATACCTTGCGATGCGCGGGATCATATGATCAAAAACGATGGCACGGAGATGCCGGAAACTGAACCCGCGAATCAGCCGAAAATACGGTTTGCGGGAAATGCCCGGGCGCAGCGCAAGCCATAATATGGCAGTCAGCGGTATAGAGAGAAAGTGCACGACACCTAAAGGCAAGCGGCTGAATAACAAGCGGCGGCACGGGTTGAACAACCATATCACCCAGCCGTTATTCTCGGCCCCATAGAGCCATACCAGGACCAGCCCGCCGGGCCGCGCGGCCTGCTTCAGCCGAGCGAGAGCGGCATCCGGATCAGCCAAGTGATGCACCACGCCGATGCTAAAGACGATATCAAATGCATCAGTATCGGGAATGTCGTAAATGCTGAGGTGTCTGATTTCGGTTTGCGGAAATAGTGCCAGCGTCTGGCGCGCCCGCGCCAGCGTACGCTCATCGACATCAATCGACACGCAAGCGGCGGCACCGTAACTGAGCGGCCAGTAGGTGTTGCGGCCCATGCCGCATCCGGCATCGAGGAATCGCTTGCCGCGCCAGTCTTCCGGCTGCAATGGCGCGGTCCAGAGACGGAATTGTTCCTCATGCTCGGGCAGCAGTTCGGCATAGTTATCCCAGGAAAAACCAAAACGCTCCGGCGAGCCACCGGCAGTGCCCGGGTCCTTTTCCGGTGGCGGCATGCGACTCATGAAAACATCCTTTGGCCCCATAACCGAATTTTAAAAACCCATGTCAGATAGAGTACGAAATTCATGGCCGGAATCAATACCCAGGTCAGCGCAATGCCCCAGAGATAGGAGGCATGATAGACATGGGTAACGAGTGCCATGGCCGCGGCGGTCACGGCGAGTCCGAGAGCGTTGGTCAAAAGAAAGCGCATCCAGCTGCGTGGCTTCTGTGCCCCCTCGAGGCTGGCATCGGGATAGGTGATCGTACAATGCGTGAGATAGCCAATTGGCTGGACCAGGCAAAAGGCAAGCATGCTGTCTCCCACCGACCCGATCGCCGCCCCCCCCCTAACAAGCACCACAACCAAGCCGCTGAAAACAACGGAGACCAGGCACCCGGAAATGCCATAGCGGAGGATGCGTTCGAACAGAATCATCCGCCCCTCTGTCATGGCTTGGCCGCTATGTGCAACAGGGAGAGATGACTCCACAGGAAGAGCCGCTCATCCTCGGTCTTGGCCCGAAAACCATGCCAGCGCGCCGCGGCGTAACCTTGCTTCATGCCTCCGGGATCGGCGCGCCCGGCGGCAGGTTGCAAGGCACCGAGCCAGTCCATCAGCGGTATGCCGAAGCCCTTCTTCCGGCGTTTCAGCACAAAATCCGGCACCACGCCGCGCAGCGCCTCCTTCAGGAGGAATTTCCGCTGGCCGTTGCGCAGTTTGTACCCGTGTGGGAGGCGCTGGCAGAAGGCGACGAGATCGCTATCCAGAAAGGGTGCGCGACACTCCAGCGAGGCGCGCATACTGGCGCGATCAGCCTTCGCGAGGATCATCTCCGGCAGATAAAAATTCGTGTAGAATTCGAGTGTGCGATCAACCGGATTGCGGCTCTCGCTTTTATCCCAGGCGTCGATTGCGTCTTCGAACAATCTTTCGGTAGGCAGCGGATTTTCAAAACAGGCGGAAAACTCCTCGGGCGCCAGCGCGCCAAGCCAGACCGGGTTCCAGAGTGCCGGCCGATGGGAGAGGCCCCGCAATAATCTGCGCAGGCGATAGTCGAAGCTCATATTGGCGTTGCCGCGCGGTAGCTTGCTGGCACCGGCGCGCAATACGCGGTGCAACGGGGCGGGCACGAAATTTTGATAATGTCTTGCGGGAGCGAGCGCGCTGAACGGATCGTAGCCGGCGAACAACTCATCGCTGCCATCGCCTGAGAGCGCAACGGTAACGTGCTCGCGCGCAAAACGGGCAAGCAGATACGTCGGCAGAATCGATGGGTCAGCGAAGGGTTCGTCGAGACTGGCCAGCAGCGCAGGAAGCTCGCGGCACGCATCGGTGATATCGATGATTCGCTCGTGATGACGGCTGCCTATACTCGCTGCGGCCTCGCGCGCGAACCGGGACTCGTCGTAGGAAGGTTCGTTGAAGCCGATGGTAAAACTATCAATCCCGGCCGGTCCACGGGCACGGGCAGCAAGAGCGAGAATAGCGGTGGAATCGATACCTCCCGAGAGATAGATGCCAAGCGGCACGTCCGCCTCCAGGCGCCGCTTGACTGCCACCGTCAGCAATGCGCGCAATTCCTCCGCCAAGGCCGGAATCTTTTCCGCCGGCGCGTGGTCGTCCGCCTCGATTTTGAAGCGCCAGTATTGTGCCAGCCGAATGTCGTTTGCAGCCAGATCGAACGTTACCGTACCACCAGGCGCCAGCTTGCGCACCTTGCGGTAAATCGTGCGGGGTGCCGGCACGTAGCCGTAAGCAAAAAATTTCTGCACGGCGCCGGTATCCAACTCGTCGGTCAGGCCGGAATGCGCATGCAACGCCGTTATCTCCGAGCCGAAGATAAAAAGCCCAGGCGTGATCGCGTAGTAAAACGGCTTTTCACCAAACCGGTCGCGGGCGCAAAACACCCGCCTCTGGCGAGAATTCCAGATGGCGAAAGCGAACATGCCCTCTAGATGCAGCGGCAAGGACTCACCCCATTGCGCGTAACCGTGCAGCAGCACCTCGGTGTCGGAATGGCCGGTACGGAAGCGATGGCCGTAGCCTTCAAGCTCGCGCCGAAGCGCCGCATGGTTATAGATTTCGCCATTGAACACGACCACAAGACCGTGCTCGATGCTGTGCATCGGCTGCTTTCCGGCCTCGGGGTCGAGCACGATCAGCCGGCGGAAGCCTAAAAAAACATGGTTTTCCGTATCGATATGAAAGGCCTCATCATCCGGCCCGCGGTGCACCAGGCAGGCTGTCATCGAGCGGATATCAGCCTGCGTACCAACCCCAACGAAACCAGCGAGTCCACACATTCAGTTGGGACGATCGGCGATGTGGGGCACATCGGAAAGATTTGCCGTCTCGCGCGTGACATAACTCGTCCGGCTGGGCGACTCAAAATAGATGCGCACAGCAATTTCCGCGAGCAGGCCGATCAAGATACTCATAACGCCCATCATGAAGGCCATGGCTGCCAGACCCGGCAGTGGCGTAAGAATCATCGACAGATGCTGAAAGATTTTCAGGTATAAAATGTCGAGCAACGTGAGGAACGAGATGAACAGCCATAACATGCCAAAGCCGCCAAACACATAGATAGGCTTGCCGATCCAGCGATCCAGAAAGCAGACGACCATCAGATCGAGTACCACTTTGAGAATCCGGACCATCCCATAATTGGAACGGCCGAAACGCCGGGGATGGTGCGTCACCTCGATTTCGGTAATACGCGCGCCGTACCATGACGCGTAGATCGGAATGAAGCGATGCATCTCACCGTAAAGTTTAACACGCCCGATGACTGAACGGCGATAGGCTTTCAGTGAACAGCCGTAATCATGCAGCCGTACGCCCGAAAGGCGAGAGATCCCCCAGTTGGCGCAACGGCTGAGAAAATTGCGCCGGATTGCCGCATCATGCCGCGTGCGCCGCCATCCGGAGACAACATCGAACCCTTCATCCAGTTTTGCCAACAGGCGCGGAATGTCCGTCGGATCGTTTTGGAGATCGGCGTCGATCGGAATGATGATGGCGCCTCGCGAATGGTCGAAGCCCGCCATCATCGCTGCGGTTTGACCGAAATTGCGAGCGAGGGTCACCGTTATCAGGCGAGGCTCGGCATTTGCCAACTCGGCGAGGACGTCAACCGACCCGTCTGAACTGCCGTCGTCAACGGCGATGATTTCAAATTCGCGGCCGGTGCTCTCCAGGACAGAAACCAGCTTTGGCAACAACAGGCGCAGCGAAGCTTCTTCATTATAAATGGGAACAATAACCGAAACAGAGCCACTTCTATCCATCGACATTGATCCTCAAATTGCCCCCGCTCAAGTCAAGCCCAGCTTCACATTGTCTAGCCCAGACCCGGCCTGAGTGAAACATCCGCCTGCGATACCAGCATTCCTGCGTAAATGGCTACGTTCCACGGCGGCAGCCTTGCCTTGCAAAACCGAGATCGAACGTAGGGTTGGCCGGCTCCCGTTAATCTGGCCTAGCGAGGACATCGGGATAAAGGCGCACCTCCTAAGGCTAACGGCGCTCAGCAAGCCTAAACTGCATATGCTCCTCCTTGAGGCCACATGTTTTGTGGCACGCCTACCTACGACACCAAAACTCGTTCAATCATCCTTGTAACTATAGGAATAGACTTGCGAGTCGTTACAACCCACAGACGCACCCCAAAATGCGCGCGTAACCGGCGCCGGGCGACACCACCGAGCCAGCGTCCCTGGCCAACCGTACCACGGCATATATACATGCGGCCCGGCCCGGCTGGGCGCCGCTGCCTGCCAGGAAGTCCACCGTGACGCCCGCACCCATGGGGGCAAGCGCTCTGTGATCGGCGGCATGCGCGGCAGTTCGCGCCACCCCGCCGCTGATGGTGATCCCGGCGTTTTTGCTCCTTCGATGTGGCCAAAGCCATTGCCGGACCTGAGGCGAGTAAGGCAGGCGAGGCCAGCCGGTGCTGCGGGCAGCGGCGGAAGGCGTGTCGCAGGGGTCAAGCGTTCAGTGGTGGTCCAGGGTTTTCACCGGCAACTCGCCACAGCATCCGTTCGGAGCGTCAGTTGATGGAACAGCTCAACTATAAAGACTCACCAGTCCGCTCCCGGTCCGAAGCTCCCTAAAACCCCACCTCATTCCTTTTCCGACACAAACCCGCACAAATTGGGGTGCAAGCAAAAAATTAAGCCATACTAACAATACGTTATAACACAATCCTCACAAGTGTTTCACGTGAAACACCCCCTACTCCCCATCCTGCAACCTGTACCCTACCCCCGGCTCGGTCAAAATCAGCGCCGCCAATTCCGCTCCCAGTTTGCGCCGCAATTGCCCGATATACACCCGCAAATACGCCACATCCTCGGTATGCGCCGGCCCCCAGATCGCGGTCAGAATTTGCCGGTGCGTCAGCACCCGCCCCCGGTTGCGCGCCAGCAACAAAAGCAGCGCATGTTCGCGCTTCGTCAGCGGCAAAACCTCGCCATCCAGCGTCACTTTATGCAACACCGTGTCAATCACCAGCCCACCAATCTCCACCGGCTTCTCCGCATTATCCTGCCGCAACCGGTGCCGCAGCGCGGTACGAATCCGCGCCAGCAACTCGCCCAAACCAAAGGGCTTTTCCACGTAATCATCCGCCCCGGCATCCAGCGCCGCGATCTTATCCGTCTCCCTGTCCCGCGCGGACAAAATAATGATCGGCACATCGGTGAATTCCCGCAATTTCGCCAACACCTCATGCCCATCCATATCCGGCAGCCCAAGGTCCAGCAAAATCGCATCCGGCGCGCGCGAAGCCGCCAGCCGCAACGCCTCCTCCCCCCGCTCCGCCCGCACCGTCTCATAGCCCGACGCCGTCAGCGCCGGGGTCAAAAACCGGTGGATCTGCGGCTCGTCATCCACCACCAATATCCGCCCGATGGGTATCATGCCGCCAGCAACTCCATACTAATAATCGTCCCCGGCAGCCCATCCGCCGGCAGATCAAGCCGCGGACTCATCGCGCGAATGCTCCCGCCCATCGCCTCGGTAAACGCTTTCGCAATCGCCAACCCCAGTCCAGTCCCCGGCGCCACCCGATCGCCGCGCGTCGCACGGAAAAAGCTATCGAACACCGCACCCAATTCATCTGGCGGAATCCCCACCCCTTCGTCAGCCACATTCACCACCACTTTCGCCCCCTGGCGCAGCCCGGAGATCGAAATCCGGCTCCCCTCCGGCGCATATTTCACCGCATTATCCAGCACATTCACCAATACCTGCTCCAGCAGCGCCGGGTCCGCCAGCACATAAGCCGCCGCCTCCGCAATATTCACGCCGGCAAACATCGCCCCCGGCACGCGCGCAATCGCCGCCTCCACCACGTCCACCAACCTCAACCGTTCCCGCCGCGCGGAAATCTCGCCGGTCTCCACCCGCGCCATTTCCATGATATTGGCAAGGAATTTCGTCATCCGTTCGGTATTCTGCCCAATGCTCGCCAGCAAATCCGCCTGCGTCGCCGCATCCAGCGCCGCCCCGGCCCGCGCCAGCGTTTCCGCCGCCCCGCGAATGGCCGTCAGCGGCGTACGCAGATCATGGCTCAATGAAGACAGCAACGCGGTGCGCAGTTTCTGGTTATCCTGCTTGGCGGCACTCTGCGCGGCTTGTGTCGCCAGGCGCACCCGCTCCAGCGCCATCGCCGTCTGGTCCGCCAGCGTGCCAAGCGTCTGCACCAGCGGCGCCGATGGCACCGTTGCCAGCCTGGCCGCCAGCACGCCAATGGCTTTACCATCGGCCCGCAGCGGCATGAACCGCCACGCCACCGAAGGCAGCGTGCCCGTACCCATGCCGGTTTCCACATCATGCCGGAACGACCACTCCGCCGCCGCCCGCGCCGCCTCGTCCAGCGCGGTTCCCATTGGCACGCCCGCGACACTCTCCAAACCATTTTTGCCCGCCAGCAGCAGCATCCCCGCACTGGTCATCCCCGCCGCTTCCTCGGCGGCATCGCGCAGCACGTCGCTCAGTGTCGCCGCACGGGAAAGCCGCTGCCCGAACAGTGAAATGCGCCGCAGCGCCTCAATCCGCGCGCTCGCCGCCTGCGCCTCTAGCCGCACCTTGCCGGCCAGCGTGCCGGTGACCACGCCAACCAGCAAAAACACCGCCAGCGCCACTACATCCCGCGGGTCGCTGACTGAAAATGTGTAGAGTGGCCGGAAGAAAAAGAAGTTCCACAACAAGAATCCCGCAACCGCCGTGGCCAACCCGGCATTGCGCCCATAGCGGCTCGCAATCCCCGCGATCACCCCGGTGAAAACCAGTCCCATCGCCTCCTGTGGCAAGTAGCCATTCAGCGCCAGGCCCGCCAGCGTTACCATGGTAAGCGACGCCGCGGCGGCCTGATAAGGCTCCCACCCAAACCCCGGCCGCGCCGCCGCCACGCGCGGCATGGGGGCGGCTGGCAGCGGCACGAAGTGCAACGTAAACGCCGTCGCCTTGCGCGTCAGCACCTCACCCAACCGCTGCCCAGGCCAGCGCCACCACCCCCGCCCTTGCCCCCGGCCAACGACAATGTGGGTGATATTCTGCCGCGCCGCGTAATCCAGCACGGCGGTGAAAACATCCGGCGCGCTCACCGTCGCCACCGTACCGCCAAGCTGCACCATCAAATCCAGCGCGTGCTGCACGCGGGCATTGTCCTCGGCGCGCTCGACATGAAACGCCACCATCGGCGCGCGCAGGGCATCCGCCAGCCGTGCCGCGTGGCGCACCACGTTCTCGGAAGAAGCATCGGGCCCCACCAGCGCCAGCACGCGCTCCGAGGCCGGCCACGGCCCGGCGATGGCGCGTGAGCGCATGTAGCTGGCCACGTCCTTGTCCACCCGCTGCGCCACGCGCCGCAGCGCCATTTCGCGCAGCGCGCCAAGGTTGCCTTCGCGGAAAAACCCTTGCAGCGCGCGCCCCGCGACATCCGGGCGGTAGATTTTTCCCTCGGTGAGGCGGGTGCGCAGTTCTGCGGCGGGCAGGTCGATGAGTTCGATGTCGTCTGCCATATCCAGCACCGTGTCGGGGATCGTTTCGGCGACCCGCACGCCGGTGATGCGCGCCACTGGGTCGTTCAGGCTTTCCAGATGTTGTACGTTCACCGTGGTCCACACATCGATCCCCGCTTCCAGAACCTCCCGCACATCCTGCCAGCGTTTCGCATGGCGCAGGCCGGGGGCGTTCGTGTGGGCGAGTTCGTCGACCAGCAGGAGTTTGGGCCGGCGTTTCAGCGCGGCGTCGAGGTCGAATTCTTCCAGCACCTGGCCGCGATAGGGCACTTGCAGCCGGGGCAGCATTTCCAGCGTGCCAAACTCCTTCAGCGTACCTTCGCGCTCGTGCGTCTCGATCATCCCGGCGACGACATCCACCCCGGCCTGGCGTTTGGCGTTGGCGGCGACCAGCATTTCCCAGGTTTTACCGACGCCCGGCGCGGCGCCAAGGAAAATTTTCAGATGGCCGCGAAGACCCCGCTGCATGCTTTCCAGCAATGCATCGGGGTCGGGCCGGGAGTCAGACGGCATGCATACTCATTTCAAGGGAGCCCCAGGACAGGGCTTCTTTATGACGCCGGCAATTGGTCCAGGGCAAGGTTCAATTGCAGGACGTTGACGTGATCCGTGCTGACGATGCCAAGGAAGGCGTGGTGGGTCATCTCGTTGACCAGATTAACCACCGTGGCGGCGGGAACCTTGCGGGCGGCGGCGACGGCGGGGGCCTGGCGCAGCGCGTTGGCCAGCGAGATATCCGGATCGACGCCCGAGCCCGAGGCGGTGACGGCATCGGCCGGGACCGGGCCGGGGCCGAACGCTTTGGTATAGGCCGCCACGCGCTGCTGGATGCTGGTAAGCAGCGCAGCGCTGGTGGGGCCGAGGTTGGAGGCGCCGGATTCACTGGCGTCATAGGGCGTGGCGATGCTGTTGCCCTTGGCATCCGTGCCCGTGAGCGCGGAGGGGCGGGGATGGAAATATTTTGGCGAGGTAAAGTTCTGCCCGATGATCGCGGAGCCTACGACCTGACCGTTGACGGTGATGAGGCTGCCGTTGGCCTGGGAAGGCAACGCAAGCTGCATGACGCCGGTAAACGCCTCGGGCAGCAGAAACCCGGTGAGGATGGTGAAGAGGATGACCAGCGAGAGCGCGGGCCGGAGTTCTTTGAGGAGGAACATGGGATTAATCCGTTACGAAAAGACGATTACGAAAAAACGTGAAAAACGCCGAGGATAAGGTCGATGGCCTTGATCCCGGCAAAGGGCGCGATGATGCCGCCGAGACCGTAGATGACTAGGTTGCGGCGCAGCAGTGCGGCAGCACCGATGGCGCGGAATTTCACGCCGCGCAGGGCCAGCGGCACCAGGGCGACAATGATCAGCGCGTTGAAGATGACCGCCGAGAGAATGGCGGATTCCGGGCTGCGCAGTTGCATCACATTCAGCGCCGCGAGTTGCGGGTAGGTGCCGACGAAAATCGCAGGCAAAATGGCGAAGTATTTAGAAATATCATTGGCGATGGAAAAGGTGGTGAGCGCGCCGCGCGTGATGAGCAACTGCTTGCCGATTTCCACGATCTCGATCAGCTTGGTCGGGTCGCTGTCGAGGTCCACCATATTGCCGGCTTCGCGCGCGGCCTGGGTGCCGGTTTGCATCGCCACGCCGACATCTGCTTGCGCCAGAGCCGGTGCGTCGTTGGTACCGTCGCCGCACATCGCGACGAGACGACCCTCGGCCTGAACCTTCCTGATGTAGTCAAGCTTGTTCTGCGGCGTGGCCTCGGCGATGTACTCATCAACGCCAGCCTCGGCGGCGATGGCGGCGGCGGTGATGCGGTTGTCACCCGTGACCATGACGGTGCGAATGCCCATGCTGCGCAGTGCGGCGAAACGCTCCTTGATGCCGGGTTTGACGATGTCCTTCAGCTCGATGACGCCGAGCAGGCGGCCATTGGCGGCAACCGCCAGCGGGGTGGAGCCGGCGCGGCCGATGCGCGAGACGGCCTCGGTGAACAGCGCGTCGCCGGTGGTGTTCAGCGCGCTCAACACGGAATCCACGGCACCTTTGCGGTAGGAGCCGGCGCTGGAGTCCACGCCCGACATGCGCGTGTTGGCGCTGAAGGGGATGATTTCCGCGCCTTCCGGCATGACCGGAACGTAGCCATATTTTTCACGCGCCAGAGCGAGGATGGAACGGCCTTCGGGTGTGTCGTCGCCCAGGCTGGCCAGCGCGCAGGCTTGCGCAAGGTCTTGTTCCGGCACGCCCGCCACCGGATAGAAGCCCGAAGCCATGCGGTTACCAAACGTGATGGTTCCGGTTTTATCCAGCAGCAGCGCGTCGACATCGCCAGCGGCTTCCACGGCCCGGCCGGAGGTGGCGACGACGTTGAAGCGCACCAGGCGGTCCATGCCGGCGATGCCGATGGCCGAGAGCAGCCCGCCGATGGTGGTGGGGATGAGGCACACCAGCAGCGCCGCCAGCACGGGGATGGAGAAATGCGTGCCGGAATATTGGCCGAAGCCGATCAGCGTGACCACCGCGATGAGAAAGATCAAAGTGAGACCAGCGAGAAGGATATTCAGCGCGATTTCGTTGGGGGTCTTGCGGCGTTCCGCACCTTCAACCAGTGCGATCATGCGGTCGAGGAAGGTCGAGCCGGCATCGGCGGTGATGCGCACCACCAGCCAGTCGGAAACCACCATCGTGCCACCTGTTACCGCCGAGCGGTCGCCGCCGGCTTCGCGCACCACGGGGGCGGATTCACCGGTGATCGCACTTTCGTTCACGCTGGCAACACCTTCGATGATTTCACCATCGGAGGGTACGAGATCGCCCGATTCCACCAGCACGATGTCGCCCTTGCGCAGGTCTTCCGCATGAGTGGGAATGTAGATCACGCGGTCTTGCGGGTTGGCCAGCAATTTCGCCATGGTATCTGAACGGGCGCGTTTCAGGCTTTCCGCCCTGGCGCGGCCACGGCCTTCCGCCACGGCCTCCGCGAAGGTGGCGAACAGCACGGTGAGCCACAGCCAGGCGGCTATGGTGATGGGAAAGGCAGCGGCCCTGCCGTTAAAGATGTCCTCGCCACCGACCACGCTGACCATGAGCGCGGTGACTTCGGTAAAAAAGATCACCGGGTTGCGCATCAGGGTAACGGGGTTGAGTTTGGCAAAGGAATCCAGTGCCGCGCGGCGCATAATGGTGGCGTCGAGCAGGGAAATCACTTCAGCATTTGCAGATGTCATTGTCGTAACCTTTAAAATGTCTTGCCGGCGTAGAGCAGATAGTGCTCGGCCAAGGGCCCAAGCGTATCAGCTGGCAGGTATTGCAGGCCGCCCAGGATGACGATGACGCCAATGAGCAGGCCGATGAACAGTGGACCAGTGGTGGGAAAAGTGCCGGCACTCTCAGGCAGCTTCGGTTTTGCCGCGAGCGAGCCGGCGATGGCCAGCACCGGGATCATGAAGGCGAAACGGCCGAACAGCATGGCCGCGCCGAGGCCAAAGTCCAGCAGCGGCGTGTCGGCGGAAAGGCCCGCGAAGGCGCTGCCGTTGTTCTCGGTGGCGGAGGTCCAGCCGTAGAGCATCTCCGAGAGACCATGCGGTCCGGCGTTTGCCAGCGAGGCCACGCCCGAGGCGGTGCATAGGGAAAACCCTGCGCCGGCCAGGATGAAAAGCGTGAGGATGAGCACAGCCAGCATGGCGAGTTTGATCTCCTTCGCCTGCACTTTTTTACCGAGATATTCCGGCGTGCGCCCGACCATGAGGCCCGCGACGAACACCGAGAGCAGAGCAAAGACTATGATAGTGTAGAAGCCCGAACCGACGCCGCCTGGTGTGACTTCACCAAGCTGCATGAGGAACAAAGGAATGGCGCCGCCAAGCGGGGTGTAGCTGTCCGTAAAGCTGTCCACAGCACCGGTGGAGGTGCCGGTGGCGGAAACGTTGAAGGTGGCGGAAGCGGGAATGCCGAAGCGGACTTCCTTGCCTTCCCAATTGCCGCCCTGCGTCGCAACACCGGCGGCAATGTGCAGCGGGTTGCCCGCGGCCTCGGCGGCATAGGTGCCGACGCAGCCCAGTGCCAGGATGATGGCCATGGCGGCCATCAGCGCGCGGCCCTGGGCTTTTTCCTTGACCATGTGGCCGAAGGCGATGGGCAGCCCAAAGCCGATGACCAGGAGGAGGAAGTTTTCCAGCAGGTTGGTCCAGGCGTTGGGGCTCTCGAACGGATGCCCCGAGTTGGCGTTGAAGAAGCCGCCGCCGTTGGTGCCGAGTTCCTTGATGGCTTCCTGGAAGGCGACCGGGCCGATGGCGATGGTCTGGGAACCGGCGTCGAGCGTGTGCGCGGTGATGAAGGGGCCAAAAGTTTGCGGCGCGCCGGCGATGACCAGCAGCGTGGCGGCAACGAGTGCCACCGGCAGCAGCAGATAAAGCGTGACGCGGGTGAGATCGGCATAGAAATTACCGATGGATTTGAGACCGCCCGCGGTGAAGGCGCGCATGACCGCCGCCGCCGCCGCGATGCCCGCTGCCGCCGAGATGAACATGTGCACGGCGAGGCCGAGCATTTGCGCGCCGTTGGAGATTTGCGCCTCCGGCACGTAGGCCTGCCAGTTGGTGTTAGTGGTGAAGCTGGCCGCCGTGTTGAAGGCCAGGCGCGGCGACATCGCGGTGATGTGCTGCGGGTTGAACGGCAGATAATATTGCAGGCGCAGAATGGCGTAGAGCAGGAGGAAATGGATGACGCTGAGCAGGATTAGCGCGATCGCGTAGTCCTGCCAGCGCATCGCGCGCGCCGGGTCTACCCCGGCCAGTTTGTAAAAGCCGTTTTCCAGCGGAGCGAGAAACCGCACGCGGCCTTCGAAAATCGCCGCCATATAGCGTCCCAGCGGGAAGGCGCAGCCCAGCACCAGCGCAAACGTGAGCGCGATGTAAAGCAAACCCTGAATTGTCATGGAATTTAACCCTTAAAAATCTTCCGGGCGCAGCATCGCCCAGACAAGATACACCAGCAGACCGGCGGAAATGACGCCGCCCAGATACAGATCGAACATAATTTAAACCTTTTCGCAGGCCGGAACGTAGAGAATAAGCACGGCGAAAATCACCACGCCGAATGCGATCGCCACAAAGTCACCCATAAGGCACCACCTTTCAGTCGGCTTGTGTGCGCTCAGGCGCGTAAAGCCGCGAGACGGAACGAACAGCTAGTTCGTAAAGGCGGTATAAAGAAATTGTTGCGGGTTATAAAGGAAATAACGCCGCCGGCTTTTGCGTGGCTTTTACAGTGAAAGCAAGACGCGCAGGCGGTCGGCCATGGCCCGTTGGGCGACGGTGCTGGCGGGGGCAACACGCTCGAAGGCGTGCGGGGCGCCGGGGTGGACGTGGAGCTCGGTGGGGATGCCGGCTTGGGCGAGGCGGGCGGCGTAGGCGATGGATTCGTCGCGGAAAATGTCGAGCTCGCCGACTTCGATATAGGCGGGGGCGAGGCCGGTTAGGGTTTCGGCGCGCGCCGGGGCGGCGCTGGAGGGAACGGCGGCGGTGCCCAACAGGTCGCCAAGCAGGGCGGACCAGCCGGTAAAATTGTTGTCGTGGGTCCAGGTGGCGAAGGGGGCGAGGGCTGGGTCTGGTTCCAGGTTACGGTCGTCGAGCATGGGGTAGATGAGGATTTGGCGGGCGAGCGGAAGGTTGCGGTCGCGGGCCAGCAAGGCGGTGCCGGCGGCTAAGCCGCCGCCGGCACTGTCGCCCATGACGGCGATGCGGGTTGGGTCGGCGCCGAGTTGGGCGGCGTGGGTTAGCAGCCATTGCAGGGCGGCGGCGCAGTCTTCCACCGGGGTGGGGTGCGGGTTTTCCGGGGCCAGGCGGTAGTCGGCGGCGAGCATGGAAACGCCGGTGGCGGAGACGTAGGCGGCGACCACGGGGTCGTAGATGTCGATATTGCCGCAGATCATGCCGCCGCCGTGCAGGTAGAGCACGGCCGGGCCGGGGGTGGCGCCGGTTTTTTCGTACCAGCGCAGGCGGAGGGAGGTGCCGTCCGGCGCGGGGCAGGTGTGGTTGGTGGTGGTCACGTCCGGGAAGGACGGGGCCAGGGTGCCAAGTGCTGCCATCAAGCCGTCGATATTGGCGCGCAGGGACGCCCAGTCGCCTCGGGCGGGCGGGGTGATCTCGCCCATGGCGGCGGCGGCGGCTTGCAGGGCGGCGGCGATTTCGGGGTCGAATGCATGGGCCATGCGGAGCTCCAGGTTTTAGGTGGGGACGCCTTTGCTGGTGGAGTATTCAAAGTGCAGCGCCACGTCCGGGTAGACGATGGGGTGGATGGCGTGCGCGGCGACGGCGGCTTCGGCGAACCCTTGCAGGATGAGTTTGAGCTTGCCGGGGTAGGTGACGATGTCGCCCACGCCGAAAATGCCGGGCATGGTGGATTCCATGCGGGCCGGGTTGACCACGACATGGTGGCGCGCAAGCTCGAACGCCCAGTCTGCCAAGGGGCCAAGTTCCATGGACAGGCCGAAGAAGGGCAGCAGCACGTCAGCCGGGATTTTGCGCGTGGCGCCGTCGAGGTCGGCGACTTCGACGGCTTCCAGCACGCCTTTTGCGCCGTGCAGGGCGTGGAGCTGGTAGGGGATGACCATGTCGATTTCGCCACGGGCGGCGGCGGCGTCGAGCTGGGCGGCGCTCTCGGGCGCGGCACGGAATTTGGGGCGGCGGTGGATGACGTGAATGGATTTGGCGATGCCGTTCAAGGCCAGCGCCCAGTCGACCGCGGAGTCACCGCCGCCGGCGATGACGACGCGTTTGCCGCGCAGGGCCTCGCGGCGTTTGACGTAATATTGCACGGCGCCAGTGGCCTCATAGGCGGGGAGGCCCTCCAGCGGCGGGCGGTTGGGGCCGAATGCGCCGGCACCGGCGGCGACGATGACGGCTTTGGCGTGGATTGTGTTGCCGAGGCTGGTGGTGAGGGTGAAGTCGCCCTGTGACCCGGTGCAGGTTTCCACCCGCTGACCGAGCAGTTTTTGCGGCGCGAAAGGGGCGATTTGCTGTTCCAAGCGCGCGATCAGCTCGGAGGCCTCGATGCCGGGGTGGGCGGGAATGTCGTAGATTGGCTTTTCCGGGTAGAGGGCGGCGCACTGGCCGCCGGTTTCGCCCAGGGCGTCGATGAGGACGCAGGACATTTTCAGCATCCCGCACTCAAACACCGCAAACAGGCCGGCCGGGCCGGCGCCAATGATCGCAACATCCGTTATCAGCTTTTCCATGCCCCTGGCTTTGCCGCACCGCCCTTCCACAATCAAGCGCATGCCCTAAAAAGGGTGCCATGCAGGTATCTCTTCCCGATGAGGCGGCGACGATTGAACTGGCCCAGAAACTCACGAAAGTGGTGCGGGCGGGGGATGTGGTATTGCTGGCCGGGCCGCTGGGGGCGGGGAAAACCAGCTTTGCCAGGGCGTTTATCCGGGCGCTGAGCGGGGATGCGGGGCTGACCGTGCCCTCCCCCACCTTTACCCTGGTGCAGCAGTATGAGGCCGGGGAGGTGACGATCTGGCATTATGATTTGTGGCGGTTGCAGGACCATACTGCGCTGGAGGAGCTGGGCTGGGATGAGGCGCAAAGCGGGATTGTGCTGGTGGAATGGCCGGACCGGCTGGGGCCGTTGATGCCAGAGGGGGCGTTATTTGTGACGCTGGCGCATGCGGGGGACGGGCGGGTGGCGGATTTGCAGGGACCTGACAAATTTCTGCGGGTGGCGGTATGAAGCTCGGTGCGTTTCCGGCGGAGGCGGCGTTTTTGCCGGCGCTGGCGCGGTTGTGGCTGGAGCGCGGGGACGACTCGGCGGATGGGCTGATTTTGTTGCCCAGCCGCCGCGCGGCACAGGCGCTGGCCGGGGCGTTTTTGGAGCAGAACGGCGGCCGGGCACTGCTGCTGCCGCGCATTGTGGCGCTGGGGGCGATTGACGAGGCCGGGCTGGCGCTGGCCGGGGCGCTGGAATTGCCGCCCGCCATTGCGCCGATGCGGCGGCAGGCGATTTTGGCGCAATTGATTTTGCGGTTGAACGGCAGGGATGGCGCGCCGCGAAAGCTGCATGCGGCCTGGGTGCTGGCGGCGGAACTGGCGGCGCTGCTGGATGAGGCGGCGTATGCCGAGGTGGATCTGGCGCGGACGCTGCCTGGTGTGGTGGCGGCGGAGCTGGCCAGCCATTGGCAGACGACATTGGAATTTCTGGAAATTATTACCCATGCCTGGCCGGGGATTCTGGCGGATTTGGGCGGCATGGACCCGGCGGCGCGGCTGGTGGCGCTGCTGGATGCGCAAGAGGCGGCTTGGGCGGCAAAACCGCCGGAGCATCGGGTGTGGATGGTGGCGGCGGAGGGGAATCCGGCGATCGCGCGGCTGGCGCGGCGTGTGGCGGGGTTGCCGCAGGGATTTTTACTGCTACCGGGTTATGATTCCGAGCTGAGCGATGACGCCTGGGAGGCGCTCGACGACAGCCATGCGCAGGGGGGGATTGCGCGGCTGCTGGGGGAGATCGGCGCGCGGCGCGAGGAAGTGGTGCGGCTGCCCGCACCTGACTCGCGCGTGCCGGAGGGGCGGAGCCGGGTGTTTTCGCGTGCGTTGCTACCTTCGGCCTGCCTGGGGGTGTGGCAGGAAAAGGTGGAACTGCAACTGGCGGGGTTGAGCCGGTTGGAGGCGCCCGATGAGGCGCAGAATGCGACGGCGATTGCGATGATTTTGCGTGATGCGCTGGAAGTGCCGGGGCGCACGGCGGCGCTGGTGACGCCCGACCGGGGCCTCGCGGCGCGGGTGACGGCGGCGTTGAAACGCTTTGGCATTACCGCCGATGACAGCGCCGGAGAGCCGCTGGCGCAGACGCCGCCGGCGATTTTGCTGCGGCTGCTGGCGCGCGCGGTGGTGAGTGAGTTTGCGCCGTTGCCTTTACTGGCGCTGCTGAAACATCCGTTGGCGGCGGCGGGGTTGCCGCCGGAAGTTTGCCGCGAACATGCGCGGGGCTTGGAAAAATATGCGCTGCGCGGGCCACGGCCAGGGCCGGGGTTTGATGATGTGAAATTCCGGCTGAAGGATGAAAAACTTTCGGCGCTGGTGGTGTTTTTGGAGCGCTTGGAGGCGATGTTGCGCCCGGCAGCTTTGGCGGAACGGAGTGATCCGGCTGCAGCGTTGCGGCGGTTGATTGGCGTGGCAGAGGCGTTGTGTACGACGCCCGATGAGGCTGGGGCGGCACGGTTGTGGCCAGGTGAGGCGGGGACGGCGCTTTCGGATATCTTGTTGCAGGCGCTGGAGGTTTTGGAGGGGCTGCCGGATATTGGCGGCAATGAGATCGCGGATTTGCTGGATGCGGTGCTGAGCGGGGCGGTGGTGCGGCGGCCGCGGACGAAGGATGGGCATCCACGCGTGGCGATTTGGGGGTTGCAGGAAGCGGCGTTGCAGAGCGTGGATGTGGCGGTGCTGGGCGGCCTGGTGGAAGGCGTGTGGCCGGCACCCGCGGAGCCGGGGCCATGGCTGAGCCGGCCGATGCGGCGGTTGGCGGGGCTGCCATCACCGGAACAGAAAATTGGCATGGCGGCGCATGGGTTTTTCTCATTGGCGGCGTGTTGCGAGACTGTTGTGCTGGCGGCACCGGCACGGCGGGAGCGGGCACCGGCGGTGCCGGCGCGGTGGCTGACGCGGTTGCAGGCGATGCTGGGCGGCGGCGGGTTGAAGGCGCATGAGGCTGCCTCCTGGGCGTTGCAGTTGGACCAGCCGGAGCGGCTGGAGCGGCGGGAGCGGCCGTATCCGCGCCCGCCGGCAGCGGTGCGGCCGGTGCGGTTGAGTATTTCGGATTTTGCCACGCTGATGGCTGATCCGTATGCAATTTATGCCTCGAAAATTCTGCGGATTCGGGAAATTGATGCGCTGGATGAGGAGAGCGACCAGAGTCTGTTCGGCGAGATTGTGCATAAGGGGTTGGAAGAGTTTTTTAAGCTGCCGGAGAATTTTGCGGCGGCGGATGCGCGGGCGCGGTTGGCGCTGGCGTTGCAAAGCGCGATGCGCGAGCGGCGGCCGCGTGCGGCGCTGGAACATTGGTGGATGGCGCGGCTGGAGCGCATCGCGGACTGGGTGCTGGAGACCGAGACGGTGCGGCGCGGCGAGCATGGCGCGCCAGTGGAGTTGGACTTGGAGGTGAAGGCCGAACTGGCGGTGCCGGGCGGGTTTGTGTTGAGCGGGCGGGCGGATCGAATCGAAAGCCGCATGGATGGGACTGTGGCGATTCTGGATTACAAAACTGGTGATGCGCCGGGGAATCCGAAGGTGGAGGAAGGCAGCGCGCCGCAATTGCCGCTGGAGGCGGTGATGGCGCAGGCGGGTTGTTTTGGCGAGGCGTTTACCGGCGAGGTGGCGGAGCTGGTGTATTGGAAGATTTCCGGCCGGCACGAGGCGGGCAAGGAACAGGTGGTGAAACCGAAAAAACCGAGGGTGCTGCGCGAGGTAATTGAGGATGCCGCGCGGGCGCTGCCGGAGACGTTCGCAAAATTTGCCGATGAGGCGACAGCGTATCTGGCGAGTCCACATCCCGGGCGCGTGAATAAGTACGATGTGTACGCCGGGGTTTCCCGCCGGGCGGAATGGGCCGGGGAGGATGACGCCAATGACGGTGATTGAGATTGCCAATGCGCAGCAGCGCGAGGCCTCCGACCCTAAAGTTTCGGCGTTTGTCGCGGCCTCGGCGGGGAGCGGCAAGACCAAGCTTCTGACCGATAGGCTGTTGCGATTGATGCTGGCGGGAACGGCGCCGGATAAGATTTTGTGTCTGACGTACACCAAGGCGGCGGCGGCGGAAATGACCATTCGGCTGAACAAGCGGCTGGGCGAATGGGTGGTGATGCCGCGCGTGGGGCTGGAGGCGGCGCTGCGCGGGCTGGATGTGCTGGTGAGCGAGCGCAATTTGGCGCTGGCGCGAAAGCTGTTTGCGGATGTGCTGGATTTGCCGGGAGGAATGCGGATCGAGACGATTCATGCGTTCTGCCAATCGCTGTTGCGGCGGTTTCCGTTGGAGGCGGGGTTGTCGCCGCATTTTGAGGTGGCGGACGAGGTGGAGGAGAGCCGCCGCTTGCGTGAGGCGCGCGAGGATGTGCTGGCCCAGGTGGGGCATGAGGCGGCTGTGTATACTCTGGCCGGGGAGACCGATGAGCCGGCGTTTGCCGCGCTGACGAAGACGTTTGTGCAAGGACCGAGTGCGGTGCTGCATGCTTATGAACCCGCGCGAATTGCGGAGATGCAGCGGGAGGCGCTGGGCGCGGGGGAGGATAGCGAGGAGGTGCTACGCGCGGGCGCCGTGGTGCTGCCGCGTGAGGAAAAATTGCGGGCGGGGCTGCGGTTGTTGGCGGAGCGGGGGAATAAGTCTGGGCAGGCTTGGGCGTACCGGGCGCTGGACTGGCTGGCGTTGCCGCGAGAGGCACGCGCTGCGCGTTGGGATGAGTGGGCGGCGGTGCATTATACCGACAAGGGGAAAGGCACGCCGCTGACGCTGCATAATTTCTTCGGCAAAGGGCTGGTGGCGGAGGAGCCGGGGATTCGTGATGAGGTTACGGCGGAGTGCATGCGCATTGCGGCGGTGCAGGAGGAAATCCGCGCGGCGCGGCTGGCGGCGTTGAATGCGAGCCTGGTGCAGCTGGTGGCGCCGATTGTGAGGAACGAAGCGTCGCAGAAGCAGTTGGCGGCGCATTTAAGTTATGGCGATCTGGTGCGCTATACTGGGAAATTGTTTGAGGACCCCGGTGCGTCCTGGATTCTTTATAAGCTGGATGGCGGCATTGAGCATTTGTTGCTGGACGAAGTGCAGGATACGGCGCCGGCGCAGTGGGAAATTGCCGCGAAAATTGCCGATGAGTTTTTTGCGGGAGAAGGTGCGCGCGAGGGCGGGCGGACGATTTTCGCGGTGGGGGATGCGAAGCAGTCGATCTTCTCGTTTCAGGGCGCGGATCTGGAAAGCTTCGTGGCGTATCAGGCAAAGTTTCGCGAGAAGGTGAAGGCGGCGGGGGAGCGCTGGGTGGATGGGAAGCTATCCGTCTCGTTCCGCTCGGCAGCGCCGGTGCTGGCGCTGGTGGATGCGGTGTTTGCGCAAGGTCCGGCGCGGGCGGGCGTGTGCCAGGGCGCGGAGGTGCTGAAGCATGAGGTGAGCCGCGCGGGGCAGGCCGGGTGGGTGGAGTTGTGGCCGGTGACCGAGGCAGTGTTGCCGGCGGAACTGACTGCCTGGGCGGTGCCCGATGAGTATGAGGGGGCGGATTCGGCGAAGGGGATTTTGGCGCGCAAGATTGCTCTGGATATTAAAAAGCGGCTGGATGGCCTGGAAATTTTGCAAAGCCGGGGGCGTGCGGTGCGGCCGGGGGATTTTTTGATTCTGGTGCGTAGCCGCGATGCGCTGGTGAGTGCGATTACGCGCGAATGCAAGGCGTTGAAAATTCCAGTGGCGGGGCTGGACCGCATGGTGCTGACCGAGCAGCTGGCGGTGAGCGACCTGCTGGCGCTGTGCGATGCGCTACTGCTTGGCGATGATGATCTAGCATTCGCGCAGTACCTGGTGTCGCCGCTGGGGGGCTTGAGCGATGAAAGCTTGATGGCGCTGGCGATGGGGCGGCGCGGGAGCCTGCTGGCGGCGTTGTATGCGCGGCATGGCGAGCGGGCGGAGTGGACGGCGGCGAAGGAATTCTTTGAGGCGTTGCGCCGGAAAGCAGATTTCCTCTCACCGTTTGCGTTGCTGAGCGAGGCGCTGGGGCCGTTGGGCGGGCGGAGTAGAATTCTGCGACGGCTGGGGCCGGAGGCGGCGGAGCCGGTGGATGAGCTTTTGTCCGAGGCGTTGAAGTTCACGCAAAGCGAACCGGGGGCGTTGCAGGTTTTTGTGCATCAACTGCGCCAGTCCGGGGCGCAGATTAAGCGCGAGGCGGAGGCGGGTGGTGACCTGGTGCGGATTATGACCGTGCACGGGGCGAAGGGTTTGCAGGCGCCGATTGTGATTTTGCCCGATACGACGACGCTGCCGGGTGGAGCGCAGAAGGAGACTTTGTTCTGGCTGCCTGTACCGGGGGAAAAGGACGTGAGCGTGCCGATTTTCTGCCCTCGTACGGCGTTGCGCTCCGAGGCGGTGGCCGCCGCCGCCGCGAGTGCCGCAGCCGCGCAGGGGGAGGAGTATAACCGGCTGCTGTATGTGGCGCTGACGCGGGCGGAGGATGGACTGATTGTGTGCGGTGCCAAGGGCAAGAATAATGTGCCGGAGGCGAGCTGGTATGAGCTGGCGCGGACCGGGTTCGAGCGCCTGCAGGAGGTGATGGACGTGGACGGGCGGCTGATTCATGCCTGTGCCCAGAGTGCGGACCCGGACGGCAAGATGGAACACAGGCAAGTGCATGAGGCGGCGTTGCCCGCGTGGGCGGGGGCGGCGCCGGGCTGGGTGGCTTGCCCGCCAGGGGCCGAGACGACGCGGCCGGAGCGGTTGGCGCCGAGCCGGGGGGTGGAGGATACGGCCAAGCAGGCGATGGCGGCGAGTCCGCTGGGGGCCGGCCTGGCGCAGGCACGCGAGGCGCGGGCGGCGGCGATGGCGAAGGGCCGGGCCGTGCATGCGTTGTTACAGCATCTGCCGGATTTGGAGCCGCAGGTGCGGGCGGCGGCGGCGCGGCGGTTTATTGCCGCCATGCCGGAACTGGCGGACGGCGGCGCGGACATCTGCGATTCGGTGCTGGCGATTTTGCAGAATCCGGCGTTGGCGGGGCTGTTTGGGCCGGGCAGCCGGGCGGAAGTGCCGCTGGCGGGCGTGGTGGGGGATGTGGAAATCGGCGGTCTGGTAGACCGTCTGGCGGTGACTGCAAGCACGGTGATGATTGCCGATTACAAGACCGACCGCGCGCCGCCGGATGCGCCGGCGCTGATTCCGCCTGGGTATTTGCGGCAGTTGGCGGCTTATAGGGCGATTTTGGCGCTTATTTACCCGGAGCGGGCGGTGGAGTGCCTGCTGATATGGACGCAAACCGCCGCGGTGATGCCGGTGCCGGGGGGAATGCTGGATGCGCATGCCCCGGCTTGATTAGGGCGGGTTTCACCGCCATGTTGCCCGCAACTACTTTAAAGGATTTGTCATGAGCAAGGCTGTTACCGACGAGACGTTTGCCGTGGATGTGCTGAAGTCCGGCTCCCCGGTGCTGGTGGATTTCTGGGCTGAATGGTGTGGTCCGTGCCGGACGATTGCGCCCTCGCTGGAAGAGCTGAGCAAGGAATACGAGGGCCGGTTGCAGGTGGTGAAGGTGAACATCGACGAGAACCCGATGACGCCGTCGCAGTTTGGCGTGCGCGGCATCCCGACGCTGCTTATCTTCAAGGACGGCAAAGTGGCGGCGACCCAGGTGGGGGCCGCGCCGAAATCGGCGTTGAAAGCCTGGATCGAGAAGAGCCTGTAACTTGAACACGGTTGTGCCGGCCGAGCAGCCGCCGGCGGGCACGCCGATGATCCGCACGATCGCCATGCCGGCGGATTCCAATCCGGATGGCGATATTTTTGGCGGCTGGCTGATGAGCCAGATGGATCTGGCCGCCGGTAATCTGGCGGCACGGGTGGCGCGCGGGCGCTGCGTGACGGTTTCCGCCGATGCCATGAACTTTTTGCGGCCGGTGAAAATCGGCGACGAAGTGAGCGTGTATTGCGAGCTGCTCTCGACCGGGCGGACCTCGCTGAAAATTAACGTGGAAGCCTGGCGGCGGACACGCAATACGCGCGAGGAATTCCGCGTGACGCGGGCAGTGTTCACCTTTGTCGCCATTGATGCCGAGGGCAACCCGCGGCCGGTTAATCCGCCAGGAACACCGTAGCCGCACTGGGGGCTGAGGACGGCACGCCGGTGCCCAGGATGTAGCCGAGGATGTCGGCATTGGGTGTCGCGCGTTCCAGGTCTCGTGGAATTAGGTGATAATCGGGCGGGTAGTAGGCCAAAGTGACAGGCGCGCCGGTCGGGATGGCCTGCCAGCAGGTGCGCATGGAGGCGGGCGGGATGAGTTCGTCGTGGCCGCCGTAAAGCATTAGGGCTGGTTCGTGGAATCGCGCGCAGGCGGCTTGGGCCTGGGCCATGAGGGTGACGAGGCCGGCGACGTTGTCCACCCGTGGGGCGTGGATGGTGAGTGGGTCTTCCCCAAAGGCGATGAGGGCGGCGGTGTTGTCGCTGGCGTGGATTTTAACCGAGCGGCCTGTGAGGCGTTTGGCGGGGATGGTGGCGTCCGCCAGGGTGAGCACCGCGTGGTAGGCGGGGTTGACGCGCCAGACGGCAGGGGCGGAGAGGACATAGGCATCCACCGGCGGCGGGTTGGGTGAGGCGCCGAGCAGGATGCCAATGGCGCCGCCCATGCTTTCCCCCATGAGGACGAGTTTGGTGTGCGGGTATTGGGTGTGGAGCTGGATGGCCATGTCGCGGGCTTCATCGACCAGCGTGGCGGTGCCCGGCCAGGTGCCGCGATTGCTGGTGGCGCCGAAGCCGGATTGGTCCGGGGCGTAAATGGCGATGCCCTGCGGGTTGAGGGTTTGCGCCAGGATCACCCAGCCGTCCCGGCTGTCAGTGTAGCCATGCAGGGCCAGGACCACGGCTTTGACCGGGCCTTGCGCGGGGTAGAGGCGGTAGGGGAGATGCCCGCCGTCCGGCAGGGTGAAATAGCCGGAGGTGATGATGGTGTGGCCCGGATGGGATTTGGGAACGCCAAAGGGGATGGCCGCGCAGCCGGTAAGGGCCAGGGCCAGCAGCAGGCGCAATAGCTTGGGCTTCCGGGAAAATACCGCTATCATCGGGCAGGACTTCTCATTGTAAGGCAGGACAGATGGACGGCAGCACCAACAAAACCCCCAGCGAAATCATCCATGTGAAGAGCAATTCCGTATCCTGCGACGGCGGCGTGGGGCCGCTGGGTCATCCAAAGGTGTATCTCAAGATCACCGGAACACAAATTATGTGCCCGTATTGCTCGCGGCTGTTTGTGGTGGAGCCTGGGACCACGGATGGCGGGCATTGATCGTACGCGCATGAGGCTCGTACTCGTCGACGGGTCCGGGTTCATCTTCCGGGCGTTCCATGCGATCCCTGACATGACGCGGCCGGATGGCGTGCATGTGAACGCGGTGTTCGGCTTCTGCAATATGATCTCGCGGCTGATGAAGGACCATACGGGGTCGCATCTGGCTGTGATTTTTGATGCGGGACGGATGACGTTCCGAAACCGGATGTATGAACCGTATAAGGCGCACCGGCCGGAGGCGCCGCCGGAGCTGGTGCCGCAGTTTGCGCTGATCCGCGAGGCGACGAAGGCTTTCGGTTTACCGAGCATTGAGCTGGATGATTGGGAAGCCGACGATCTGATCGCGGCGTATGCGAAGGCGGCGGTTGAGGCTGGGGGCGAGGCGGTGATTGTGTCCTCCGACAAGGATTTGATGCAGCTGATCCGCCCTGGCGTGACGATGCTTGACCCAATGAAGAACGTGCCGATCGGCGAGGCCGAGGTGGCGGCCAAGTTTGGCGTGACGCCGGATAAGGTGATTGAGGTGCAGGCGCTGATTGGCGATTCCGTGGACAACGTGCCGGGTGTGCGCGGCATTGGCCCGAAGGGGGCGGCGGAGCTGATTGGGGAATACGGCAATTTGGAAGCGGTGCTGGAGGCCGCGCGCAGTGGCGCGATGAAGCCGGGCAAACGCCGCGACATGCTGGTAGAGTTTGCGGAAAATGCACTGATTTCCAAGGAGCTTGTGAAGCTGCGCGATGATGCGCCACTGCCGGAACCGATTGAGGATTTGGCGCTGCGGCATTGGGACGACGCGGTGCTGTCGGCATTTTTGGACGCAAATAATTTTAAGAGCATCAAGCAGCGGCTGAGTTTGAGCGATGCGCCGCGGGCTGAAGCCGCGGCGCCGAAGGCCGAGGCGGCGGCGTTTGGGGGCTATGAGACGGTGACATCAGCGGCCGCACTTGCGGCGTTGGTGGAGGCGGCGCGGCGGGTTGGGTATGTGGCCGTGGATGTGCAGGCGGATGACCGCAACTCGCTGCATGGGAATTTGCTGGGCATTGCGCTGGCGGTGGCACCGGGGCGGGCCGCGTATGTGCCGCTGGGGCATAATTTGGGGTTGGAGGATACGCCGCAATTATTGTGGCCCGATGTGCGGGGCGTGCTGGGTGAATTGTTCAGCGATGTTTCCGTGCTGAAGATTTTCCATGATGCGAAATACAACCTGGAAGTTTTGACGCGTGCTGGCTTGGCAGAGGTGGTGCCGCTGGATGATGTGATGCTGATTTCCTACGCGCAGGATGCTGGGAATTTCAGCCATGACCGCGAGACGCTGGCGCAAAAGCACCTGGCGCATGAGTTGAAGACTTTCGACTCGGTCGCGGGCAGCGGGCGGGGCCGGTTAAATTTTGCGAATGTGCCGATGGCTGGCGCGACGGCGTTTGCGGCGGAAGCCGCGGATGTGACGCTGCGGTTGTGGGCGATGCTGAAGCCGCTGTTGCGGGTGAATAAGTCGCTGGCTTTATATGAGCTGGTGGAGAAGAAACTGATCCCGGTGCTGACCGCCATGGAGTTGTATGGCGTGATGGTGGATCGCGATGATCTGCGGGCAATGTCGGTAGAGTTTGAAGGCCGGATGGCGGAGATTCAGAAGGATCTTCACCGGCTGGCGGGCCAGGAGTTTAATGTCGGCAGCCCGAAGCAGTTGGGTGAAATTCTGTTCGAGAAGATGGGGCTGCCAGGGGGCAAGCGCGGCAAGGCCGGGGCTTGGGGGACGGATTCTTCCGTGCTCGAAGGGCTGGCGGAACAAGGGATAGATATTGCGCAACGCGTTATGGATTGGCGGCAGTTGGCGAAGCTGAAGTCAACCTATGCGGATGCGTTGATTGGCCAGGCGGATGAGAACGGGCGGGTGCATACCAGCTTCCAGATGGCGGTGGCGGCGACCGGGCGGCTGTCCTCAACGGACCCGAATTTGCAGAATATACCTGTAAGAACCGTGGAAGGGGCGCGGATTCGCAAGGCGTTTATCGCGGCACCTGGGTGCAGTTTGATCTCGGCGGATTACGGGCAGATCGAGCTACGGCTGCTGGCGCATGTGGCGAATATCCCGGCGTTGAAGGAGAGTTTTGCTCGGGCTGAGGATATTCACGCGCGCACGGCGTCCGAGGTGTTCGGCGTGCCGATGGCGGGGATGGATGCGGCGACGCGGCGGCGGGCGAAGGCGATTAACTTTGGCATTATTTACGGGATTTCCGCGTTTGGGCTGGGGCGGCAGTTGGGCATAGGTGCTGGCGATGCCAAGGCTTATATCGATTTGTATTTCAAACGCTATCCGGAAATCCGCACCTATATGGAAATGGCGAAAGAGCAGGCGCGGACGCATGGGTATGTGCTGACGCCATTCGGCCGGCGCTGCTGGATACCGCGGATAAAGGACAAAATGCCGCAGCTGCGGGCGTATGCGGAGCGGCAGGCGATTAACGCGCCGCTGCAGGGTGGGGCCGCGGATATTATCAAACGGGCGATGGTGAAGTTGCCGAAAGCGATGGCGGATGCCGGGCTTTCGGCACGGCTGATTTTGCAGGTACATGACGAATTGTTGTTCGAGGCGCCGGATGCCGAGGCAGAGCGCGTGGCGGCGATGGCGCGGGAGTTGATGCAGGCGGCGGCGGTGGAAATCTCCGTGCCGGTGACGGTGGAAACGGGGATTGGGAAGAATTGGGGGCAGGCGCATTGAACCGGCGCGCCATCCAGAAAGTTTTGGACGATGCCGTGGCGGCGGGCACCCTGCCCGGGGTGGCGGCGGCGGTGACGGGCGCGGACGGGACGCTGTTTGAGGCGGCGGCGGGGGTGACCGTGCTGGGCGGCGGGCAGAAGGTGAATGCGGACACGCTGTTCTGGATTGCCTCGATGACCAAGCCGGTGACGTCCTTGGCGGCGATGCAACTGGTGGAACAGGGGCGGTTGGACCTGGATGCGCCGGTGGGGGATTTGCTGCCGGAGTTGAAAAATCCGCAAATTCTGGAAGGCGGCAAGCTGCGGCCGGCGACCAAGGCGATCACGTTAAAGCATTTGCTGACGCATACGGCGGGGTTTTCCTACTCATTCGCCAGTGCGGAATATGCGGCGTATTTCGCGGCGGCGGAGAACCCGCCGGTGTTTGGCACGCGGGCGGCGCTGGATGCGCCGTTGTTGTTCGAGCCGGGCGAGCGCTGGGAATATGGGCTGAGCACGGATTGGGTGGGGCTGGCGGTGGAGGCGGTCTCCGGGCTGACGCTGGAGGCGTATTTCCGCAAGCATATATTTGCGCCGCTGGGCATGGCGGATACGGAGTTTTTGCCGAGCGCGGAGCAGATGAGCCGCCGCGCGCTGGTGCATCAGCGGCAGGCGGATGGCAGCCTGGTGGCAATGCCCCCTGCCCCGCTGGCGGTGCCGGAAGTGTTTTCCGGCGGTGGCGGGCTGTATTCGACGTTGCGCGATTACCAGAAATTCATGCGAGTGTTCCTGAATGCGGGGGCGGGAATTGTGGCGCCCGCGACTGTTACAAATATGTCGCGCAACCATATTGGAGGGTTGCGGGCTGGGTATCTCCCCTCTGCGAATCCAGCATTGTTCGTGGGCGCGGATGTGAATCCGGGGCAGCACAGCCAGTGGGGTCTGGGGTTTTTGATTTATCCCGAGACGGGAAGATTTGGCCGTAATGCAGGAAGTTTCGGCTGGGCGGGGATGGCGAATACTTATTTCTGGGTGGACCCCGTGGTTAACCAGGCAGCAGTGATTATGATGCAGATACTGCCCTCGGGCGATGTTGGGGCCATGAAAACCTTGTTCGGGTTTGAAAAGGCTGTGTATGCCGCGCCGCAGTAACTTGCTATAGATTTGCCGCCACATTCCGGGAAGCCAAAAATGGATGCCACCGCCGCGACTGTCACGAAAACCAAGGTAACAGCTTTGCCGGGGGACGGTATCGGCCCCGAGGTGATGGCCGCAACCATGCGCATTCTGGAGGCTGCCAACGCGCCGGTGGAATGGGAAATGGTCGAGGGTGGGGCTGAGGTTTTCAAAAAAGGTATCATCACCGGCGTGCCACGCGAGACGCTGGACAGCATCGCCCGTAACGGGCTGGCGCTGAAAAGCCCGCTGGAGACGCCGGTGGGATTTGGCGGTAAATCTGCCAACGTAACGCTGCGCAAGCATTTCGAGCTGTATGCGAATATCCGCCCGGTGCGCGAGTTGCCTGGAATTACCACGCCTTATACGGGCCGCGGCATCGACATGGTGATTGTGCGTGAGAACGTGGAAGACGTGTACGCCGGTATTGAGCATATGCAGACCACCACCGTGGCGCAGTGCTTGAAGCTGATGACCGCCCCCGGCTGCGAGCGTATTATCCGCGCCGCCTATGGGCTGGCGCTGGCGGAAGAACGCAAGAAGGTGACGACCGCGACCAAGGCGAACATCATGAAGCTCACCGAAGGGCTGATGAAGCGCGTGGCCGAAATGGTCGGGCCGGAGTTTCCGACTATCAAATCCGAGCACATTATTATCGACAATTGCGCGCACCAGTTGGTCGTTAAGCCCGAAGCGTTCGACGTGATCGTGACCTCCAACATGAACGGCGACATCATCTCCGACCTCGCGGCCGGGCTGGTGGGCGGGCTGGGCATCGCGCCTTCGTCCAACCTCGGCGACCATGCCGCGATGTTCGAGGCGGTGCATGGCTCGGCGCCGGATATTGCCGGTAAGGGGCTGGCGAACCCGACGGCTCTGCTTTCCGCCGCGATTATGCTGCTGCGCCATATTGGCGCATTCGAAGTGGCGGCGACGGTGGAACAGGCGCTGTTCATTACCCTAGCCGAGGGTAAGAATTTGACCGGTGATTTGTCGCCGCGCGGGCATGGCGTGGGGACGCAGGCCTATACGGACCAGATCATCGCGAACCTGGGCCGTACCTCCAACCTGCCCTCGCGTCATTACAAAAAGCTGGAGCTGAAGACCTGGCCGGAACTGACTGCGCATAGCGAGCCCAACACGCGTGAGCTGGTGGGTATCGACGTGTTCCTGGAAACCGCGCTTGGAGCTGAGGAACTGGGCAAGGCGTTGGAAGCGATCGCGCAGGACAGCCCGTTTGTGCTGAACGGCGTTTCCAACCGTGGCGTGCAAGTGTACCCGCCGAATGAGGGGCAGCAGACGTTCCTGGTTGACCATTTCGCCAGCCGCTTCATGTTCAAAACGCCGATCCCGCTGTCGGCTTCCAAATCCGAGGGGCAGCCGGAGATCAGCTATCTGGTGCAGCGCATCGGGGCGAAGTTCACATGGATGCATATTGAGAAGCTGCAGCGGTTTGACGGCAAGGACGCGTTTGAGCGGCCGCAGGGGGCTTAAAGCTAAGCGCGGGGGGTTACGGGGGTTCGCCTCCGGTCCCCACGGCGTCGGTTGGTGAGCAACGGTTGATCGGACCTGTCTCGCGGGTAAATGTTTCGTCGCGGCCAAACCAGGAAATAAGGATATAGCCGCGGACTTTAAGCGTGTCCGGCCCGTCGAGCCACATCCGGCCGGCGTAGGTTTCGCCGTTCTGCGGATTGTAGACCCAGCCACCTTCCCAGGTATCGGGATCATCTGCCGACGGCGTAAAACCGCCCATCAGGATCAGGCCGCATAAAGGCCGGTTACGCTGGCCCGGGTCGACGTTATGCACATCTATTCGCAATGCGTCGGGCCGGGAGCTTTTGCTCAGGCCGACCAGTTGACCGCAGAAGCCGCCAAGGCATGGGCTGATCTGCACAATCCAATTGCCATCGCCAACCACCCAGAAGCCGTTGAGAGGGGATTGCTCCGCCGTGCCAGGCGAACTTGCGGCGGCGCGTACTGCCGGAGGCATGATAGCCGCAACAGCTTGGCACAACATAAAAGCCAGCAACGTGCGCATGATGGCGTGCGCTTTCAGCCGGCGCCGTATATGTTTTTGGAAGGCAAAACTCAGGACCACACCAACCACCTAAAACTGCATTTTGAGAAAGACCCTGAGCAAGCTGATAAATTCAGGTCCGCACAAATAAATAGACAACGCATCACAAAACCAACCTCTTGTCGCGTATTGTGGCAGATGCGTTCGATAAGACATTTTTTTATATTATTATTGCAAGTTTTTAACTCTTTCCCCAGTGTTATTTTCTCTCCATCTTTATGTCCAGCAAGGTGTAAAAAAATATTAGTGGCAAAGCTGAAGCACCAGAGCCGCAAAAAGCAAAATGAATAGACAGTTAAATTATAGAATGTTAGATATAACTGGCCTTGATCCCGATCAATGGCGGACAAGCGCGCCAGTGGCGGCTTGATTAGTTTTGATTTGATCTGAATCAATGACAGTTTAGCAAGAATATCCATAATAATTAGCGTGTGAGTAATAGGTACACATTTTGTTCCCGAGGAGCCTGAAATGTCAAAATTATTTCGCTTAGCCTTAACGATGGCGGTGCTGTTTGGTACTGTTCCGCTGTTGGCTGCATGCCATACAACTGCCGGAGTTGGCCAGGATGTGTCACAGGGTGGCCATGCATTGACCAACAGCGCAAATGCGAATGCGCCCACCACACCTCCTCCTTAAGGGAGGGGCGGGCTTGCTGAGTTCTAGGGTTTCCGGCGCACTTTTGATATTGTGAGGTCGTTTTGTGGAATAAGGGTGTGAATCATGAATATGAAAGAATTGGAAGTTAAACTTCCATCCCGCTTAAACTCGGCGGCCGCTAGTTTCGAAGACGGATTGGTGGAGGGTAGGTGCTTGAAATGCGCCTGTTTACGTGAACACCGCGATTTAATTTGGCGGGAGGCTGTTGTCAGTCATTTCGTCGGTTTGACCATGCGGCAGCGTGAGGTTCTGGAGAGGGTTCTCGCGGGGCGACCTAGCAAGGTTATCGCGGCGGATCTTGGTATCAGCCAACGCACGGTGGAGAACCATCGTGCGAAAATCATGCAGAGAACAGGCTCGAAGTCTATTCCAGCGTTAGCCCGGTTGGCGGTTATTGCTGAGTGGAGTGGTGATACTGACCTGCACTAGGGCGATGTGAGTGCCCACAGCGGTACTGCCGGTTGGCAGGGCAGGGCAATAGCCTAAATCCCGGCTGGGGCGGAGCTTTTGGCCTGTTACTTGTGTGCGGCCGGGTCCGCAGAAAGCTCACATGAAGTACGATACCATCTCGTAATCTGAACCGAAAGAGGCGTGTGATGCTTGGAATAATCCTTCTCGTGGTCCTTATTCTGATTTTGATCGGAAGCGTGCCGACGTGGCCGCATAGCCGCGATTGGGGTTATTATCCTAGCGGCGGGGTCGGACTTATTCTGATTATCGTGGTTATTCTATTGATCATGGGGCGGATTTAGCGCGCCACAGCCATAGATTGAGATTTGCCGCACACTTGCGTCTGCGCGGCTTGATCCTCAAAAAGCTTGCATGATGACCCAGGATTGGACCGAAGCTACCGCCCCCAATGGCGTCGCCAGCCGCGAGGATGTTGAAACTGCGCTGCATCTGACGCAACGGCCGGTGCGGTTCACCGGCTGGCTTCTGGCTGGGGCAGAATTGTATGGGTTGGATTTTCAACGTTGCGCGTTTTTGCGCTGCCGGGGTGGGGCGGCGGATTTTTCCTCTTGCGACCTGACCGAGGCGCGGTTTGCCGGCTGTGATTTTAATAATGCCCGGTGGCGGGGGGCGACGCTGAGTTCGGCCGTGTTCCAGGATTGTAAATTGACCGGGGCGCAGATTGTGGATGCGCGCACGCTGGGGCTGAAATTCGAGCGGTGCCTGCTGGTCAGCGCCCTACTGCACGGGCTCTCCTTCCGCCGGGAGGTGCTGGAGCAACTGGATTTTCAGGGCGCGGACCTGTCCGAGGCGGATTTCCGTGAGGCGGAGCTGGTGGGGTGCGATCTGCGCGGGGCCAATGTGACGCATGCGCGGTTTGAGGGCGCGGATTTGCGCGGGGCGGATTTAGGCAATTTGCGCATCGCGGATGCGGGGCGGTTTAAAGGCGCGATCATCTCGAAAGACCAGGCCGCGGCGTTGGTGCGTGGTTTGGGGCTGAAGATCGGCTAAAGAGCCCCTCCCCGGCCTTTATCCCGCTGCCGGGTTCGGCTAAAGCGGGGCATGAACGAGATTATCCCCAATTCTTTGCGTAATGGCCCGGATGGGCGTGGCCGGTTTGGCGAATTTGGCGGGCGGTTTGTCGCCGAGACGCTGATGCCGCTGATTTTGGAGCTGGAGACGGCGTATGAGGCGGCGAAGGCCGACCCTACGTTCCAGACCGAGCTGGATTATTACCTGAAGCATTATGTGGGACGGCCGAGCGCGCTGTGGTTTGCCGAGCGGCTGACCAAGGAGCTTGGGGGCGCAAAGGTTTATTTTAAGCGCGACGAGCTGAACCATACCGGGGCGCATAAGATCAACAACTGCCTGGGCCAGATTTTGCTGGCGCGGCGGATGGGCAAGACGCGGATTATCGCGGAGACGGGCGCTGGGCAGCATGGCGTGGCGACCGCGACGGTGTGCGCGCTGTTTGGCCTGCCGTGCACGGTTTACATGGGCGCGGTCGACGTGGAGCGGCAGAAGCCGAATGTGTTCCGCATGAAGCTGCTGGGGGCGGAGGTGATTCCGGTGAGTTCGGGCGCCGCGACGCTGAAGGATGCGATGAACGACGCCATGCGCGACTGGGTGGCGAATGTGAACGACACTTTTTATATTATCGGGACTGCCGCTGGACCTCACCCGTATCCGGCGATGGTGCGCGATTTTCAGTGTGTTATCGGCGTTGAGGCGAAGGCGCAGATGCAGGAGGCCGAAGGGCGGCTGCCGGATGTGGCGATTGCGGCCATCGGCGGCGGGAGCAATGCCATTGGGCTGTTTCACCCGTTCCTGGACGATGCCTCGGTGCGGCTGATCGGCGTGGAAGCGGCGGGGCATGGGCTGGATTCTGGCGAGCACGCGGCGTCGCTCAGCCGTGGCCGGCCGGGGGTGCTGCATGGCAACCGCACGTATTTGCTGCAGAACGAGGACGGGCAGATCCAGGAGGCGCATTCGATTTCCGCCGGGCTGGATTATCCGGGGATCGGGCCGGAGCATAGCTGGCTGCATGACATCGGCCGCGTGGAATATGTGGCGATAACGGATAAGGAGGCGCTGGCCGCCTTCCAGCTTTGCACGCGTACCGAGGGGATTATTCCCGCCCTGGAGCCGAGCCACGCGCTGGCGCATGTGGCGAAGATTGCGGGCGGGATGAGCAAGGATAAAATTGTGCTGATGAACCTGTGCGGGCGGGGGGATAAGGATATCTTTGCCGTGGCGCAGCATCTGGGAGTTGAGCTGTGAGCCGGATTGCGGGGGTTTTTGCCGGGCTGAAGCAAGCCGGGTGCGCGGCGCTGATCCCGTTTGTGGAGGCGTATGATCCGGACCGGGCGACGTCGCTCGCCTTGCTGAAGGGCATGGCGGCTTCGGGTGCGGATATTATTGAAATCGGCGTGCCGTTTACCGACCCGATGGCCGATGGGCCAACGATTCAGGCGGCGGGGCGGCGAGCACTGGAGGCGGGTGCGAGCCTGGCCGGGGTGCTGGGGCTGGTGCAGGACTTCCGCGCTGGCAATGCCGCGACGCCGCTGGTGCTGATGGGGTATTTGAACCCGATCCTCTCCTACGGGGTGGCGCGGTTTTGCGCGGATGCTGAAGAAGCTGGCGTGGATGGGCTGATTGTGGTCGATCTGCCGACGGAGGAAGCGGATTTGCTGCTGCCGGATGCGGCGAAGCATGGGCTGGATGTGATCCGGTTGATTGCGCCGACGACGTCCGACGCGAGGCTGCCGCTGGTTTTGGCCGGGTCGTCAGGCTTTGTGTATTATGTGAGCATTACCGGGATTACCGGGACGCGTACGGCTTCGGCGGCGGATCTGGCGCGGGATATTCCGCGGATTCGCGCCGTGACGGATTTGCCGATTGCGGTGGGGTTTGGCGTGCGTACGCCCGAACAGGCCGCCGTGGTGGCGAAGTATGCGGACGCGGCAATCGTGGCCTCGGCGCTGATTGAGAAATTGTTCAAGAGCGATGTGCCGACGGTGCTGGCCGATGTGGCGGCGCTGGCGGCGGGGGTACGGGGGGCGCGGAAGGTGGAGGCGTAAGAACTCCTCCACCTATGCATTTAACCCTGCAACACTACTAAGGGTGGTTGTACCCGCCGGGCCCAGGACCTGGGCCCGGATGCCCGTAGTAACCAGAACCTGGCCCAGGACCGGGGCCAGGACCAGGATGCCCGTAGTAACCAGGATGATCATTATAGCCACCGCCGGGGCCGTACCAGACACATCCGGAGAGGCCGAGAGCAAAGAGGAAAAGGACTGCGGGAACGGCGCGGAAAATTTTCATGGGTTATATTTGGTCATGGTGGCGAATCGTAACAATGCTTGGTTGGTGGCGAGAAAATTAACTTATCGCAAGGCCCTGCCTAACACTGGTCGGTCTGTAGTGGGTTAGACTGTGCTAACCCACCCTACACTTGTTTATTGCTGCCAGCTATGCGGGCTGTGGTTGGGAACATTCTGGCCGCGGTTTTCCTGCTGGTCCTGGTGAGGTGGTTGCGGTGCGGGGACAGGCTGCGGATGCTGCCAGCCGCCGCCTGCCGGCGCGGGGGCCTCGTGATTCTGGCCCTGGGTTTGCTGCTGCCCTTGGCCGTGCTGCTGGCCCTGCCAACCGCCGCCCTGGCTACCACCTTGGTCGTGCTGCTGGCCCCCGTTGTCGTGTTGTTGGCCTTGCCAGCCACCACCATTACCGCCGCCATGCCAGCCGCCGTTGCCGTCCTGGTTATCGTGGTCGTGGTATCCGCCGCCGCCGCCAATGCCGATGACGATGCTGGGCGCGGGTACGTATTCCGGCTCGGGCTGGTAGTAGCTTGGGGCCGGGGCATATTCGGGCGCCGGGGCGGCGTAATAGCCGGGCCCGCCGCCGCCGTAGCCGTAGCCGGCGGTGCCGCTGTAGACGCAGCCAGTAAGGCCGAGGGAGAGAACCGTGGAGAGGAGGAGCTTTTTCATGTTGGTCGTTTCCTACGCTTGGATCGTGGCGTCATTACGGCAGTGAATTAGCGCAACCCCCAGGCGTAGAAATTGGGGTTTTCCCAGCCGGGTTTGCCGTAGCGCAAGGGGGCGCCGTCTTCCGTGAGGACGTGGCCGCCGGCGGCTTCGAGCACCGCCTGGGGGGCGGCGGTGTCCCATTCCATGGTGCGGCCGAGGCGGGGGTAGAAATCCGCTGCACCTTCGGCCAGGCGCAGAAATTTAAGGGCCGAGCCGATGTTCGTGAGGGCGGCGACGTTGAGCTTGGCCAGCAGGGTGGCCAGCGCGGGGTCGTCCGCGTAGTGGCGCGACGCGAAGACAGTGAGGCCTTGCGGCTGGGGGCGGCGGCCGCGGATTTGTACGGTCTCCGTGCCGCGCCGGCGCCAAGCCCCCTGCCCTACCAGGCCGTAGTGGATTTCCCCAAAGGCGGGGGAGCCGACGGCGCCGAGCACCGGGGCGCCGTTGCGGATGAGGCCGATGTTGACGGCGAACTCTTTACGCCCGGCGGCGAATTCACGGGTGCCGTCCAGCGGGTCTACCAGCCAGTATTCCGCCGTGGGGGCGGTGATGCGGCCGCCGGCGACTTCTTCCTCGGCGATGACCGGGATGTGCGGGGCGGCGGCGCGCAGGCCTTGCACGATGATGGCTTCGGCCTGGGTGTCCGCCACCGTGACGGGGGTGGAGTCGGATTTGGCGTCCACGGTGAACCCGGCGTCGCGCACGGCGAGGATTTGCGCGGCGGCCTGGGCGACGAGGGAGACGGCGAGGTCGAGGAGGGAGGAATCGTTCATGCCGGCTGGTGTAGACCCGAGGCCGATACTGGCCAAGCGGAGCAAGACTGATATGGTGACTTCAGATTGATGATAGGAGTTCAAAATGCTCGACGTTGCGTTTGCCAAAGCCGTGTTGCCGAAATCCGGCGTGCTGGTGGTGCCGCTGGCGGAAGGGGCAGCGTTGAGCGGGATGGCCCTGGCGCTGGATAAAGCGCTGACGGGCGGGCTGAAGCGGGCGATGGAGGCCAGCGAATTTACCGGCAAAAAGGGAAGCCAGGCGAGCCTGCTGGCACCCAAGCCAGGGTTCAAACGGGTACTGGTGCTGGGCACCGGCAAGGCGGAGGGGTTTGACGCGCGCCGGGCCGAGGAGCTGGGCGGGGCGATCGCTTCCAGCCTAGCTAAAGAGGCCGAGGTGGTGGTGCTGGGTGAAGGGTTGGACCCGGCGCTGGCGGCGCATGTGGGGCTGGGGGCACGGTTGCGGGCCTATAGGTTCGACAAATACCGCACGACGCAAAAAGAGGACGAGAAGGCGAAGTTTACCAAGCTGACCATTCTGGCGGCCGATGCGGTGAAGTCGCGCGCGATTTATGCGCCGCTGGCCGCGGTGGCCGATGGCGTTGAACTGACGCGCGATTTGGTGACCGAGCCCGCGAATGTGCTGTATCCGGCGGAATTCGCCGAGCGGGTGGAGGGGCTGCGCAAGCTTGGCGTTAAGGTCGAGGTGTTTGACAAAAAGGACCTGGAGAAACTGGGGTTTGGCTCGCTGTTGAGCGTGAGCTGGGGCAGTGCCCGCGAGCCGCGCATGGTGGTGATGCAGTGGCTGGGGGCTTCCGGCGGCGTGGGGCCGGATGGCAAGAAGGTGAAGAAGGCGAAGGAGCCGATTGCGTTTATCGGCAAAGGTGTGACGTTCGATTCCGGCGGAATTTCGATAAAGCCAGCCGCCGGCATGGAAGATATGAAATGGGACATGGCCGGTGCGGGCACGGTGGCAGGGCTGATGGCGGCACTCGCGGGGCGCAAGGCGCGCGTGGATGCGGTGGGGTTGATCGGGCTGGTGGAGAACATGCCATCGGGCAGCGCCGTGCGGCCGGGCGATGTGGTTAAAAGTTATTCAGGCCAGACCATTGAAATTTTGAACACGGATGCGGAAGGAAGATTGGTGCTGGCGGATGTGCTGTATTATGCGCAGGAGCGTTTTGCGCCAAAGTATATGATTGATCTGGCGACGCTGACGGGCGCGATCATCGTTGGGCTGGGGCATGAGTATGCGGGACTTTTCAGCAATAGTGATGAACTTTGCGAAAAACTGATCGCGGCTGGCAAGGCCACCGGCGAGCAGCTGTGGCGCATGCCGCTGGCGGCACTTGGCGAGAGCTATGACAAGAATTTGAAGTCCCCGATTGCCGATATGCAGAATATCGGCGGCGGGCGGGCTGGTGGTTCCATTACCGCCGCGCAGTTTTTGCAGCGGTTCGTGAACGGCAAGTCCTGGGCGCATCTGGACATTGCCGGGATGGCCTGGGCCACGAAGGATCTGCCCACCACCCCGAAGGGCGCCACTGCTTATGGCGTGCGGCTGCTCGACCGGCTGGTGGCGGATAATTTCGAGGGATAGCACCCGCCTTAACATAGCGGCGCCAGGGTGATCTGCTTGCCAGCACCGGTGACCGTGGTGATGGTGCCGCCCTCTGCGGCGGTGAGCATGACCATGTCGCCGGCGGCCATGAGGTCCGCGGCGTCGGCGAAGAAGCCGGCTTGGCGGGCCTGTGCCAAGGCGCCGGCTTTGTAGTGCCACAGGGTGAAGCCGTTGGCATAGGCGAGGACGGAGAGGTTACGCAGTGAGAAAGTCATGGGCAGTGTTCCTTTTGTGCGGTCTGTTGATTACTTAAGGTTGTGTTGCGTTCAGGCTTATATTCCTACACATCGAACATAACAAGAACAAACAACCCCTCATGACATAATTTTTACGAAAAAATTCCTATTTTACCGTTTTGTTCTGCAGAAAACTGTGTAAACTGCTGAAATTACGGGATTGGCAACTTTAGGATGCGGCACGAGGATATTTGGCGGGCAATTGATACCCTGGCGGCGGAGCATGGGCTCTCGCCCTCGGGCCTTGCGCGCCGGGCCGGGCTGGATCCGACCAGTTTTAATATCTCCAAACGGCGGAGTGCCGAGGGCAAGTCGCGCTGGCCTTCCACCGAGAGCCTGGCGAAAGTTTTCCTGGCGACCGGTGCGGGCATGGAGGATTTTACCGCGCTGGTGATGGGTGCACGGGCGATGCCCGAGGCACGGCCGAAGGGGCGCAACAGGATACCGCTGATCGGCATGGCGCAGGCGGGGGCCGAAGGGTTTTTCGACGATGGCGGGTATCCGGCGGGGGCCGGGTGGGATGAGGTGGAACTGCCGAGCACGGCGGATGCCAATGCCTATGCGCTTTCCATTGCCGGGGATTCGATGGAGCCGGTGTACCGTGCGGGGGATTCGATTATCGTGTCCCCGGCAGCGCCCGTGCGGGTGGGTGACAGGGTGGTGGCGCGCGCGATGGATGGCGCGGTGATGGCGAAACTGTTGTCTCGCCGCACGGCGAGCCGGATTGAGTTGACGAGTTTGAACCCGGCGTATCCGGATTTACGCTTTGCGGTGCAGGAGATTATGTGGATGCACCGGATTGTTTGGGCCAGCCAGTAGAGGGTAATTCGAAGAAGGTTTAGGGGGCGGTGGCAGGCGCTATGCAGTGGGGGTTGGGTTCTGTATGTCTCTTTGCTGTAATAATAATGCGTCTCCTGGAGTCGAACGTTCAAACCGCTCATGTCAAAATTAAAAACAGCGAAGAAGGCCCGGCCGGCCAGTAAGAGTTTGCAGTATGCCGCCCTGCCCGTGCGCCTGACCGGGGACGGCGCGGTGGAGGTGTTGCTGGTTACGTCGCGGGAGACCAAGCGGTGGATCATCCCGAAAGGCTGGCCCATCCGCAAGCTGACGCCCGGCGGCGCGGCGGCGCATGAGGCTTATGAGGAGGCGGGAGTCCAGGGCGTGATCCGGCCCGCCACGCCTGTCGGCAAATACACCTATGCGAAGAATACCGGGACGAGCGAACTGCCCCTGAAGGTCAAAGTCTTCCTGCTGCATGTGGAGCGCCAACTGGCCAAATGGCCCGAGCAGGCGCAGCGGGAGACGCGCTGGTTCAACCCGGCAGAGGCGGCGGGGCTGGTGGCGGAGCCTAAATTGGCGGCGATTTTACGCAAGCTTCCAGAACTTGTTGCACTGGTGAATACGTAAAACGCGGCAAGATTTGCTCGGCGGCATGTGCCTGCCCGCAAATTTCCGTTTGTAAAAAGGTAAAACCCGGCTAGTTGTTTTGTTGGGCGGGCAGTTGAACCGCCCGATCGCGAAAGGCAGCCTGGATGTTCCGCAACTTACTGATGGCTGGTCTCCTGTTTGCGGCGGTACGGCCCGCGCACGCAAATGACTGGTACGAAATTAATGCCGGCAACACGCAGTGCATGGATATGGCGGCCGAGGCACCCGCCGTAGGTAACCCGCAACTGGCCACACCGAGCGGCACCCAGACGCTTTACCAGTCAGTGGGGGAAGTGGTTGCCCAAACGCAGGTGAAAGATGCAACCGGCGCGCCGATTGTCGTCATGCACATTAAGGATACAAACGGGACGCCGTTTCTGGATTTCACCTTTTATCCGTCGCAGGCCGATTGCCAGTACGTGCTGGCGCAGACGGCGGCACACTGAGGCGGGTGTTTGAGGCGGATGTTGCGGGATTCCTGGACGGTTGGCCTGTTATAGTCTCGCCCCGGCAACATCAATGGGTAATGGGCAGTCCCTCGGTTACGGCGTAGCCGGCCTCGGCGGGAATGCGCACGCGCGGGCCGTCATCCGTCTGCACCATGACGGGCTGGGTGATGAAGGCCGGGCGGGCGCGGGCGGCGTCGATGGCCTCCTGCGCGCTGGCGCTTTCGGCGAGGCGTTGCAGGTTCAGCTTGGTGGGGAAGGCGACCATGCGCGGGCCGGAAAGCGGGAGTTCCAGCGCCGTGGCCGCGGCGACCCATTCCAGGCGCACCGTCTCCACGCCGTCGCACACGGCATCATGGCCCTCTGGCTCGTGGCAGATATAAAACCGCGTGTCGAAGCGTTTGGGCACCCCCACGGGCGTGACCCAGTGGGCGAAGGGGTGCAGCGCATCCAGCCGTAGCTTGCCACCGCTGGTGCGGATCATCTCGAAGAAATCCAGCGCCGGGTTAACGTTGTGCGCGGGTATGGTGGCCAGGAGGATTGCCACCTCCTCGAACAGCTCCCGGCAGGCGCCGATTCGCGAGGCGCGTTCGGCGTCGGCGAGACCCTGCGCACCTTCAAGGTAGGGAAGCCAGTCCGGCGACCAATCTGGCTTGTCCACCACGCCGCCTGGGAACACCATGGCCGAGCCGTGGAAGGCTTTGGCGTGGCGCTCGACCATAAGCACCGCGAAGGGGTTGTCACGTACGAGGAGCACGGTGGCGGCCTGGCGAACGGGGACTGCGTCCTGATTGGTCATATGGATTTTGTCCCCTCGAGAGTCCGGCTGGATTGGTTTTTTGTGCCACGAAAAGCCCGGATTTATCAGGGATTTAAGTGGTGGGCGCGACAGGGATTGAACCTGTGACCCCCACCATGTCAAGGTGGTGCTCTACCGCTGCGCTACGCGCCCATATCCGCGGCGGTGTGTAGCCGTGTTGCGTTTTGGAGGCAAGTACCCCCGGCGGGCAGTTGTCATTCCGGCTGATACCGCGGATCACCCGTCCGCCACAGGATGAAGGCCATGATGTCCGCCGTTTCCGCATCGCGCTGGGCGCGGGTGGAGCCGATGCCGTGGCCGGCGTCGCCTTCCACGCGCAATAAAATGGGGTTGGTGGAGGCCGTGGCGGCTTGCAGGCGCGCGGCCATTTTTGTGGGCTCCCACGAGGACACACGCGGGTCGTGCAGGCCGGTGGTGAGCAGGACGGAGGGGTATTTCACGTCGTCGTGGACGTGCTGGTAGGCGTCCATGGCATATAGGCCGAGAAAACCCTCGTGCGTGGTGACGCTACCGAATTCGGGGATGTTGGGCGGGCCGTTGGGGGAGAATTCGCTGCGCAATGCGTCTGACACGCCGACCTCGGAGATGACCACGGCGGCGAGGTCCGGGCGCTCGGTGAGTAGCCGCCCGGCCGTGATGCCGCCGGCGGAGCCGCCGATGACGGCGAGGTGTTTGTGCGAGGTCCAGTGCTCACTGATGAGGTATTCCGCGCAGTCGATGGTGTCTTCCCAGGTGTGGAATTTTTTCAGTTTCTGGCCCGCGAGGTGCCAGTCCTCGCCCAGCTCGCCGCCGCCGCGCACGTGCGCCACCGCGAACACGCCGCCGAGGTCCAGGAAGGGCAGCCAGCGCGCGAGGAAAGCGGGGTCGAGCGTGATGCCGTAGGCGCCGTAGGCTTCCAGCAGCAAGGGCGCCTGGCCGTTGCGTTTGAGGCCCTTGCGGTAGACCAGCGATAACGGAATTTTGGTGCCGTCGCGCGCGGGGGCGGAAATTTCTTCCGAGGTGTAGGGCGCAAGGTTGATGGGCGGCAGGGGGGCGATATTGGTTTGGATGACCGTGCCGTCGGAACCGAGATGGCAGACCACCGGCGGGTGGACCCAGCCTTCCAGGATAAACCAGGCGCCGTCATGCGCGGTGTCGGCATAGAAGGCGTCTTCGTCGATGGCGCCAGCGAAGGGGAGTTTGATGCTGGTAATTTTGCCGTCCGGGGTTAAGCGGCGGACGCCGGCGATGCCGGCATCGAGGTCCAGGATGTAAAGTGCGTCGCGCGCGGCGGCGATGGCGCGGATGACGGCGGCGGATTGCGGCACGACCTCCACCGCTTGCGCGATGCCGGGAGCGGCAGCCGTGGTTTTGACGATTTTGTAGCGCGGGGCGTGCTGGTGCGTGAGCAGGTAGATATCGGTGCCATGGAGCGCATAGGCGGTGACGTTGTCGGCCGGGGCGCAGATTTCAACCCATGGCGGCGGGCCCGCGGCGGCGGCGGCCAGGGGGGCGGCGTAGAGCGAGAGTTCATTCTGTACGCCCGCGGCCAGGGTTCCGACGGCGATGGGCGAACCGGAAGCGGCGGTGACGCTGGGGAAGTCGATGTCCTGGGCTTTAACGGCGGGGTTGAGGCTCTGGCCCATGATTTTGATGTCGGTGGCCGGGTCCGCGCCGAGTTTGTGCAGCCAGCAGAGGCTTTTTTCCTCGTACTCCACGCTATCGGGCGGCACATCCTGATAGCGGTTGTAGAACAGGCCGGAGCCATCGGGCAGCCAGCTTGGGCTGGCCTCGGCGGTGCGGTCTATGCCCTCGGGCAGCAGGGCGCCGGTGTCCGTGACCAGTATGCGCAGGGTGGATTGCTCGGAACCGCCGGTGGAAATGCCGAATACGACATGGCTGCCGTCCGGCGAGGGCGCCCACCAGTCCAGCGCGGCGTGGCTGGTGGCGGTGGCGAAGGTGGCGGGGTCGATGAGCAGGCGGTTGGGACTGGTGAGGCTGTCACGCACAAAGAGTTGCGAGAGCGCGGCGCCGGCTGGGCGGATTTCCGCGAAGATTTTATCCCCGCCGGTCTGAATTGAGATGACGGACACGAGCTGGCTGGTATTGCGCGAAATGGCCGCGGCGAGGGCGTCCCGGCCTGGAATTTTTGCCAGCGCTTGCGCGGTGTAGGCGCCCTGGGCGTGGACATAGGCCTGCCATTCCGGGGATTCAGATTCCATCCAGCGGTAGCGGTCGGTGACTTTCTCGCCCCACAAGATCTCCGTGACGGGGCGGACGGGGGCCACGGGTGGGGTGGCGGCGGCTGCAAAGGACAGGCGGGGGGCGGCCAGAACGGCGGCGGTGGAGGCTAGCAGGGCGCGGCGCGTCAGATGGGGCATGGTTATCCTTGAGGTCCGTCGGCGGCATCATCCCCGGATGCCGCCCTGGGTCAAGGCGCGGCGGCTGAATTTTACATATCCTCGACCAGTTCCACCCCCGGCACCAATTTCATCGCCTGCGCGAGTTTGGCGGTGACGTTGAAGCCGCCGGGGAGGATGACGTCGAGGTTGCGCTCCAGCCCGGTTTTTGGAACCAGCGTGACGCGGCCGCGGCCTTTGCCTTCGCGGTCGAGCAGCGCGCGGATATGCGGTAGCGCCTCGGTGCGGTCGAGCCAAATGCGTAAACTGGCACCGGCTTTGGCGGCGGCGTCATCGAGCATGGTGACATCCGAGGCGGTGATGCGCAAGGATTCGCCTTCGATTTTGACGTCGGCGGTGACGAGGAGGGCGGTGCCTTCCACCAGGATTTCACGCACGCGGCTTAAAACTTCGGAAAAGAGCGTGACCTCGAAACTGCCTTCCATGTCCGACAGCGTGAGCCAGAGCATGCGGCTGCCGGTGCGGGTGATGCGTTCTTTTTTTGCACCCACGGTGCCCGCGAGTTTTATACGTGTTGCGCCCGCCTGCGCGCGGCGCTCGATGTTTGCCGAGGAGACGACGCCGAGGCGTTTGAGGGCGATGGCGTACATGTCCAGCGGGTGCGCGCTGACGTGGAAGCCGATGGCTTCGGCCTCGGAGCTTAAGCGGTCGGTCTCGGGCCAGTCGGGGATGTTGGGCAGGCGGATTTTCTCGGGCTCCACGCCGCCGAACAGGCCGATCTGGCCGGATTGTTTTTCCTCCGCCTGCGCCTGCGCGGTGCGGACGATGGTTTCCGCCGCGGTGAAGATTTTCGCGCGGTTGGGGTCGATGGAATCGAACGCACCGGCTTTGGCGAGGATTTCGACATGGCCGCGCGTTAAGGATTTTGCGTCGATACGCGCGGAAAAATCCGAGACATCCTTGAACGGTTTATTAGCCCGCGCCTTGGCGATGTCCGCCATGGCGGCGATGCCGACGCGCTTGATGGCGCCGAGCGCATAACGGATGGCGAGCGTGCCGTCGGGCAGCGTCTCCGGTTTGAAGTCGGCATCGGAAGAATTCACGTCGGGCGGCAGCACCTGGATGCCCATGCGCAGCGCGTCGGCGCGCAGGATGGCGAGTTTGTCGGTGTTGGCGATGGAGAGCGACATACAGGCGGCGAGGAAGGGGACCGGGTGGTTGGCGCGCAGGTAGGCGGTTTGGTAGGAGACCAAGGCATAGGCGGCGGCGTGTGATTTGTTAAAGCCATAGTCGGCGAACTTTGCCATCAAGTCAAAAATCTCGTTGGCTTTTTCGATCGTATTGCCCTTGGCAACGGCACCGTCGCAGAAAATTTTACGCTGCGCGTCCATCTCGGCGCGGATTTTTTTACCCATGGCGCGGCGGAGCAAATCGGCGCCAGCCAGGCTGTACCCGGCCATCACCTGGGCGATCTGCATCACCTGCTCCTGGTACACAATGACGCCGTAGGTTTCAGCGAGAATATCGTGAATTGCCTCGTGCGGTGCGGTCCAGGAAGCACCGTGCTTGCGCGCGCAGTAGTCGGGAATGTTGGCCATCGGGCCTGGGCGGTTCAGCGCCTGGATGGCGATGAGATCCTCGAAACGGTCCGGCCGCATTTGCTGCAAGGCGCTGCGGTAGCCTTGCGTTTCAAACGTGAACACGCCGCCGGTGTCGCCGCGCGCGATCATTTCGTAGGTTTTCAGATCATCCATCGGGATCGCAGCGAGGTCGATTTCGATGCCTTGCAGCTTCAAGAATCTTAAGGCACGGTCGAGCACCGTTAGTGTGGTGAGGCCCAGGAAGTCGAATTTCACCAGCCCGGCCTGCTCGACGTATTTCATCGAGAATTGCGTGACCAGCAGGTCCGAGCGCGGGTCTTTGTAGAGTGGTACAAGCTGGTTCAACGGACGGTCACCGATGACGACGCCGGCGGCGTGCGTGCTGGCGTGGCGGTACAATCCTTCCAACTGCAGGGCGATTTCCATCAGCCGCGCCAGGCCTTCGTCGGAGGCGCGCAGGTCGCGCAGTTTTACCTCGCCGTCGATGGCCTGTTGCAGCGTGACCGGCTTGGCCGGGTTGTTGGGGATGAGTTCCGCAACCTTGTTGACCTGGCCATAAGGCAAGCCCAGCACCCGGCCGACGTCGCGCACCGCCGCGCGGGCCTGTAGTTTACCGAACGTAATAATCTGCGCAACGCGGTCCGCGCCGTATTCGCGGGTGACGTAGGCGATCACCTCGTCACGGCGCTCCTGGCAGAAATCGATGTCGAAATCCGGCATGGACACACGTTCAGGGTTCAAAAACCGCTCGAACAGCAGGCCGTAGCGGAGCGGGTCGAGGTCGGTGATGAGCAGCGCCCAGGCGACGACGGAGCCGGCGCCTGAACCACGGCCGGGGCCGACTGGGATTTTTTGTTCCTTCGCCCATTGGATGAAATCCGCCACGATGAGGAAGTAGCCGGGAAAGCCCATCTGGATGATGGTGCCAAGCTCGAATTCCAGGCGTTTGCGGTAGGGGTCGCGCTCGGCCTCGGGCAGGCCCAGCGCATCCAGCCGTCCTTCCAGACCTTCCTCGGCCATTTCCCGCACGGTTTCGGCTTCGGTTTTGCCAGGGCGGATTTTCGGGCAGGTGGGGAGCAGTGGCTTGCGGGATTCAGCCATCACCGCGCAGGATTTTGCGATGGCGATGGTATTGTCGCAGGCTTCCGGCAGGTCGGCGAATAGTTCGCGCATAGCGGCGGCGGGTTTGAACCAGTGTTCGGGCGTGACACGGCGGCGCTCCGCCTCGGCCAGCACGCGGCCCTCGGCGATGCAGAGCAGCGCGTCATGCGCCTCGTACATTGAGGGTTTGGCGAAGAAGCATTCGTTGGTGGCGACCAACGGCAGGCCGCGCGCATCGGCCAGGGTTATCAGGCCGGGCTCGATCGCCTGTTCCAGTTTTTCACCATGGCGTTGCAGTTCCACCGCGATGCGGTTGGGGAAGGCTTCGGCGAGTTGGGCGAGGTAGGCTTGCGCCGCCGCCATCTGGCCCTCGGCGAGCAGGCGGCCGATGGGGCCGCCGGCACCGCCGGTGAGCAGGAACAGACCCTCGGCGTGGGCGAGCAGGGTTTCCAGGGTGATTTGCGGTTTGGGCGCGCCGTCCGAGAGTAAATAACTGGCGGAGGAGAGTTTTTGCAGGTTGGCGAAGCCGGTGGGGGTTTGCGCGAGCAGCACCACCGGGTCCGGCAGCAGATTGACGCCGCCGCGCGTCAGGCCAAGCTGGCAGCCGATGATGGGCTGCACGCCGGCGGATGTGCAGTATTGCGAGAACTCCAGCGCGCCGAACAGGTTGGAACTGTCGGTGATCGCCACCGCGGGCATGGACATCTCGCGCGCCAAAGCGGCGATTTTGTCGGGTTTGATCGCGCCTTCCGAGAGGGAAAACGCCGAATGGACCCGCAGGTGGACGAAATTCTCGTAAGGCATGGCGACTCCGGTGAGGCGGCTCAGGTTCAGCTAAAACAACTGGTGGATCAAGTTAATCCGAGGTCGAACTCATAGCCGACGCTGACGAAATAGAGCCCCTCTGCGGGCGCGGTGGGACCAGCCACCGCGCGGTTTTGCGCGGCGAGAACTTCTGCCACGCGGGATTCCGGCCAAACCCCCTCCCCCACCATTTTTAAGGAGCCCACCATGTTGCGAACCTGGTGGTGCAAAAAGCTGCGTGCCTTGGTGTGGATGATGAGGTGGTCGCCCTCGCGCGTCACGGTCAGCTCGTCCAGCGTGCGCAGCGGTGATTTGGCCTGGCAGGCGGAGGCGCGGAAGGATGAGAAATCGTGGTGGCCGAGCAGATTTTGCGCGGCGCGGTGCATGGCGGCGGCGTCGAGCGGCTGGCGCACATGCCAGACGCGATTAAGCTCAAGCGCCGGGAACGCCGGGCGGTTGGAGATGACGTAGCGGTAGCTGCGCGAAATGGCGGAGAAACGCGCGCTCCATCCGGCCGGCGCGGGGGCGGCGCGCACCACCACCACGGCGTGCGGCTTCATGTGGTAGTTCAGCGCCTCGCGCAGGCGGTGCGGGGAGAAGTCCGGCAGCTCCATCTGCACAATCTGGCCCAGCGCATGCACTCCGGCATCGGTGCGGCCGGAAGCGACGGCGGCGGGAATGACGCCATTGCAGAGTTTGGCGCCGGCTTCCTCCATCACCTGCTGAATCGCCAGCCCGTGTTTCTGCCGTTGCCACCCCATGAAGCCGGTGCCGTCGTACTCAACCTCTAGCGCCCAGGAGATCAAAAGAAGCGCGCACCTTCCGGCAGCGTGAAACCGCGCAGAAAATCGGTGATGGGCATGGCGGCTTTGCCGGGGCGCTGGATTTCGAGGGGCCGCAGCGCGGTGCCACCGCCGCAGGCGATGGTCATGCCGGCATCGAGCACGTCGCCGGGACGGGTAGCTTCTGTCGCACCTTCCGCCGAGGCCACTTCGGCAAGGAGGAATTTCAGCACCGTTTCGCCATTCAGCAGGGCGAGTGAGCCGGGCCAGGGGTTGTTGGCGCGGATCTGGCGTTCGAGCGCGACGGCGGGATTGGTGAAATCCAACCGCGCGTCCTCGCGCGTGCGTTTGCGGGCGTAGCCGCCGTCTTCGTCATTGGCGGGCGCGGGCGGCTGCTTTTGGGGAAGGCTTGGCTCGGCGAGTTCTTCAAGGATGAGGTCCGCGCCGATTTGCGCCAAGCGGTCGTGTAAATCGCCCGCCGTATCGCGCGGGCCGATGGCGGTGGCCTGTCGGCGGAGCATGTCGCCGGTGTCCAAACCTTCGTCCATCTGCATGATGGTGATGCCGGTGAGGACGTCCCCGGCGAGGATAGCGGCCTGGATGGGGGCGGCGCCGCGCCAACGGGGCAGCAGGCTGGCGTGGATATTCAGGCAGCCGCGCACGGGCGCTTGCAAAAATTCCGGCGGCAGGATGAGGCCGTAGGCGGCGACGATGGCAGCGTCCAGGCCGAGGGATTTGAAGTGGGCAGCTTCCTCGGCATTGCCGCGCAGGCGCTTGGGCGTGCGCGCCGGCAGGCCAAGGTCCAGCGCTGCCTGATGCACCGGGCAGGGCATTTCGCGCTGGCCGCGGCCGGCGGGTTTGGGCGGCTGCGCGTAAACCACGGCAACCTCGTGCCCGGCATCCACAAGCGCGCGCAGGGCTGGGACCGAGAATTCCGGCGAGCCCATGAAGGCGAGCTTCATTATTTGCGTCCCCGGCGCTCCTTCTGTTCCTTTATCTCCTTGGCGAGTTTGCGGAGCAGGATGTTGCGCTTGAGCGAAGAGAGGTAATCCACGAACTGCACGCCATTGAGGTGGTCGATTTCGTGCTGCAGGCAGGTGGCGAGCAGGCCGTCGGCCTCGATCTCGTGCTTCACGCCGTTTTCGTCCTGGTAGCGCACCTTCACCCAGGAGGGGCGCACGACCTCGGCATATTGGTCCGGCAAGGAGAGGCAACCCTCCTCGCGGGAGCATTTGTCCTCGGAGGCGGCGATGACCTCCGGGTTGACCAGGGCCAGCGGCGCCGGAACTTTGTCGGGTGCGATATCGACGACAATGACACGCAACAGTTTGCCGACCTGCGGGGCGGCGAGGCCGATGCCGGGGGCGGCGTACATGGTGGCGAACATCGAGGGGATGAGCGCGCGCACTTCATCATAATCCGCCGGGGTAACGGCGCGGGCGTGTTTGCGCAGCACCGGGTCCGGGACGACGAGGATGGGCAGGAGCGGGGCAGTCGGGGCGATGGTTTCTGTGGCTGACATGGCAAGACACTTAGTGCGGCATTTCTGCCGCTGCAACGCTCGACTTGCGTCATGCCACCATGCAGGCCTTGCATCCGGCTATATTTATGACAACATAGGCTTTGGACGCCTTCGGGGTCCGCATTCTGCTTCGCTCACACTCAGAGGGGGCCTACTGTTATGAATACCCGTGTTTTTACCTCGCCGTTGTTTCTGGGCTTCGACCATCTGGAACAGATGATTGAACGCGCCGCGAAAAACTCATCCGACGGCTACCCGCCGTACAACATCGAACAGCTCAGCCCTGTTTCGCTGCGTATTACCTTGGCCGTGGCCGGCTTCACCATGGACGACCTGCAAATCACCCTGGAAGATAACCAGTTGGTAATTCGTGGCCGCCAGACTGACGACGGACATGGGCGCGTGTTCCTCCACCGGGGGATCGCCGCGCGGCAGTTCCAGCGGGCGTTCGTCATAGCGGAGGGGATAGAGGTGAAGGGTGCCTGGCTCGACAATGGGTTGCTGCATGTCGACCTGGTAAGGCCGGTGCCGCAGCCGGTGGTGAAAAATATTCCCATTTCGCGCGGGCAGACGAAAACAAGTGTGGCGCCGACTCGAGTGGTGGACGGAGACTCGAGGGATTCCAACGGCTGAGCTGCCACGAAGCTACCGTAATTAAGACACAACATGCGCGCAGACTGACCTAACACCGACCTGAGACTGACTTGGCGTACGGCTAACCTGGCTCATTTGAGAAGGAATTATTCCATGGACATCAAGACACATGACGGTACCGCGAATTTCGTGCCCGGGACCGTGCTCGACATCCATCACATCTCGGCGTCGCAACTGGCGAGCCTGGGGATGGAAGAGATTGCTTTCGTAAAACCGGTGATGACGGAAAACGGCCCTGCCTTTGCCATTCATGCCGCTGACGGCACGCCGATGGCTATTGCCTCCAACGCACCGCTGGCCGCCGCGGCGATTATCCAGAACGACATGGTGCCGAGTCTGGTGCACTGAACAAGGCCGCATCAGGTTGAACCAAGCGAGTTCAACCTGATGCAAAGCCGCCGTTTTACGCGGTGGTAACTGTTATGCCTTGGTGACCAGCGTCGGCCAGATGGTTAGTTGCATCGGCCCGGTGAGGACGGCATCCAGCCCGTCCATCTCCCCGCGCTCGGTGCGCCAGGCGACGTAGCCTTGGTAAGCCTCGGCATTGTCCCAATGTTCAATGAACAGCACTTGGTTGGGTTCTTCCGGCCGGCGGACAATGCGGATGCTGCGGAAACCGGGGCGCTTGGAGGTTTCCTTCAACATATCCGGTAGAGCCGCGCAGAACGGCTCCACGGCTTCCGGCCTGAAGTTGAAAATAAGCGTTACGATGGCGCCGTCGGTCATTGCTTGCGTATCCCCTGTATGGTTTTGCCAGACAATGACCGCGAACGGCTCAGCCGGCAACGGGTTCCAGCTGCACCACCGGAATGGTGCGCTCGGCTCGGGCTTGGTATTTTAGGTAAACCGGGTGCCGGGCGATGATTTTGGCCCAGGCTTTGTCACGCTCCTCACCTTCCAAAAACCGTGCCTTGGCCTTGGTCTGCAGGGTGCTGACGCGGATTTCGCAGGAAGGGTCTTCCTGCAGGTTGAGGTACCACACCGGGTCGGTGGCGTTGCCGCCCTTGGAGCCGATGATGAGGTAGGAATCGCCGTTGTCTGGCATAAAGCAGCGGCACGTGGCGCTGTTTGCCGGTTTTGCGGCCGGTGGTGGTGAGCAGCAGCGTGGTCACCGGGCCGGGCACGCTGACCGGGATGGAGTCCCACATATGCGCCTTCTCGGCGTCCGTCAGATAAAGTTTGACGTGCTCGGCGATGACCTGAACAATGTCAGTGGGGATGTCGTTGAATTGCGGCGTGATGCACCTCCAAATATACTTGCGTCAGGCGCCCGCCCAGGGAGGCGCCTGTGATATAGTTATGTTTAGTAAGGTAACCATATTTACTAGTTTTGCCAACGGGGCAAGCAGGGCCGCGCGCCAGGGCTGCCTCGGGCAGGAACTCACGAAAAATAGAGGCTGATCCAGTCGGCGGCGAGTACCGGGGCTTCACCGAATCGACGATGCCGTTTGCGCCGGATGACGATTGAGAGCCGACGGGTAACGGGCGGCCGCGAGATCAGCCTGACAGAGATGGCGAATGCGGACATCATCCACGAAATCTTCCCTGGCCAAGGCGATCCGCTATACGCTCGGCCACTGGGCCGGGCTCGGCCTGTTCCTCACCGATGGCAGGGTGGAAGTGGATAACAACACGGTGGAACGGACGATCAGGCCGATCAGCCTGGGCCGCAAGAACGCCTTGTTCACCGGCTCAGACGGCGGTGGCGAGACCTGGGCGATTCTGGCCTCGTTGATCAACTCCGCAAAACTGCACAATCTCGACCCACAAACCTACCTTGCCGATGTTCTGGAACGGATCGTCTCTGGCCGGACCAAGGTGAATGCCTTGCACGAATTATTGCCCTGGAACTGGAAGGCGCTCCAGGCGCAACCAGCACAAGCCGCATGAGACAGCGGCAGGCGCGCGCATCGCGAAGTGCCGCAGGGACGATGGATCTGGAGGTCCTTGATGCTTGGCTGGAGCGGTTGAAGCCGGCCGCCAAGGTGGACGGCGT
>PLSD01000011.1 GCA_003164135.1 Acetobacteraceae bacterium
AGGCGGCCGCTGCCGGAGGGATACCGCTCAGGTAGGGAAACCGGGTTGCAATCAACACGTGGGCATCCGCCGGCACGACCGGGGCCAGCGTCGTGTCGCCCACCGCCGGCAGCCCGTAGGTCAGCAAATTAGGTATAGTTCTGTATCATCTGGGCATAGGCCGCGGCGCTGGGGATCGCGCTGGCGGCGATGCAGCCGGCGACGTTGCCGGCGCATGCGGCTGCATACGGTGAACTGCCGCCGCCACCGAGATAGCTCTGCATCGCCTGGCTGAGTGACCCGAGATTGGACGGAACAGTCGATGGATAGAGTGGGTTGCCAGCCAGTGTCTCGGCGAGCACGTAAGTGGCCAGAATGCGCCCCCCGACCACGTCCAGCGGATAATGCTCGCCGAACACATTCAGATCGTAGGCGAACTCAGCTGCCGATCCGGACAGTTGCTGATAATAGCCTGGCGCAAGGATGGCATATGACATCGCGTTGAAGGTGGCCAGCCTCGTATGGGCACTCGGGAAATCGCCGATCTGAGAATCGACGCCAGGTTGATCTAACCAGTTGACGCCATATCCATTGATCGTTTGCTGATTTGCGGCGGCAAAAGCTGATGAATTGGCGACCGTGAACGGATTGCTCTGGATTACGCTGGAAGACTGATAGGGTGGTGGGTTGTCGGTCGTGTCGATTTGCCCGGGCAACAGACCATAGGCTTTGCTGTAAATCTGCGCCGTGCCGAAAAACGGCTTCATCTCGGTCACCTGGGAGTTATCCAGGATAGCAATCACGGCCCCGCTAACAGACGCCGGTAGGGCAGGCGCAGTCGGCAACCCGGTTGAATCATAGCCGTACCTCGGATTGCCTGGGAACGCGCGGAGCAGAATGTTGGCCTGCAGGACTGGATACTCTGAAGAACCAAGCCCCAGAATAAACACGCTTCCCGCGGCAATTTTCTGTACCTGGGTCGAGTTGAGATAGATGTAATCCTCTGTCTGGAAATTTGCCGAGAGCAAGGCCTGTCCCGCAGTCGTGTCTAGCAACTTGGTGAACGGCGCCAATAGTCCCTCTTGGTCCGCGGCTTGGGCAAGGCACAACTGGGTACACTGGGCGAATGCCGGGCCCACTCCCCCTATTACAAGCGTCATCGTGAAGGGGATGGCAAATTGGAGCCTGTGCAGCCTTCGTTCGGAGGTGCTACGAACGCAGGCTGCCAGCGGCCGGCGAGCCTTTGGAATATCGCGGTGTTCAGTTAGCCTCATGGGAAATGTCCCTTACCTAGCGGTTTGAAACCCGGTCCCAAAGTGGCTGCGGATATAGAACTCGGACCACCTTAGGTATCGTTGCTGATGGTCTCAATGTTCAGCCGCAACTTGATCGAGATCTGATCGGAGACGCCCGTCACACCGCCGAGCGAGTGAATCATCACAGCGGCTGCATCGTGCTAGCAGTGTCAATCAACCTGGCCGTTCAGCGTCACAAAGCCCTTACCGGCCTTTACCTTCAAAGCATCCTTGGCGATCGGGCTATCCCACGAACCGGATCGCTCGAACCTTACAGTCGGACTGCAGCATCCGACTGACCACAACGAGAGATTACCTGCGTCGGCGCGCAGAGCATGTCACATTAACTCCGTCTCAAACCGTGTTAAGGATCTGAATCTACTCAGGCGGACATACACACAACGATGCGATAGATCGAAGTCACCGGCAGCAGAATTGTGCGGTATCGTCAACCTACGCCTGGAAAGCAGGCGTCCCAGGTGAGGAGATTCAGTGCGCGATCAATGTGCCGGCGACATCATCAAACTGCTGAAATTTGCTTGCCGGCGCGCGCTGGCCGACGTCTGTCGAGTAACTGCTAATCGTGAGACTGGGTCAGTTCTGACCCTCGACGATTAACGTTAATGTGAGACTGGAAATCGCCGATTTGTAATTCGCCCCAAGGGGCGGAACACGGCCGCCGCCGACACACCATTCTGCCCCGCCGCCGCAGGCACCGCCTAACGTTTCCGCTCACTATCGGGCAGTTCGAGAAAGCGCGTAATTGCTCCTTACCAAGCGTGGGCGATCTCCCAAGCCTCTTCGTCGCTGTAAGCCAGCGCCACGATTTTCCTCTCCGGATTGGCCGGCCAGCCAGTCTCACAATAGCAGAAATCGCAACTTATTGAAAAGATGAAAAAGCCACGGAATCAATTAACAGTGAAGCGACATAACCCATCACCTAAGTCCATCCCGAGCCGAAAAAACCGAAAATGTGCCTTCGACTATGACAAAACCCTCTACCGGCAGCGCCATAAAGTCGAGAATATGTTCGCTAAACTCAAGAGGCTGCCCCGGCGAAGGCCGGGGACTGGCGCCGCGTTGCCACCAGATATGACCGATGCGCCCACACATTCTTCTCAGCCATCTGCCTCGCAGCCGCCGTTGCCTTCTATCTTAAAGAATGAGTCCTGACCCTAATTCAAAACACGCAATGACCAGGTCTGGCTGGTGCGGAGGTTAAACCAGATGTTCGCGGAACCAGGTGGCCAAATCTGTTTCGGGTAGCATTACAGTTGCACTTTAGATT
>PLSD01000014.1 GCA_003164135.1 Acetobacteraceae bacterium
TTTGGCGGTTCAGAACAGGCCAGCGTGTAGCGGGCGAGTAGGCCGACGGGATTTCACCGCCAGCCTCTCTCAGAACGGTGCGTGAACCTCTCGACTCACACCGCTTCCATCAGGCGAACGTACCGGTCAGACCGACCTGCCAATGTACGAGAAGATTCGCGTTTTCTTGCGCCAGATTTTGTAGAAATTGGCTCGCGCGAATTTTGTGCCGTCTGAAGCGCTTGAACTTTCGCATGGCCCAGGCGAGCAACGTCTGATTGACGTAGCGGAGCATGGGATACAACGCAGAAGGCGCAAATCGCCCGTAATATTCAATCCATCCCCGGAGGAGGGGATTGAGTGAACGGGCAATGTTGGTCAGCGTCACCTGCGTTTGCCGACGAATGTGCAAGTCCCTGATCTTCGCCCGCATGGCCTTCAACGCCGAGGGACTGACTGCGGGGGTGAAGCCGCAGAACAGACGTCCGCTCCGTGAACCCCAGACCGCACGCGGTCTGAAGCAGTATCCGAGGAAGTCGAACGCGACGTTCGGATACGTTCCTTGGCGCTTATCATCCTTGCAGTAGACGATCTTCGTTTTGGTGGGATGCATCTCCAGGTGGCATTCTGTGGACCGAACAAGAAGCTCAGCCTTGAGGGTCTCAGCTTCTTGTTCGGTCCGGCAGTGAACCAGCCCGTCATCCGCATACCGGCACCACGGGAGGTCAGGATGTGTCCGTTTCATCCAGAGATCAAACGTGTAATGCAGGAAAAGATTTGAAAGAATCGGGCTAACCATGCCCCCTTGCGGGGTTCCGCGATTTCGCTCGATCCGATTGCCGTCTTGCTCCATAGGCGCTTTCAACCATCTTTCGATGTATAGCAGCGCCCACTTGCACGTCACATGTTTCCGGACAGCCCTGAGTAAAAGTTCGTGGTCGATGTTGTCGAACAGACCTTTTATGTCGAATTCTAGCAGCGTGTCGGACTCCAGTTTTTGGTTGGTCGGTAGTGCGGCCCTGCAAGGGTATCCTCCCTTTGGGTTAGTTTCTGATGATTGGCCAGTTTGGCGATGGTGTTTGCTGCGCCGGGCTAATTTTGCTCTGGTTGTACCTGGTTTTACCTGGGCGAATGGAAAAAACATCCCATTCGCCTCGCTAATAGGGACGGAGGATGAACATCCGCTTCAGGTTCCAGGCCATGGTCACAAGGCTCCACTCGCCGCGAGCCTGATCGATCCCGCGCAGCATGAATTGCCGGAAGCCCATGACAGATTTGATGATACCAAACACAGGTTCTGGAATCTGCTTGCGCAATGCATAAAGTTTCCGGCCCTCCGGCGTGTTCAGCCGGTGCGCCATGGCTTGCACCGGCGTTGGGTTTGACGGTGCTGGCGGCACCTCGGCGAAACGTTCGCTCAACGGTGGGTGGTGCGGTTGCCGGCCCATGGCGATCAGCGGATCAATCCCGGACGCCATGCATGCGGTCACATTCGCCGCGCTAAAATAACCTGTATCCGCCAATAATGTTTCCACTTCACCCAAGGCGGCAGGCAAGGCATCGATTTGCTCCAGCATCGGTTCAATCTGCTGCTTGTCGTTCGGCGCCTGCACCACATCCACCGCCACCACCAGCAAGCTATCCGCCGCCACCACCGCCTGGGCGTTGTAGCACTGTTCGAAACCACCGCCGGCCACCGGCATAATCCGGGAGTCTTCGTCCGTCAGATTGATCTGATCCGTGGGCAGCGGCCCCTCGGCTGGAGGCGCGGGCGGTTTACCGCCTGGCTTCTTGCCCGTCGCCTTGGTCTTGGCATCGCGCACCGCCAGCTTCGCCTCGTATTCCGCCTGCTCGCGCGCATGCCGCTCCTTCGCCCGCGCCTCGATCTTCGCGCGGGCCGCAGCCAGTTTCTCCAGGCGATCCTCCCGCCGCGCCAGTTCTTCGGGGATCGACATCCCGTCGGGAATATTAGCCTGATCCGCCGCCTCGGCTTTCGCCATGAGGTCAGCTACCTCGGCCTTCAGTTGCGCTTCGATCTTGCCAGCGTGCTCATACGACAGTGCGCTGTGGCGGCTGGCGTTGGCGTGAATTTTTGTCCCATCCAACGCCACCGTCCCCAGCTTCAGCACGCCCATTTCGCGCGCCAGCCTCAAAACCTGAACGAACAGCGCCTCGATCTGCGGGAGAAAGCGCCGCCGGAACGTGGCGATGGTGTCATGGTCAGGGTGGTCGTTCGCCGCAATAAAGCGGAACGCCACCGAATCGTAAGTCGCCCGTTCCAGCTTACGGCTGGAAAATACGCCGGTCGCGTAACCATAAACCAAAAGGCCCAGCAGCGGTGCCGGGTGGTAAGAGGCCGAGCCAGTACCACGGTAGCTTTTGCTCATCGCCGGCAGATCGAGCCCGTCGATCACCTCCACCACAAACCGAGCCAAGTGCCGCTGGGGCAGCCACTCGTCCACCGAAGGCGGAAGCAGAAAAGCCGTGTCGCGGTCAATCGGGCGGAAATTCGCCATGCAGGAATATCCATGGAAAAGGAAATCTAACGCTGCGATTCTAACCCAAGTCCAACGTCAGCGCCAAGCCGTAAGCCCGACACGCTGCTAGAACCCAGTCATATTGCCAGCACCGCTGACGCGTGACTCCTACCGCGTCCAGAGCCGATTTCCTCGGTCTGTAGCCGTACGAGTCTGGCAGGAATATGGGATCAAGATCCCGCTCTATAAGCTGTTTGACCACCATCTGCGCGATACGATCGCTCACGGTGGGGACCCCTAAAATCCGCTGGCCTCCAGTCTTTTTGGGAATGGAGACGGCGAGAACCGGCGGTGGAAAGTAGGTTCCCGAACTCAGCCTATTCCAAATCTTGTAGAGATTGCTCGCCAAGTTGGCTTCGAACTGTTCGATCGTCTGTCTGTCCACACCGGCCGCACCACCATTGGATTTGACCGCTTTGTAGGCTTCGTACACTCGCCGCTTATCGATATTAAACGGCTTGTTTGTCGTATCTTTCGTCGTCACCCTGTCTCCAGTTGTTCCGCTAAATACAACCACCTGACCCGCCCCCTTCGCTCCACCCCCATTACAGGGACTTCAGCACTACTACGGGGCGGTCCGGGTCCCAATTCCCTGCTTCGGTACTCTCGCCTCACGGTGTTCGCCGCTTGTGCTTCTCCCTTGGCATCAGAGAACTGGTTCCTGCAGTTCCGCGCAAAAGCCTGTGTCCGAATCACGCCCCCTCTACGCCGGTCGCCGTCCGTCCAGTCATCAGGCTCCTGACGGACTTGTCCCAGAGGATTGTCGCGCCTCTGGTTTCGACGACGTCTGACACCATTACGACGCGTTATCGTAGGGTTCGCTTTCACTCGTCTTTCGAACACGTACCTGCTCAAGGTCTTGCCTCGAACTTTTGATCCGACGCTCACCACCACGGCTCTTTACCGCAGCAGCTCGGACTGGTTTGAGACCTGCTCCTGAAAGCCGATCCCGAGGGGCCCTCCCTCATCATTCACGCAGCTGTACGTCACAGTTTAAGGCATATTAAGCTCCTTTCCGTAACTCTGCAGCACACCGACAAACAGGGTGAGAAAAACCGTCAATCAAGGTGAGAAAAATCTGACCGCGATGTGATGTAGGATATCGGGTCTTGGTTTTGTTGCAAGGGGTCGTTTTGGCTTGATTGACGCTGGGCGACAAACAAGCCGCGGCAATCAAGAAGATGCTTTGGGGATTTGCCGGGCCGTGGGTCGTACTGAGGCTTGTTTTTGCTCGATTGCGGCGCGGCGCCGATAACTTTCGACGTTCATTTCGAGGATGGTGGCGTGGTGAACGAGGCGGTCGACGGGCAATAGGGGCAAAACCAGGGGCACGCTGGCATCGCCTAGCCTGGACGCAAGCGATCAAATGGA
>PLSD01000096.1 GCA_003164135.1 Acetobacteraceae bacterium
GGCGACGCCTTCGTCACCAAGACTGGCCACTATGTGACCTGGCTGCGCGTCGATGGCATGCAGCGTATGGCCGAGCGCAAGAATTTTTTAGAGATCACCGAGGCGATGCGTCTCGAAATCTCGGGCGCGCTGGAAACCCGCGGTCACGCCATCGTCGGCTATTATATTTCCGATCCGGACGCAGCGCTCGTTGAAATCGAGAACGCCAGTATGAATTCATGCCGGGTTGTGGCGGAGGCGGCGGGGCTCGATCTCGGCGATATTTTCGCTGAGCGGGCAAAACTCTGGCCGCGCCTGATGCGCTGGGAAGCCGCGTATTTTATGCTGTGGACCAAAACATCGGTTCTGACCAAGGAAGAGCGCAAGCAGCTGAAGGCGGAATACAAGGCGAACGCCGCTGAGATTGGCGCGGTGGGAGATGCGCAACGGATTTACCTGCGCAGCGAGGTTATGGCGGCTCGGCACAGTGCCTTTACCTCGCGTGTGATGAATTCGCTTCGGGCACATGATGTTGGTCTCGCCATAATGGAGCCGCATGACGCTTTACGCGCGGCGCGGGAAATCATGTACCGCGAAATGTCGGGCTCAGACTGGCGGCCTAGCCTGCCCGGCGATCCAGTGATGCCGGGCTGCCCCGAGGATGGCGAGACCAAGGGGTTGAAGGGTTTTCTACTTTGGCCGCCTTTGCGCGATCAGCTTTTCTATACCGATGCCGTCACGCATGGCGGGCAGCGCGTGGAATTCGGCGAAAATGCATATGCGTCTGTCGATATGGAACTTGGGCCGGAAGACCCACGGCCCTTTGTCGAGTTGGCGGCCATTTTGGGTCAGGATCGCATTCCGTGGCGCGTCGCGGTCGTGATCGAGGGCTGCGGCCAAGCTGGCATGCAGATGAAGGAGATCGGTGCGTCATTTTTGTCGATGTTTCCGGGCAATGCGGATCTGCTGCGGGCCTTGGCGGCTTTGCGGCAGGCGCGGCAAACCGAAAACCATATCAGCGTCAAAATGCGGGCAAGCTTCGCGACCTGGGCGCCCGTTGAAGACCAGGCCAAGCTTCGCCGGCGGCTGGCATTGCTGTCGCAGCGCATTGAGGGCTGGGGAAACGCCAAGACAACAATGGTGGTCGGCGATCCGCTGGAAGGCGTGATGAGCAGCGCACCCGGCCTGGCGCTCACGTCCACTGCCAATCCGTCTCTGGCTCTATTGGGCGACGCTTTGGCGATGCTGCCGTGGAATCGGACGGCCTCTCCCTGGGAATCGGGGAGCGTGCTGTTCCGGCGCCCGGATGGGGGTATCTGGCCCTATGATCCGGCGGGTGGCGCCAAGCGGCCGCTGGTGGTGGATGTGTTCTATGCGCCGCCTGGGTCCGGCAAATCGGTGCTGGCGAACACGATCAATATCGGGCTGTGCCTCAGCCGCGCCGTGATAGGGACAAACGGCGCCAAACTACCGTTGATCGGCAAGGTCGATATCGGTAAAAGTGCTGAGGGATTCGTTAAGCTGCTCCAGGAAGCATTGGGGCCACAGCGCAGCCGAGAGGCCATTTTCGTCTCTCTGCAATTCGTCGCTGGCCATGAGTTCAATATCTTCGATTTGCAGGTTGGCTGTGAATATCCGCTTCCCTTGGAGCGGGCTTTTCTTGAGAACTTCCTCTCGCTGGCGACGGTTCCACCCGAACAGACCAAGCCATTCGAGGGTATGAGTCAGCTGATTACGCTGGTTATTGATGAAGTATACCGGCTCTGCACCGAACAAGGCGGCGGCGCGAAAGCCTACCGGCCAGGTGTCGAGCCGGAGGTTGATGCGGCGATCCGCCGGTACGGGATCAAACTGCACGAAGAGACGCCTTACTGGCGCGATGTGGTCAATGCGCTGTGCGATGCCGGCGAGCATGCGCTGGCGGAACGGGCGCAACGCCATGCGGTGCCGATCCTTGAGGATCTGATCGGGGCGGTTCGCTCCGATCAGGTCCGGGATATGTTCGACCGGGTGAAGCTGCAGGAGACGAGCGAACTCGCCAGCCAGATCTTTGAGCGCTATATCACCGATCTGATCCGGCGCTTTCCGACATTGAATGCACCGACACGGCTAGATTTTGGCCCCGCGCGTGTCATCGTCCTCGATCTGCACCATGTCGCGCCGAAAGGCTCGGCGGCGGCGGATCGTCAGACGGAGATGATGTATTTGCTGGCCCGGCACATCCTGGCGCGCAATTTCTTTCTACATCCAGATTATTTATCCTTCGTCCCGGAAGCCGTGCGCCCCTATCACGCCATACGTTTTCTTGAGACGGCGGAGACGGTCAAGCGAATCGATTATGATGAATGGCACCGCACCCAAGGCAGCCCGATCGTGCTTGCCCAGGCAGAGCGTGACGTGCGCGAGGGGCGTAAACACAATGTGCAACTCGGTTTTACCAGTCAGCGTCCGCAGGATATCCATGCCGGGATAGCCTCGCAGGCAACGGGGGTTTTTATTCTGGGCGCTGGGGATCGAGGCGACCGCGATGAACTGATCAAACGCTTCGACATCACGGAGGCAGGAGCGAAAATCGTTCGCCATCGGCTGACGGGTCCACGAAAGGATGGAGCGCCCTTCCTGGCGATTTTTCGCGCTGAGTCGACGCATTATGAGCAATTCCTGGTCAACTCATTGGGGCCGGTCGAGTTGTGGGCGCTCTCCACCACCCCCGCGGACACTGCCTTGCGCAACCGGATTTATGACCGGGTTGGCTTTTCGGAAGGGCTGCGGCGTTTATCAGTCGTGTTTCCAAACGGCTCAGCGAGCGTGGAAGTCGAGCGCCGGACCAAGGCGCTTTTGAAGAAGGGGGATACGGCCGATCAGGTTGAGGCCGGTGTTGTGGCAGAATTGGCGTCGGAATTGATCGAGGGAAACGGGCTCGGATTGAAACTGCGCGCGCATGTCGAAGACGCGAGGCCCCATCACCTACGGCTTGCAGCGGAGTAGTAAAAATATGCGCTCCATTCGCAAAATATGTGTCCACTCTGGAACCACCGACATGCAGTGGAGGCTTTTATGCGGTTAGGACGGGTCGTTGTTCTACTCATTCCGGTCACACTGGCGGCATGTGCCACGCCGGTGCAGCCCGTGGCGACGCTGGTCGCAACACCAGGAATGGCAAATCCCGAAATCGCATTGCAGACGACCATGCAGAACGTCCATTCGGAAATGGCGGAGTTGAACGGCATTCAGCTCTCTGCCCCGCTACCAGCCCCCACGCCCGTCGTTCCTGCCGATTTGAACCGGGTCGTTTCGTTCTCATGGAATGGCTCGCTGGATCAGGCCGTCGCGAAACTCGCACTCAGCATTGGTTACACCTTCTACGTCTCCGCACCGCAGAATGCCATGCCAATGAACGTGTCGATCGATGTCGAGTCCTTGTCCGTCTATGACATTTTCCAGATACTGGGGAATGATGCGGGCAACCGGGCGACTGTGGAAGTCGATCCGCTCAACCACCAGGTCGAATTGGTGTATCATGCGTAGGGCAATGCGCCGCCTAATGGCGACAACGTTCTTGATGGTTTGCGCGCATGCCGGCACCGCCTTTGCGCAAGATGATTTGGTAGCACCGGCCGTGCCAGCAGAGCCCTCGCCCGCGCAAGTTCAGCAAAATCTGCCCGCACTTGGCAATCCTCTGAACAATCCGATCGCGGGCAGCAGCGAGGAACCGGGCGTTGTCGGAACCCCAGCCCCGCCTTCGCTGGAGGTGCTTCAGGCGGCGCGGCCTGGCACTCAAAAAAGCGATGGGCTGGCACCCGGCCGGGCCGATATGTTGCAAACCGCGGCGCTGACCTATGGCGCGCAAGGCGGGCTTGCGGCGGAAAGTTTCAGCATCAACCAGATGCTGCAGCGCTACGAGCCGCAACTCGACGCCATTTTTAATTTTGCGCCGCTGGTATTGCCGGTGGGTGACGGGCAAACGCTGATGCGTCCGCCGATTGTCACCTCGGCGCAAATGGCCTTCGCGCTTGCCGATAATGGTCAGGTCGCCCGCGAGACGGCCTGTATCTACCAGATTACCGAAGAAGCCCAACTCGCCTCGGCCCCGCCGAACTGGCGGAGCTATCTGGTCCGCTCGTGGAATCCGCCAGAAAAACCCACCGATGCGGTGCTGCCGCGGACGAAGCAGGAGGGCGCCTATTGGAGCCTGTGGGTTGCGCAAGGCTGGGCCGCCGGGGAGATTCAGGCGGTCGAGATTTACCAGGACGATCTGGGGCGGCTGGAACGTGATCTGGTGGGCATGGCGCGCTATCGTGTGCTGTTGCGGTCCGGGCTCGTGGAACCGCCCGTCGTGGCCTTCTCGGACCAGGCTGTGGCGGGCGGACGCGATAGCCTGCATGTGAGCGATCAGACGATCCGCATCACCAATCAGCCGGGTTTGCAGGGCAATGCCAGCGATTGGCAGCCGGGAGCGGGGTGCCCGCAATGAACGCCGCTGCCGCAACCCCGCTGCAAAGCTATGACCCGGATTGGGCGGCTCGTTGGGAATGCTCCAATGCCGTGTTCGAGCGCCTTAAGGAGATCGCGATGGCGCGCGATCCTTCCAATGAAGGTTACGATCGGGCGGTTGAGGCAATGGAATTAGCGGCAGCTGAAATGGGAAGCGCTTATGCAGCGCAATTCCGCACTGTCGAGGAGTATGTCGAGGGGCGGCTGAAATCGCTGTGGAAATCTCACGCATGGGCTCGCCGGTGAGCCATGTTCGATAGTCCGAATCTTGACCCACAGGCGCCGGCAAAATTCGACTGGCCGGACGCCGCTAAGAGCGGGCTGCGCTGGGTGGAGGATGCCCGCAAGCATGCCCCTGGTCTGAACTCTCTGCTGACCTGGGCGTTTAACGCCAGAGCGTCGCGCGTTTCGTTCCAAACCGGCCATCCGGTCTGGGTTCGCATCCATGGGCGCAATTACCGCGTCACGAAACTCCCCACAGATGAGATGGATTTCAGTCAGATTGTAAATCATCTATACGGCGCGGACGGCATGGCGCGGCTGCAAGGCGGCAGCGACTTTGACACAGCTTACGCCATTCAGATCGACCGCTCGACACGGCTGCGGTTCCGCTTGAATGCCACGCCGACAAGGACATCCCGTCGGGATGGCGGCAATATCGTGCTGCGGCCGATCTCAGATATGCCGCCAAGTCTGGAAGTACAGCGCGTGGAATCGCAGATCCTGGATAATTACCGGCCGCGGGACGGGATCGTGATCGTCAGCGGCGCGACAGGCTCCGGAAAATCCACATTGATCGCTGGTATGACGGTTGCCATGCTGCAGGACCCGGAAGGGCATTATGACATTGTCGAGGGTGCAGCACCCGTAGAGTTTCTGCTGGAGCGTGTGAAGGGCATCAGCTCCACCATCAATCAGTCTGAGATACCGCGCGATCTTCCTTCGTTTGCTGCCTTCGTGCGTGGTGCCATGCGCCGCGAGCCGAGCGACATCATTATCGGCGAATGCCGCGATCCAGAAACGATGGGTGCGGCGGTGCAAGCGGCCATTTCTGGGCACAGCGTTAAAACCACCGTTCATGCCGAGGACGGCCCGCTGACAATGCAACGTATATCGAGCCTATTGCCACCTGGTGAGCGCGATAATCTACTTTCGGCGGTGGCGCAGGCCCTGCGGATGATTATCAATCAACGCTTGATTCCATCGGTTGATGGACGCCGCGTCGCCATTCGGGAGTTTCTGGTGCTTGATCCAGCTCTGCGCAATCAATTCTTGCGCACCGACGCAAAGGACTGGCCGGCATTAACGCGCCAGGCCATCGAGGACAACGGCCAGTCTTATCGCAAGGCCATCGAACACGCGCTGAAGGCCGGGTTTATCACGGAACAAACGGCAACCTATCAATTACGGCAGGTGGCATAGAGATGTGGCGCAATACCGGCCAACCCGTCCGTATTTTTATGCTCGATGCAAGGGCTTGCCTGCCGATCGTTTGTGCCGCGGTCTATTGGAGCTGGCCGACCCTCTATATCGGCGTCATCGGCTTCGCCTTTTTTGCGATCATCTCTTTTGCCGGCCTGACGCTGCCAGCGCTCTGGCGCATGGTCCGGCGCTGGTTGGTAGGCGGAACCCGAACGGCGGTCCCGGTTTGGAAGCGGAGGCGTCTGGCATGAGTTCTGTGAACATCGACACCGTTGCCGCAACAATGCGCGTCTTCATCGACCGCACAGGAGAAGCCGTGATCTACAACGATCCCGCGAACGGGGAGACGCTACGCATAGGCGCGGGTGCCGCTGGGGCTACCGATGGCTTGCTGCCGGCCATTGTGGTGGCGGGTGAGTCAGTATGGCGCGACTTGACCGGCAAAGGCTTCGAGTTGGACCTCGTGCGCGATCCCACCGCGTTGCTGGGCTATCGTTTGCGCGGCATCGGCGGCGCGAATTTCTCGATTGTGATGCTGGCATCGATTGAGGCACTGCACCAGGCCAGACGTCCGGAGGGAATTGTCGTCAATGAATTTAATGCGCTTTGGGCAAGCGCCACGCAGCGTCAGTTGGAGCGGACCGATAATGCCGCCCGAGCAACCACTGGAACGGCACCATGAGAGCGATATGGGGCATGATGGTGGTGGGCTTCGCGGCGCTTACCGGCTCCACTGCCGCATTGGCGGACGCGCCAACACCCGCGACGATCGAGGCGTGCATCTTCGCGGCAGCTTCATCGTATCATGAGCCTCCAGCGGTCCTGCTGATTTTACTGAACGTCGAAGGCGGAACACTCGGCGCGGTCAGTCACAATACCAATGGCACGGTTGATATCGGGCCGATGCAAGTCAACCAGATTTGGATTCCAAAACTGGCCCGCCATTGGAGAGCTGATCCGCAATCAACCTATGAAGCCTTACGCGACAATTTTTGCGCGAATGTCGAGGCCGGTGCGTGGATATTGCGCCAGGGTCTCGATCAGGCACATGGCGATTTCTGGGGCGGTGTAGGATATTACCATTCCTACGATCCCGTCTACCAGAACACCTATCTGCGTAGTGTTCTGGCCCAGGCTTTGCGTCTGGAGAAAATGGCAAACGGCGAGGCATCGCCGGCGGCGACGCACGCACCCGAACAGCTGGCCTCAGGAGGTGGCCAATGATGCCCCCTAATTCCAGATCGCGGCCGAGCTGGGCGTCTCAGGACGATTACGCCGGTTTCAATTTCGTCGTGATTCTGTTGGGTAGTGGCGTCTTCAGCTATCTACTCTGGACCTTTTATCATCCACAAATCAGCGCATTTGTGATGTTGGCCATGCATCATGAGATTCAGTTCATCGATTATTTTTCAGACCGTTATCGCCTAGCCGATCAGGAGATGGCGGAAACCGCGCCGAATTTCGTCACACTCAAGGATCTGTATGGAATCACCCAAGCAGTAGGCATGTTCTTTCGGATACCGGCAACGGGCCTGATTCTCGTGCTGGCGGCCATCTGCGCGGTTCGAGCGGCGCCATCGCGCTTCAAGCGCCATTTCGATCTGGACGGGTTGATCGAGGAGCAGGCAAGCGAGTTTCCCGTGATTTCCGCGTTTGCCTCGCGCCATTTGAAATTAGTGGCTCCCGATGTACAAAAAATATTACCCGCCGACTATGCTTTGACGCCGACAGAATGGATTACCCGCTTCGCAGCCGATCCTTCCGGGCATTTGAATGAACAAAAGGCGCGCGCGGCACTGGCCAAGCAACTGGGCGAGCGTTGGACCGGCCCCGCCTCCGCCCCCCCGGCCGCCCGTCTATTATTCACCGTATTCGCGCTACATCTTGCTGAACGGCGTGACGATGCCCTGCAAATTCTGGGCGAGGCATCCGTTTGCGTGTCTGATGCGAGGCACGATGGAGAGAACGGCCCTTTGGCAGCTTTGACTTTGCCGACGGCGTTCATCAGCCAAGTCGATGGTTTCTTTGGGAAAAATCTTTCCGCCAGCCAACAGACGGCAGCGATCAAGATTGCGGCCGGGCACGCTTATGTGAGTACCGCGCTGATGGCGCTCTTGACTGCTTCGCGCATCAAGGCCGGTGTGATGGCGCCCGCGCAATTCGTCTGGCTGAAGCTGGTGGATCGGAATCTGTGGTACGCGTTGCATTCGCTCGGTTACGAGATCGAGGGTATCGGCCGCTATATCCATCCAAATCCTCGGGTTGAGGCGCTTGGCGCGCGTGACCATTGGGCTGCGGAGCGCATAGCGGGCCGCCCAATCCTGAAGCCGGATTTCCATGAGTCTATCGTGGCATTGCGGCGGGTGGCAAAGGCCCGCGCGGATGGTGCCGATGTATGAGATTCTGTCAGATTTACATGCCCATTCGCGTTTTTCCGCGATTATTAGTTCAGCGATGCTGCAAGCGCGCATGAATTCGGTGTGGACGCAATCGCTCGGCAGCGCAGTTTTGGTGGAGTGCGACGATGAATTTTGAGATTCCCGAAGGTGCAAATGTTCATATCATCATCGGTAGAGCGCCGCCATTGGCGCTGACCGATCAGCGCGCGGAACCGCCGTTGCGGCCGCGGGGAAGGGGCATCATCGGCACCACGCTGAAATTCACCTCAATTGCTGTGCTGGTGATTGGTGCGTTCTGGGTCGGTGAACAGCGCGTCCAAGCCGCCGGGGCCGATACTGGCTTTGCCGCACCTCCGCCCGTCAATCAGGCGTTTCCGCGCGCGGCACCTCCCCCGAGTCAGGCAGCGGCGGCGCCGCCCTCCCCTGCTACGCCGGACCAGATCCCTCCGGACTTCCAGGCGCAACTGCAACAGCCGCCAAATATACAGCCGCCTCCTGGTCAGAATCCCGCCGCCGCAAATGGCAATCAGAACGCCTTTGGGCTGAGCAATTAGCCATGGCGGTCGCCCGTAAGATCGTTGGTCCGCAGGATCATTTTGAACGCAGCGGCGTTCAAAGCCTGCGCGACATACGGCCATTCACGACGCGGCTTTCCGAGGGGTTACGCAGTTCGGCCTCTGGCATTGTGTTGGCGGTGGCGGCCGGCGTGACCTTCTTTGAACCGGCGGCGCTCGATCTGACCGTGCCCTTGGCCATGCTCTATGCGCTTTGGGTTCTGACGCGCCCGGTCAAGCTGCCGATGCGTAAGCCGCGCAGTGCGGGCGGGGTCGATATCGGCAATCCGATGCCGGGCACAAGGAAACCCAAACCTTCCAACGGCAGTAAATTTCTTGGCTGGAGCATCGCCGGGAATGAGCTCTGGATCACGCCGGAGGATGAGCGGCAGCATATAACCGTGCCGGGCACCACAGGGGCGGGCAAGACGGCGACATTCTTGAGTCTCCTGACGAATGCCCTGGCACGTGGGTCGGGCTTCGTTCTGGTCGACGGTAAGGGCGATCGGGATCTCTTCGGTAAGGTGATGGGCCTTGCACGGCGATTTGGCCGCGAGGATGATGTGCGCGTGCTCAATCTCATGGTGGCGAGCGGCACCAGGGACAGCCACAGTTTTAATCCTTTTTCCATCGGCAATGCCGATGCGATCCGTGAGTTGCTGGCCAGCCAACTCGGTGAACAAGCGCCCAACGATGCCAATGGCGTCTTCCGCGACCGTGCCGTTGCCCTGATCGGCACCATCGCGCCCGTGCTTGTCTGGCTGCGCGATGTGAAAGGGCTGCCGCTCAACATCGAGGTGATCCGCTTTTCCATCGAGCTGCGCTGGATCTGGAAGCTGGCGAAAGAGAAGATCGTCCTCGTGCGCGATCCAGCAACTGGCTCGATTGCCAATCTCGATGTCAACGGGCAAATTCCGGAAGATATTGTTTGGCCTCTGCTCTCATATCTTGGAGAGTTGCCGGGTTTCGATCCGGATTTGCCATGGGATAAGCAACGGGGTGAAGAGCCGTCAAAGCAGCATGGCTTCGCGCAGTTCTATTTCACGGCCATGTTCACGCAACTCGCGGTCAGCCTTGGCCATATTTTCCGGGTTGAGAGCGGCGATATCGACATGCGCGATGTTGTGCTCAACCGGCGCATCCTGGTGGTGATCCTGCCCGCGTTGGAGAACTCTGACGCCACGCTGGCGGCTTTGGGCAAGTTGGTGGTGGCGGCGTTGCGCGGGATGATGGCGCAGCTGCTCGGCGCTTCTCTTGAGGGTGATTACACGGAAAAGGACAAGCCGGGCATGGGTCCGTCGCCCTTCCCGATCGTGCTGGACGAGCTTGCCTATTACGCCACCTCCGGCCTTGACCGCATGCTGGCGATGGGCCGCGGGTTGAATATCAGCTTCATGCTGGGCTTCCAGGAAATTGCCGGCCTATGGGCGCGGCTGGGCGAGAAGACCGCCTCGCTCTTGGGCAACGCCAATCTGACGATCGCCATGCGCCAGGCCGAAGCGGGCCGCACCCGTGAATGGCTGCAAAAGGCCGCGGGCGAAACCTATGTGACGCAGGCGAGTTCGTACATTGGCAGCAATGACGGAAACTACCGGGAAGCGCGGCAAGCGGAAGTTCGGCCAATATCACGAGTCGATTGGAATGACCTGACCTCCCTGATCGAAGGCGAGGCCATCATTCTGTTTGGCGGTCGCCGCATCTATGCCACGCTGTTTCACGCGCAAATCGAGGACAGCGGTGCGAAACGTGTTGGCCGCACGTTGATGCTCAAGGACCCGGACCCGAAGGAACTGCGTGCGCGGTTCGCCTTGATCGACGAGATGGCGCACCGCATCGAGCGGGGCACTCTTAAATTCTCAGGGCTTCACGACAAATCACCGGCGCTGGTCGCTTTGGTGAAGGGATTCGCTCAGGCTGCCAGTGAGGGAAAATCGCCACAGGAAGCGGCCAGCGCCGCGGTGCAGGCTCTTGCCGGGCTAGATGATACAGAATTGCCGCCGAGACCCTCAGCACCGTCCGACGGTATTCCTGTGACGGCGGTTTACGCGATGATGAATCAGGCCAGCTTAGAGCCGATCCCCGGCAGAGCCGCGAATGGCTATCCGCAGGAGCCGATCGACATGAAAGTGGCGCGGGGGCTGCTGGCAATTGAACTCGCTTATGGCGGGGACGCGGCGGATGCCAGGGCCGCCTCTACACTTTCGATGACCGAACGCGATGTGGCGATGGCGAGCATTGATGAAATCGAGCCACCGAAAATCAGCGAGGAAGAGTTGGCGGCAGCTCTGACCCGGCTACTCGCGCATCTGCGCGGCTCAAACCAGCAGCCAATACCGGAGGCGGCGGAGTGATTGCCATGCAATGGACAAACGAAAGGCGGTCTTTCATGAAAACTGGATATCGCGCCCTGCTAATCGCAGGCGGCATGATAGGTGTTGCACTGCCGGCTCTGGCACAGCCCGCAAACCTTATGAGCCCGTTGAGCCAGCAACCTGCCTCCGCGGCCGTCCAGAGCCAACATCCGTTTCTGGGGGCGGCGCATGATGATGTTGAGCGGCATCAATGGAACGCGGCGGAGGCCGAACTGGAACGGTCAGAAATCTTCCTCCTGAATGGTGGTGTTAAATCATCGAACGGCGTGGTCACGAGCCCGTCGCCCGCCATGGCCTATGTCATCCAGGCCAGATCGGCCGTGAACCAGCGCGACCAAGTCGATGCGTTGTTGGCGATCGATAAGGCCAGGTCGACGCCGCTCCCGTCTTCTGGGTCAAGCGCGCCTGTGTCCGTCGCGCAGGTGGCGCCGACGCCGGCCTCCGCGGTCTCCGCCACCATGCCGGCCCCAGCTGCCGCTGCCGAGCCCATGGTCACCAAGGCGCTGCTGCCGGGCCATTGGGAACTGGTTGGATGGCAATATCATTGGATTCCGCCTGACACGACTTATCGAACCGTGGAAACCAACCCCTTCATTCCTGGCCATTACGAATATCGCGGCGGTGCCTGGATCTGGGTTGGGGGGCACCATGCCAAAGCCACAAGCTGAAGGGAGCGGTGCGCTATGGTGAGATTTGAACCGCGCCTGTACATTGATGCCGAGACCGGCGGCCAGATCGAAACAATGCTGATGCCCCTGTTGGAATCGCCTACGGTGGTCGTTACCGATGGCTATCCGTTTCCGCTGGCCGCCGAGATCGT
>PLSD01000048.1 GCA_003164135.1 Acetobacteraceae bacterium
CGATGTCGCGGCCTGATCATGGCGCCGGGCAATATAGCCCTGCGGCCCACGCCTGATGATTACGCAGCTCCTGCGATTCCGTCAGGATCAGTTTTCCGTCCGCAAGATTTTTCATCCCGCGTTGGGTGCCGGGCAGCAAATCCGCATCTTGCTGTAATATCATTGCCAACTGACCAAGTTCGATAATCGACTCAAAACTTTCGTCAGGTCCAACTTTGATTACGGGACCAGAAGGCGGGCGTTCACCCGAATAGGGGAGGAGCAACATTGCCTCCCAAATGCACCAATCCGGATCACCGCTTTCATCAGGGCGGAAACGGTAAACCAGAGGAAACGAGAGGCAGCCCCACGGCATCATGTTCGGGAAGATAAAATAGCTAATCGCATCAAGCGCCTCGGATGCCGAAAGATTAGAGCAATCTACCCCAAAGTTTTGGCTGTAGGCTTTGCGGGCAATCCAAGCCGAGCCGTCGCGTGCCGTCTCGCCGGACTTGAGCTTGCCCTCTTCGGTACCGAGCACATCGGGCAGATACATGGAACAAATCCACTCGAACACCTCCGGCTCCGTTGGACGAGGATCCATCCGTTCGGGGCTGATCCCCAGAGTGGTGATCATGCGGTTGATATTCGGTGAGTCCGGCCAGATGTCATATTGGGCGGTGTCGTTGGCAGCACCGCCATTGCTCTGGGGGTGGGTCGAAAAGGCATGTAGACTTTCCATGAAGGCGTCCTGCCCTGTCTTCCAGTTACACTTGATCCGCTTTTCGATCTGCGCGGCCTTGTAGCGCTTCGAGAAATCCCAGTCTTTCCATTGTTCAAGGAAGCGCGATCCGAGATAGTCCTTGAGACTTTCCGCACTCTTATCAAAGTTGATAAAATAGAAACCGTTCCATTCCTCGCAGCGCACTTCCGGCAGCTTCGGCTCGCCTTGCTCAAGTTGCGGGAAGTCCCAGCGCGAGGGAACCCATTTCACGTCACCATCAAGCCCCCAGGTGAAGAAGTGAAATGGACATTTCAGCTCAGCCTGATGCGTATGCTGTTCGCATAATTCCAGCCCGCGATGCAGACAGGCATTCACAAACGCCCGCACGGACCCGTCACGTTGACGAATGACCAGCACCGAGCGATCAAGAATACGATAGACATAGATATCGCCGGGATTACGGATATCCTCGCCCCAGGATGCCATCTGCCAAACCTTGGTCCACAGGCTGATCTTTTCCTTCTCAGCCCATTCCTTTGAGAAATACCGAGCCGCGGGGATCGGATCGGTGCCAAGAGACGCCTTCGTGTTCTCCAGCATATGCTCTGCAGGCTTAACGATATCCGACTTCAACGTTGCGTTAACCGTATGTTGCGGATGGACGAGTTCATCTCTTGGAACGGGTGGGTCGAACAGTTCGTCTACGATGCGGTCCATGGCGCCATCTCTCCTTTGTGCATTTTAATTAATAGACACCATGTCTTACATTATTAGCGCCACGCGAGTATTTGATTTAAGTCAAAGACACATTAACTATATCAAAGCACTTAAATGACGACAACTATATCAAAGCACTTAAATGACGACCAAAAATCTGCACCGCCGCGCACTCTGGACGATCATATACTTTACATTCCGTCCATTGTTTTAATAGACTTGCAATCATTACCTCGATTTCAGGAGACGCTATTGTCCACCTCTGAAGTGCAGACTGAAGCTAATGCGGCGACCGATTTGCCAACGGTCCGCATTGAGCCGGCGGGCGTGGAAGTGGTCTGTCCTCCCGGTGAACCAGTGATGCGCGCCGTACAGCGGATCGAGCTGCGCTGGCCAACCGTATGTAACGGAACTGCCAGTTGCGGGGCTTGCTATGTGCGTATCACACAATCCACAACTCCACCCGAGGAGCCCGACGAGCGTGAACGCAAAGGCTTAAAACTAATGCCTGAATTCATGCGGGCCGATGGGCTGCGGCTTGCATGCAGGCTCGTTCCCAAAGGGCCGATGGTGGTCGTGCGGGTTAACGCAGCAGTACCACCCACCCATAAATGATAGACCAGTGCCGGTAAGCAGAGCGGCGCGCCCCGGCCGCTCGCGTTACGTCTGATCTTCGCGGAGCTTCGTGCGTAGCGCCGGTTTCAAGACCTTGCCGGTGGCATTACGTGGCAGTTCCTCGATGAACACAACATGTTCCGGCGTTTTCTGCCTGGCCACATTCGAGTCACGGAAAAACGCTGAGATGCTATCGAAACTGACGTCGTGGTCTTTCGCTGTCACGATAAACGCGCAGACGCGTTCGCCGAGTGTTGGATGCGGCATGCCGACCACCGCAGCCTCGCGGATGCCCGGAATCGTGGAGAGTATGTCCTCCACCTCGCGCGAGGCGATATTCTCGCCGCCTCGGATAATGATGTCTTTCTTGCGATCGGTGATCGAAAGAAAACCCTCCGCATCCAGCCTCCCGATATCGCCGGTGCGCAACCATCCGCCTGGAAGCAATACGTCCTGATTCAACGCCGGGTCGGCGTATCCGAGAAAACGGTCCGGCCCGCGCGAGAGAATTTCGCCCTCCTCACCAACTGGAAGTGCGTCTCCCGCATCGTTGATAATCAGAACCTCGACGCCGGGGCAAAGCCGGCCATCGGTGTTGAGGCGTTTATCCAGCGGATCGCTCGGCGAACCAGAGGAAACGGTCGGATGCTCGGAGAGACCGTAACAGCGATAGGTCCGCAATCCCCGTGCCTCGCAACGCGCGACGAGTGAGGGGGGAACCATCGTGGCGCCAAGCATGTAATCGGTGAGGCTGGAGAGGTCATTGCCTTGGGCCTCGGCGGCATCGAGCAGGGATGAGAGATGGAACGGCGTGCCAGAGCTGTAGCCGATGCGGTATTGCTCCACCAGCTTCGCCGCCTCGCCGCCATCCCAGCGGTCCATCAGAACGGTCGGGTGACCAAAAGCCCAGTACCTTGCAAGGCCGAGCACGCCGGCAACATGGCCCGGGGGCCAGGGGGAGAGGAAGGACAGCTCCATATTGGGCTTCTGCATAGACCGCAATTCGGCCATCAGGCTGCAATGGCTATGCTGCACGCCTTTTGGCGCGGAGGTGGTGCCCGAGGTGTACATGAGCATGGCTACGTCATTAGGATGCACGGCCGGGAATTGCTCCAGCGGCGGACTGGCGGCGAGTTCGTCCCAGGCGATCGCACCTGGCGGAGCGTGGCCAATGACGATATGCGCAATGTCCGGCAGGTGCGGCCGCAATATCGTGCCAAGTTCCGCGTAATCCTTGCCGCGCCAAAAATCGGCTGTGATCCAGGCTTTCGCGCCGGATTGGCGCAGGACGTACTCGACTTCCGCACGGCCGTAGATATCGACGATGGGCAGAATGACGCCACCAAGGAGCAGGATCGCGGCGTGCGCCTGCAATGTCTCCAACCAGTTGGGCGTCTGCACAGCAACGATATCGCCAGGGCGAATGCCCAGCGATTTCAGCCCGCCGGCCAGGCGCCTCACCGCCGGCAGAACTTCGCCAAGCGTGACTGACGCCGGCCGGACCTCGGATGCCACAACCAAGCGCGCACCTGGGTGTTCACGCGCCGTTTGCAGAAAAGCCTCGCCCAGCGTCTGGTCTGTAACCAAACCAATTTCACGCCATTTCGCCAACAATGCGGCCGGAACGTCGAATGCCATTTTTATTTCCATTTCCCCAGTTTTTTAGATCACGTCGAACGCAAGGTGTGCCGGGGGAAAATTATGATGGCGAGTTCCAGCCTGTCCGAGATTTCCTGAAGGCCAAGCATCAGTTATCGCCACGAGCATTGCCGGCGATTGTTTCCGCGGCCTGCCAGCCCGACCAGACGCAGTCGGCGAGCGAGAGGCCGCTGATATAATTTTCCGAACACAGGCCAACGGCGGACCGGCCCACGGCGTACAGGCCCGCAATAGGCTCACCGCTGACATTGCGCACACCGGCGGTATCTTCATCGACGTCGAGCCCGCCGAGCGTGATGGCGCCGACCGGGTTCAGGGGCGCATCGTAGGAAATGTCCATCGCATAGAACGGGCCGGTAGCCAGCGCCGTGCGGAATTGATCCGACTTGCCAAACGCATCCGGCGCGCCAGATTGAGTAGCTCCGTTATAGACCTCAACGGTCGCAACCAAGCTGCCAGGAGCAAAGCCGAGCTTTGCCTCCAGTTCCTGGATGGTTGCCGCCCGCTTCGCCCGCATGGCGGCAAATTGCGCTGGCAGCCTCTGGAAGGGCCAGAGCGGGTCATGCTTCAGCTCATACCGTGCCGCCACCTGCACCGGGGCATCTGTTATCAGCCAAGCTCTGCCGTTTGCCTGCTCAAACAGCGCATCGCCAAGGCGCGCACCGTAGCATTCCTCGTTGACGATCCGCTGCCCCCGCGCATCCACGACGATGCCCTTGATCCAGCTCATCGGCGGACTGACGAATCGCCAAGCCGAGAGCAGATGCATCTGCCCCAGCCGCGCGCCAACGCCTTGCCCCAGCCGCAACGCCGAACCATCATCGCCTGCAGTGCCCGCGGCCATGGCTTTGGCAAAGGCCGGTGATGCGTCTTCGACGATCCGGCGATTATCCACATGCCCGCCGGTGGCAAGAACCACGCCCCGCCGCGCCAGAACCCGGACCGGCTGCGCGTAGCGCCGCTCGATCGCGGCGGCCGCGCGGGCGAGCGGACCATTCAAGCCCAGTGCCAGAACCACCATTTTTTGGCTTAACTGGGTATAAAATTGATGCCGGCGCGCCGCCTTGCTGCCGGGTGGAATTTGCCACAACTCGGCGCCGATCACGCCTCCCTGCGCATCGACAATCAGCCGCCGCGCCGCCGCCTGCAGATGCAAGCGGATAGCGGGGGTAGCTTCCACCGTGCGCTTCAGGCCGGCCATCATCACGTCTCCGCTGAACTTTTTCAGATCTCTCGAATCACTGGGCCGCGCCCGGTGGCCACGTGGGGCGGGTGGGTGTTGCCCAGAGAAGGCGGGCACTTTTTCATTGCCTGAGTAATAGAGAAAATAAGGCGGTGGCGGATATGAGGCTTTTTTCTCGTAGACTGGTCCGTCGAAGGTAACGCCGCGGGCTTCCAGCCAATCAATCATCTGCGTGCTGGACGCGGCGAAACGCTTCACCGTCTCAGGCCGGCGCAATGTGCCGACTTCATTCATCAGATATTGCGCCAAGCCTTCGGCGGAATCCGCGATCCCGAACTGTTTCTGCACATGCGTTCCGCCACCGGCATAAACCACGCCGCCGCTGAGCGCGCTCGTGCCGCCGCCGTTAAAGCGATCGGCCAGCACGATGTCGAGGCCGCCAAGTTCAGCGGCCTTGAGCGCAGCCGACGCGCCGGCAAGGCCGTAGCCGACCACTAGCATGTCGCATTTCTCGTCCCAGGCAAAAGCCCCTGCATCCTCGACGACCAACGGCTGCTCGATCTGCGTCGAGCTGGGGGTGTTGTAGCCGGAGTAATCCGTTGCAGCTGCCTCCTCTGTCATTCGATGATCCCGATCACGGTCCCAACCACATAGATTTGCCCGGCTTGGGCGTGAATGCGCAGTGTGCCGGAGGCCGGAGCCGCGACTTCTTCCGTCGCTTTATCCGCCTCGAGGGCGAAAAGCGGATCGCCCTCAGCGACGGCAGCACCGTCCGCTGCCAGCCACTCCGCCAATGTGCCTTCCGTCATGGAAAAGCCAAGCTTGGGAATGATGATTTCATAGCTCATAGAAAACTCCTAACTGAGGGTCGAACGAATGGCAGCTTCGATATCGGCTGCGCTCCACATGAAAGCTTTTTCGAGTACCGGGGAAAACGGCACCGGCGTATTGCGTGAGGCAACCCGGCGCACCGGCGCCTTCAATTGCCCGAACAACTCCTCACTGATATGCGCGGCAATTTCCGCCCCGACGCCAAAATTGCGCACCGCCTCATGCACGACGACCGCACGTTTTGTCTTGGCAACGGAATTCAGTACGGCCTCCTTATCATAGGGGGCGACGGTACGCAGATCGACCACTTCGACCGAAATGCCTTCCGCCGCCAGCTTCTCGGCCACGGCAAGGGCATCGTTAATCGGCCGGCCGTAGCCGATGACTGAAACATCGGCACCGGCGCGTGCGATTGCCGCCTTGCCCAGCTGCACGCGGTGGCCCGGCGGCGCCGCCACGCCTTTCACGCGCATCAGGAGCGTCGGCTCAACGACCAGGACCGGATCGTCATCAAAAATCGCCGAGGCGAGCAGGCCGGTCCAGTCAGCATGGTTGGAGGGCACGACCACTTTAAGGCCCGGCACATGGGCGAACCAGGCTTCCAGCATATCGCTATGCTGCCCGCCAAGCCCCATTCCCGCACCGGACATCGTGCGAATGGTCAGCGGCACGCTCGTCTGGCCACCGGACATAAAGCGGATTTTTGCGGCATGATTGACGATCTGGTCCATCGGGACCGTCGTGAAATTCATCAGCATGATTTCGGCGACCGGCCGCATGCCGGCGATGGCAGCACCCACCGCGGCGCCAATGATCGCCTGCTCGGAGATCGGCGTGGAACGCACGCGCAGATCGCCATATTTAGTCGAGAGCCCGGCAGTCGCGCCCATCACGCCACCGCCCTCGCGGTCGGCCAGATCCTCGCCGAAGACGATGACGTTCGGATCCGCGGCCATGGCTTCATCAAGCGCCTGGAGCGCGGCTTCCGCCCCATAGATCATTCTGGGTTTGTTAACATTCGGGGCGGTCATGGCGTGATCTCCTCGGCAAATACGTCGCGGCCCAGTTCATCAAGGCCCGGATAGGGTTCGGCCAGGGCAAAATCCTGCGCCTCGGTGATGTCGGCATCGATTTTTTGTTCCATCGCGGCGATGGCCGCTTCATCAGCGATGCCATCTTCAATCAGCCGGGCGCGCAGCAACGGCACCGGGTCGCGCGCCAACGCCGCGGCATATTCCTCTTTGGGGATGTAATGGCCGGTATCGCCCAGAACATGCCCCTCGAAGCGAAAAGTTTTGGCTTCGATCAGCGTTGGCCCGGCACCGCTGCGCGCGCGCGCCACGGCGTCGCGCGCGGCGCGCCACATCGCCACCGGATCGTTACCGTTCACCGCGACTGAATGCATATTGTAAGACACGCCACGGGTCGCGATATCAGCGCATGCGGTGCCGTTGGCAAAGCTCGTGTGCTCGGAATAGAGATTGTTCTGGCACAGGAAAATCACCGGCAATTTCCATAATGATGCCAGATTCAGCGCCTCGTGGAAGGCACCTATATTGGTGGCGCCGTCGCCGAAACTGGTCATCGTCACTCGGCCATCGCCACGAATCTGTGAGGCCAGCGCGAGACCGTTAGCAATCGGGATGCCGCTGCCGACAATGCCCGTTGTCACCACCACGCCGGAGGCTGGGTGTGTGATGTGCATCGGCCCGCCTTTGCCCTTGCACGCGCCGGATGCCTTGCCGGCATATTCGGCCCAGAGCTCCTTTAGCGGTACGCCCTTGGCGAGGTGATCATGCAGGCCGCGATAAATCGTCACCGCATAGTCCTCGGGCCGCAAATTGACCGCCATGGCAGCGGCCAGAATCTCTTGTCCACGCGGCGAATAATAGGGAGCCGCGATCCGCCCCGACATGATCACGGCAAGGAAACGCGCGCCGCAGCGGCGAATCAGCGCCGCCCGGCGATAGATTTCCAGTAACGTCTCGTGGCTGGGTCCGTCCGTCGCCCCACCTTGGTTCAGCACGTTGCTCATCTTCGTTCCCTCATGAATCATTGCGCCGGTCGGGCCGCGCCACACCGGCGCGCTCGACCGTCATTTCGCCTTTAGGCACCAGTTGGCAGGCAAGCCGGACCGAGGGCCCCTGCTTGTAGACGGGCACCAGTTTCAACCCCTGCAATTCACGCGCACTTGGCGGGGCGAGCGGCTCGCTCGCCGCCACGACCCGGACATGGCAGGCACCGCAAAGCGATGCTCCATTGCACAAAGTTGGCCAGTGCAGCCCAGCGCGCTGGGCTGCACGCATAAGTGGCTCTCCAGGCCGCGGAAACACAACTTCTCCCAGCGGCTCGATCCGTACCGACACCGTTCCCACTTTGGCGCATTCAGCCATCCGCATCAGTCCTTACCGAGCCCCAGATAATGTTCGAGGGTCTTGTGGTAATGGCGGATGCGCAGTTCCTGATATTCGGTCAGCATGAGATTTCCGTCGACCAGGTTTTGCTGCCCACGCTGCACCGAGGGAAGTTGCATGGCATCCTGGTGCAAAACGAGCGCCAAGCCGCCAAGCGCCGCGATATCTTCCAACGGATCATCCGGCCCCAACTCGATCGTTTCAGCCGAAGGCGGACGCTCACCCGAGAAGGGGAGGAAGAGCATCGTATCCCAAATGCACCAATCGGGGCTTTCCGCGGGGCGGAAGCGGTAGACCAGCGGAAAGGACAGACACGGCCAGGGCATGAAATTTGGGAACAGAAAATAGGAGATCGCGTCCAACGCCTCGGCCGTTGAAAGCTTATCGGCGGAGATACCAAAATTCTTCTCGTAGCTCAGCCGCGCAATCCGCGCGGAAGCGGCACGCGAATCCTCGCCGGGCTTGATCCGCCCTTCCTCGGTACCCAGCGCCTCCGGCAGAAACCCTGCACATAGCATCTCAAAGGTTTCTTCAGGCGGCGGAGCGGGATGAATACGTGGGGATGGATATCCCATCGGAATCTGGAACCGGCTCATATGCGGCGAATCCGGATAGATATCGACCTGGCTGCAATCATCCGGCACAACCGACGCGCCCTGGCCGTGCGAGGCGAAGGCATGAAACCCTTCGATGAAGGCGTCCAGACCGTTTTTCCAATTGCACTGGATACGCTTTTGCACGTGGACGGCTTTGTAGCGCTTGGAGAAGTCCCAGACTTTCCAGTGCTCGGCAAAGCGGCCCATATACGTTTCGAGTGACGGCGCGTCTTTATCGAAATTGATGAACAGGAAGCCGTTCCATTCCTCGAGCCGGACTTCGGGCAAATTGAATTTCCGCCCGTTGAGCTGCGGGAAATCCCATTTCGACGGCACCCATTTGAGGTCGCCATCCAGTCCCCAGGTGAAATAATGATACGGGCATTTCAACTCCGCCTTGTGCGTGTGAGTCTCGCAGAGCTCGGCCCCGCGGTGCAGGCAGGCATTAACAAAGGCTTTCACCGACCCGTCACGCTGGCGGATGATGAGAACCGAGCGCTTCATAATGCGGTAAACATGCGTATCGCCAGGATTGGGGATATCCTGGCCCCAGCAGGCAAATTGCCAGACTTTTGGCCAGAGCTTCGCGCGCTCCAGCTCAAAGAACTCTTCAGAGAAATAGCGCGACGCCGGAATCGGGTCGGTGCCGAGAGTGTTGTGCGGGTCTTCCAGCAGATTAGCCGGCGGCGGCACAGCATCCTTGCGCAAAATCTCGTTCACGACGATCGGCGGCCGAACGCCTTCCTCGGGCAGCGTCAAAGGGTCGGGAAGATCATATCCACCCGTGGCCGGGGCGCTCCGCATCAAACCTTCTTGTTCCATCACATTCCCTCTTTTTGCGCGGGACGGCACGCGGCAAGCCGGCGCACAGCCCAGTTGTTATGGGGAATGCTTAGACAATAGTATACACGGCGTCAACTATATTGTAGCGCCGACACATTAAATTTCAGGCTGGCGGCGTCTTAGTCGCACTGTCTGGGTCGCTTGAAAAACGTACCAGCGCGCGCGCCAGCAGATCCAGCGCCAGGTCGAAATCCGCCCCCCACACGTCGAAAGCTGCGCCGAGCGACAGATCTTCGATCCGGGAGGCAAGCGCGTGCATTTCTATCATGCGTTCGCGAGAGGACGAGCCATCGGGGTTGAACAGCCGCAATTCAGGGACTCGACGCCCCAGATTAAGCAGGACGCGTTCACGCTCCTTGAGGATAATCCCCATCGACGTGGGATTGACCGAAAGCGCGCGGTTAATGATGAGTAAATATTGCCGTTCCTGACGGAAACTCGCAAAAAAGCGCTCCAGCCAGCCGCGCATCCGCCGCTCGTTACGAATGATTTCAGAGGACAGGCTGCGGTAACGGCGGAGCTGCCAACGCACCTCGCGTTCGAACAGCGCCTCAATCAGATCATCCGCCGATTTGAAGTGCAAATAGAAGGCCGCACGGCTGATTCCAGCCGCACGGGCCACATCCTCGACCCGAGGCACAATGAAGCCACGATCGGCAAACACCTCCCGCGCTGCATGCAGGATCATGCGGCGCGTGTGGATTTTGCGCAGGTCCCATTTCGTCAAACGCTGCTGGCTCCCATCAGGCGCCTCACCCCTAGAGGCGTCCGGCATGTCCTCCCAACGACTCGGGGTCTCCTCGTTCAGCAGCGCCGCAGCTGCGGCACCATGCGCTGGCACGGCATCTCGCGCTGTTGTTTTCTTGGTTCTGCGGTGCGCCTGCTCACTCACGATTTCAATTTACCTCGACAATTTTAATCAGCCCCCAAAAAGGCGACCGCATATTACAAGCCGATCATAGCGCCACGTCAACTTTCAGGCCACAGATCCCACACGCTTCCGATAAAGCTGCCATCGCCCACCGCCTCACCGCATGCGCCGTTGCCCCAACTTGGCACAATAGTTGACACCGCGTCCACAGTAACATAAGACACCCGGCAATTACACCACCATGCGATCGCGCCGGACGGCGACACTTGATCGCGTCAATCAGAAGAACCTTCCGCGATAAGGCCGGTTCAGGGATAAGGAGAATGACGATCATGGACGCACAAACAGCGGCTTTCCCCGCAAACATACCAGCCCATGTCCCGCCAGAGCTGGTATGGGACCATGCGATCAGCGAATACGCCTTGGAGTTGGAAGACCCCTATCTTGGGGCGGCCCGCCTGCATGAGGGGCCCAATATTATTTATTCAACCAAGGGATTTTTTGACCAGCCGTCGTGGATTATTACCCGCCACGCGCTGATCCAGGAAGCCTTCCTCGACTACGCGCATTTTTCCAGCGCGCAGAACTCGGATGCCACCGCGCTCCTCGGCGTCGCCTGGAAACTCAACCCACTTGAGATCGACCCGCCGGCCCATGCCGCCTATCGCCGGATTCTCAATCCCTGGCTGACGCCAAAGGCCGTGGATGCTCTGAGCGAGACGGTGCGCGGGATCTGCCGCTCGCTGATCGCCGAGTTCGAAGATCACGGCGGCTGCGAATTCATTTCGGAATTCGCCAGCCTGTTTCCTGGGCACATTTTCCTTACGCTGATGGGTATGCCGCGCGACCGCCTCGACCAGTTCCTGAAATGGGAAGATGCCTTCATGCACGGCAAGGACATGCCCACTCGCATCAATGCCGCCCGTGAAATCCTGCATTATCTCGAATCCTACATTGCCGAGCGGCGGAACGATCCGCGCGACGATCTGGTGAGCGCCATCCTCGCCGCCGAGATCGACGGACGCCCCCTGAATGACGGCGAAATCATGGGCATGTGCTATGTGCTCTATCTCGGCGGGCTGGATACGGTGATGAGCAGCCTGGGCTGGGCCATGCGCCACCTCGCCAGCAACCTGCCCCTGCAGGAGCGGCTGGCGCGCAACCCCGAGGATATCAGCCTCATGGTGGATGAATCGCTGCGCGCGCATGGCGTCACCGCGACCCGGCGCGTCGTCACCGAGGATTTCGAATTCCACGGCGTGCTCTTCAAGAAAGGCGATTGCGTAAGCCTGCCGACCTTTCTCGCCAGCCGCGATGCGCGCCAGTATGAAAATCCACATGTCATCGATATCGACCGCAAGGCATCGCATCTGACCTTCGCCAACGGCCCGCATTTCTGCGTGGGGATGCACCTGGCCCGGCGCGAGATGCGCATCGTGCTTGAGGAATTCCTGTCCCGTTTCAGCAATCTGCGGGTGGCTGAGGGGGAGACGGTGGTGCTGAACACGAAATCGGTTTGGAGCGTGCAACACCTGCCGCTCGTCTGGGACAAGCGAAGCCCCGCGTAACGGCCCCCGTCGCGCTGGTCACCGGCGGCGCCCGCGGGCTGGGGCGGGCAACCGCCGAAGCTCTCGCGGCTGACGGGTATAGCCTGTTCCTGGTGGATATTCTGGCGGACCGCTTGGCGCAGGCGCGCGCTGAGCTGGTGGCGCGGGGCTATCGTTGCGAAGTCTTGCAGGCTGATATTGCCGAGCGGGCGCAATGTATCGCCGCCGCCGCCGCGTCAGGCTTGCAATTGGCGAACACCACAAAACGGTAATCAGGCATAGATAGCTTCCCCTTATGCTTTATCCGTTAATCGTAAAACCGCCATCAACAATCAATGTCTGGCCGGTCACAAAGCAAGCAAGCGGACTCGCTAGCAGGAGCACGGCACCTGCGATGTCATCGGGAACGCCGTTCCTGCCCAGCGGAGTCCTGGACGCATAAAACTGGCGCGCTTCGTCGGGCATGATGCTAGTACCTTCGGTAACGATTACTCCCGGAAGGATGGCGTTCACCCGGATACCGCGCGGGCCATATTCAACTGCGGCGGAGCGGGTAAGCGCATTGAGTGCCGCCTTCGAGGCGCCATACGCACCAAGGCCGGGGGCCGAGGGCCGCAGTGAATCAATTGAGGAGATGTTGATGATGACGCCGCCGCCTTGCATCTGCCGTCCGGCCTCGCGCAGGCAGTAGAGCGCGCCACGTAGATTGACGGCAAATACCTTGTCCAACAGCTCGTCGGAAAGCTCGTCAATGGGCGCCACCGGGTAGATACCGGCATTGTTCACGAGAATATCGACCCGCCCGAACGTTACTGCGATTTCCTGAAAAATGTTTGTCACAGCTGGGCCATTGCCAACATCCGCGCTCCAGCTGCACCCCGTGCCACCGGCCTGCGTAATTGCCTCCAGTGTCTGCCGGGCCTGTTGCTCATCCTTATCGAGCACAGCAACCGTGGCACCTGCGCCTGCCAGCCGCAAAGCGATGGCGCGGCCAATACCCGCTCCCGCCCCCGTGACAACCGCGATTTTTCCGATGAACGAAAGCAGATTGTTCGTGGTCGGCCTCATATCCTTGTCCCGGCCGCACCTTGCAGCAATACGGTGGCTCTCATAGCTGCCCACTCAGGCCGCAGATGAACGCATTGTTTGGTTGTGATCAATTCTCAGACCCTATCTTGCTCTCAGGCCGCCTGGACAGCCCTTATGTCGTTTATGAGGCATCGCCATTTCTTGGTGGAGCTATATTAAATATAAAACATGATGTCCAGCATTAATGGCGTTATAATTCTGTAAAACGTCTGATCCATGCCGATAAGTGGTATCATTCTAGTAATTTCTCCGTAGAAAACTAAACCATCAAGCCACATTTACTGCATTTAAAGCTCGGCCATACGTTGGAAAGAACCCCATGCGCTAGATGGGTTTCTTTTAAAATATTTGACCATTTTAGACGCTACGTCTATTAATGTCCCGTTATCGGCGGCAATCCAAAGTACCAGTCACCACAGTTCACGCCAAGCTGGAGTCACTCCCATGAACGCACCCCATCCAGCCCCCTCACTTCCACGGAATCCGCCATAGTTCGGCTTCGCGTCTGGCAGAGGTTGGGGCCGGTGATGGCCAGATTCAGGCCATCACCGGCCCCAAAACGCGGGCAATCGTTGAGGGCTACACGGCGGGAGCTAAACAGAAAATTCTGGCAAAATGCGCGATTGCGTACCTGCAACGAAAACGCATCAGGAACAAAACTGCCTAACTTTCGCGGGGCGAAGCTAAAACAGCCTCTAACCCCTTGAAAGAATTGGTGAGCCCGGTGGGGGTCGAACCCACGGCCATTCGATTAAAAGTCGAATGCTCTACCACTGAGCTACAGGCTCTCCGTGCAGGGGTGAACCAGATTTGCCCCCTGCAAGTCAATAGACGCTAATGGGTGCCTGATCCGTTTTGCTCGCAAAGCCAGCAAAAACCTGATCAGATACCCGAATAGGCTCAACCAGCCATGGTCATTTTAATGATCGAATCGGGATTCTGCACCGCACCGCTCTGCGGGTCGCCCTTTTTGATCTGCTGCACGGCATCCATGCCGGCGGTTACCTGGCCCACGATGGTGTAGTTGCCATCCAGAAAGGTTGCCGGGGCGAAGCATATGAAGAACTGGCTGTTGGCGGAATTAGGGTCCGACGTGCGGGCCATGCCCACGGCGCCGGTGAGGAAGCTGGCGTCCTGGGTGAATTCCGCCGGCAGGTTCGGCAGGTTGGAGCCGCCCATGCCGGTGTTGGTTGGGTCGCCAGTCTGCGCCATGAACCCGGCGATGACACGGAAGAATTTGCAGCCATTATAAACGCCCTGGGTGGTCAGGGTTTTAATCCGCTCGGCGGCATGGGGTGCCAGGTCCGGGCGCAACTGGATGGTCACTGTGCCGTATTTCAGCTCCATCAGCACGGTGTTGGAGAGGTCGGCGGCGGCAGGTTCAGTCATGGCAAATTCCGTTAAAAAGGGGGTTGCAGCGGCAGTGCTGATAAGGGTTCGGCGTTTCAACATGGTTATTTTCTCACTTTGGCAAGGGTACGTTCAAGGGTGAGCTTGGGTACAAAGGAGGATATATCCCCGCCCAGCAGCGCAATGTCCTTCACGAAGCGCGAGGAGATGAACTGGTGGCGCTCACTGGCCATCAGAAACACCGTCTCGATGCCAGGGTTCAGGCGGTAATTCATCCCCGCCATCTGGAACTCATAGTCAAAGTCCGACACGGCACGCAGGCCGCGCACGATCATCTGCGCGCCAACATCCTTTGCAAAAGCGATCAACAACGAGTTGAAGGACCGTACCTCGATCACGGCACCGGTTTTCTCGGCAATCGGCGCCACTTCATCTTCGATTAACGCGATACGTTCTTCGAGATTGAAAATCGGGTCCTTGCCGGCGTTGACGCCCAAGCCGATCACGAGCCGGTCCACCAGCCGCGCGGCACGGGAGATAATGTCCAGATGCCCGTTGGTCACAGGGTCAAACGTGCCGGGGTAAAGGGCAACGCGTGGTTCAGACATCCTCAGCCTCCTGCTCCAATATGGCCTCCTGCTCCAATACGGGGAAAACGCTGGTGACCCGCTCGTCATCATCCAGGCGGAAAAGTGTGACGCCCATCACCGAACGCCCGGTAATGCGCACCTGGTCCACCGGAACGCGGATCAACCGCCCGCCGTCAGTCACCAGCATCACGTCGTCACCCTCGCGCACCTGGAAGCTGGCAGCGACAGCTGTGCCGTTGCGCTTGGCGCTGAGGGTGATGTTGGCGATGCCCTGACCGCCACGGCCCGTGACGCGGTATTCATAAGCAGAGGACCGCTTGCCAAAGCCGGAGTCGGTGACGGTGAGGAGAATCTCTTCCGCGTCGGACAGTTCTTTGATTCGCGGCTCGGAGAGCGCAATATCCGCGACTGCCTCGTCATTGTCGCTGGTCTCGGTCTCCTCATCGCCGATGCGCCGCTGCGCCGAGGTGTATTTCAGGTACGCCGCACGCTCATCCGGCGTAGCCTCGACATGGCGCAGTACCGAGAGGCTCATCACCTCGTCATCCTTGCCGAGTTTAATACCCCGCACACCGGCGGAATCACGGCCGGAGAAGACGCGCAGGTTCTCATCGGTGATCTGGAAGCGGATGCAGCGGCCGAGCTTTGTTGCCAGGAACACATCGTCACCGTCGCGGCAGGTGGCAACACCAATCAAGCGGTCGCCCTCGTCAAGCTTCATGGCGATCAGGCCGGAGAGGCGGACGTTCTTGAAGTCGGACAGTTTATTGCGGCGCACACCACCGCTAGCCGTGGCAAACACCAGGTGCAGGTTCTCCCAAAGTGCTTCATCCTGCGGCAGCGGCAGCACGGTGGTGATTTCGTCCTTGCCCAATTCTGGCAGCAAGTTGATGAGCGCGCGGCCTTTGGCCGTTGTGGTGGCCTCCGGCAGCCGCCAGACTTTCTCGCGGAAAACCTTGCCCCCGGATGAGAAAAACAGCACAAATTGATGCGTATGCGCATTAAAGCTGCGCGTCACCACATCATCCCCGCGCGTGGAGGTCGCCGAACGCCCGCGCCCGCCGCGGTTCTGCGCGCGGAACACTTCCAGCGACGTACGCTTGATAAAGCCGTCGCGCGTAATGGTGACGACCATCTGGCCCGGCTCGATCAGGGCTTCGTCGTCCTGGTCGGTTACAAAATTCTCGATGCTGGATTTACGCGGGCTGGCAATTTTCGTGCGCGCCGCCACGAGTTCTTCGCGCATGACTTCCAGGCGGCGAATACGCGAGCCGATGATATCCAGCAATTCAGTAATACGCGTCGCAACTTCGGTCAGTTCAGCCTGGATTTTGTCCCGCTCCAGCCCGGTCAGTCGGGCCAGGCGCAGTTCCAGAATACCGCGCGCCTGCGCCTCGGTCAGGCGCATGGTTTTTTCGGGCGTAATAGTGTTGCCCACGTCATCAATCAACGCCAGCAGCGGCGCCACATCTTCCGCCGGCCAGTGGCGTTCCATCAACGCCACGCGCGCTGTGTTGGAATCCGGGCTGCCGCGAATAATCCTGATCACTTCATCAATGTTTGCCACCGCGGTGGCAAGGCCGATGAGCAGATGCGCCCGGTCACGCGCCTTGTTCAGCTCAAACCGGGCACGGCGCAAAATCACTTCCTCGCGGAATTCCACGAAACAGGTGAGCAGTTCCTTCAGCCCCATCTGGCGCGGGCGGCCCTTGTCCAGCGCCAGCATATTAATGCCGAAACTGGTCTGTAGATTCGTGAAGCGGTAAAGCTGGTTCAGCACCACCTCACCAGTGGCATCGCGCTTGAGTTCAATGACGATACGCATACCGTCCCGGTCGCTCTCGTCGCGCAGGTCGGCGATGCCCTCAATGTCCTTCGCGCGCACCAGTTCGGCGATGCGCTCCAGCAGCGCGGATTTATTCACCTGGTACGGGATTTCCGTAACCACGATGGCATCGCGGTCCTTGCGGATCTGCTCAATGCCGGCGCGCGCGCGGATGGTAATGGAGCCCCGCCCGGTCTCGAACGCTGAACGAATCCCCGAGCGGCCAAGAATAATACCAGCGGTCGGAAAATCCGGACCGGGGACAATCGCCATCAACTCATCAAGCGTGATCTCCGGGTTGGCGATCAGCGCCAGCGTGGCGTCCATAATCTCGGTCGGGTTATGCGGCGGAATATTGGTCGCCATGCCGACGGCGATGCCGTTGGAGCCGTTGATGAGCAGGTTGGGGAACGCGGCGGGCAGCACGCGCGGCTCCGTCTCGCTCTCGTCGTAGTTTGGCTGGAAGTCGACGGTATCCTTGTCAATGTCGCCGAGTAGCAGCATCGCCGCCGGGTCCAGCCGCATTTCCGTATAACGCATGGCGGCGGGCATATCGCCATCGATAGAGCCAAAGTTGCCCTGGCCGTCGATCAGCGGCAGGCGCATCGAGAAATCCTGCGCCATACGCACGGCGGCCAGATAAATCGCGCTGTCGCCGTGCGGGTGATAGGTACCCATCACGTCGCCGGTCATACGCGCGGACTTACGGTACGGCTTGTCCGGCGTGTTTCCGGACTCGTTCATGGCGTACAAAATCCGCCGGTGCACGGGTTTCAACCCATCGCGCGCGTCCGGCAGGGCGCGGGAGACGATGACGGACATAGCATAGTCGAGATACGACTTGCGCATCTCCTGCTCGATGGAGACAGGCTCGGTCCCACGCACGGGCAACGGCTCAGCGCCGGGTTCGCCGGTAATCTCGCTCATGTCAGATCAGGTTGCAGATAACGGCGGCAAAAGACTCGCCGGACCGGTGATAACAGACTGAGATCATTAAGAATTTTATCCTGAGTTCAGGCCGGTTTATAGCATGAAATTGTCATGCTTACAAATTCCCGCGGAAAGGACCCTCGTCCGGGCGCGCAAGGGCCACCGGTCGCATGAATTTCATTTATCTCTTTGAGATTAGATAGTATTACCAGCTTGCGTGTGTGGGCCCGTAACTCTGTCCCAACACTATGTGCCTATAGTTGCTTTCTTCGACATCCCATTATTTAGAAAATAAAAAAGGACTTGACATGGCTTTCATAACCAATTCCCGGTTTCGCATCGCAGCTATCGTCGCCGGCTCCATGGTGGCTGGTATACTTATCGGGGGCACCGCGATGGCCTACCAGCGCCATATGTGGAATGCGCTGCACTCACTGCAAAACGCCGAGGCCCAGTTGCAAATGGCCTCGCCAGACAAAGGCGGCTACCGGGTGAATGCGATCAACCTCGTCAATCAGGCGATCTCCGCAGTGCAAGCTGGCATCGCGGCGGGCGCCGAATAAGCGGAGAACCGGAGGGGGCGCCCCCTCCGCCAGCGGCCTGCCGTAAACGACTATCCGTTGGGCTTTCGCGTTTTCCGTGTATTTCAGTTTTCTTTGCAATTACCCTTGCCGCTTCGTCGCCAGCCGGCAGGCGCGCAGAATCGCGCGCAGATCAGCCAGCGCCACGTCCAGATCATGGTTCTCCACGATATAGTCGAACTCCGCGGCGTGGGAGATTTCCGCCTCGGCGTGCTTCATCCGCTCTTCCACCTGCTCCGGGGTATCGCCGCGCTTGATCAAGCGCTGGCGCAACACCTCCAGCGAGGGTGGCTTGATGAACACGCCCACCACATCGCCCGGCATCGCCGCGCGCAGTTGGTGGAAGCCCTGCCAGTCGATATCGAACAGCACGTCCTGCCCCGCCGTCAACGCCGCTTCAACCGGGCCGCGCGGCGTGCCGTAGGAACGGCCGAACACGCGCGCATATTCGAGCAGCTTACCCGCCGCCACCATATCATCGAACCGTTCCTGGGCGATAAAATGGTAGTGCGTGCCATCCTTCTCGCCAGGCCGCCGAGCCCGTGTGGTCATGCTCACGGAGAGCAAGAGCGCATCATCCTGCTCCAGCAACGCCCGCGACAGCGTGGTCTTCCCCGCCCCTGAAGGTGCTGCCAGCACCAGGCAAAGGCCGCGCCGCTTACTCAATGTTCTGCACCTGCTCACGCAGCTGCTCAATCGCCGCTTTCAGCGAAAGCCCCATGGAGGTCAGCGGCAGCGAGGTAGATTTGCTGCACAGAGTATTCGCCTCGCGGTTGAACTCCTGCATCAAAAAGTCGAGTTTGCGGCCAATGCCGACCCCTTCCGCCAGCAGCGCGCGGGCGGCGCCAATATGCGCGTGCAGCCGGTCCAGCTCTTCCCGCACGTCCGACTTCGTGGCCAACAGTGCAATTTCCTGTGCAATCCGCTCCTCCGGCAGCGCCGGGGTGCTGCCGAGAATTTCCGCCAACTGCGCGGTGAGCTTGGCCTTGTGCAGGGCGGGCTGAGTCGCCGCCTCAACGGAAGCCGCCGTATACAAAGCCTCGATTTCCGCCAGCAGCGCCGAAACAATCCCTGTCAGCCGCGTCCCCTCACCTTCCCGCGCCGCCGCCAGTTGCGCCAGCGCCTCGGCAAACCCGGCCTGCACGGCCGCGGCCAGCGCGGCCTGCTCTTCCTCGGTATCGTCCTGCGCGGAGACGTTGCGCATCACCCCCGGCAGCGCCAGCAGCAACTCAGCCCGCGGCGGCAAGGCGCCAGGAATGTTATCGGCCAGATCAATGGCCAGATCCTTGATCCTCTCCAGCACCGCGAGGTCGGGCGTGAGACCGGAAACTGCGTCCCGCTTAAGCGTGAGCGTGCCGGAAACATTGCCGCGCTTCAGCCGCTTGGCGGCCAGGTCGCGCAACGGGATCTCCAGCGCATCCAGCCCACCGGGCAGACGTAGCTTAATATCCAGCCCTTTGCCGTTAACGCTGCGCAACTCCCATATCCAGGAGACGGGGCCGGCGTGCCCGTGTGTGCGGGAAAAGCCGGTCATGGAGGCAATGGAGGTTTTTGTGCTCATGGGCTGGCCTCTTAGCAGGAGGCTGCTACGCTGCCCATATGCACTATCAAACCATCGCTATTACCGGCGCCTCCAGCGGACTGGGGCAAGCCCTCGCCCTGGAATATGCCGCCCCCGGCATCACACTGCATCTGGCCGGACGGGATGAAGCCCGGCTGACCGCCGTAGCTGAACTTGCACGGGCCAAAGGCGCGCGGGTCACGGCGACGGTAGTCGATGTCACCGACCGCGCCGCCATGGAAATCTGGATCGGCGAGCTGGAAAGCCTCGATCTTATGATCGCCAATGCCGGCGTTTCCGCCGGACCGGGCAAGGCCAACCGCGAGGGCGACGAACAGATCCGCCGCGTCTTCGCCACCAATCTGGACGGCGTGTTCAACACCGTACTGCCGGCCATGGCCCGCAAAACGCCACGCATCGTCATTATCGGCTCCATCGCCGGGCTCATCTCGCTGCCCACCTCCCCCGCCTACTCCGCCACAAAAGCCGCGCTGGATTTCTGGGTACGCGCCGCCACCCCCGGCGCTGCGCGCGACGGCATTGCCCTTACCCTGGTGCGTCCGGGCTTCATCCGCACGCCGATGACGGCGAAAAACCCCTACCCCATGCCCGGAATGCTGGACGCCGATCAGGCCGCCCGCATCATCATCAAAGGTATCGAGGCCGGGCGAGCCACCATCACCTTCCCCTGGTGGTTCGCCGCCGCCGCCCGCGTTGGGAACCTGCTGCCCAAATCGCTATTCGCCCGCGTTCCAGGAAAACCCGCCTAGACATGATCTGGTGTCTAGGGATGTATGCCAGCGGCTCCACCTGGCTATACAACACCGCCCGGCAAGTTGCGCAGGCCATGTACCCTGATACCAAAGTGGCCGGCAGCTACGCCGAACGCATGGATGTCCTCAAACGCCTGAAACCGAGTGTCCTGAACGTGGTGAAAACGCATGACCTGGGTCTGCCCGAAGCCAGTTTCCTCGCCATGCGGGCCACGCGGATCGTCCTTAGCATCCGCGACCCGCGCGACGCGGTGACATCGCTGATGCAGCACATGGGCCACGATTTTCCGCAGGCGCTGGAGCGGGTGGAAAAATCCGCCACGTTCTGCGCGCATTTCGCCAGCGACAAGCGGGCGGAATTGTTCACCTACGAAGCCGGCTTCACCGATGACATCGCCACGCTGGACCGGCTGGCAGCGTTTTTTGGCGGCACACTGAATGCCCAGATGCGCGAACACCTCTTCAGGCAGAGCCGGCGCGATGCCATTGAGGCAAAAATCGCCCGGCTGGAGGAATTACCGACGGTTTTCAGGGACTCCCGCTCAGGCGATGTGCTGGACATGGACACCCAATGGCACCTCCACCACGCCGGGCGCACTGGCGAGGTCGGGCGCTGGCAGCGGCTGCTGACCCCGGCGGCGGCGCGGGAAATTGAGCGGCGTATGAATGGCTGGATGCGGCTGTTCGGATATCTGGCTTAGGGCAAGACCATCGGTTAAGAAAAAAATTTCTTTAAATGACCTAAAATTTTATATATTAAGAAATAGCTTCTTCAATTATCTTATCTTTAATGGTTTTATCATGCGGAACGCCTATGCAGCCCAGGTTCAGTGATTTAGACAAACGCCACAACCTTGAGGCATAAACGATGACAACGAAGGCATCCTACGGTTTTGTGCTCTGGGCCGTGCCGCGCTTCCACAGGTCCATAGCCCTTGGTACGCCTGGGCTACCCCAGGTGGGCCTTGCCCCCACCGGGCAGGCACCCTTTGCGCCCGCGCGCGTGGGGGAAACCACCGCGCCTACAGAAACAGCCGCCGGCCCCAACGAGGCCGGCGGCTGTCATCTCATGTATCACTAACGCCGGAGCTTAAGCCGCCAGCGCGGCATCCAGCGCGGCGCGCAGGCGCGGATCATCAGCACCCACATCCGGCGTGAACCGGGCCACAACCTTGCCGTCGCGGCCGATTATGAATTTTTCGAAATTCCACAGCACCTCGGGTTCCGGGTTGGTGGCAATGCCAAAGCCGGCAAGCTTCGTGCGGAACGCATCGCCGCCCTCGGCATGCGGTTTTGCGGCGGTCAGCGCCTGGTACAGCGGGTGCTTGGCCTCGCCCACCACCGAGATCTTGCCGAACAGCGGGAACTCCACATTATACGTGGTGCTGCAAAAGCTGGCGATCTCCTCTTCCGTGCCCGGCTCCTGGCCCTTAAAGTCGTTCGCCGGAAAACCCAGCACTTCCAGCCCGGCGCCATGCTTTTCGGCATAAAGCTTTTGCAAGCCCTCGTACTGCGGCGTCAGCCCGCATTTGGAGGCGACATTCACCACCAGCAGCACCTTGCCTTTGTAGTCGCCAAGGTTCGTCGCGTTGCCATCGATGCTCTTCAACGGAATGTCATAAATCGCGCCAGCCATACTGTTCCCCTTTATCTTAATGTTATCGCGCGCACGGCTGGTTAATGCCGCCGCCCGTCCGATACATATTGCACCGGGGCGAATTTTCAATGTGTCTTACATTGAAGATACGCCAGCCCTTGCCAGCCCGAGCCGCTATCTGCGAAATGAACATATGCCCGAGAATCGGCCAAGTTCCGTAAGCGCTGAGCTGATTGCCGTCCTCGTGGCGGTAACCGCCGGCACGCCGCGCGTACTAACCATTGCCGATGGCACCTCCCTCCCCTCTGGCCCGCTCTCGCCCGAGCACCGCTCATTGCAGGCCGGCACGCGCTCCTGGGTGGAACGTCAGACGCATCACCCGCTGGGCTATGTCGAGCAGCTCTATACATTCGCCGACAACGACCGCAACGCCGCCCTTGGCGGCTTCGGCCGCGCCATCTCCATCTCCTACCTGGCCCTCACCCGCGAGCAGCCAAACGCCCTGGATGGCGGGGCAAGCTGGCGCAACTGGTACGATTATTTCCCGTGGGAGGACCGCCGCCAAGGCGCGGAGGCCGCAAGCCCGCTCCCCGCCGCGCTGCGCGCCTGGGTCCAAGCCGGCGCCAGCCCCGTGGAACGCCGCGCCCGCAAACAACGCGCCGCCATCGCCTTCGGCCTGGAAGACCGGCGCTGGAACGAGGAGCTGGTGTTGCAGCGCTACGAGCTGCTGTACGAGGCCGGGCTGGTCGCCGAGGCCACGCGCGACGGCATCCCCTGCCACAGCCCCGCCCCGCCCCGGCTGGGCCAAGCCATGCGCCAGGACCACCGCCGGATTCTCGCCACCGGCATCGCCCGGCTACGCGCCAAAATCACCTACCGCCCCGTGGTGTTCGAGCTGATGCCGCCCCAGTTCACCCTCTTGGACCTGCAACGCAGCGTGGAGGCCCTGGCCGGGCAACTGCTACACAAACAAAATTTCCGCCGCCTGGTGGAACAGCAGGAACTGGTTGAGGAAACCGGCCAAATGGCCGAGGCCACCGGCGGCCGCCCGGCCAAACTCTTCCGCTTCCGCGCCGATATCCTGCAGGAGCGCGCCTACGCCGGCACCAAACCGCCGCTTGCCCGCACTTGACATAGTTATGCTCACGACTAGTATAAGGGGATGCACGACCGGGCACCCGCCCGTTTTTTTCTGACTTATTTATGCTCATTTTGAGCATTACTGGATGTACCATGCCCTTGGACCTTACCCAGCTCTACCAGCGCGTCAGCCGCGTCATTCCCCCCGCCGAATGGGCGTTGTTCTCGCCCGACATCAAGGCCATCAACCGCCTAAAACGTGAGCGCAACGCCGTAATCCTGGCGCACAACTACCAGACGCCGGAAATCTTCCATGGCGTCGCGGACATTGTCGGCGACAGCCTGTTGCTGGCACGCGAGGCGATGCGCGTGGACGCTGACGTGATCGTGCTGGCCGGCGTGCACTTCATGGCCGAGACCGCCAAACTGCTGAACCCCACCAAAACGGTGCTGATCCCCGACACCCGCGCCGGCTGCTCCCTCGCCGACAGCATCACGGCCGAAGATATCAAGCTGCTGCGCCAGCGTTATCCCGGTGTGCCCGTGGTCGCCTACGTGAACACTTCCGCCGCGGTGAAAGCTGAATCCGACATCTGCTGCACCTCCGGCAACGCGAAGAAAGTCGTCGAAAGCCTGGGCGTGCCGGAAGTCATCATGCTGCCCGATGAATATCTGGCGCAGAATATCGCGGCACAGACCAACGTGAAAATCATCACCTGGGCCGGGCATTGCGAAGTCCACGAGCGCTTCAACGCGCAGGAAATCGCCGATCTGCGCGCCGCCCATCCCGGCATCACCGTGCTGGCACATCCCGAATGCCCGCCGGAAGTCGTCGCGGTCTCGGACTTCGCAGGCTCCACCGCCGCCATGAGCGACTACGTGGCGCGTGAAAAACCTGCCCGCGTGGTGCTGATTACCGAATGTTCGATGAGCGACAACGTCGCTGTCGCCCACCCTGGCACCGAGTTCATCCGCCCCTGCAACCTTTGCCCGCACATGAAGCGCATCACGCTGCCCAACATCCGCGAATGCCTGGAGACCATGCAGACGCAAGTGGAAATAGAACCCGCACTGATGGAGCGCGCGCGGCGTAGTGTTGAACGCATGCTCGCCGTGCAATGAGCACGCCGCACGGCCAGACGGTGATCATCGGCGCTGGCGCAGCTGGATTGATGACAGCGCTGTGCCTCGCGCCACGCCCGGTGGTGGTTCTCTGCGCGGGGGCTTTCGGCACCGAGACAGCCAGCGGCCTGGCACAAGGCGGCATCGCCGCCGCCGTCGGACCGGATGATGATTTTTCCCTCCACGCGCAGGACACCATCAACGCCGGAGCCGGCCTCTGCGACGCCGAGGTGGTGCGGAAAATTATTGCCGCTGGCCCTTGGGTCATCGAATTCCTGAACCGCCACGGCGCGGATTTCGGGCGCAATACGGACGGCGCTTTGGCCTTGGGTCTCGAAGCCGCGCACTCGCGCCGCCGCATCATCCACGCCAAGGACGCCACCGGCGCCGAGGTCATGCGCGTACTCATAAATGCCGTGCGCGCGGCACCAACCATTACGGTCATCGAACACGCACAAGCCATCGGACTTGCCGTGCACGGCAACAGAATTTGCGGCGTACATGTCACAACGCCCACCGGCCCGTTCACCCTTGCCACGGATTGCGCGGTGATCGCCACCGGCGGTATCGGCGGCCTGTTCGCACACACCACCAACCCCCTGCGCGCCACCGGCACCGGCCTGGCTCTGGCGGCAAAAGCAGGAGCGGATCTCCGCGACATGGAATTCGTGCAGTTCCATCCAACCGCTTTGGCCTGCGGGCTAGACCCGATGCCGCTGGTTAGCGAAGCCGTCCGTGGCGAAGGCGCGGTATTCGTAGACCGCGCCGGCAATCCCTTCATGCAAGGCGCCGATCTTTCCGCACGCGACATCGTGGCGCGCGCAGTCTCTCAAAAATATGCCGAGGGCGACAGCGTTTTCCTCGATGCACGCGGCGTACAACCTGAAAAATTTCCCGGCATTTTCGCTGCCTGCCGCGCCCATGGCATCAACCCCGCCACGCAGCCGATTCCCGTCCGTCCCGCCGCGCACTACCACATGGGCGGCATTGCGGTTAACGCCGATTGCGAGAGCAGTGTAACCGGCCTGTTTGCCTGCGGAGAGGCCGCGGCAACCGGGTTGCACGGTGCAAACCGTCTGGCCAGCAACTCGCTGCTGGAGGCGATGGTCACCGGCCGCATGGCGGCACAAGCCATAAGCGGACGAACAACACGCAACGGCAAAGCGCCCCCCACCTTGCCACAATCCTCTGCCATCTCCCCCGCTATTCGCGATATTTCTAGCCAATACCTGGGTATTTACCGCAACGCTCCAGGGCTTGAACTCGCCATGCAGCAGCTAGCCCCACTCGCCACCCGATCCAATCCAGCACTCGTAGCGCTACTCATCGCCCAAGCCGCTTGGCGCCGCCAGGAGAGTCGCGGCGCCCACACCCGCACGGATTTCCCGCAAACCGACCCAGCCCAAGCCACATCATCCACCATCAATCTTTCTGATCTCTCGAACATAGGACTGGCCGCATGATCCCGTATCTTCTTGTTGACCAAGCGGTGCGCGCCGGCTTGCTGGAAGACCTCGGCCGCGCCGGGGACATCACCACCGAAGCCGTCGTCCCGGCCGAACGCCACGCGGTCTGCACCCTCGTCGCCCGCGACCCCGGCGTGGTCGCAGGTCTGGATTTCGCCCGTGCCGCCTTTGCCATGGTCGACCCCGCGATTACCTTCACCGTCAAACTTCCAGACGCCTCGCGCGTTGCCCCCGGTGAAGTCATTGCCGAAATCTCCGGCTCCGCGCGTGGTATTTTAACCGGCGAGCGTGTCGCGCTTAATTTCCTCGGCCCGCTTTCCGGCATCGCCACCGCAACTCGCGGCATTGCCGATGCCATCGCCCACACCAAAGCGCGCATCACCTGCACGCGCAAAACCACGCCCGGCCTGCGCTTTGCGCAAAAATACGCGGTTCGTTGCGGGGGCGGTGCCAATCATCGTTTCGGCCTCGACGATGCCATTCTCATCAAGGACAACCACATCGCCCTGGCCGGCGGCATCATCCCCGCGCTGCGCACCGCCAAACAGGCAGCCGGGCATCTGGTAAAAATCGAAATCGAGGTTGATACACTGGACCAACTCGAAGCCGCCTTGCAGGAAGGCGTGGATGCCGTATTGCTGGACAATATGGACACCACCCAACTCCGCCAGGCCGTGGCAATGATAAACGGCACCGCCATCGCCGAAGCCTCCGGCAGAATCACCCCGGCCACCGCCGCCAGCATCGCCGAAACCGGAGTTGATTTAATCTCCGCCGGCTGGCTCACTCATAGCGCGAAAGTACTCGACATCGGGCTCGATTTCGTGCGCGTGACGTAACGCCCGCCCGTGATTCAGGAAATTGCCTGGCAGGAACCAAATGATTGCTTTGCTGCACTAGCGCATGAGCCGTATCTCGCGTTCCTGGACAGCGCAGCCACAGGCGACGCACGCAGCCGTTTCAGCTACATCTGCCTAGACCCCTTTAAAATCCTGCGGCCACAACAAGACGACGCACTTGACCTGCTAGCGCGCGAACTTGCCCAGCACGCCCCCACGCCCGGCCCCCTTCCCTTCACCGGCGGCGCCGTCGGATTTTTCAGCTACGACCTCGGCCTTGGCCTGGAACCAGTTCCGTCCCGCCATGATAATCCATCCAATCTTCCTGACATATTCATCGGTTTTTACGACACACTCATCGGCTTCGATCATACCGCCCATCGCGCGTGGCTCATTATGGCCAGCCGCCCTGGTCAGGATACTGCCACGCAAGCAACCAACTTGCTTGCCCGCCTAAACCACGCACCCAAGCCCGCGCCACTGCCAAAACTCCACTGGCAGGCGGACATGGACCAGACTGAATACCAAACCCATGTGCAGCGCATCCTCGCCTACATCCGCGCCGGCGACATCTATCAGGCAAACTTTACCTTGCGCCACGTCGCCCCGCGCCCCGCAAATCTCAATCCCGCCGCTCTCTACCTGGCATTACGGCAAACCAGCCCGGCGCCCTTCGCCGCCTATCTGGACTGCGGCGAGGGCCTCGCCCTGCTCAGCGCCTCACCCGAACGGTTCATCAGCCTCTCACCCAACGGCGACATCGAAACCCGGCCGATCAAAGGCACCCGCCCCCGCCACACCAACTCCGTGCAGGACGCCGCCCTGGCCGCCGAACTTGCCCAAAGCCCCAAGGACCGCGCCGAAAATCTGATGATCGTCGACCTGCTGCGCCACGACATCGGCCGCGTCGCGCAAACCGGCAGCATCCGCGTCCCGGAACTGTTCCAGGTGGAAAGTTTCGCCTCCGTACATCACCTGGTCTCCTGCATCACCGGCAAACTACGGCCAGAACTTGGCCCCGTTGACCTGCTACGCGTCACCCTCCCCGGCGGCTCGGTCACCGGCGCACCAAAAATCCGCGCCATGCAAATCATCGACGAACTGGAGCCCTGCCGCCGCGGCCCCTACTGCGGCGCCATCGCCTGGATCGGCTTCGACGGCGCGATGGACAGTTCCATCATCATCCGGACGTTGATCGTAACCCCCACCCATGTTCTGATGCAGTCAGGCGGCGGCATTGTTGCCGACAGCCAACCGGATGCGGAGTATGATGAAATGCGCCTGAAAGCCTCTCCCATGCTCGGCCTTGGCAATGGCTGACCAGTCTGTCTGGCTGAATGGCTTTTTACGGCCCTCCGGCCACGCCGCCATCAATCCCGCCGATCGCGGCTTCACCCTCGGCGACGGCCTGTTCGAGACCCTACGCATCGCCGACGGCACACCCCGGCATTTGGCACTGCATTTGGCCCGCTTGTGCCACGGTGCGGCCGAACTCGGCATCGCGGTGCCGTTGGACAATGCGCAGTTCCAAACCGCCATCAGCACACTAATCACCGCCAATTCCCTGCCAGAAGCGGTATTGCGTATCACCCTGACACGCGGCACCGGGCCGCGCGGCTTGCTGCCTCCCGCCGACGCCAGCCCAACGCTGCTCATCACCACCGCCCCGTTCACTTCACCCGCGCCAGAAATTACCGCCGTCATCTGCCAAACCACCCGGCGCAACGAATTTTCCCCGCTCTCACGCATCAAATCGCTGAACTATCTCGACAGCATCATCGCCCGGCAGGAAGCCGCCACACGCGGCGCCGAGGATGCAATCTTGCTGAACAGCAAAGGCCATGTCACCGAAGCCAGCGCCGCCAATCTGTTCATCTTAAAAAACGGAAACTGGCTAACACCACCCGTGGAAGACGGCGCGCTGCCCGGCATCCTCCGGGGCCGCCTGCTCGCCCGCAACCTGGTGCGCGAGGCACAACTCACGCCCATGGACCTCTTCACCGCCAGTTGTTTCTGCCTTGGCAACACGCTGTCACTACGAACCGTTACAGCGCTCGACGGCAACAAACTCCCAACCGATCCGCCGGCAACTGAAATCCTGCGCACCGTCCTGGAATCGCCAAAAACCTAGGCAACCACCAATTCAGGCTGAATGAAATTAGTAATTTCATCAGCCATTTCCCGCAACACGGAAATATCGTCCGCCGGCTTGCCTGCGAAATTGGGCAGGAATTTCTGGAAGCGCGCGACCTGAAAATAACCGAGTAACATCGACATCACCATGGTGGGAATCACCGTATTGCCCTTGCCGAACCGGGTCGAGGCCAGGATATCGTCGATATAATCGTAAAGCCCGACCATGATCTTTTCCGCCAGGTCTTTCTTGAAGGCATCGTCGGTATTCAACAACTCGCGCTGGAGAAGCTGAAAAAAAACCGGATCGCTGGCAACCGCCTGCAACTGATTGAACACCAAAGCATGGATACGCACCCTGGGCGGCGCATCCTTGGGGGGCAGGGAATCTATCGCCGCCACTCGCTTGCCATAGTAGCCCAGCATCGCCTCCCGGTAGAGGCCGTTCTTACTCTTAAAAAAATGGTAGATGGTCGGGCTTTGCACATTCGCGCGCTTAGCGATATCGCGGATCACGACCTCCTCGTAAGGTTTTTCCGCGAACATGCCGATGGCCGCGTTCAAAATATCCCCACGCGAATTGCCGCTGGATGATCCATGATTGTCAGCGGGTAATTTTCGCGTCACTGTTTTGCCTGCTCCGGATGCATTCGCCGCCATCGGGGTAACCTTAAAAGCCCTTTTCGACTTGCCAAACACCCCGGCGTAAGCTTCCCGCTCCTAGCACGGACTGGGGCGTAAACAAAGTTATAATATAACGACGTTACACAACGCCGTCGTAACTTGCTCCTTGCACGTAATCCCGTGAATACAATGCTTTACAGAAAGACGCCCTGGGGACCAGCGCCGCCGCGCTGCTTTGCCTGGCTTAGCGCAGGCATAGCCCGGCGCGCCGATGTGGTTGCAGCCCGCGGCCGGCATAGCGCCAGGGTCATGCCGCTTTCGGTGCCGGAGCAATTCCGCGCCGCACCTTGTCAGCCCCCGCCCGGCGTACCCGGCATCCGTCCGCTGCTGGTGGTTACCACGCGGAACAACCGTCCAGCTTACCTGCGCGAGAACGGCGACCTCGCCACACCCAAACCTTAAACAGCACGGCACCGTGCCGCAAACACAGCTCCGGGCTGAACCGCTTTCACGATTCAGCCCGGATAAACAGGCATCAGAACCCTACGGCGTCGCCGCCCTTCAACTGCAAAATCTCGCGCGCTTCGTCCGGCGTCGCAACATCCAGCCCCAGGCCTTCAATAATCTTGCGCACCTGCGTCACCTGCGAGGCATTGGTCGGCGCTAGCGCGCCCTTGCCCAGCCACAGCGAATCCTCAAGCCCGACGCGCACATTCCCACCCATTGCCGCGGCCATCGCCGCAACCGGCATCTGCGCGCGCCCGGCGGCAAGCACGGACCAGCGGTAATTATCCCCAAACAGCCGGTCGGCGGTGCGCTTCATATGCATCACGTCATCCGGATGGTTGCCGATGCCGCCAAGCAGGCCAAAGCACGTCTGAATAAACAACGGCGCCTTCACCAAGCCCTCGGTCCAGAAGTAGTGCAGGTTGTACAAATGACTGGTGTCGTAGCACTCGAACTCATAGCGCGTGCCTGTGCTGTTCAGCGTATTCAGCGCGTAAGCAATGTCCTTAAAACTGTTGCGGAACACGAGGTCTTTCGAGTTCTCCAGCATCTGCGGTTCCCACTCGTGCTTAAAATCCTTAAAGCGCTTGAGCATCGGGAACAGGCCAAAATTCATCGAACCCATGTTCAGGCTGGCAACTTCAGGCTTCCACACCTGGGCAGGGCGCACACGCTCCTCAACCGACATATAAGGGGAGCCGCCCGTGGTGAGGTTCACCACAACATTGGAGGATTGCTTGATGACGCGCAAAAACGGCTCGAAAGCCTCCGGCGACTGGTCCGGCCGGCCATCAACCGGGTTGCGCGCGTGCAAATGCACAATCGCCGCGCCAGCTTCGGCGGCACCCAGGGCCGATTCAGCAATCTCCTGCGCCGTCACCGGCAGATAGGGCGACATCGAGGGCGTATGGATCGAGCCGGTAATGGCGCAGCTGATAATAACCTTGTTGGACACGGCCATGGCTTATTAACTCCCTGAAAAATCTAGAAGGTCTTATAAACCGCCTGCCAGCCAGCCGCCAGAGCCTCCCGGTGGCTAGGTGGCGCCACCTTAATGAGTGCTGCCGCACGCTGCGCATGACTCAGGCCGCGCAAATCCGCGGCGCCATGTTCGGTCACAATAACATCCACATCCTGCCGCCCGAGCGAGACCGGCCCAGGCCCCTGCCCCGGCACCACAATCCGGCTAATTTTGCCACCATCCGCCCCAGCCGGCAGCGCAATAATGCGCACACCTCCGGCCGCCTTGGCACCACGGGCAAAATCACCTGCCCCGCCAGGGCCGGACATCAACCCGCGCGGCGTCAGCTCGGCGTAAACCTGCCCATACAAATCCACCGCGATGGCCGAATTAATGGTGCGCAACAAAGGAATCTGCGCCAGCACGGTCATCGAATGCGTATAGGAAACCGGCCGGAAACTAAACATTGGCGCCGAAATAGCACGATAAAGCCGCGGCGAGCCAATCGCCACACCCGCGGTAATCGCAGCCCCTTCCGCCAACGCCCCCGCCCCAACCAGGTCGAGCACCGCATCGCCGACCAGCCCGGAATGAATTTTCAACCCCCGGTGTCCGGTCAGCGCCCGCAGCACCGCGCCGGGAATTTTACCTAAACCTGTCTGAATGGTCGCATGGTCGGGAATAAACCCCGCCACATGCCCGCCAATCGCCGAAGCCAGCGCGTCGCCGGCCTCCTCCTCCATGCCCAGCAGCGGCACATCTTTCTCGATAACGCCGCTCAGCTCGGCAAACGGTATCCCCGCCTGCCCATAGGTGTGCGGCATGCTCGGGTTGATATGCGCGATCCGCACCGGAATCTGCGGCCACAGCTCCGCCAGAAAATCCACCACCGGACCAAAACTGCAAATCCCGTTGCGGTCCGGCGGGGAGACCATGAAAACCGCGGCAGAGATTTTCGCATTCCGCAAATGCGCCAAAATATCCGCATAGCAGAGCGGCAGAAAATCCACCGCCGCCCCAGCCCGCTTCAACTCCGGCGTCATAAAAAACGTCTCAACCCGGCACTCCGGGTTCGCCAGCCAGTTCGTGCGGTTGAGCCCGGCGACGAAAACCCCGCTAAACCGCATCGCCCCGGCAGCCGCACCCAGTTCCGTCACGGCATCGGCCAGCAGTACGGATTCCCCCGAACACCCCTGCACCAGCGTCAACCCGCCAGGAGGCAGCACCGACGCCAGGTTGCTGGGCGTAATGCGCATCGGCGTCACGGCAGCAGCGTGGCTGGCACGGGAGGAATCCTTGAGCACAAAGCCTCAGATCATATTCATACCGCCGGAGACCGAGAAGGCCTGGCCGGTGATGAAGCTGGCGTCGTCAGAAGCCAGGAACGCCACGATACCGGCGTAATCCTCCGGCTCGCCCATGCGCTTCAGCGGAATGCCGCGCACCATGGCATCTTTCCACTTCACCGCATTTTCACCTTCGCCCAGCACGGAGGCCATCATGGGCGTGTTCGTCGGGCCGGGGCAAACGGTGTTCAGCAGCACGTTCTTGCGGGCCAGCTCACGGGCGATGGATTTGGTGAACGAGATCATGCCGCCCTTGCAAGCCGAATACACAGCCTCATCGCTGGTCCCAACACGCGCGGCGTCGGACGCGATGTTAACAATGCGGCCGCCGCCATTGGCGACCATGCGCGGCAGCACGGCGTGGTGCGTGTTCAGCGGCCCGTACAGGTTGATGCGGATAATCTTGTCCCACAGCGCCTGATCGGTCTTCAGGAACGGCATCGGCTTGTCCCAGCCGGCGTTGTTCACCAGCAGCCAGATCGGCCCCAGGTCTTCTTCAACCTGCGCCACGGCGGACTGCACCACGGCATAGTCGCCCACATCCACTGCATAGGTCTTGATGGTCGCCTCAGGCGCCAGCTTGGCGGTTTCCTCGCCAGCCGCCGGATTGAGGTCGAAAACCGCAACCTTGAAACCCTCTTGCGCCAAACGCAGCGTCAAAGCCCGCCCGATACCTTGGCCGCCGCCGGTGACGATTGCCACTTTGTCCTTAAGTCCGCGCACTGTAACTCTCCTTGAATGAATGGCGTGATAGGTATGGCCGCGCCGGCACGCCGGCGCAGCGGCTTAATGCAGGACGATCGGCCCCTTGGAGGGTGCCACCCATTTCGTCTGCAGCAGAAAATGCGAAAGTGCCGGAATGAGAATCAACGCTCCAAGCATGTTCCACAGGAACATGAAGGTCAGCAGCACGCCCATATCCGCCTGGAATTTGATCGGTGAAAACGCCCACAGCGACACGCCGGTAGCCAACGTAAATCCGACCAGCGCCACGATTCTTCCCGTGAAACGCAGCGCCTTACGATAAGCCACCCGCAGCGGATCGCCCGCGCGCTGGAACGCCAACTGCACGGAAAGCAGATACAACGCATAGTCCACGCCGATGCCCACACCCAGCGCGATCACCGGCAGCGTCGCCACTTTCACGCCAATCCCAAGCATAACCATAAGCGCCTGGCACAGCACCGAGGTCAGCACCAGCGGCACCACAGCGACGATAACAGCGCGCCAGTTGCGAAAGGAAATGAAGCAAAGAATGATAACCGCCGCGTAGACCAGATACGGCATCAGCGTATTCGCCCGCTTGACGACGATATTCGTCGCCGCATCCATACCGGCATTGCCGGCGGCCAGCAGGAACTGCACATCGCTGGAATTATGCTGGTCCGCAAAGCCCTGCGCGGCATTGGCAACCGCCGTCAGCGTACTTGCCTTGTGGTCATCGAGATACACGATGAGGGGCGCCGCCGAAAAATCATTGCTCATCAGTTCGGGGTTATACGAGAAAACGTCGTCAATGGATTCCGCGAGCACATCCTTCTGGTTATTAATGCTCCACCATTTCAGATTTCCCTCGAACGAAGCCGAGGTATAGGTGCGGTCAAAATCCGCCGCCGACACCGTGGTCTGCACGCCAGGAATGGTCCGCAAATACTGCCCCAGCCGATCCATTTCCATCATGGCGGGATAACTCACGAGACCACGGCCACCCGCGTCACCCCTGACGATAATCGCGAACTGGTCACTCGACAGGCTGTAGTGATGAATTACAAAGGCATCGTCATGATTATAGACAGAATTTGCCCGCAGCTCCGGCGCACCCTGCGCCACGTCGCCTATCTGCACTTTCTCGCCAACAACATAACCGGCACCCATCAGCACCAGCGCCACCACGATCGCGCCAATCGCCCAGCGCCGCTCGGAGAAATGCTCCAGCAACTGGAACACGCGCTCGAACAGCCCATGTCCGCCGTCGTCCTGCTTGGTCTCCAGGCTGCGCTTCGCCGCTTTTTCGCTGACGCCGACGAAGGAGAGAATAATCGGCAACAGCACCAGATTGGTAAACACCAGCACCGAAACACCGATACTCGCCGTAATCGCCAGCGTACGGATGGCCTGGATCTGAATCACGTTCAGCACCGCGAAACCCACGGCATCGGCGATCAGCGCCGTCAGCCCCGCCATGAACAAGCGGCGGAAGGTCAGGCGCGCGGCAACATAACGATGTGCTCCACGGCCGATATCCTGCATGATACCATTCATCTTCTGCGCGCCATGGCTCACGCCGATGGCAAATACCAGGAATGGCACCAGGATCGAGTACGGATCCAGCACATAGCCAAAAAACCGGATAATCCCCAGTAGCCAGATAACCGCGACAAAGGAGCAGGCAAGAATGGCAGTCGTGCTCCGTACGCAATGCGTGAAAGCAAAAATGAAAATCGAGGCGATAAATGCGGCAACAAAAAAGAAACCAAGAATTTCATGCAGCGCCGCGATAAGATTACCCATCACCGCGGCAAAGCCAACAATGTGCACGCCCACGGACGGCGATTGCATACTCAACACTTCAGTCTGCATCGACTGCCAGAATTTACCGTAGTCAAACGGCGCCCCTGTGGCAGGATCAATATCAAGCAACGGCACGAAGATGATGCTCGACTTCTGGTCATTCGCAACGATCGAGCCTGTAATACCGGCTTCGACAATATTCTGCCGCAACTGCGCAATGCTCGCCGCCGAACCATCGTAATTATCCGGCATCACCGAGCCGCCGGTCACACCCTGCTCGGTAATCTGCGTCCAGCGCACCACAGGCATCCACAGCGACTTCATGAACGAGCGGTCAACACCCGGCAGCAGGAAAACTTTGTCGTTAATCGTACGCAGCGTCGCAAGGTACTGCGGGTTGTAGATATCGCCGGTCTTGTTCTCGACCACAATCCGCACGGAATCGCCCAGCGCCCGCATCGCCTTGCGGTTAGCCTCGTAATTCACAACGTACTGCTGATGCTGCGGCAGCATATCGATATAGCTGGCATTCACAGTCAAGCGCGTAGCACTAAAGCCCAGCACCAGCGTAAGCAGCGCGCAGATGGCGAGAATAATCTTACGGTTATTGAAGATCAGCAGTTCAAGCATATTGCCCGAGCTGAAGTCGAAGTCGTTATGACTCAACCGCTCCGCTACAATCTCTTCCTTAAGTGCCTGCACATCCATCGTCATCGCGTCATTCCAATTTCGAGTTCAAGCCTTAGAGCCGGATCGTACTCTAGGGACGACAGGTTGTTATTGGGCGACATCTTTGACCCCACCCAACCCGGTGAGCAGCCAGTGATGCGCATTCAATTCGACGAAATCCGTCAGCGGCATTCCCTGTACCTGCGGCTGCGGCGTAAAGCTCTTACCATCATCGCTGCTGACCAGAATACCGCCGTCGACATTCACCAGCACAAAGCGGCCGTCCGCCAGAACAGATCCCGCCATAATGCTCGAATTCGAGGGATTAACAGACTGCACCCAGGTTTTTCCCTGGTCTTCGCTGCGGAAAATATTACCCCGCATACCGAAGACAACTACGGTCTGCGCCGTGCCGGTAATACCGAACAGGCTACCGGTATACGTGGTTGGCCGCGCTACAAATTTCTGCGTTGCAGGATCGAACACATAAACGGTCCCCTGCTCGCCAACTATGTAAAGCTGACCACCAACATTTTTAATCGCGTCGAGATCAAGAAAATTTGGGTTATCGATATGGTCAAGCCATGGTTGCCACGTCTTGCCGCCATCCTGCGTAATCGCGAGATCGCCAAAGGAACCAACCACATAGCCGGTCTGCGCATCATTGAACCAAACACTCAGCCACGGAAGATTAGGACCCGCATCATAGTTAAGCTGAACCTGCGTAAGAAATGTCGTAAGCGTAGAGTCGCCCGCGGCAATCTTCTGATTATAGTAAGCCTCGAACGTGGTTTGTGCGGTCCTGCCGTCGAGCTGCTTGGTCCACGTGTGTCCGCCATCCGTACTGTGCAGAATCACACCATTATGGCCACAAGCCCAGCCGTTATTGGCATCGGCGAACTGCACCGCTGTCAGGTCGGATTCCACCGGCACACTTGCCTGGGTCCAGGTGGCGAAACCGCTATCAGACGTAACAATCACACCGCGCGTGCCAACACCCACCATGTGGTCTCCCGCGCGCGCAAGCGCGATCAGCGGAGCGGTGGCGGGTGCTGGAACCAGCACGGCCGGCGTATTAATCGGGTCTGCAAAGTTCGCGGCTGTGGCGCTTGTTGTAGCGAACCCCAGCAGCACCGACGCGCTGAAGACTGTGCGGACCCACAGCATATCGATCACTTTCTTTATTCCTTAAAGCTTAGCCAAAGAAACGGCGCAGCACCAAACGCAAAGTCTGCCTGGCGCTGCGCCTTGGTCTTAGCGGACGGACTGCGCCGCCATGGCTTGCGCCGTGTACTTGCTCATGTTCGGCGGGGTCGTGGTGCAATGGTAGAAACCATGACCATCCGTCTGAACATAGGAGAGCTCGTAGCTACCGCGGCTCAGGTCGTAGATGCCGAAGGTGTGCGAGAAGTTGGTTGCATCGCCCTCGCCGTAGTCCTGCCACGGATAAGAGAAGCCAACCTTATAAATCGCGTTGGAATGGTCATAGGATTCCGACGCAATAACTTCCCAGGAGTCTTCATCCACATAGAAAGTCCAGCGGCTGAACGCATGGCGCTGATCGGCCTTGAGGGTCGCATCAACCACCCACACACGGTGCCGTTCCCAACGTACACCATCGGGCTTCAGCACATGCGTGCCAAGCACGGCGCTCTCGGTAGTGCCGGCCATCTTGTAGTCGTTGTAAGGAACAATCATTTCCTTCTCGCCGACCAGCTTCCAGTCGAACTTGTCCATCTTACCGTAGAACAGATCAATTTCGTCATAGTCGATAGCCCCGCCGTAGCTGGAGATCGGCGTGTCATACGTGAATTCCGGCGCCAGGCGCACACGGCGCGTACCGGGCGAGTAGAAATACGTCACGTCGTCGTTCTTGGTAAAGTCGATCGGGTACTGGAACAGGAACGTCTGGCCGGCTTCTGCCGCCGGGCTCAGGTAACGCACCTCGTAGTAGGCCCAGAAATTCGTCTGCAGCCCAGTCTGGTCCGGGAAATAATATTGGTGCGTCCAAGAGGTCGCTATGGTCCCGAGCTCGGTAACGGCACCGCTTGAATCCACCAGGTAATTCTGGAAGCGCTGCTCACAATAGGCCGGGTGATACTGGAGGAACGAGTTCCACATCACCTGGTAACCATCGGTCGGAACCGGGAACGGAATGCCCGCATAAGTGCCGGTCACGCCATTGCCGCCTGGAATTTCCTGCGCGCTGCTCGCATTCTTAACCGTGTTCGCCAGCACCGAGGCCGGATACTGCGCGGTACGGTGCGTCGGATACACGTCAATCCGGTAGTCAGGATAACGTGCCAGCAGCGCTTGCGCGCCCGGCGTCAGCATCGCGGCATACTGCGATGCGTTGGCGCCGGTCACCGAGAACACCGGCTTTTCGCTGGCGAACGGGTCGGGATAGCCGGAGGTTGCATTACCAGCCGGCAGGCCCGGGATCGCGTTGATGCCACCCGTGTAAGCCGGGATCGCGCCATCGGCGCTCCCCGCCTTGATGCCACCAAACTCAGTCAACGTGGTTCCCAGCTGGCTGGCTTGCGCATGCGCGCCGTACGCCCAGCCAGCGACCAAAAACCCGCTCAGAAGAAAATGTTTCAGCTTCATGGTTATTTCCTATTCGGACTTATCGTTATCGTTAAAATGCCGTCGAGAAGACGAGTTCGAGATTACCCTTGTCGTTCCACATATATTCGCCAGAACCGCCGCTGTACTGCTGCAGACCGAAGGCATTGATAACCTTCTTGTCGGTCGGCGAATGCCAGCCGCTGTAGCTCAGCTTGATGTTGTAGAGCTGACGCACCAGTGCATGTACGCCAACGCTATAGGCAACCGAGCCAGCCTGATCGCCGGTGCCACCCAGAGCCAGGGTCTGACCATTGCCATGGATGCCAGCGTTCACGTCGAACGGCGCGTCGATGTCGACACCCGGAATAACCTGCAGCCACTGCGGGTCAAACAGAATGTTGATGTTGACTTCATCCGGCGTGGAGCAGCCGTCGACCATACCCTGGCCCGCGGAAAGCCCGCCAGCGGAGCAGGCATAACCAATTGCGTTATACAGCGCGCGGTCATGCGTCACCGCCATCAGATGCGTCCAGGCAATTTCTCCGACGAGCTGGCCAGTCTGCCAGAGCGGGGTAGGGGTCAGAGCCTGGATGCCGTTGGCGACAAAGTTGAACGTGTTACCACGCGCACCGTCGGTGCCATGCAGGTCGAGCGCCGGGTCAGCCGCCAGCGGCACGGAGTTCAGGCCGGTGTTGGTCCGCACGGAGGCTTCAAAGTCGGTCGCCACGGTCCCGATGTTCTTGTCGAGGCTGATACCATACAACCGCACGTGGCGCGCATAGGCCAGATGATAGGTCATGTTGGTAAAGTTGAACTCAGCCGGCGAATAGGCAGAAGTATCGTCAAACTGGCGGAAGTACAGACCCACGGTGCCGTTCAGCACAGCCGGCGAATACAGCGCCTCGATGCCGAAGTTGCCGTCGTTATCCGGTGCAATATAGTCGGGGCCGCGCTTGTAGGCGCCTTCCAGCGTCTCAGGACCATTGAAGAACGGATCGGCTACGCCAAGGTAGGTGCCGCCTTCAGGGAACTGGTTCGGGCGGTATTCAAACTGATACTGCAGACCGATGGTGACAGTCGGCGTCGGCTGGATATGCACGGAAACCTGGCCACGCGGCAGGAACAAATCCTTAACCTCAGTGCCCGGCGCGTCCACGGCCTTGATGATATCAATCGGGCTCTGGCCGTAGGAGATCGCCTGGAAGCCGGAGAACAACGCGTTGCCCCAATATTCCGTGAAGCGGCCAACCTTGACCGAAACAGGAACATTGCCGAACTGCATGTTGGCGAACGCAAACGCGTTAACCAGCTCACCGCCCATGTTATAGTTGTCATATGTGTAAGCGCCGTAATGCCCGGTCGGCGAGCTTGTGGCGAGCCCCTCAACACCCGGCGCACGCGCGACGCCGCCGTTATACGCAAAGTCTTTCCAGCCATCGATACTAACGTCAAAGCCGTAGTTGTTCTGGTACGTCGCGCTCAACTCGCTGGCGGCGTCAAGACGGTTGGAAATGATGCTACCCGAATGCGGGAACTTGTATTCGTTGTTCTGCTGAATCGGGTTGTGCGCGATGTCCGGGTTCTGCCCCTGCACGCGGGTGCCCAGCGTGTAGGACAGGTTGGTATCGAGCTCGATATCCCAGTCCGGATTTGTGTTGAAAGTATAGGCCTTCGCGGGGTGCGCGAAACCGGCCACCGCGGCCATCGCCAGAGCCACCAACGGTGCATGACGGCCATGATAGGCCCAAGATCTACTAAAGCGCTTCATATATAACCTCCCAGATTATTTTACTTCCACAGGCACATTTTGCGGTTTGGACTCCCGCTCTTCTGTATCCTGCCCTTTTTTAGTCCGGCGCTTACCCTAACCGCCCAACCTAAAGGTTTGGTTTCCGGGCTATTCGGGCGTTTTTAATGCACTAGAAGCTTTAGGGAGCGGGCCTTGGCCAATGCCGCGGCGCGGTTTTTTACGCCCAGCTTGGCGTACAGGTTATACAGGTGCCATTTCACCGTCTGCACGGACACCCGCAACTGGTCGGCGATCTGCTGGTTGCTGGGGCCAGCCTCCAGAATAATCAGCATCTCGATTTCCCGGCGGGTCAGCGCCTCCGATTCGCAGACCTGCGCACCGCAAGCCGTTGCCGACTGCCCCACAACGGAGCCTGTCTTCTCGCAAACCAATTGGAAGAAACTGATCTGCTCACTCAGCGTCAGCGCCAGGTCTTTCAACCGCGCCACCTGCAACACATCTTTGAAATTCTTCTTATGTTGCAGGAACGGCTGCACCAACCCGCGCGAGGCAGCCAGAGTAATCGCTCGCGAAATTGAGCGTACCGCAAGTGATGGATCGTTCGCCAGCATGTGCAGCCGCGCAGCCGTCAAATGCAGTTCCACAACCTCGCGCCGGCGATCCAGCGCCGTCACCTGGCGCAACGCCTGTTCCGCCAGCTTCTGCGCGTTTCGCACCCGACCCTGCGCCGCCAGCAAGTCGATTTTCGCCAGCGAAATCGCCAGTGCCTCACTCGGCTGCCACTGCTCCTGCGCGGTATCGCCATCAATATCGGCCTGCTCCGCTAATTCAGCCGCGCGCGCGGTATCGCCCAACAGGCACAGACGCCGCACCACCGCCGCCACAAACATGCGGCGCAGGCGCGGCGGCCCGTCGCTGGCAATCGCGTCCAGCGCGGTAAAGCCCAGCGGCCCCGTCTCCTCGCCGTCCCAAAGCAAAACTGCCGCCTCCAGCCCATGGCGCGTGGTATCCACAAAACCATGGTTGGTCCCATGCGCCAGCGACGACCGCAGAATCTGCCGAGCCTCGTCCGAGCGGCCCAAATCACAAATCGCGCGCGCCTTCAGGCTCGCCAGCATCGCCACCATCCGCGTTTCCGGACCAATCATATCGACGGCATTCTTATGCGCCGCCACCAGCACCTGTTCAGCGGCCAGTGGATTTCCTTGTTCCAGATCCAGCAACGCTTTGGTCGTCGCCATCCAGGCATGGCTATGCTCACCATGAATATGGCTCACCGCCCCCTGCGCCATCTGGATATACCTGCGCATTTCGGGATAAGTCTGCGCCGGCAGCATGCTTGTGGCAGCCGCCAGCGCGGCGGTCACGGTATAAATCGGCGAGCGCACCTGCTCGGCCTGCAACCACTCCACCGCCCCGCGGCGCCCGGCCTCCATGTCATCGTTCACCACGCAGAGCATCACGCGCAGCAGCGCCAGCCGCCGCGTCAGCTCACGCACTCCCGGCTCGTTGCCTGGCATCGCGTTCAGCCGCTTCTCCAAATTCACCGCACGCTGCTGCGCACGCACGCAACGGCGGCTAAAAGCCAGCGCCCAGGCATACCAGAATTCGGATTCGAGACCGATCTCAATCCCCAGTTCGGAAGCACGCCCCACCCAGCCCAGATACGTTACCAGATCACCACGATCCGAGACGATATTGCGCGCATGCGCATCCATGATCTCCCGCGCCAGCTCATGCGCCGGCGCCGCCAGCGCATAGTTGGCCGCATCCTCGGCGTGGCCATTTTCATGGCACCAGCGCGCGGCGCGTTCCAGCAGCAGCTTACGCCGCGCCGCCGGCACTTTCTTCGCCGCCTCCCCGAGTAAAAAGTCCCGAAACAACGCATGGAAACGGAACCAGGTATGGTGCCGGTCCAACGCAAGAATCAGCGCATTGCGGTGCACCAAATACTCAATATATTCCGCCGCGCGCTCGTGCCCGGTCGCTGCAACCGCCAACTCCGCCGAGAATGTCTGCAAATAACTCAGGTCCAGCAGAAAGTTCACAAGGTCCGCGTCAAATCCCGCCAGCAGCCGCTTATTCAGCATCGCCGCCAGGTCAGCATCCGACCCCGTAAACCGGCGCAGCGCCCGCTCCGAATCCGGCTCCTCGGACATCACCGCCTGGATCAACCGGACCGCCGCGGGCCATCCCTCGGTCTTGTCCAAAATCAGATCAACCGTCTCCGGCCGCGTGTCCGCCAACCCGGCCTCGCGCAACAGGTCAGAAACCGCGCCGGCATCAAAACTTAAATCCTTGGCCCCCAGGTCGACAGCATTCAACTCTAGCCGCGCGCGGCCCTTGTCGAATGGAATCTCCGCGCTGCTCGCCAGCACCAGGCGCAATTTCGCCCCCGTAGTGAACACCAGCGTGTCGATAATTTTTGGCAATTCCGGATCGTTGCAAAAATGGAGATTATCCAGAAATAGGATGGGATTACCCAACGCCACCAGCTTCTTAATAATAACGTCCAGCCTGTTCCCAGCCTCGTCCTCATGCTCAGGCAACAGATCCGGGGTTTCATCCGGCGCGCACAAATCCGCGGCCCGCTCCAGCAGGGCCAGCACTTTCTCCGCATCGCTATCTGAAGGGTCGAGCGACACCCAGATGCACGTCCGCGCGCGCTCCGTCCACTCACGGTGCAGCCGCGTCAAAAACGTGGTTTTGCCATAGCCCGTGGGCGCCGAGACCGTCATCAGCTTGGGCACGAACGGGCAGGTAATATGTTCGACGATGCGCGGCGTCGACACCAGCGCAAAACCATAGAACGGCGGCTCGAACTTGCCGACGCGCCGTTGCCGGAACGCGACGCCGTTATCCATCTCGGGGTCGCACAGAGCCTTGCCGCGCGCCGTGGGCCGCCCCGCCGGGCGTGACATAACCGGACGATCAACGCCAACCACTCCAGCACGCCGGACATAAGTGTTCATGTTTGTCGTTCCCTCAATCAAGCTGGTCAGTGTTCTTATAGCCGCATCTGATCCGCCCAAAGAATTGCACAAAACGCACCCCAACGTCCACACTAAAGTATGGGTTTGGAGGTTTGGCGACCAAAATGCCGAACTTTCGTTCAGTGCAAGGCGGTCCGTGCCGCGAGAGGAAGCATTTCCACGATGCTGTCCGAGGTTCGTGGGGCCGAGAACCCGGCAGGAACATCAATATTATAGCCCCCAGGGATATGCCATGTCATCCAATTATAAAGATATTATTTACGAAGTCCGCGACGACGCGGTGCAGATCATCATCAACCGCCCCGAGGTGATGAACGCCTTCCGCCTGCAGACGCTGGAAGAAATGATCGACGCCCTGAAGCGCGCCGATGAGGAAAAATCCGTCAACGCCGTGGTGCTCTCCGGCGCCGGCGACCGCGCCTTCTGCACCGGCGGCGACCAGAAAGTGCATCTCTCCGAGGACGGCCTCTACGGCCCCCGCGGCACCGTTGGCATGCCGGTCGAAGACATGCACAGCGCCCTGCGTGACCTGCGCAAAGTCTCCATCGCCAAGGTCCAGGGCTTCGCCATCGGCGGCGGCAACGTGTTCGCCACCATCTGCGACCTCACCATCGCCTCCGAGAAAGCCCAGTTCGGCCAGGTCGGCCCCAAAGTCGGCTCCGTCGACCCCGGTTTCGGCACCGCCTACCTCTCCCGCTTGGTCGGCGAGAAAAAAGCGCGTGAAATCTGGTTCCTCTGCCGCCGCTACCCGGCCGCCGAGGCGCTGCAGATGGGCCTGATCAACAAGGTCGTGCCGCATGAGGAACTCGACGCCGAAGTCGCCAAATGGTGCGCCGACATCAACCAGATGAGCCCCGGCGCCATCGCCATCGCCAAGCGTTCCTTCAACGCGGATTCCGAAAACATCCGCGGCATCGGCTTCCTCGGCATCCAGGCCGTCAAAGGCTTCTACATGAGCGAGGAATCCAAGGAAGGCGTGCGCGCGTTCAACGAACGCCGTAAGCCCGACTTCAAAAAATATTCCTAAAGTCTGCAACACTGGGGTTGAATCGCCGCGCGATTCAACCCCAGACTCATAATCTCAATCAAGCAATCTCAATCAATAATTTCAGGAGGATAGGGTGGATTTTAGCGGCCTCACGGCATTCGAATGCAAACTTGATGATGGACTCTTCCACATCACCCTCAACCGCCCCGACCAGGGTAACGTCTTCGGCACCGATTTCTGCAACGAAATCAACGTCATCGTCAGTGAGATCAGCGAACGCCGCGACGTACGCGCCGTGCTCATCTCCTCCAAAGGCCGCTTCTTCAGCCTCGGCGGTGACATCACCTTGATGTCCGGCGACCGCGCCGCGCTACCTTTCATCGTAAAAAACCTCACCAGCCCGCTGCACATGGCCATCACCCGCCTGATGCTGATGAACGCCCCTGTCGTCTGCGCCGTCAACGGCCGCGGCGCCTTCGGCGGTGCCGCCGCACTCACCGCTTCGGCGGACATCGTCGTAGCCGGCCACGAAGCCAAATTTGGTTCCGCATTCACCGGCATCGGCTTCAGCTGCGACTCCGGCACCACCGTCGCCCTCTCGCACCGCATGGGCATTTCCCGCGCCAAGCGTTTCCTGCTCCTCGGCGAAACTCTGGACGCGCAACAAGCCCTCGCCGAAGGCCTGGTCGACAAGGTCGTGCCGGAAGAAGACCTGCAGACCGAAGCCCTGGCCATCGCCCGCAAGCTAGCTTCTGGCCCCACCAACGCTTTTGGCGAAATCAAGCGCCTGTTCGCGCATGTAAGCAGCCGCAGCGCCGCCAGCCAGATGGAAGAAGAAGCCATGGCCCTCGCCCGCGTCGCCCGCACCGAAGACGCCTGGGAAGGCATGACCTCCTTCCTGCAAAAACGCCCGGCGAAATTTACCGGGAACTAAGGAGCCTGATCGTCAGAGGTTGGCGTGCTCTTGCACGTTAACCGAAGGCGTGAATCAGCCTCCCATCTATTCGTCTGAATACTCCGGTGGCCGGCGTTCCTTGAACGCCGCCACCGCCTCATGGTGATCAGCCGTTTCCAACAGCATCACCTGCTGCCGATCCTCCAACGTCAGCGCCGCTTCAAGACTCGGCGCATCCACGGTCAGGTTCAGCGTTTCCTTGGTCATACGCAACCCCATGGGCGAGGCCAGCAGCATCTCCCGCGCCATCGCCATCCCGGCCTCCAGCAGATCCGCCGCCGGCACCACATCGCTCACCAGCCCGCTCGCCAAACTGCGCGCCGCGTCAATGAATTTCCCGGTCAGCAACAATTCCGAGGCCAGCGACAACCCAACCAACCGGGGCAGCATATACCCCGAGCCCATATCACAGCCGCCAACCCCCACGCGCAAATATGCCGCGTTCATCTTCCCCGCCGGGCCGGCAATACGCACATCCGCCGCCAGCGCCAGCGAGAATCCCGCCCCGCACGCCGCACCCTGCACCAACGCAATAATCGGCTGCGGCGCCGCGCGCATCAGTTTCGGCAATCCCGAATACAACCGCTGCATCGCCATCTGCCGCTGCGCCCGTCCCGCACCCGGCGGCGCAAACGCCACCGATGACAAATCCGCCCCGGCGCAAAACGCCCTGCCTTCACCACGCAATATCACCACGCGCACATCCAGGCGCTGCGGCAACGCGGCAAAATACTCCGTCAACTCCTCCGCCATTTCCGGCGAGACCGCATTGAGCGCATCCGGCCGGTTCAGCGAAAGAATTTCAATCCCGCCGCGTGTCTCCACGGCAATGCAATTAAAGCTCATATCAAACATTACCCGCGGGAAGACCGGATGCCTCGTGGTCTTTCAATCCACTCATAACTCACCTCCCCGCGAGAAATTTTCAAATCAGAACGTCAGCACCGCTTTAACGCACAGGCCGCGTTTCTGCTCATCCACCGCTTTGTTGATCTCGGCAAACGGATAGGTCTTGATCAATTTGTCGATCGGGAACTTGCCGGCCTTATACAAATCCACCAGCTGCGGAATGAACACTTCCGGATTGCTGTCACCCTCGATCACCGCCTTGATGGTAATGGCGCTGCTCAGCGTCGCCATGATATTCAACGGCAGCGCCGCCGCCAGGTTGGACGGCACGCCGATCAACGCCAGTGTGCCGCGCATGCCCAGGCAACCCAGCGCCGCCTCCATCGCAGGAATTGCGCCAGACGTATCAACCGCGTTATTCACGCCTTCCGGCACAATTTCACGCGCCCGCGCCACCACATCCTCAGACTTCGGATCAATCACGTGCGTAGCACCCAACTCCAACCCCAGCGCGCGCCGTTCCGGCATCGGCTCCACCAGAATAATGGTCTTGCAGCCCTGCACCACCGCGCCCATCACCGCGCTCAACCCCACCGGGCCGCCGCCAAACACCATAATGCTCGACCCCGCCTCGGCGCTAAGCGAACGCATCACCGCACCGGCGCCGGTCTGGAACCCGCAGCCAAGCGGCCCAAGGAACGTCAACGGCACATCATCGGCCACCTTAATCACATTTCGCTCATTGCCCAGCGCGTAGCTGGCAAAAGACGACTGCCCGAAGAAACACCCACTAATCGCGGCGCCCGTTCCACAAGCGCAGAGCGTATGCGAACCATCACCGCGCACCGGCGCATAATTCAGCGGCATGAAGTTAACGCAGTACGACGGAGATCCCTTCAAGCATTGCACGCATTTGCCACAAAAGTTGAAGGTCATGACCACGCGGTCACCCTTCTTGAACTTCGTCACCTTTGCGCCAACAGCCTCAACAATTCCAGCGCCCTCATGCCCCAGCACGCCCGGCAACGGAATCGGCAGCACGCCTTCGGCCGCCACAATGTCCGTATGGCACAAACCAACGGCAGCGATTTTTACCAGAATCTCATCCTCGCGCGGGGACTCAATTTCAACTTCCTCAACGCAGAACATCTGCGACGGGCTACGTGTCACGGCTGCGGTTATATGCATGCTCAATCTCCTCCTGATTATGTTATCGTATAGACAATTCCCGCCGCACTATGGCGGATTTAACGGGAGTTAACCATAGTTTCCCTGCGCCTCACCACTCACCGCGCGCGCATTTTCTTCCAAATCCCCTCCGCCGTGGAAAGCAGCCGCCCGCCGCTCACGCACCGCCCGCGCATAAACACCAGCGACTGCGTCTGGCTCTCAATCACCGGCTCAATTTCAATAAACTTGCCTGCCGTGGCACCGCCGATAAAATGCGAACCGAGTTGAATCGTTACCAACCGCACTCCCGGATTGGCATCCGCGGCAGCAATCCCGAGCGCATGATCAAAAAACGCCAGCGACATTCCCCCATGCAACTGCCCATCGCGGTTCAGATGCTGCGCCGCGACTTCCAAACCAAACCGCAAGCCGCCGTCATCCCGCCTGGTCCACACCGGACCAATCAGCGCCATGAAACCACCCTCGCCATCGCGCTCCCAGCCCGCGGCGGCCGGATCAAACACCAAATCTGCGTCAGGCATCAGGCGACAGAGCGCTGCATATTAGCCCAATACGGCGCGCGAATATCCTTCTTGGAAATCTTGCCCGTGCCGGTCAGCGGAAACTCATCCACAAAGTCTATGCTCTTAGGCACTTTGTATCCCGCCAGATGCTGCCTGCAGAAATGCAGCAAATCGTCATGACTCACGATCTTGCCAGCATGCAGCACCACCACCGCCTTCACCGCCTCGCCCCAACGCGCATCCGGCACGCCGATTACGGCAACAGACGCTACCGCCGGGTGGATCGAGAGGACATTCTCCACCTCGGCGCAATAAATATTCTCTCCACCGCTGACAATCAAATCCTTCAGCCGGTCATAAATATAATACAACCCGTCGGTATCCCGGTACGCCACATCGCCCGAGGCATACCAACCATCCTTGAAGCGCGCGTCTGTCTCCTCCGGCCGGTTCCAATACCCAGCCGATGCCGACGGCGCGCAAATCAACAACTCTCCCGGCGTGCCATCCGGCACATCGTTGCCCTGCTCGTCCACCACCCGCAAACGGATCAACGGCAACGGCCGGCCGCAGGATTTCAGCGTCTGCTCGACTTCCAGATTATGTTCATCGGGCCGCAACAGCGAAACCGGTCCGCTGGTCTCCGTCTGCCCATAAAACTGCATGAACTCGCACGGCATAATGCTCAGCGCGCGCTTGAGCAGCCCCAGCGAAATCGGCGACCCCGCGTACATTAACAGCTTCAGCGAACTGAAATTCGTCTTCGCCGCATCGGGATGATCGATCAACAACTGGATCATCGTCGGCGTCAACACCAGCAGCGTCGGGTGTGACTGTTCGATCCCTGCCAAAAACTCCTGCGGATGGAACTGCTTCTGAATGCACAACGCGACACCATTATAAAGGCATTGCAGCGACAACGCGACACCGAGCAAATGGAAGTTCGGCAGCGCGTATAAAAATACTTCGCCATCCTGCCAGTGGTAAGCCCGCTCAAAATGCTCCGAAAGCCGCGAATGGTTAAAGCTCGCATGGGTATGCAGCACACCCTTCGGCACGCCGGTGGTGCCCGAGGTATATAGCTGAATCACAGCGTCATCCTCACGCAAATTCAACTTCGGCAGCACCGCCGCATATCCCCCGCTCCACGCGGAAAGCCGCTGCGCATCGTCGATCACCACATACCCCGTGGTAATCCCCGCCTCCTTGCACACTTCCTGCCAAACTGCCTCAAACTCGCGCTCAACAATCGCAAACACCGGCGCCGCATCAGCGCTAACCTGCGCCAGTTCCGGCGCCGCGAGCCGCCAGTTCAGCGGAATAAAACACGCCCCTGACCGCGCCGAACCAAACATTGCCAGAAAGAAATCCGCCGAGTTCTTGCCAAAAAACACCACCCGGTCCTGCGTCTTCACACCTTCCGCCAGCAGCGCATTGGCCACTCGCGCCGACTCAACCTCGAGCGCCGCATAGTCATAACGCTGTTCACCATAGGTCATCGCCAGCTTATTTGGTGTACGGCGCGCATGATACGTCACCAGGTCGGCAAGAAAACGAATTTCAGGATACACCCACATCTATCAGACTTCCCTTTAGCCCGGCCGGAACGCCTGGCGCGCAATCATCACAAAAGCCACGATGGCTACAACAACAAACACCAGCGCCGGCAGCAACCCGATCACCGCAATCACACTCGTCGGCCCAAGCCGGTTGGCTCCGAACGTCAGCGCCTGATTGGGACTAACCAACGAGGCCCAATAGAAAACCGTATTCGCCCAGCCCGTACCGGTCAGCATCAAGCCTAAATTGCGGCTGGTTTTCAGCGGAAAATTCAACACCGGCAGCATCAGCGCGACCACGATCATCAAGATCGCATTCAGCATCCCGCCCAGATGCGCCGCCGTCCACCCCGGCACCGAGCCGAACAGCGCAATGGGGATAATCTTCCCCGGAAACACCTCAACCCCGCCAACGGCACTAACCAGCAAGCCCACACCGGCAACAAAGCCAATTAGCATGATCAGCGCCGCATGACCCATCAGGCGGCGCTGCACAAAATTCATCGTTTTCACGCCACGGCCTTAACGCCGCCGGCATAACGCCCGGCGCCTGGTTCCCGCAGCTTCAATCGGTACGATGCCTCAACCGCCATGTACCAGCCCATCGTAATCATCCAAACAAAGAAGGTCGTGAACCCGATCCAAAATGTGATGAGCCCGTTCCACGCCACCGGGCCGGAGGTGTAAAAAGGCAATGCCGTGATGGGGATAAAGCTCAACCCTGTCAGAATCGCCCACCAGCTTACCCAGGCAGGGAACACTTTGCGTTCGCCCTTATCAAGCAACCCGACAATCCCGACCAAAATGGCCTGCACCGTCGTGCCCATATAGGTGATGTTGAACATGATAAACGTGCAATCGTTCAAAGTACGCAGTGTATTCGGGTCGATATCGGTGCGGAACGCCGCCGCCGCCCAAAGAGCCGGACAAAACACGACAACCCAAGTGGTCAAAATCCCGCCAATAAGCGCCGAAATCGTCAAAATCGGGTTCGCCCCTTCAATCCGCCACATCACCAGCGCCATCTGCGCGCTCCAGGTCCCGTACAAAACCCCGACGAACGCCGCCATGGATTCACCGAACAAGATCGAGCTGTGATATTGGATATAGAATGCGGCCAAATCGGCCGGGCTCAGTTGGGGCGAGGCGGGGGGAATATTATGACCAAAATACCCCCAAAATATGCCGTATAAAATTGCAAACGCAACACCGCTGAACCCCGCGGCCCACTGCCATTTCAAGCTGGCTTTATCCGACATCCGCACACCCTCCATTTTATGGCCGCCTAGTAAAGCTGACGGCCCGTGAGCATATTATCCCACGGGCCGCACCGGCAAACCTAACTTTAGTTAAAACAAATCACGCCGCCTTCAACTTGCGCCACACATCCGCACTCATGCACCAGCTCATGGTCACAATCCACACAAAATACGTCGCGAACCACGCCCAGAAATTCATCGACCCATTCCAGGACCACGGGCCAGATTTGAAGAACGGGTCCAGCGTGATGGGAATGAAGCTGATACCAGCCAGAATCGCCACCCAACTAACCCAGCGCGGAAACAACGGATGCTCGCTCTTGTCCGCCAGCCCGACGATCCCTACCGCCACCGCCTGCAAAGTTGTGCCCATGTAGGTGATATTGAACATCAAATAGCCCAGATCATTCAACGCGCGCAGCGTGTTGGCGTCGATATCCGTGCGGTACGCGCAGGTCACCCAGATCGAGGGGCAGAACACCACAACCCACGCGGTGAGAATCCCGCCAATCAACTGAATCCACGTCAGCACCGGGCTCTTGCCCTCAATGCGCAGCATCACCACGGTCAGCTGCGCCGTCCATGGCACCCACAAAATCCCGAAAAACGCCGCCAGGGTCTGGCCAAACAGAATCGAGCTGCCGTTGGCATGGTAGAACGCCGCCAGATCATTCGCACTCAGCGCCGCCGAAACCGGCGGCAGATTATGCCCGAAATAACCAAAGAAAATCGTATAGAAAAACACAAAGCCAATACCACTGGCAGAGGCAATCCACTGCCATTTCAGGCTGGTTCTGTCCGACATCATTTACAAGTCTCCCTGATTTTTATTTTGTTTTTTGTAGCCTCAAGCCGCAGGGTCCACCCCCGCGGCTCAACGCCAAACATATCTTACGCAGCCTGCGCCTGTCCCGCACCGCGCGCCGCCGACGCATCGTCAAACCAATCCGGCCAGCCCGCCGCCAGATTCTGAGCCCGCGCCAGCTTGCGTTCCTCGGCGGTGGCAAACTCCAAATCCCAGCGTTTCAGCGCGGGCTTGGCGATCACATTGGTCCACACCGGCGGGATCAACGCCGCGAGGAAGCAGATGAACACGTTCGGCATGGTAATCGCCGTCATGTCCGGGGTCAGCTTGTAATACGCCAAATAAGAGTCGAGATGGTGATCGGCATGGTTGGTAATTTCCCAACCCATGCGGCGCGTCAGCCAGCCCATGTGGTTCCACACATGCCGCTTGGCAATCGGCGCGCCTTCAACCCGCACCAGCCCGTAATGCTGGAAGTAATTGAAGCACTCCACCCAGCAACGCGCCACGACCATACCCGCGAGCACGACCGCAACCGCTTCAAAACCACCAATCAGATAAACAATGGTCTGGAAAATCACCTGCGCCAAAATGGCCTTGTACAACCGATGCCCGATCGACCAGCGCCCCTTGCCGCGCTTCTCCAGCGCATCGCTCTCCACCCCCCAGGCCTCAAGCGAGCTTTGCACCACCGCGTTCACGGTAAAGGCATAAAGGCTCACCCCGCGCCGCGACGTATCGCCATCCTTGCGTGTCGCCACATCAATATGGTGGCCGACGACATGCGCAATCTCACGCGTGGAATCGAGGTAGCAAATCTGCGCATACCGGCCGACAAAGCGGCGCAGCGCCCCGCGCTGGTGGTACAATTCATGCGCCGCCGGCACCAGCGGCACCACCGAGAGCCAGGCGCAGCTGAGGATCGTCCCGGCAATCTGCACGCCGTCCAACGTCCCCTGCCCCACGCGCCAGGCGGCGGCCAAATACAGCAGCGGGGCCAGAATGGTGTAAATCCACACCGGCAGATTGGCCCAAAAATGGCTGGTCATTTTGCGCGTCGCCATATCATTCGGCAAAATCGAATCCACCACCGCGAATATGGGGAAACTGGCGATACCGATGAACACCCAGTCGCCACCCAGGTAAAACCCATAAGCGGTCAACAGCTGAACAACGATAGCAACGTAATAACTGGCATATTCCAGCATGGACTTATAACTCCCTAAAGCGTTTCCAAAGTTCCAGCCTGCAAGGAGAGCGCATCCGCCACGACCCAAAGCCAGAAACGCCGCCCCAAACCACAGGAACGAAGAACCCGGCCAAGCCGCCAAAAACCCAATGCAACCCAATCACTGAAAGCTGAACGTTAACTTATTTTTATCGTCTACCAGTCGACAATATTCTTTTCCGCGCAAACCCGCAAGTTATAAAATCCCGCGCCAGGTTATTTTTCCGCGCATCCCCCGCTTGGCCCTTGAACCCGCCCGCACCCGCCTCTATTCTGTCAACCAACAGTCGAACAATATCCGCTACAACCGTAAAAATTACCGCGTCACCAGCATAAAGTCTGGGTTGCGCCGGCCTGTTCCCGGCTCAATTGCGGCCAACCAAAAGGAGGACAATCACATGACAACCGCCGCCGCCCCCGAAATTGCCCGCATGCACGCATTGCTGCAAACGCAAAAACAAGCCAGCCTCAAGCACGGCATCCTCACCGCCGACGAGCGCATTGACTGGCTGAACCGCCTCATCGGCATGCTGGTCGACAACAAGGACGAAATCGTCGACGCCATCTCCCAGGATTTCGGCAGCCGCACCCGCGAGCTCACCCTGGTGGCAGACGTCCTGGGCAGCATCAATGAACTCAAATTCGCCCGCGACAACCTGACCAAATGGATGCAGCCGGAAGAACACGCCGGCATGTTCCCGGACGCCGAAGCCCGCGTTGACTATGTGCCGCTCGGCGTGGTCGGCATGCTCAGCCCCTGGAACTTCCCGGTCAACCTCACCTTCGCCCCGCTGGCCGGCATCGTCGCCGCGGGCAACCGCTGCATCATCAAACCCTCGGAACTCACCCCCGCCACCTCCGCCCTCATCGCCCGCATGATCAGCGGCGCCTTCCAGGAGAGTGAAATCGCGGTCGTCCTCGGCGGCCCGGATGTCGCGGCGGAATTCTCCACCCTGGCGTTTGACCATTTGCTTTACACCGGCAGCACCGCGGTCGGCCGCCACGTCATGCGCGCGGCCGCCGCCAACCTGGTCCCGGTCACCCTGGAACTCGGCGGCAAATCTCCGGTCATTGTCTCGCAATGCCACTCGGTGGAAGACGCCGCCGCCCGCATCATGACCATCAAAACCCTCAACGCCGGCCAAATCTGCCTGGCGCCGGACTACGTCTTCGTGCCCGAGCAGTCGCTGGAACGCTTCATCACCGCCGCCACCACAGCGGTCGGCAACATGTTCCCCACCCTGGCGAACAACCCGGGCTACACCGCCATCATCAACGAGCGCCACTTCGCCCGCCTGCAGGGCTACCTGTCCGATGCCAAGGAACGCGGCGCCCGCATCGTCGAAATCAACCCGGCGAACGAGGATTTCTCCTCGCAGAACGTGCACCGCCTGCCGCCCACCCTGGTCATCAAGCCGGCCGAGGACTCCAAGATCATGCAGGAGGAAATTTTCGGTCCCCTGCTGCCCGTGCTCACCTACCGCAACCTCAAAGAGGCCATCGACTTCGTGAACAAGCGCGACCGGCCCCTGGCCCTGTACTTCTTCGGCCAGGACCCTTCCGAGGAACACGAAGTCCTCTCAAAGACCATCTCCGGCGGCGTCACGGTGAACGACTGCATGACCCACGCCTTCTCGGAGACGATGCCCTTCGGCGGCGTCGGCGCTTCCGGCATGGGCGCGTATCATGGCGAGGCCGGCTTCCGCACCTTCTCCCACGCCCGCGCGGTCTACCGTCAGTGCCGCGCGATCGAGGCTGAATACGCGCTGCGCCCCCCCTATGGCGAGCCGATGCAGCAGTACCTCGCCGCCATGATCACGCGATAAGGCTTATCCAATAATGTCTGGTTTTTTCAAAAAACTGTTCTCCGGTTCGGCGCCCCATGTTGCCCACGTCAACCCCTGGGGTGCTGAGTTCCCGGTCGGCTCAAGCCAGACATTGCTGGAAGCCGCCCTCGCCAACAAAATCCCCTTCCCGCACAACTGCACGGTCGGCACTTGCGGTTCCTGCAAGTGCCGGCTGACCTCGGGCAAGGTCTCCGCCATCACCGATTTCGGCTACACCCTCTCGCGCGAGGAGCTGGCCGCCGGCTACATCCTCGCCTGCCAGGCGCAGCTCAAATCCCCCATCACCGTGGAGGTGGAAACCGCCGGCGACAATCTGCCCGAACCGGAAGCCTACACCGGCCAGATCACCAGCCAGCAGCCCCTTACGCATGACATCCTCGCCGTCACCGTCGAGATCGACCGCGCCATGCCCTATGTCGCCGGGCAGTACGCCAGCCTCTCCCTGCCGGGTCTGGCAGGACGCTCCTATTCCTTCGCCACCGCGCCGGACCGCAGCGGGCGGCGCGAGCTTACCTTCTACATCCGCAAAATCCCCGGCGGCGCCTTCACCGAAAAACTTTTTGCCGGCACCCTGCAAAACACCACGCTCGAAGTCACCGGTCCGCACGGCCATTTCTTCCTGCGCGCGGGTGAAGGCCCGATTATCTGCATGGCCGGCGGCAGCGGCCTCGCGCCTCTGCTCAGCCTGTTGCAGGACGCCCGCAAAAACCGCCTGCGCCGCCGCTGCGTGCTGCTATTCGGCGCGCGCACCCAAGCCGACCTCTACGCGCTGGACCAGATCGAGGAAATCAAAAGCACCTGGCAAGACGAATTCACTTTCCTCCCCGTGCTCAGCGACGAACCCTCCGACAGCGGCTGGACCGGACGGCGCGGCTTTTTCACCAGCATGCTCCCGGAGTTCATTCCCGCCGCGGAGGCGGCGCAAACCCAAGCGTATATGTGCGGCCCGCCGCCGATGATCGACGCCGCCGTCACCGCGCTCACATCACGTGGCTTGCCGCTGGAAGCCATCCATTATGACAAATTCACCGATTCCAGCCATGCTGCCCATTAAAAGAGTCTACACCACGCCATGAGTACCGAGGGCCTACCGACAGAGACCCGCAAACCGGCAACCCCGCCGGCCGCCGCCGCCCCGCCTAAGCGCGGGCGCGGCCGGCCCTCGCACGCCGTCCCCTCGGAACTCTACGCCGCCCGCCGCGAGGAAATCCTGGGCGCGGCGCGCAACGTATTTGTACAAAAAGGCTACGCCAACGCCTCGCTGGACGACGTCGCCCGCGAAACGGGCCTCAGCAAACCCTCGCTATATTACTACTTCCCCTCGAAGGCGCATCTGTTCTTCGAGCTCGCCGCCCAACGCGCCGACGAACAACTCGTCCGCCTCGCCAAAATCGCCGAGGAGCCAGACCCCTACGAATGCCTGGTCCAGCTAATGCGCCACCAGGTCAGCCAGGTCACCGGCGAAATGGATTTCTACCGCTATTTTTTCGACCACCAGCCGACCCTGGACGACAAGCAGCTGCGCGCTGCCCTGGCCAAAAAACTCGCGGTCTATTCAGGATATTTCTACAAAAGCATCAGCCGCGCCATCGCCGCCGGCGTGCTGCCGCCGATCGACGAATTCGTCGCCACCCAGGCTATCTTCGGCGCCACCTTCTGGATCTACAAATGGTTCGACGCATCCCGCTTCAATGCCGATGACGTCCTCGACCAACTGCTGCTGATGATCGGCGTCACCCCCGCCGCCAAAGCCCGCCAACTCCGCCAAACTTCAGGCTAGCCGGTTCGGCTAACCTCCTCCAGGGCATAGTGCTCCTCAGGGGCAAGGTCCGGCCCCAGCAAAGTCCAGCCACGGCGGGGCAAACGCCCCTCGCTAAACCCGTTACGCTCAAAATGCTGCGCGGCCGAGGCAAATGCCCCCGCCCGGATCGCCGCCGCCACATCCGGATAGACCGCGAAATACCAGTCCTCATCAACCGGTATCGGCCGCGGCAGCCGATCTTCAAAATAGCCCGCCTGGATATAATGCGCGTACCCCGACTCCAGCTCACCCGCGCGGACCGCGGCGTCAACATCGCCGTATTTAGCCCGGTACCAGGCCTCATCAACGGCAACATAACGAAGAATCTCCCTGATGAGTTCAAAAAACCTCACTTCCGGAAGTTTGACGTAATTGCCGCCGCTATCCCCGACAGCACCCATCAAATGACAATACGCCTGCATCCAAAAGCCCCTTCGGGAGATAACTCCCCATCGCAAATATTGATTTATATGTTTCCCGCAGTCCGCCCGGAGTTGCAACGAACAACCCGCGCATGGCCAATTTTCACGGAAAACCAGCTCGCACACGACCTCACGAAGAGATCGCCTTAAATAAGCACGTAACCGTTCTTCGCGGCAACTGCAAACCTGCCCCCCTGCAAAATTTTCCGCTTCCGGCCACATTTTACATAAAATTCACCTAACAGCGGCGCATCCAGGCGCTAAATTCACCTAACTGCCACGTATCCCGGCATTTCCCCGCCCACGCGTTTTTCCGCGGCAAAAATCGCATTTAGCCCTTGAGCCAACCCCGGCGATGAGGGACAACGGGAGCCAACCCGCCAGGGCGCCTCACGCCATCCTGGCCCAAGCTTTGGAGACTGAGCCAGACTATGGCAATCCGCGGACATGTAGACGGCATGGAGGGCAGTTATGTCGCCGGCTGGGCGGCGGCACAGCCTGATACAGGTAACTGCGCAATCACAATCACCGACACGCTGGGCAACGTCATCGCCAAAGGGCGGGCCGCAAACCACCGTGCCGATCTCGCCTCGCTGGGGCTGGGCCGCACCACCCTGGGCTTTCGCATCCCTATCCCCCTCATTGCGGAAAACCGCCTGCTGCGCATCTGGGCAGACGGCGTGGAACTGCACGGCTCCCCCATCATGACCGGCGCCGGCCAGTTCGATGCCCAGTTCACTTTCGAGCACGGCACCGTCAACGGCTGGGTCACCGAGCGCGCCCCAAACTTCTCCCCACCGCTGATCACCATCACCGGCCATAACGGTCAGGAAGCCGGCCACGGCCGCGGCCGGCAGGCCCCTGACAACCAGGATCCGCTGTTCAACCCGGCGTGGCACACCATCGAGCTTTACGACTGGTGTTTCGGCGCCGGCGAAATGACCATGAGCATTTTTATCAACGGCACCAAGGTCGGCCTGTTCACCTGCAACCTGCGGCTGGACGGCAATCTGGAAACCGTCACGGCGGAAAGCTGCTCCGGCTGGCTGGTTTCGCCGGACTCCCCGGCGCGCGTTTTCACCATCCAGGTCTTCCGTGACGGCAAACTGGCCGATACGGCGGAATGCGAGCACGAGCGCGAAGACGTCCGCGCCGTCCACCCCGACTGCACAACCCCCGGCTTTGGCGCCACGCTGCCGCCGCCGGAACACGCCCCCACGGAAACCACCACCATCTCGCTGCGTTTTCCCAACTCGCAGACTGAGCTGTTCAAAGGCCCCTACACCATCGGCAGCCGCCCGGCCGCGGTCACCGCCGCCTATCGCGCCCTTCGCCTGGCCAACATGGACTTGCCTGGCATCGGCCCCGCCGAACGCGCCGTCATGCAACTCGCCCTTGGCGAATTCCTCGCCAAATCCCGCAAGGACGACGGCTTCACCGCCCCGCGCCAAGCCGATTCCGGCGTCCCCCGCCAGCCTACACCCCGGCTGGTCATCATCATCCCCGTCTATCGCGGCGTCCAGGTCACGCGCGCCTGCATCGAATCCGTGCTGGCCCACCGCAACCCGGAAACTGACCAGCTGGTCCTCATCAACGACGCCTCGCCAGACGCCGGAATGGCCGCCATGCTGGCGCCCTACGCGACGCAACCCAACCTCTTCCTCCTCACCAACCCGGCCAATCTCGGCTTCGTGCAAACCGTAAATCGCGGTCTCAGCTTCGCCGCCGGCGCCGACGTACTGCTGCTCAACTCCGACACCGTTATTTTCGCCGGCGCCTTCGACGAATTGTTGCACGTCGCCTACGCCCACGCCGAAATCGGCACGGTCACAGCAATTTCCAGCAACGCCACGATTTTCTCCTACCCCCACGCCACCCACCGCATGGACGCACTAACCGACATCTCCTGGCCGGAGCTGGCCGCCTGCGCCCTCACTGAAAACGCCGGGCTCTGTGTCGATGTCCCCACCGGCCACGGCTTCTGCATGCTCATCAAAGGCGAGGTCACGCGCCGCACCGGCTTCCTTGATGAAGCTTTCGGGCGCGGCTACGGCGAGGAGAACGATTTCTGCGCCCGCGCCGCCGCTTTCGGGTACCGCAGCGTCGCCGCCGCCGGCGTACTGGTCGAGCACAAGGAGAGCATCTCCTTCGCCAACGAAAAAGCAGGCCTGCTGGCCCAGAACTTGCCCCGCCTCACCGAACTCTACCCGGAATACACCCCGGTCATCATGGAGTTCGAGCGGGTGGACGGCATGCGCAGCGCCCGCTGGTCACTGGACCGCCTGCGCCTGGAGCGCGCCAGCGCCGCCGGCGCCTCCTTCGTCCTGGTCGTCAGCAACACGCTGGAAGGCGGCACCCCAAAAGCCATCGCCAATATCGAAGAAAGCATCGGCTATGGCACCGCCGCCAAGCTGACCCTGCAAGCCAACGAGGAAGGCATGCTGGAGCTAAGCTGCGAGGCCCCGTTGCTGCTGGCAACTTTCTCTCCGGACGAAGCCGCCGCATTATTCACCCTGCTGCGCGCCGCCAACCCCACGAATGTCCTGGTGCACCAGCTACTCGGCTTCCCGTCCAGCTTCATCGCCCCGTTCAACGCCTGGGCCGCCGGCCGCCACACCGTATTTTACGCGCATGATTTCTATAGTTTCTGCCCGCGCGTCACCATGATCGACGCCATCGGCCGCTTCTGCGACGTCGCCGATGCCGGCACCTGCGCCCGCTGCGTGAAAATGGACGGCGCGCACGCAGCCTCCCGCCTCACCGACCTCACCCCCGCCGCTCACCGCGCGCTGTTCGCTGAACTGTTCGGCGGCATGCGCCACGTCATCACCCCGTCCGCCAACGCCGCCGCCTATCTCGGCCGCGCCTTCCCCGGCGTGACGTTCGAAGTCCTTCCCCACCCGGAAAGCCAGGAGGGCGTTCCCGCCCAGCCGCGCCCCGGCACGGACGATGAAATCATTCTGCTCGGCGCCATCGGCCCGCATAAAGGCTCGGGCAAACTGCTGGAAATCGCCCAGCGCGCCCGCCTCACGCACCCGAACCTGCATTTCCGCATCATTGGCTACACCAATATCGACAAGCAGCTCAAAGCCATCGGCAACGTCACCATCACCGGAAAATACGAACCCGCTGACCTCCCCAGCCTGCTCGCCGAATCCCGTGGCCGCCTCGTCCTCTTCCTCTCTTCCTGGCCGGAAACCTATTCCTACACCCTATCGGAGGCCGTAAAACACGGCTTCATCCCGCTGCTGCCCAACATTGGCGCCCCCGCGGAGCGCGTGCGCGAAGCGCAATACGGCGTGGTCTTCCCCTTCCCAACGGACGCACAGACCGTGCTGGATACCATCGACGGCATCGCCACCGGCCGCGTCGCCCCCTTCACCAAGGGCGCCACCCCAAGCCGCTTTTTCCCCACCGCCGCGTCGTTGCAGCGCGCGGCGGAAATTCTGGCAGCCCCGCAAGCAGCCCCCTTGCCCGCCCCGGCCGCCAAGCGCGCCAAAACCGGCACCGCCGCACGGCGCTAGATCAATATGCGATTAGTTTGAACCGGAAGGCTCAAGCTAATCGCATATTGATCGCTAAAATATAAAGTTAGAGCATTCATCTGAAAGATGAATGCTCTAATCCTAAAATCAGTTCAGGAGCACAACGTGGATTTTGATCTTTTCGTCATCGGCGGCGGCTCGGCTGGCGTGCGTTGCGCCCGCATCGCGGCGGGCTATGGTGCCCGTGTCGGCGTCGCCGAATCCCGCTTCTGGGGCGGCACCTGCGTCAACATCGGCTGCGTGCCGAAGAAATTCCTCGTCATGGCCGCCGAATACGGCGCCCAGGCGGAAGATTCGCGCGGCTTCGGCTGGGACACGCAAAAAGGCCACCACAACTGGTCCACCCTGCTCGCCGCGAAAGACGTTGAAATCACCCGCCTCAACGGCATCTACAAACGCCTGCTCGACCAGGCCGGCGCCACCATCTTCGAATCCCACGCCAGCTTCATCGACTCCCACACGCTTGACGTCCGCGGCCAACGCATCACGGCGGAAAAAATCGTCATCGCAACCGGCGGCCACCCCACCAGCCTGCCCATCCCCGGCGCGGACCTCGCCATCATCTCCGACGACGTGTTCTACCTCCCCGAAATGCCCAAGCGCATCGCCATCATCGGCAGCGGCTACATCGCGGTCGAATTCGCCGGCGTTTTCGCCGGGCTCGGCGCGCAAACCCACCTCATCTACCGCCAACCATTGCCGTTGCGCGGTTTTGACGCCGACATCCGCGAAAACCTCGCCGAAGCGCTGGACCAAAACGGCATACACCTGCACCCCGGCACCACCCCGCAAGCCATCACGGCATCGGGCACCGCCAAGCACATCACATTGTCTGACGGCACCGTGCTGGAAGTCGACACCGTCTTCTTCGCCACTGGCCGCGCCCCCAATGTTGCCAGCCTCAACCTCGCCGCGGCCGGCGTGCAAACCGCCCCCAATGGCGCCATCCTCATCAACGGCGCCCTGGAAACCACCACCCCCAACATCTACGCCATCGGTGACGTCACCGACCGCCTCAACCTAACCCCCGTCGCCACCGCCGAGGGCCACGCGCTGGCCGACACGCTCTTCGGCAACAACCCCCGCAAAATCAGCCTGGCGAACGTCCCCTCGGCGGTCTTCTCCATCCCCCCCATCGCCACGGTCGGCCTCACCGAGGAGCAAGCCGCCGCGCGCGGGAGCGCAAAAATCTTCCTCACCCGCTTCACCCCCATGCGCCACGCCCTCTCCGGCCGCGCCCGCAAAACCACCATGAAGCTGATCGTCGACACCGCCACCGATAAAATCATCGGCGCCCACATGCTGGGCGAGGACGCCCCGGAAATCATGCAAGGCATCGGCATCGCCATCACCGCCGGCGCCACCAAAGCTGACTTCGACCGCACCATCGGCATCCACCCCACCGCCGCCGAGGAATTCGTCACTCTACGCACTCAAACCAGGAGCTATCCATGATAGCTCCTGGTTTGAGTCTGTCTTTTGGCGCGCGGCCGCCCCGCCATCCCCGCGCGCAAGCCAGGCTTGCCGGACCAGTGACTTCCCCTAAGTAGCCATCGCGCCCAAATAGCGCGATAATGCCTGGAAACGACGACCCCGGAGACCCAATGGACACGATCACCCCAGCCCATCTCAACCCCGGCTGGACCCCCGCTAGCTGGCGCAACTGCCCCATCCGCCAGGTGCCGAGCTACCCCGACGAAGCCAAACTGGCGGCGATGGAAGCGCGCCTGACCCGTTTCCCGCCCTTGGTGTTCGCGGGCGAGGCCCGTCGGCTCAAAACCCAACTCGGCCAGGCCGCCTCCGGCCAGGCCTTCGTGCTGCAAGGGGGGGACTGCGCCGAGAGCTTCGGCGACTTCACCGCCAACATCATCCGCGACACTTTTCGCGTGCTTTTACAAATGGCCGTCGTCCTCACCTTCGGCGGCGCCATGCCGGTGGTTAAACTCGGCCGCATGGCCGGCCAGTTCGCCAAACCCCGCTCGTCGGACACCGAAACCATCGACGGCGTCTCCCTGCCCTCCTACCGCGGCGACATCGTCAACGGCCCGGAATTCTCGGCGCAAGCCCGCATCCCGGACCCCACGCGCATGGAGTTCGGCTATTTCCAGTCCGCCGGCACGCTCAACCTGCTGCGCGCCTTCGCCTCGGGCGGCTATGCCGACCTGCACGAAGTCCACCGCTGGAACCTCGACTTCGTCGAAAAATCGCCTCTGGCCGCGCGCTACCGCGACCTCGCCGCGCGCATCGATGAAACCCTCGGCTTCATGGGCGCCTGCGGCCTCACCAGCATTTCCGCGCCGCAAATCCGCGAGACGGATTTCTACACCAGCCACGAATCCCTCCTGCTGCCCTACGAGCAAGCGCTCACCCGCCTGGATTCCACCTCGGGCGACTACTACGCCTGCTCAGCGCATTTCCTCTGGATCGGCGACCGCACCCGCCAACTCGACGGCGCCCATGTCGAATTCATGCGCGGCATCCGCAACCCGATCGGCATGAAGGTCGGCCCGAGCATGGAGACCGACGACCTGCTGCGCCTGATGGACCGCCTGGACCCGCAAAACGAGCCCGGCCGCCTCACCCTCATCGCCCGCATGGGCGCTGACAAAGTGGACGCCAAACTCCCCGGCCTGCTCCGCGCCGTCAAAGCCGCCGGCCGCACGCCGGTCTGGATGTGCGACCCCATGCACGGCAACACGATCAGCACCGCGCAAAAACTCAAAACCCGCCGCTACGAGGCCATCGTCGCGGAACTGAAAAGCTTCTTCGCCGCCCATGCGGCGGAAGGCACCGTCGCCGGCGGCGCGCATATGGAAATGACCGGCCAGGACGTCACCGAATGCACCGGCGGCGCCCGTGGCCTGCAGGAAGCCGACCTCCCCAACCGCTACGAAACCTCCTGCGACCCCCGGCTCAACGCCGAACAGGCACTGGAACTGGCATTCTTCCTCGCCGAGGAGCTCAAAACCCGCCGGGCCAAGCGCCCAACCACATGAGCCTTTCCCCGCTCAACGAGGCGGAAATCGCCGCGCGCACGGATGCCTATTTCAACCGTACGCGCGCCATCGTCACCCGCTTCGGCGACAAACGCGTCACCTACGCGGTATTCCTGCGCCGCCCGGTGGTCTGCGCCCCGGCGCTCATGCTCGACTGGCTGCAAGCCGTCGCCAAATCCCGTGACGAAAAGTTTGAAATCGAGCTGATGCACCCTGAAGGCTCCTGGGTCGGCGCCGGCGAGCCGCTGGTCTACATCACCGGCAGCCTCAAAGCCCTGGCCGACTTGGAAACCCTGGTCCTGCAAAAAATCGGCGCCGCCTGCGTCGCCGCGCACAACGCCTTCCAGATGTGCGTCGCCCTCCCCAAAACTTCCTTCCTCGCCATGGACGCCCGCCACTGCGCCGGCGCCGAAATGCAGGAAATCATGGCCTACGCCGCCGCCGTCGGCTCCCGCGCCGCCCAAGCTGAGGGCGCCAAAGGCTTCATCGGCAACGCCAACGACTGGACAGCCCACTACTTCAACGCCCCCGTCGGCTACGGCACCATGCCGCACGCCCTCATCGGCTACGCCGGCTCCACCCTGCGCGCGGCTGAAATGTTCGTGGATACTTATCCTCAGGACGACCTCACCGTGCTGGTGGATTACTTCGGCCGCGAAATCACGGACGCCTTAACCGTCGCGCGCCACTTCTCCGACATGGCCCAAGCTGGCCGCATGGCCGTCCGGCTAGACACCCACGGCGGCCGCTTCCTAGAAGGCCTCGACCCGCAGGAAAGCTACGCCGTACTGGAACGCCACGCCCCGGGCGCCCTGCGCCGTTACCGCAGCCAAACCGAACTACGCTACCTCATCGGCACCGGCGTCTCCGCCGCCGCCATCTGGAAAATGCGCGAAGCCCTCAACCAGGCCGGCTTCGAGAAAGTCCGCATCGTCGCCAGCTCAGGCTTCGGCGTCGAAAAATGCAGCGTCATGGCCGACGCCAGCACCCCCATAGACGTCGTCGGCACCGGCAGCTTCATCCCCGAAACCTGGTCCGAAACCTACGCCACCGCCGACATCGTCGCCTACGACGGCCAACCCATGGTCAAAATCGGCCGCGAATTCCTACTCCGCTCGGTCAAACGTGACCTCGGCTAACATTCACACCGTCATGCCCGCGCAAGCGGGCATCCACGCCTAACCTGACGGGGCGCACCCATGACCACCCTCCGCATCGCCATCGCCCAGCTCAACAGCCACGTCGGCGCCATCGACAAAAACCTCGCCCTCATCCGCGCCGCGCGTGCGCAAGCCGCCGCCATGGGCGCGGACCTCCTCGTCACCCCCGAACTCTCCATCTCCGGCTACCCGCCCGAGGACCTCGTCCTCAAACCCGCCTTCGTCACCGCCTGCGAAGCAGCCGCCGAGGACCTCGCCAAAGACACCGCTGACGGCGGCCCCGGCATCATCATCGGCACCCCCTGGCGCAACGGCACCGCTTTGCACAACTCCGCCTTCGTCCTCGACAATGGCAAAATCATCGCCAAACGCAAAAAGCACGAGCTCCCCAACTACGGTGTGTTCGACGAAAAGCGCGTCTTCGCCCCCGGCCCCGTCCCCATGCCGGTGGACTTCCGCGGTTTCCGTCTCGGCCTGCTCATCTGTGAGGATTGGTGGTTCCCCACCGTGCCCAAAACCCTCGCCGCTTCCGGCGCCGAGCTCCTGCTCTCCATCAACGGCTCCCCCTTCGAGGACGGCAAGCACCAAACCCGCATCGCCCTCGCCGCCCAGCGTGTCGCCGAAACCGGCCTCCCCTACATTTTCGCCGCCCTCACCGGCGGCCAGGACGAAATCGTTTTTGACGGCGCCTCCTTTGTCCTCAACGCTGACTCTGGCCTCGCCGCCCAGCTCCCCCATTTCGCGCAAGCCGTCACCCTCACCGAGTGGACCCGCACCCCCTCCGGCCTCATCTGCGCCCAAACCAGCTTCGCGCCCGAGCCGCACCGCCTGGAGCTCATCTACCAGGCCATGATGATGGGCCTGCGCGACTATGTGAACAAAAACGGCTTCCCCGGCATCGTCCTCGGCCTCTCCGGCGGCATCGACAGCGCCATCTCCGCCGCCGTCGCCGCCGACGCCCTCGGGCCAGAGCGCGTCCGCGCCGTCATGCTCCCCAGCCCCTACACCTCAACACACTCCCTGGAAGACGCCGCCGCCTGCGCAAACATGCTGGGCATCCCTTACGAGACCATCCCCATCTCCGGCGCCATGGACGCTTTCGCCACCGCCCTCGCCCCCGCCTTCACCAGCCGCGAGCCGGACATCACCGAGGAAAACCTGCAATCGCGCACCCGCGGCCTCATCCTCATGGCGCTCTCCAACAAATTCGGCCCCATGCTGCTCACCACCGGCAACAAATCGGAAATGTCAGTCGGCTACGCCACCCTCTACGGCGACATGTGCGGCGGCTATTCCGTGCTCAAAGACATCTACAAAACCACGGTCTTCGAACTCTCCCGCTGGCGCAACGCCCACACCCCCGCCGGCACCCTCTGCCCGCACGCCCCCGCCATGCCCGATCGCATCATCACCAAACCCCCCTCCGCCGAGCTGAAACCCAACCAGACCGACCAGGACTCCCTACCCCCCTACGACATCCTGGACGCCATCCTGCACCGCCTCATCGAAGGCGAAGCCAGCATCGACGACGTAGTGTCCGAAGGTTTCGAGCGCGCCACCGTCCTGCGCATCTGGAAACTCCTAGACCGCGCCGAATACAAACGCCGCCAAGCCCCCCCCGGCGTCAAAATTTCCCTGCGCGCCTTCGGCCGCGACCGCCGCTACCCCATGACCAACGGCTTCACGAATTTGATTAAGTAGGGCCGGGAATTACGAAAACTCGCATACGGTTTTTACCGGGCCGTGAGCGGCAATCCGTCAGTCTCCAATATATCGCGCAGTGCCGCTTCATACAGTGCGGGAGAATTTTCCGCCTCCACCCGTGCCAATGCCTGCATGCGCAATGTCCTCCATAAATCCGGGCTGGTGTAGAGTGCTACAATTTGCGCCGCAAACTCCTCCCCGTCATCCGTCTTTGCGGTCAGTAATTCCGTGCCGGTCTCCCAGCCCAGTTGCCCGGCCAGCAAGGGTGTGGCGACCATCGGAATGCCAAAAGCGGCGGCCTCATGCAGCTTATACGGTATGCCGGCCGCAAAACGCGCTGGGGCGATAAAAACGCGGTGGCTGGCATAAAGCGGTGTCAGATCCTCTTGCGGCCCGCGCAGATAAACACCTGGCGTGCGGCTAAGTTTTGTCAAATCCAGCCGCTGGTTCACATAGCCCGCCACGGTGAGCCTAGGGCGGGCGCCGAGCTTTGCTTCCAGCCGGGGCAGCACGTTTTCAACAAACCAGTGTAGAGAATCCAAATTCGGCGAATTCACGTCATGCAGCGCGCCGACAAACAGCAAGCCCTGGCGTTCTTCAAATCCCGGCGCGGTTGGCTTGGCCTTTTGCACATGGCCGAGAATTTTCACGCGCCCAAGCCCGATCCGGCGCAGCCATTGCGCCTCCGCCTCATTCACCGCAATCACCGTGTCGAAAGCCGGTGCATATTCAAGCTCCGCATGCACCGCGGCGCTGGGGTCGTCCGCCACCTGGCCTGTCTGCATCTCCCACTTTGTCAGATCGCGCAAAGCGGCAATCGCCTCGGTATCGAGGATTTTGTGCCGTCCCGGCAATTCCATTCCCGCTTGTTGCAAAACAGGCAGCACCCGGGCCGCGTTTTGCGTCCGCGCCAGCCAGAGCACATCATAAAAATCGGGCCGCGCCGCGAGAAAGTCAGGGAGATCCGGCAATTCCCGGTCATGGATCACTTCAATCTCGCTGGCGAATTCATGCCAGATCCGCAACTGGCTTTCCACCGCGCGGAAAACCGGAAACAACGTGACATGATGTCCCATCCGCGCCATTTCGTGCGCCAGATCATGCGTTCGGGTATATCCCGCGCCAAGACCGCGAAATGGCAGCCGGTCCTCGATGAGCAGAATCCGCAAGCCAGGGTCTGACCGCGCATGACGCGCCCGGATGTCGCTTCCATCCCAGCGCCTGGGTTGCAGAGCCAGAAAATCCGCATGTCTTGTCTGAAATTTTTTGAACGCCGTGGGGTTTATGTGCAACCCGCCAGCATCCAGCCCGGCGATATTGGTCACCGCCACCGCCGGATCATAGACGACACGAAAACCTAGACGAAGAATGTCGAGGCAGAGCCCGGCATCCGCAAGCGTGCCCCCGTCAAGCCCGAAACCGGCAAGCTGGCTCGGCAGGCCCGCGCGCAACAGCAAAAAAGCGGAAGCGCAAAAATCAACGTCGCGGGTAAAATTCGCCTCAGGCACGTCAGAAGCGGCGCCACACAGATAGGGTGTGCAACTGCCATCGCGCCAAACGATCCCGCCAGCCGCTTGCAATTGGCCATTGCAGGAGAGAATTTTCCCGCCCACCGCGCCAATATTTGGCGCCGACTCCAACCGCGCTTGCGCCGCCGCCACGGCATCACCCTCGATCACGGTATCCGCCCCCAGCAACAGCACCGGCACGGTGGGGGGGAGCAAATTCGCCGCCAGCCCGGCTTCCAGCACGCTCGTGCCGGGAGCCGGGCGCAGCACATGCGCACCGCGCAGGCAAACGTCCAGCATTGCCGCCGGGCAGCCCTTGGCACTCTCCACCAGCACCAGTTCCACATTCTGGCCGCATGTCGCCAAACGCAGCGCCTGCAATGCCAGTAGCGCTGGCGCCGGGTCGTTTTGCAGCTGCATCAGCACGCTGAGCACGGGGTCGCCCGTATAGGAAAAATCCAAGCCCCGCCGTGCCAGCAACGCCGAGACATTGCGCGCCCGCGCGGCAACAACGCTTTGCGCCGCCTGATGATCCGCCACCCTGGCCGGGCCAGCCAAAATGCCGCCATGCGCCGAAAAATGCGCAAACGCATCACGGAACAGCCCTGCCTCGATATCCGCCTGTACCGAAACATTCCTGAAATAATCTTCGAGATTGATATCAGGGTGGGGCTGGCGCTGCTCAAAAATTCCATGCTGGATAAAATGGTCAAAGCCATTCCGGAATTTCCCGGCTGCCACCGCGACCGCGATATCGGGATAAATCTCCGCATAAAACGCTTCTGAAAAATAAGGCGACGGATTGTTTTTTTTGCCCTCGGCGTGGGTAAGGTAATGCTCCAGCATGGAGCCGCATGATGCCGCCACCGTGCCGCCAAACTGCGCGGCATACCAGGCATCATCAAAATACCAGGAGAGGCGGTGATGCGCCTTATTCGCAAATCCCTGCCGCGCAAAATACGCGAAGGGCCCAGCACCGTTTTCCGGCACAAAATGCCGCAGATACAGCCTGGGGTCGAAAAACAGGCTGCCTTGCCACAAAGCGCGGTCGCCTTGGCGCAAAAAATGATCATAGCCGTTGAGAAAGCCGCCATCCGCCAGAAAGGCGTTTGTCAATTCACGATAGGTCGTCCGGTAAAACCCTTCGGAAAACAGCCAATGCGGCGAACGCGCGTAAAAACCCTCGGCTTGGTAATGCGCGAATCCCGATGATATTTTATCGTCCTTGATAAGCGCCGCCACATCCGGAAAAGTCGTGCGGTACCAGGCTTCACTGAAATACGGATTGGGCGATACCGCGCTCTGTTTGGCTGCGCTTTGGTAATGCGCCAGAGCCGCTTGCCCATCAGCGCCGGCCAATTCTTCTCGGTGCTGGTCCCGGTACCAGTCAGCATCGAAAACACGCCAATCCGGGCCGTCCGGCGAGGGCAGGAAACGGGTCATGCCAGAATGGCGGGCACCCGCAAGCTCACGGGGTCACCCTGCGCTTCGCAGCTTTCGGCGCTGGCTTCACATCAGGGCTTGCCGGCATGGGCGGCGTGGCCTGCGTCTCCGCCGCTTCCATCGCTGCCAGCTCGAGCGGCATCAGGCCGAAGCCAATATGCCGGAATGCCATCAGCACGCGCAGATCCTCATGCGCCGCGTGCGCCTCCGTTGCCGTGCGGGATTTGCCATGCACGCGATAGCGGCAGAGAATTTCCGGCACATAGGCGGCGCTAAACCCGGCATCGATGAATTTCAGCCAGAAATCGTAATCCTCCCAGCCATCGTCGATATGGGTGAAGCCATCGACCGCTGCCCATGCGGCGCGGCGCACCAGCGCCATCACGTCGACATAATTTTGCCGGCGCATCTCCACGATATCCCAGATATCCGCTTCGCCAATGGCCATCTCATCGCCGAATTTGACGATTTGGCTATAGGTCGCATCAAAGCCGCCAGTATGCGCCGCGTCGTACAGTCTTGCGATGGCGCGTGGAAAAATATCGTTATCGGCATCGATGATAAACACGAATTCGCCCGCCGCTTCCCGGAAGACGGTGTTGCGCGCCTCGGCCGGCCCCTGGTTGCGCACATGCGCAAGTACCCGCACGCGATGGAAACGGGCGTCGTTTTTTTCGGCCCAAGCTGCGGCGGTCTCGGCCGAATTATCTTTCGGCGAGGCATCGTCGATGACCAGCAATTCCAGTTTTTCATGCGTCTGCGCCGCCACGGAATCGAGGCATTCTTCGACAAAGCGCTCATAATTATAAAGCGTCACGCAAACGCTCACCAAATCCGCCGGCACTGGCTGGGCGGCGCGCTTGGCGGCAGTTTTATCGTTCGCCCAGGAATCGAAAACGGTTTTCGTCGCCGGCGCCCAAAGCTTATCGATGTTCATGCGCCAGCACCGCCATTTTGTAAAAACTCACTCAATGCCCCGCTATTTTCCAGGGCAAAGCGCGGCTCGGTGATCCGCAGCACGTTTTCCTGAATTTTCGCCGCATGCGCCTGACCGTCCGGGCTATCCACCAGCCATTCGATCAGATCCGGCATATGCCGCGCTGCCTCTTCGAGAAAATGCACACCGGGTTTGAACACAGGGTGCGGCAAGCAGGGTTCGGTCACCACGATGCTGCCTCCCAGCATGCCGAGCTTCACTAGCCTGTGCCATTCAAAAAACCCCAGATCATCGCGATGAATGTTCAACGATATTTTCGCATGCGCCGTCACATGCCGGCCAATACGCGATAAAATACCGTCGCGAGCATTGGCCGTGAGCGGGCCGGTGAATTTACGGTAATAGATAAAATTTTCGTAGTTAGCGAGAAACTGCGCGCTGCGGGCAAAAAACATCTCCCGCCGGCGCGAGGTGGCGCCGAAAAACGCCACGGTGAGCGGGCGCTGCGTGATCGGCGTGGACGGGTCCGGGCGGCTCCAGGCGGCTTTGGGCAGCACGCGGTAAAACGGGTGGGAAAGATCCTCTGGATACAGCCATTCATCACTGGGCAGGGCATTTGGATTGAAATGCAGCGCTGGCAGGCCGCATTGCCGAAAAATATCCGCGATCTGGTAGCAGATATCGACAACGCCGCGTGACGCCAGGATGAACGGCACCGCGCGCTCGAACCAGATGGTTTGCGGCTGCTCGGTATTATACATGAAAGCGTTGCGGACGATCTCGTCCGTCACCCATTTAGGGCCGTGGCCGATATGGAAGAACTCGTGCGGCGCGGTGATGATGGTGGTGGCGGGCAACTCATCCGGCTCGCTCTGATCGTCATACAGTCTGGCCTCGGCACCGATGAATCTCAGCGCATCAACCAGCTCCTGCGCCAGCTCTTTGATAAATACATTGCCGGCGGCGTTATAGAGTACGCCCACCGGCGCATGGACCCCGGCCTGTCGCGCCTGTGCCGGCAGCACCGGAAAGGGCCGGCGCGTGCTATCGCCCAGCACCTGCGCCACCCGCAAAGGCTTGAACACTTTCCGTCCCTCCGGAAACCCATGTGTCAGCGCATGGTTGACCGGGTCGGCGGTATCGGTTTTCACCGCCTTCGCCACGTCGTTATTCAGTTCCAGATAATCTTCCGGCTTGAACAGCGGCAAACGGGTCAGCCGGTCCATCGCCAATTCCAGCGTTTTTAGTGAAAACATCGTGAGCAGGCCGGGGTCGATCAGCTTGTCCGGCGTGCCGAACAGAATGTAATGCACGAGCCGGCATTTGCCGGGGGTCAGGCCGGCATTATAGGTGTATTGCTTCAGGTTGAGGCTTTTATTCGGCCGCCGCCCCTCCTGCTCGCCGTAGAGAATGTAATGGCGCAACGGCGCCGCGCCGGAGCTGCGGACATCGACGTTCTTTTCCAGATACCAGGCACTATCAAACAAGCCTGAATGGGTGATGATCCTTGTATTGCTGTCCAGGCTCTCGCTCAGCATGTAATTGACCAGCGGATTCTGCGCGATACCGGTCAGCGTCAGCGTTTTTTGGGTGTAGGGGGCAAGGTCGAGTTCGGGATTCGGCGTGCGCCCTTCTTTCGCGCCATAAAAAACATAATGCCGGATCGGGTCGATCGCATGCTCCCGGACGTCGGCATTTTGTTCCAGATACCAGACGCGGTCGAACAAGCCGGAGCGCCGGATCAGGTCAATCTGCAAGCCTGGGTTGCTGTGCTTAATATAATGCGCCAGCGGGCTGCGCGTGCCAATCAGCTCAGTGCCGGCGCTGCCGCGATACGGGTCAAGCGTGAGGTCCTGGCATGGCTGCAAGCCTTCAAATTCGCCTCGCAGAACATAATGCCGTAAGGGGTCTGGGCGTGCATCACCAGGGTTCGTACAAATTTTGAGGTACCACTCAACATCGAACAGACCTGAATCTGCGATGGTTGCGATATCCTCTTCCACTTCGCTAGATGCCAGCATGTATCCTCGAAACCATTTATCCGGAGCCGGAAGATGTTAGGGCCGAATCGCGGTGCGTGCCGCCTTCAAATCTAAATCCGTCTCTTATTCAGTACGCAAGGGAGAAATTCCAGCTTTTTGCCGAACCATGGCTAGGTTCACCACAAGGCCATTGCTCCCTCAGGTAATGTAGTCCGCTGTTTTCATGTATCGGTGCCGAATGCAAATCACAATAGGCGGCGTTGGGCGGCTGTGGCTTAAGGGCGCACCTCGCCGCGGCCGGATTGTAACAGCCAAGCGCGGCCCGGCCTCACTCAGCGCCGGCGCAGCGTTCCCAGGGGCAGATTACTGCCATCGAGGAAGATCTCGGTCTGCGCGACCCGCACGCGCAATACATCCTCGTCGGTGATCGGCATATTGGAAATGTCGATCTCGAAAGCATGCCATCCATCGCCCACCCCGGCTGCTTCCAGATCCCCCCGGTGCAGATTGGCCAAGGCCGTGGCGACGACGTTATCGCCGGCTTCCAGCTCCACGGTCACGGGCTTTGCCGTGCCGTCGGCGCGGCACCAGCCCAGAACCTTGCCGTCCCGCACGCCGTCCAGATGGCCTTTGTACTGATTATGAAACAAAGCAATGTAAGCGGGATTATTCGGCGCCACGGCATGCAATGCCTGGGCGCGCCGCACCGCGTTACACTCCAGCCCGCAAAACGCCGCGATCACGTCGATCGCATGGTCGGGGAAACTGATGAATTTTTCGTAACTCAGCAGCAGAGTCGGACATGCCGCCTTGGTGAGAAAATTCGCCATATCGGCGCTTTGCGCCACGACATTGGCAAAAGCCTCGGCGTCGCTCTTGATATCCGGGTCTGAAAGTCCGGCCCGGGTAGAAATCGCGACGGGGTCGCGCATCACCACGATGAGATGCGGGTTACGGAAATAACTCATCTGTGGCGGCAGCAAATGGTTTTGCAGCGAGGCGAATTTGAACCCCCAGCGCGCATTTTCCTGGTTGCGCACCTCGATCAGCTTGGCCATGCGCTGATAGTCGAAATAGAGCAGGCTGTGCAGGAACTCCTCGTCTTCCGTTACGGCGGAGCGGGTTTTGCCCATCGGGATTCCCAGCGCGCCGAGCACCGCGGCAGTCATGCTGGTGCCGGAGCGGCCAATGCCGGAGACGATAACCGTGATCGGCGCCCCCGTATTGTCCGGATGATGCGTTGCAGGCCGCAGAACCAGCGTGCCAAGATTCAGATAATCGGCGGTATTGCCCGTGTGCATCTCAGCTGAATTTGCCATGTTATCCCAGTCTGTAAACAGGAAGAAACCGACGTCGCTACTTTAGGTTGTTTTCGACACGCCGCAATCTCCATCGAGATTTGTCATAGTTTGTGAGATGCAAGTGTTCAACCTTCTGGGGATCACAAAGCGGCGAGCCGGTTTGGCGCCAGCGGGTCAACCCGGCGCCGCCATGAGTGGCGTATCAAGCATTTGTGTTCCGTTTCACAAAAACTTGCCTTGCCCCGCCTCGCAAAAAATGGCCTTAACAGACATTAGGTGATATGGAACTAAAATTGATCCACGGTTATCCAGATTCACGTTTTTTTAGCAAAGGTTTTTTTGGTCTATGGCAACCTGGGGGAATACCGGCACTGGCGATTGGGATACCCCATCTAACTGGCAGGGCGGCACTCTGCCTGGCTACGAGACCATCACGATCAACAATGGCGGCACGGTCACCATCGGCACCTCCTCCGGCAGCACAGAAACCGTCAGCAATGTCAAAGAGATCGACCTTGGCGGCGGTACATCTACCTCTACCATCAATGTCTATGGCACGCTTTCGGGCAATGTGATGGATGTGCTGTCCAAAGGTGTGCTCAATATCGAGCCCAAAGGCAATTTCAGCTTCACCAACGGCTTGACCGTCTCTGCCGGCGGCGCGTTCAATGTGAGTGGAACCGCGTCCGTGGCCGGCGGCGCGATCACCGTCAATGGCACGCTGGACATCGCCTCGGGCGCCACTCTCACAGGTTCCGACGGCCTGCTGGTTAACGGCACGGCGTCGATCGAAGGCACCTATACCGATTCAAGTGGTGGCATTGGCGGCTCGGGCACCTTCACAGTCGATGGCGGTACACTGGGCAACGCATCGAACCTCACCACGGTTAAGTCCGGCAGCCCCAAGATCATAATTTCCAGTGGTGGCTCGGTTTATCTTACCAATCCCAATTCAACCACCAGCATTACCTTCGGGCCGGCTGGCTCGGGGCAGACCAATACGCTGGAAGTGCCCAGCTATATCGGCAATATCACCGTGCCAATCACCGGCTTCGGCCTTGGTGACGCGATCGCGCTGACCAATGGCAGCCAGATAACCGGCCTCACAATCACTGCAAATACCGGAAATGCCGCCGGTACCTATTCAATCGGGCTCAATGGCACGAGTATTGTCCTGAAAAACGTCACCTTGGCGGCCGGTGTCAGCACCAATAATCTTCAGGCCCTCGATAATAAAGGCACTTACGAGCTTGTCGCCTGCTTCCTGGAGGGCACAGCCATCGCCACGCCAGATGGCACAAAATTGGTTGAAACCCTGGTGCCCGGAGATCTCGTCATCACTTTGGTGGATGGCGAGAAACATGCCCGGCCAGTCAAATGGGTCGGGCATCGCCATGTCAAACCGGGGGATTTATCCGCCGATGACGCTCACCCGATCCGCATCAAAGCCTGTGCTTTTGGCGACGCTCAGCCCAGCCGGGATCTGCTGGTCACCGCCGAGCATTGCATCCTGGCCGGGGGCGGCCTCATCCCCGCCCGCTTGCTGGTCAATGGGTGTAGCATCTTTGCCGACCAGAGCATCGCCAGCTTTACCTATTACCACGTTGAGCTGGAGGAGCACGGCATTTTGCTGGCGGAAGACTTGGCGGTGGAGAGTTATCTCGATACCGGCAATCGCGGCAATTTTGCCAATGCCAGCATTTCCTCCCTGCGCCCGCTTTTCGCCAACCCGGCGCAGCTTGTTGCCGGCCCCTCCATGGCGGCGCCGCTACTAGTGGAACCCTGCCAGGTCCAGCCGGTTTGGCAGGAGCTGAATTGCCGTGCTCAAGCGCTGGCGCCGGCTGCCGCCATCCCGGCCCCGGCATTGTCCGAGGACCCGGATTTGTGTCTGGTGGCGCAAGACGGGGTGGAAATCCGCCCGCTGCGCATCCTGCCAGGCAAGGCGCTGTTCATGCTGCCTGCCGGCATGGCCGGTCTCGCTCTGGCTTCGCGTACCGCGCGCCCGAATGAAACCCGCGCCCCATATCTGAATGACCGCCGTGATCTGGGCGTTCTGGTGGGCGAGATCACGCTGCATACCGGCCGCGCGCAAAAGCGCATCACCGCGCATCTGCACGATGCCAGCCTCGCCGGCTGGTATGTGCCGGAAGCGGCGGAGCGGCGCTGGACCAATGGTTTCGCCAGCCTGCCGGTCGCCACGGCGCCCGGACAGGCCTCGATTCTGGAAGTCCAGATTCTACAAGCCGGCCCGTATCTGGCCCTTTCGGCCAGACGCGAAGCCGCATAACGGCATAGCCGCCAGCCTCGGCCACGCTGGCGGTTTACCTTGGCGCGAAGATGCGGGACAAAGCGCTTGACCAGCTTCACCTAACCAAATAGCATTATTACCATTCGAGCGGCATCGACTAAAGGATGATTTGAAAACGGGTACGCTTGGTCTTTCCCTGGAGTTGGAAACAGGAGATGCCAATTCTAATGCAGACATCTCTCCACAGGAAGAATCGCAAAACGCCTCCGTTGGTTTGGGTGTTGCGGTCGAGCTGAGAGCTCGCGGTTTATTTAAAGACGCCGAGGAAGCTTACCGCGAAGTGCTCTTTCAGGACAGGAATTGCGCGGACGCATGGCTCGGCCTTGGACAATGCGCCAGAGCAAGAGGTGATCGCCGGCTGGCTCTTACATATTTCCAAGCGGGAGCATTGGCTCAGCCGTCGAACCCCTGGCCTATACTTGAGGCGGCTGAGGAGTTGCTGGAAATGGGCGCTCTTGACAGTGCTGAAGCGGCTTATGCCGAAGGACTGCGCATTGCCCCAAATAATACAGAAGCCCACATCGGGCTGGGCAAATGCGAAAGACGAAGGGGCAACGACGCCGCTGCGGTTGAGCAGTTTAGAGAGGCGGCAAAAATTGCCCCCCACGATCCCACACCCCTGCTCCAGATTGCCGCTGTGTTGATTGATCTGGGGCAATTCGATGAAGCTGAGGCGACCTATCTGCAAGCACTAAATCTTGGTGCGGCTCCGGTCGGGGCATATCTGTTTCTGGGGCAGCGAGCGCGGGAGCGGGGTGACCGTGGCGCGGCATTAGCCTATTTCGAGGCAGGCCGTGTGGCTGATCAATCAAATCACTGGGCGCATCTGGAGGCAGCCGGTGAATTGCGCCATCTAGGGCGAATTGAGGAGGCTATCGCCGCTTATAAGGCCGGACTAGACTTGGCCCCTGACAATGTGACTGGCCATCTTGGTCTTGGATATTGCGCCAGGTCAATAGGGAACAGAAACGAATCGCTGCAACATTTTTTAGATGCCGCGGCTTTGGCACCACATGACCCCTATCCCCTACTGGAGGCTGCCGCCGAACAGCGTGACTTGGGTGACAGAGACGCCGCTTTGCAAAGCGCATACCAGGTTTTGTCAGCGCATCCACATCACGTTGACGCTCTTTTGAGCATTGGGCTGACAGAACGCTCCAAAGGTCGCCACGCGGAGGCGCTGGAGGCGTTTCGGAATGCGCATGAGATAGACAAGCACAGAGCGGATATTCTCGCTGAAATGGCCTTCGAAGAGCTGACACTCGGCTTACGGGCGGATTGCGATGAGCATCTAAAACAGGCCGTAACGATAGACCCTGGCAACACACTTGCTCTCACGCGACTGGCAGACCTGGAAATGTTGAGTGGGAAACCAGGAATAGCCTATGACATTTATAAAAGTGCAATGGCCGTTAATCCCGGTGAAATATCTTTCCAGCTTGGTGCGCTCGATGCATTGGCGGCAACGGGAAATATCCCCGACGCGTTTTCGATGGCGGAATCGATCGAAGCAATGCATGGGCGCCGGCCAATTACTTTGGCAAAAAAAATCTTCTTAAAACGGTTGGAAGGCGAGTACCATAGGTCTCTCGCGATCGCCCGAGAGGCGACTGCCATTGCGCCAAACAGCTTCTGGATATGGTCTGAGCGCTTCAAAACAGAGTTGTTACTTAGCTCAACTCGCGAACTCGAAAACTGCCTGGAAGAGATGCCTGCCATTACCGTTCAAGAGAGAGCAATCATAGCAGGATTCAAGGGCGCCTTATTCGAAAGGGATTGGCGCCTTTCGGATGCAATGCACAGTTATGAAGCCGCTGCGGATCTTTGTCCCGAGGATCAAGGCATACAGTGGAGTCTGACAAGAGTTAATATGCTTATGTTCGATTTGGCAGGCGCCCGGGATCACTTGCAAAAGTTTTGCATTCTCTCGAGGCCGGCCCTGAAGCTGCAGGGCAAGTCGCTTAATATTTCGCAGACACATTTCGGGCAGATTTTGGATGAATACAGACTCGACCACGAGCTTTCTGTGCGGTTGAAAAATTCTCAAACACTACCTCCCTCGACGCGAGCCATCTTGTTACTTGAAGAAGTACGAAATTATCCTAATAGTATTGCTGCCGCTACGTGCTTGATCATAGCTTTGCGGCAGTCTGGTGGAATGTCGTTCATTAAAGGCGGCAGCGACAACACTATCCCAAAACAGATTATGCAGTTTTGGGATAGTTCATCCCCTCCTGATGATGTCGCGGCATTAATGGCGACGTGGAAGAGCCTCAATCCCGGCTACACTATTCACCATTTTACCGACTCAACGGCCCTGGAATTTTTAGCCAAAGAATTTCCCGAGAGGGTGTCAACAGCATATCGTCGTGCGCGTGAACCGGCGCAGAAGGCCGATATATGCAGGCTCGCTTGGCTTTTTCATAATGGAGGCATCTACGTCGATGCCGATAATCGCTGCTTGCGGCCTATTTCGACAATCGTACCGCCAAACGCCGATCTTGTTCTTTATCAGGAAGATTTAGGAACGATAGGCAATGATTTTGTTGCCGTTTCCAGAGAACATCCCGTCATTGCTTATGCCCTAGACAATGCGGTCACCGCCATTAATCGTGGTGATACCGACCTGATCTGGCTTTCAACCGGACCGGGCTTGTGGACGCGGGCGGTCGCCCATTCTATCGTACAGATATCGGTACAAAACCCCACACTGCCGATCGGTATGATGATATTGGATCGACATCAATTATCTCGGGCGATGGCCCGAAATTGTATGGTCCGCTATAGAGCAACCCCCCGCAATTGGGTCAACGCCGCCTTTTCGTCCAAGAGCCGCTAACCGCGCCCAAAAAACGGGCGGTTCTCATGCCGGCCACACAACAAGTAATGCTCATACCCGTTGCGTATGGCGTTTTGCGCGATAGCCGTGCGGACATCCTCATAGGCCATGCAATAGGCGGATTCCGAAAAGATCGGCGTGGGATCAAAATTCAACGGCGCCTGATTGCTCAGGTAATGCTCCAGGGCCGAGGTCCATATCCCGTCATCGATGCCCTGGCTCACTTGCGGGTACGCGGCCAGGTACCAGTGGGGATCGAAGAAATGCGTGGTGGTACCTTCCTGGTAAACCAAGCCGAGGCGCGAGACATAGGTGGCGTAGGGGCCTTTACGGCGGATGCTTTGAATAGTCTCGTAATCGCTCAGCGCCTCGTAGACGCCGGCATCGAATAGCCAATGCCCGGAGAGGCCCTGGAACTGCCCTAAGCGCAAAAAATGGTCGTATATATTGCCGTCGAGCTCGGGGTCGAAGGCGCGCTGATACTTGGTATTGAATTCTCGTTCGTAATGGCTTGGCCTGAACAGCCAATGCGGCGGACGCTCGGCACAGCCAAAAGCCCGGTAATGCTCGAACCCGGACGCCAGCCCGCCGCCTTGCACGGTTTGGCGCACATCCGGGTTTTGCTGCAAATACCACATCTCGTGAAAAAGCGGGTTCGGCGAATGGCCGAGCTGGCGGCCATACCGCATATAGACACTGGTCAGGGTGGTTTCATCGTCAGACTCAGCCAAAGCCCGGACAACGGGGTAAAAAGACAGATACCACGCAGTGTCGACGATACTCCATAAGGGAGTGTCGTAAATCAGCATTGCTTCGTAACCACCCTCCCAAACATGCGCCTCGCCAACGCGACGCTAGACACTGCCCGCCATGGCGTCAACCAAATCAAAAAGTCGTCCTAAACCGTGATCGCCTGACGAATTGTCTCGCTGAACCGCGCTGGATCGCAATCCTGCCGGATCAAATCAAGCTGCAGGCTCTGGCAGCGCTGCCAAGCCTCCTGGTTGAGGGCGAGGTGACGGATGGAATGGGCCATTTGTTCCGGCGGTGTCGTGGAAACACCAGCGCCGTAGCGGCGCCAGCCCAGCTGGTCGGCCAAGAGCTCGGTCATCACCACCGGCACGCCATGGCTGGCCGCCTCATGCACCTTCATCGGGATGCCCGCGGCAAAGCGCGTGGGGGCGACCATCAGCCGGGCCTTTTTGTATAAATCGGATATATATTTCGGATTATTCACGATATGGTATTGATGTCGCAATCCGGCGGCCTCGGCGAAGGCGGCGGCCTCGCTCCCGGCAATAGTGAAGCGCAAGCCGGGCAGATCGGTCAGCAAGGGGCGTACCTCGCGGTCGAACCAGAGCACGGCATCTGTATTCGGGCTGTCCGGCTGGGAATAGGCGCCCACCAGGACGATGTCGCTGGTCTCCTCGAAGCGCGGCAGGATAGACGGCGGGGTCATGGCGTGGCCGAGAATCCCCACGGGGATATCCCGTCCGAGCGCTTGCAGCGCCCCGGCCAGGAGGTCACGGTCGAAGGCGCTGACGGCGAAAATCTGATTGACCCCGTCGAGATGTTCCAACTCCTCCTGCAGCAGCATGGTAATATCCGCATTCTGGCCGGCGAGCTTGGCATAAGCGTAGCGGCGGAAGGCGGCAAGCGCCTCTGTATCCAGCACGATGCGGGTGGTTTTGAAGAACTCCGGGCAGGCTCGGCGCCATTCCTGCAGCCTTGCCAGATTATGAGTGCGCGAGATCCAAACAACGTCGCACAACCCAATGCGATCTCGAAACAACATGCCGGCGTTATTCACATTGAAGCCGGTGAGGATTTCAACCTTGCTATCCGCTTGCGGCGTACTTTGCGGCCAGTGGTGATTATGCAGGCCGAATACGGAGACCAGCCCGGCGGCGTCGCCCAGAGCTTTGACGATGCTTGCCGAGCGGACAAATCCCATGCCGCGCATCGGGTCGGGGATCTGATCCTCCACGAACAAAACGCGCGGGCGGGCGATGTGGCGCAGCCGGGCTTTATCAGCAGCGCCCGAGACCGGGCATTGCGATAAATAGCCCTTGTGCTTGGCGGTGAAATAACGTTGATTCTGGCGCATCAGGGCGAGCGCTTCCTCGCGCAGGGAAGAAGAACCGTATTCATAATGCCAGAGCAGGATACGCGGATCGTACACCACGCGCATCCCGCGTTCCCAGATACGGACGCAGAAATCTGTATCCTCGTAATAGGCGGGCGCGAAATTTTCATCGAAACCGCCCATCGCTTCCCAATCCTGCCGGCGCACGGCGAGGAAGCAGCCGGAGACGAAATCAACGTCACGGAAAAAATTAACCCTACCATCATGCGGGTCGAGGTCGCGGCCATAGCCAAGGCAACCGCCATCGTTGAAAAGTACGCAGCCAGCTTCTTGCAATTTACCATGCATGCGGATGGTTTTGGCACCCACCACGCCGATCTGTGCATCCGTATCGAGCCGGGCGAGCGCGATGTCGATGGCTTGCGGGCCAAGCTCGGTATCGTTGTTGAGGAAGAGCAGCACACGCCCAGAAGCAATGGCGGCCGCGCGATTGGCGGCGATGGTAAAACCGATATTGGTTTCGGATGAGATGTATCTGATCCCGGGATTGATCTGCGGGATTTCGGCCGTGCGGTCCTGCGAGCCATTGTCAAAGACGATGATTTCAACCGCTGCCGTGGTGTTGGTGATGGCCGAAATGATGCAATTGGCAGTCTGTTCGAAATTCTCCCGCCCGATGATGACGATGCTGACCACGGGCGCGCTTTGCGGCAAGGGCATTTGCGCCAGCATGCCGGCATTCACGGCACAGCGCCGTTCATAGATCGCCTTACCGGCAATCTCCGAGACATCACCGTCGGCCAGAGGGCGCGCAATAGGCAGCCGTTTTGCCGCGCGGTTCTGCAAAAAATGCACGAAGGCGGCGGGCGGCGCGGCGCCGGCACGCCAGAGCGCGCCGGTGGCGAGATTGGTTTCCTCGTAAAATTGCGGGTCGAACACGGCGCAGGGTTTGCGGCCCTCCATCATGCCATGCAGGATAAAATGCTCATAGCCGCTGCCAAATGTCTCGGATTCCAGCGCGTTGCCGATCTCGGGATAGGTGGCCAGATAATAAGGCTCATCGAAGAAAGGCGATGGCGAGAGCTTGGATTCTTTGACATTGAGCAGATAGTGGCGAATAAAATCGCTTTCCCGCAGGCTGCGCGGCCAGGCGTATTTTTCCTTCATCCAGGCATAATCGAGCACTGGTTTGAAGGCGGCGGCAACAGCTTTGCCGTCATCGAGAAACTGAAAAAGATCTTTTGGCGTGCGCGGATATTGGAAGGCGGGGGTTACCAGACGCAGCGCCGCGACGAGCCAATGCGCCAATCGCGATTCCGAGAGGCCGACGCGCAGATAATGCGAATAGCGATCGGCAAACTCCCCTTTCAGCAGGTTTTCATAGGTGAGGTCGGGGTTGGAGCTCTCGTAAAACGCGCTGTCGAAAAACCAGGTGGGGCTGTAATCCTCGGTGGCGCCTTGCGCACAATAATGGGCAAAGCCGCTGGCCCATCTACCTTGTCTAACCGCCTGCGCGATGCCGGGATAGCGGGCAAGGTAATAGGCTTCGTCGAAGAAACGATTGGGCGAAAGCCCGGCGCGGCCGCCACGGGCAAGATAATGCGCCAGATAAGAATCCGGACTGTCAATCGGGAGCGATTGACCGGTCTGCACAGCCTGAGCCAGGTAATAATCAGGGTCGAAAAATAACCAGGGACGGCTCCGGCTTGCCTCAAAACTTAATTGCCCCGCCAGTTGATCCGCCAAGAACAAGCCCCCCCTGAAGCCACTCAATATTGGGTTGTTTATATGCCTTCGCCGGTGCGGCCGCTAGAGCCGGATGCGGGCGAATTGTCCGGCGGGGCCGCGAATGGTACAAAACAGCGTGACCTAGCCGCGCGGGGGCTCACCCCTTCCCCCCGCCGGGAAAACCCGCCACGCTGGGGATTTGAGCCCATTACTGGCGGTTGCGGTAAAGATAGGAAAAATGGACGATACCCATAGCGACTTCGAGAATTTGCTGCGCCGGAGCATTGAATGCCAGGCCTATTTCGCCTTCGCGGAGGGCGAGACCAACGCGGCGCGGGCGCTGTTGCTGCGGCCCGGCCATATCTATGCCAGTTTCTACCATGCCACGCATTTGCTGGATTTGGGGCGGCGCGAAGAGGGCCTGCTGAAATTGCGGGACATTGCCCGCAAGGCACCGCGGGAGATTCTTGCCGCTGCCTCGGCATTATATTTCTCCCGCCGGCAGCGCACCGGGCAGGGCTATGGTTACGAAAATGGCTGGATTACCATGTTGGAGCCGGTGCTCGCGGCCCGTCTGCTCCCTGTAGTGCCGTTGGCCACGCTGGAGGCGGAACAAATGGCCAGCGAGGAGATGAGCGAGGCGCCGGCCATTCCGCGCCGGATCATCCAATTCTGGGATGCACAAACCCCGCCCGATGAGGTGGCGCAACTGGTAGCACGGACCAAGGCGGCAAATCCGGATTGCACGCATCAGCTTTTTTCCGACGAGGCGGCACGGGAGTTTTTGCGTGGCGCGCTGGGGAGTGATTCGCTGGCATTATACGAGGCCTGCCCGCATGTGGCGGCGAAGGCGGATTTTTTCCGTGTTGCATATCTGCTGGAGCATGGCGGGATTTATATCGATGCCGATGAGGTGAGCGTGCGCCCGCTGACGAATTTTTTCAACCGGCGCAATTACGACCTCGTGCTGCGCTTTACTGAGGCGGAGACAAGCTGCATCAATAATGGTTTCATCGCCACCAAGCCGAAATCGCCGGTGCTGGAACGCGTGCTGAACAGCATACTCGGGAATCTGGAGAATGTGCGCAAATTTCAGGCGCAGACCAATGTGTGGGTGCTCACAGGGCCGGGGATTTGGAGTTTTTCGATTATCGATCTGGCGCTCGACCCGCTGGCCTCGTACCACGGCAGTCCGTTTGCTCAAGCGTGTTTTATCGATGACCAGTCCTATAACGCACTGCTCCATAGCCCGGTGATGGAATACAAAAATGATCCCAAGGGGAATTGGCGAATGGTTTAAGGGGCCATGACGGCGCCGCAGCTGTGATGTCGCTGGTCTGGAGAGACAACCCTTGTCTTAGTTATATACCTTCGCTGAGCGCCTCGTAACTCGTAAGGAGATTTGCCTTTGAATGCGCCGGGCGGGCGTGAGAAGTTATGGAAATTCTCCCACTCCTTGAGCCTGGCTTCGAGGTCGACGTCATCCTTATACGTGAGCAGCTGGTAGAATTCCTCTTGGTTCGAGCGATGTGAGCGTTCGACTTTGCCGTTCAACTGTGGTGAGGCTGGTTTGATGCAGGCGTGCCGGATGCCTTTGTCCGCGACGTTCCCGTGGAACTTGGCCTGGAACTCGCGCCCATTATCGATCCGTACTTCCTTGATCCGGAAGGGAAATTCCTCATTCACAGACTCAATGAAGTCAATGGCACCAGCCTGGGTATGCTTGCTTGTCCGTAGTCGACTAATTTGAGACAATTGGCTGCATGAATTAACGGAGGCTTCCGCGCCCCAGGCCTCAGGCCCCGGCGGGCGCGGGCATAGCCGCCCCTTCTCTTGTTTCAAACCAGCCTCCCGCAAAATTCTTTCTTTCCCCCCTGCCCTTTTCCTCAATATCGGCTATGAGACCCTTTGGCCCGCCTCGCGGGGGGCCGGATGCGCCGCCAAGCCTGGCGGCGCAAAATAGTTTGAAGGGTTTCTCTATGCCGGTGCCGTATTCCGCTGAAGATCTGGAAAAAGTGTTCGACTCCAAGATCCTCACCAGCAGCCGGTTCATGGCCGAGATGACCGACGTCACCCTGGACGGCGAGACCATCACCGGCACCAACCAGATGGGCGCCAAGTGGACCGCCAAAATCACCCCCGTCGCCATGGGCCAGCGCGTCTCCTTCGCCGAGCGCGAGTGCAGCTGTGGCGAGAGCAAGTGCAAGCACCTCGCCGCCACCGCCCTCAAAGCCCTGGAATGCTTCCCTATCCTGCGTAAAGCCGCGCCTAAATCGCTCATCGACACCATCATCCCCGCCCACGAGCGTGAATTCCCCCCCGCCCCCACCCGCATGCGCCCCACCGGCCGCCGCGCCCGCGCCGCCAACATCGCCCCCGTGTTGCCGGACGCCCCCGAACCCGGCGCCACCGTGCTGGAGCGCCCCTGCACCCCCGTCCTGCGCCTGCGCCGTCTCAACGCGCCCGATGAATTTGGCCGCCCGCGCATGATCGACGTGCTGACCCTGGACTTCGACTACGGCGGCGTCCGCGTCGACGGCGCCGACGACTCCCTGTTCATCCGCCTCAAATCCGCCGGCAACATCGTCTTCATCCGCCGCGACACCGCCGCCGAGGCCGCGGCACTCGACACCCTGCGCCCCGATAATTTCGTGCAAATGCGCGTGGCCGACGGCAAATCTGCCCGCGGCCAGCGCGTCCTGGTCTTCCGTGGCGAGACCGCCGCCGCCCAATGGCACCATTTCGTCGCCCTGCGCGTGCCCGAGCTCACCGCACTCGGCTGGCAAAGCAGCATCGAAGCCAACTTTGGCCCGCAACTTGCCGAAAACGTCGGCAATATCGACGTCACCGTGGAAGACGCCGAAAAAGGCAGTTTCAGCCTCGAATTCGGCATCGAGATCGACGGCGTCCGCCACCCCCTGCTCCCCATCCTCGAACACCTCCTCGCCCGCGGCGGCATCGACGCCGCCCAGATCGTCGGCGACGAAATCATCACCAGCATGGATGACGGCCGCGTCATCAAACTCCCCGCCGACCGCATCCGCCGCCTCCTCTCCGTCATGGGCGACCTCATCGAGGCCGCCGGCCGCACCGCCGAAAAATCCCTGGTCCTCCCCGTCGGCGCCGCCGCCACGGTGCTGGAGCTGGAAGACGTCCTCACCACCAGCTGGCAGAACGCCGCCACCATCGAGGCCTATGTCGAGCGCTTCCGTGGCGAGCCGGAAATCATTCCCGTCGTCGTCCCACCCGAGTTCAAAGGCGAGCTGCGCCACTACCAACAACACGGCGTGGACTGGCTGCAGCACCTCGCCTCCTACGGCCTCGGCGGCTTCCTGGCTGACGACATGGGCCTCGGCAAAACCGCGCAAACCATCGCCCACATCTGCGTCGACCACGCCGAAGGCCGCCTCACCGCCCCCGCCCTCATCGTCGTCCCCACCAGCCTGGTCGCCAACTGGACCGCCGAACTCACCAAATTCGCGCCCCAGCTGCAAGTCGTCGTCCTGCACGGCATGGAACGCCACGAGCGCCGCGAGCAGCTCGAAGGCATCCACGTCGTCATCACCACCTACACGGTGCTGACGCGCGACATCGAGGAGATGAAGCAGCTCCCCTGGCACATCGTCGTGCTGGACGAAGCCCAGGCGATCAAAAGCCCGGACGCCCGCGCCACCCGCGCCGTCTGCCAACTCGCCACCACGCACCGCCTCTGCCTCTCCGGCACCCCCATCGAGAACAATCTCGACGAACTCTGGTCGCAATTCGCCTTCCTCATGCCAGGATTGCTGGGTGACCGCCGCGGCTTCACCAAGCGCTTCCGCACCCCCATCGAGAAAAACGGCGACCCCGTCTGCCGCGCCCAGCTGATACAGCGCATCGCGCCCTTCATCCTGCGCCGCACCAAGTCCGAGGTCGCCACCGAGCTGCCGCCCAAACACACCATCCTGCGCCGCATCACCCTGGCGCCGGACCAGCGCGAGCTCTACGAGACCATTCGCGGCACGCTGTATGAGACCGTGCGCGACCAGATGGCCGAACGCACCCTCGCGCAAAGCCGCGTCATCGTGCTCGACGCCCTGCTCAAACTCCGCCAGGCCTGTTGCGACCCCCGCCTGGTCAAACTCGGCGGCGGCAATCGCGGCACGGAGAGCTCGGCCAAGCTCGACGACCTCATGGAAATGATCAACGAGCTGATCCCCGAAGGCCGCCGCATCCTGGTGTTCTCGCAGTTCACCTCCATGCTGGACCTCATCAAGCCCCGCCTCGTCGAAGCCGGCGTCCCTTACGTGGAACTGCGCGGCGACACCCGCGACCGCGCCGAACCCGTGCGTTCCTTCGAGGCCGGCGAAGTCCCGCTCTTCCTCATCTCGCTGAAAGCCGGCGGCCGCGGCCTCAACCTCATCTCCGCCGATACCGTCATTCATTACGACCCCTGGTGGAACCCCGCCGTGGAAAACCAGGCATCAGATCGCGCCCATCGTATCGGCCAGACCAAATCCGTGTTCGTGTACAAAATGATCGCGGTCGATACGGTCGAAGAACGCATCCTGGAACTGCAACAGCGCAAAGCCGAGCTCGCCAGCATCGCCTTCTCCGAATCCGGCGGCCTCGCCTTCAACGCCGAGGACATCGACTTCCTCTTCGGCAAAGACGCGGAGCAGGAAGCCCCCTCGGAGGCGGAAGCCGCTTAAGCCAGATGGGCAAAATCGTCTGGCTCGCCTCCTACCCAAAATCCGGCAACACCTGGCTGCGTGCGTTCCTGCACAACTACATCACGCAGCCAGACTCCCCGCATAGTATCGACAAACTCGCGGATTTTTCCGTCCCCGAAGCCGCCGCCGCCTTCTTCCACAAACCCGGCGAAGCCCTGACAACCGAAGCCACGCAGCGCCTGCGCCCGCAGGTCCACGCCCACCTCACCACGCTGCACGCCGATCTGGTGTTCGCCAAAACCCACAACGCCAACCTGGCAATCCACAACATCCCGCTCTGCACGCCCGAACAAACCGCAGGCGCCATCTACATCATCCGCGACCCGCGCGACGCCGCCCTCTCCTACGCCGCGTTTCTGGGAAAATCCGTTGACGAAATCATCACCTTCATGGCTAGCCAAGGTGCTGCCAACCGTGCCAACAGCCAGCAGGTGTTCGAATACCTCGCCTCCTGGTCCACGCACATAACCTCCTGGGCGAGCGCCAAAACTACATTCCTGGTCCGTTACGAAGACTTGCGCGCCGACCCAACAAAACATTTTGGCCGCATCATCCATTTTCTCGGCGGCGACCCGGAGCCAGCACGCCTACAGCGCGCCATCGAATTCAGCGCATTTGATGAACTTGCCGCGCAGGAGCGCAATAACGGCTACCAAGCCGGCGGCCCCGGCCACGCCCCCTTCTTCCGCACCGGCCAAACCGGACAATGGCGCGAACACCTAACCCAGGCGCAAATCACCCGCCTCGAAGCCGATCACGGCCCAGTCATGAAAAAATACGGCTACCTATAAACATGCCGTCATTGGGCGCCGCGAAGCGGCGTGGCAATCTATCTTTCTTAAAAGCAGCCTTAAGCCGCCGAAAGCTGCAACGCCCCCGCCACCGAGCCCCTTGTCAGCCGGTAATTCGCCTGATCCGCAAACACCGCCCGCAGCAGCAAATTATTCAGCGCATGCCCGGTCCGGCTCCCCACAAACCGCCCGCAAATCGGCGCCCCGGCCAAGGCCAAGTCGCCCACCACGTCGAGCAATTTATGCCGCACGAACTCATCGGCAAAGCGCAGCCCTTCCGGGTTCAAAATCTTCGCGCCATCCACCACAATCGCGTTGTCCAAACTGCCACCACGCGCCAGCCCCGCCTTGCGCAGCGCCTCAATCTCCGCCGCCTGCGTAAACGTCCGCGCCGCCGCAATCTCAGCCGCAAAACTCTCCGCCGTCAGCGTAAAACTATACGCCTGCGCGCCAATCGCCGAGGCCGCAAACTCAATCGCCAGCGAAAGCTCAAACCCTGACCCACCAGCACCATGCGGCCGCAGTTCGGCAAACGCCCCATCCTGCTCCACCCGCACGGTACGCAAAATCTCCAGGCTCTCGCGCAAACCGCCATGCGCCACCACACCGGCGCTCTCAATCAAAAACAAAAACGGCGCCGCCGAGCCATCGAAAATCGGCAATTCCGCCGCATCAACCTCAACCACCAGATCATCCACGCCGCTCGCCGCAAGCGCTGCCATCAGATGCTCAATGGTCCCCACCCGCGCCACGCCTACGCTCAACACCGTGCACAGCCGCGTGTCGTTCACATAATCAAACCGCGCCGGAATCCGCACATCCAAATCCGTGCGATGAAACACAATCCCCGTCCCAGCCTCGGCTGGCACCAGCTTCAACGTCACATCCGTGCCGCTATGCAGCCCATGCCCAATGCAGGAAATCGCCGCCTTCAGCGTCTGCCGCGGCGCCAGAGCGTACTCGCTGCCGGTAAAGCTATATCTGTCACGCAAAGACGACATTTCGGGATCCATCATTAATAACATCCCACTATCTACCCCCCGCTCCGCGTCGCCGCCAGTCAATCATTATTTCCAATTATGTCGCCAGAACCCATTGAAAATAAACAATACACCAGCCTCCAAAAACGCCCCAATCACGCGCTTGTTGCGATCCGGCAAAAGCCATGTTCAACTCCCCTCACAAAACCCGCAAACGCAAGGGAACCCACCCATGATCGTCGCCACCACTGAAAACATTGCGAACCACCGCGTGCGTGAAACCCTCGGCCAGTGCTTCGGCGTCGTCGTGCGCAGCCGCGGCCTCGGCGGCAACATCATGGCCGGCCTGCGCTCCATCGTCGGCGGGGAAATCATCGAATATACCAAAATGCTGGAGGAAGCCCGCCGCCACGCCGTCGACCGCATGGTCGCCAACGCCACCCTCATGGGCGCCAACGCCATCACCATGATGCGCTTCGACTCCTCGGAAATGGGCCAGACCATGAGCGAGGTCGTCGCCTACGGCACCGCCGTCATCATCGAGCCGGCGTAACCCATGCTGCGCGGCTTCGTTATCGGCTTCGGTATCCTCCTCACCACCGCCGGCGCCATCGGGCTGCTCACCGGCGCCGGCCCCAGCCTGCTCGGCCCGCTCCTCTTCGGCGTCCTCCTGCTCATCGGCACCCTGCTGGAAAAACGCTACTGGCCCAACAGCGCCTCACCCCCAGGCCCCGGCTGGGAACCCACCGGCGAGCGCTTCCACGACCCCGCCAAAGGCGGCGAGGTCGAGGTCTGGTACAACAAAATCAGCGGCCAACGCCGCTACGTGCGCAGCCCTCAATAAAAAAGGGGCAGGAAAACCCCTGCCCCTTTTCATCACATCAAACCCGCGCTCAGTTATTCCGGCGCAGGAAAGCCGGAATTTCCAGCCCGATTTCATCAATCTGCGCCGGACGCACAGCGGCGCGCGCCGGTTCGCGGGCTTCCGCATTTATCGCCGGCTCCTGCCGGTGCGGCTGCGCCGGTGCCGGTGCTTTCGCGCCGCCAAACCCGAACACGGACTTAAAGATGCTCGTGCTACGCGGCGCTTCGGCGGCACGATGCGCCTCGGGCGCCACGGCGGCACGCACATGCGGCGCCGGGCGAACGGCGGCAGGCTGCTGCAGCACGATCGTCGGTTCACCCAGTTCCAGCTCATCACTGCCACGGCCCGCATAGGCCTTGGAAAGCAACGGAGCCGCCGGCGGCTCAGGCACATAACCAGCCTGGCGCGAAACCGGCGCCCCCTGCTGGCCACCGTTCTGCTGCCCGCCATTCTGGCTCACGGCCTGCGCCGGAAAACCAACAGGCTCGGCGCTACCACCATTCACCACCTGCAACTTGGGCATCTGCTGCGGCGCGCTGTCGATACCCGTGGCAACCACGGACACGCGAATACGCCCAGCCATGCTCTCGTCCAGCGACATGCCGAACATGATGTTCGCATCCTTGTCGACTTCCTCGCCAATCCGGTGCGCCGCCTGATCAACTTCAAACAGCGTCACATCCGAGCCGCCGGTGATGTTGATGAGCAAGCCATGCGCGCCCTTCATGTTGGTATCTTCCAGCAACGGATTGCTGATCGCGGCTTCCGCGGCGCGGATCGCACGATCCTCGCCCTCAGCCTCGCCGGTCCCCATCATCGCCTTGCCCATCACGGACATCACGGAGCGGATATCGGCATAGTCCAGGTTCACAATGCCCGGCAGCACCATCAAATCGGTCACGCCGCGCACGCCCATGTACAGCACGTTATCGGCCATCTCGAAGGCCTCTTTCCAACCGGTGCGCTCGTTCGCAACTTTAAAGAGATTCTGGTTGGGAATAACAATCAGCGTATCAACGTAGGCCTGGAGTTCGGCAATCCCTTCCTCGGCTGCGCGCATGCGCTTCTTGCCCTCGAAGGCGAAAGGCTTGGTCACCACGCCAACGGTCAGAATGTTACGCTCGCGGGCCATGCGCGCAATCACCGGCGCCGCCCCCGTGCCCGTCCCGCCGCCCATGCCGGCGGTGATGAACACCATATGCGTATCTTCCAAGTGCCGCGCCAGATCGTCAGCGGCTTCATCGGCCGAGGCCTTACCCACTTCCGGGCGGCCACCCGCACCATTGCCTTGGGTCAGATGCGGCCCAAGCTGAATGCGTTTTTCCGCCAGTGAGCGCTGCAACTGCTGCGCATCGGTGTTGGCGACAACAAAATCCACGCCCGGCAAATTGAGCATGATCATGTTGTTCACGGCATTGCACCCGCCGCCGCCAACGCCGAAAACGGTTATCCGGGGCGTGAAGTCTGTATGCGACGTCTTCTGGATCGTCAGGTTCAGGGTCATGGCTATCTCCTCAGGGAAGTATCGGTAACGAACGCTTCGATTTCATGTCAAACACGATTTTTCAAAAAATCGACGAGACCACGGAACCATCCGCCGCCCCGCTCACTCTCAAAATTTATATCCTGCATGGTCTGGCCTTCGCCGGTGGCAAAAGCGAGCAATCCCACCAGCGTCGCAAAGTTCGGCGCGCTCGCGGAATCCGGCAGCCCGATCATTCCGCCCGGCCGGCCGAGCCTTACATTCCGTTCCAGGATCTGGGCGCTAAGTTCACGCACACCTCCCAGTTGCGAAGCCCCGCCGGTCAACACCACCCGCGACCCCGCCGCATTGCCAAGTCCGGCTGTTTCCAACTGCTCCTTGACCATTTCAAAAATTTCCTCCAGCCGCGGCCGGATCACACTTATCAACATGGAGCGCGGCATTTTCGCAATCTGGTGCTCATCCTCGCCCACCTGCGGCACCGGCAGCAGCTCACGCTCGTCATCCGGGCTGCCCTGGCAATTGCCATACAGCGCCTTTAACCGTTCCGCATGCGCGACTGACGTCGAGAAGCCCCGCGCAATATCATTGGTGACATGAATCCCCCCCAACGGAATCTGCGCCGTATGCACCACCTGGCCTTCGGAGAACACGGCCATTGAGGTCGTGCCCCCGCCCATGTCGATCACCGTCGCCCCCAGCTCGCGCTCATCGCCCACCAGCGATGACAACCCAGCCGCCATCGGCGCCGAAACAAGTGCCGCGATATCCAACTCGCAACGCGAGAGACACGCCGAGAGCGTGCGCAGCGCCGTATTGCCCGCATCCACCACATGCAACTGCGCCGAGAGCGTATCGCAAAACAACCCGCGCGGATCGAGCACCCCTTGCGTCTCGTCGGTGGAAAAACTCAACGGCAGCGCATGGATCGTCGCCCGCCCTTCGGTCGCCGCCCGCGTCCGCGCCTCGCGCACCACGCGCTTGACATCCTCGGCCGTCACCGCCCGGCCATCCACCGGCCACTGCACACTGAACAACCGCGATTCCGGCTGCCCGCAGGAGAGATTCACATACACTGACTTCAGCCGCATATCGGCCATATCCTCGGCCGCTCCCACCGCCGCGCGGATCGCCTTCTCCGCCTCGTCGAGGTCCACAATGCCGCCGGACTTAATCCCCCGGCTCTTCTGCCAGCCAAACCCCAGCGCCCGTAGGCGCCCATCGGATTCCGCCCGCCCGATCAGGCAGGCGATCTTGGTCGAACCAATATCCAACACACCAAACGGCCCCGAGCGCACCGCCTTGCTGCGCAGCGTATCATCGGGCGGCGGTTTAATCCCGCGCTCCAGCGCGGGACCACGGCGAGACATATCATTCATGCTGCATCTCCACCTTCATGTATGGTCATCCTTGGCGGACGGCGTGCTCACCGTGGCACTCGGGTACGGGCGCACCACCAGCTTTCCCGCCAGGCGCAGGTCGATCACTTCAACCGGCCGGTCGAGCAACTGCATGCTGGTCTGCAACGCGCCAAGCTGATTAATCGCATCCTGCTCACCCGTGGCCGGCAGTTTCACCAAGGCCTGGTCTTTCAAAATCAAATTCCAGCGCAGCCCATCCACCCGCTCCGCCGCCGTCACCCGCGCCGCCAGCGCCGGCACCGCCTGCAACTCGGTCACCAGTGTCTGCGCATTCTGCGGCGCATCCGCCCCCGTCAGCAGCAACAGCGAAGGCTCGCGCCGCTTCGCCGCTGCCGCATCCTGCCCGGCGATCACATTCCCCGCCTTGTCGATCAGCACAAACCGCAGCGCCGTACCGTTGCCCCCGCCGGTCTGCCAGATCGCATAGGCCCCCCGCTCGGTCACACTCACAATCAAAATCCCCGGCAGCACGCGCTCCACCGTGGCACTCTGCACCGGCCCCAACTGCTCCACGCGCGCCTGCACGGCCCCCAACGAAAACCCCAGGCTCGGCGACCCCGGCTGCACGCCAATCGCCGCCTGCAACGCCGCCTGGTCCGTGGTCGGCGCGCCCACAATCTCCACCTTGGAAATCCGCAAGCCCGCATCCGCCGCCAGTTCCGCCAGCCCAAACCCATTATGGCGCACCACTACGGGTGTTGGCGTAATCGCCGGCAGCGAGCGCACCAACTCCGAGCCGACAATCAACACCGATGCCACGCCCAGCACCCACAACCCCGGCTTCAGGCTACGCTTCACCCGCCGGAAATACAGCTTGCTCGTGCTCAGCCGGTCCTGCGGCGCCGCGACCTTCTTCGTCCGTGCACGAGGAGGTGCCGGAGCAATCACGGGCCGGGCGGTGGCACTTACACGCGACATGCGGCCCGCTCCACCATCCAGGCGCACAACGCCGGGAAATCCATCCCCACATAACGCGCCTGCTCGGGCAACAGCGAGGTCGCCGTCATGCCCGGCTGCGTATTCACTTCCAGCAGCACCAGCCGCCCGCTCGCATCGTCGTAACGCAAATCCGCCCGGCTCGCGCCCCGGCACCCCAGCGCCCGGTGCGCCGCCAGCGCCACATCGCGCGCCTGCTGCGCCACTTCGGCGGGAATATCCGCCGGCACCACATGGCGCGACCCACCAGCCGAATATTTCGCGTGATAGTCATAGAAACTCTCTTCCGAGAGAATTTCCGTCACCACCAGCGCATGGTCATCCAGCACGCCAACGGTCAGTTCGCGCCCCGGAATAAACTGCTCCACCATCGCCGGCCCGTAATGCCAGTCCTTCACAATCCGCGCCCGGCTGTTATCGCCCGGCTTCACGATATGCACGCCCACCGAGGACCCCTCGTTCACCGGCTTCACCACATAAGGCGGCGGCAACGGATCATGGTCAGCCAACTCGGCAATATCAATAATCCGGTGCGGCGCCACCGGCAGCCCGGCATGCGCGAACACCGCCTTCGCCGCGGCCTTATCCATCGCCAGCGCCGAGGCCCGCACGCCCGAATGCGTGTAAGGAATTCCAAGATAATCCAGCACGCCCTGAATCGTGCCATCCTCGCCAAAGCGCCCATGCAGCGCGTTGAACACCACATCCGGCGCTGGCGTCAGCGCCGCGATCACCGCGCGCAAATCCTCACCAACTTCCACCCGCGTCACTTCAAACCCTGCCGTGCGCAAAGCCGCGATCACCTGCTCGCCCGAGCGCAGTGAAACCTCACGTTCGGCGGACATACCGCCCAGCAAAACCGCGACGCGCATCATCCAGGTACCCCAATCCGCTTAATTTCCCACCGCAACGAAACCCCGGTCTTCTTCTCCACACGGGCACGCAAATCCTCGCCCAACCCTTCCAGATCAGCCGCGCTCGCCTCTCCGGTATTAATGAGGAAATTACAATGAAGTTCCGAAACCTGCGCACCACCGCGCTTCAAGCCCCGGCACCCGGCGGCATCAATCAGCTCCCACGCCTTCTGGTCCGGCGGATTGGCAAACGTCGAGCCGCCCGTTCGCGCCCGCACCGGCTGGCTCGCCTCGCGGCTGGACTTTATCTGCGCCATCTTTGCCGCAATCGCCTTGGCATCCCCCCGCCGCGCCCGCAACCGCGCCCGCACCACCACCGCATCCGCCGGCAAATTCGCGTGGCGATAGCTCAAACCAAGCGTATGCGCCGGCACGCGCACCAGATCGCCCGAGCGGGTCACAATCTCCACCCAGTCGAGCACCTGCGCCATGTCCCCGCCGTAAGCGCCCGCATTCATCGCCACCGCGCCGCCAATGGTGCCCGGAATGCCTGAGAGAAACTCCAGCCCCGCAAACCCCGCCGCCGCCGCGTGTTCGCCCACGGTCACATCCAGCGCCGCCGCCCCGGCAATAATGCCGTCCTCTTCCACAACAATCCCGCCAAACCCGCGCGCAAGCTTGATCACCACGCCGTTGATCCCGCCATCGCGCACAATCAAATTAGATGCGGCGCCAATCACCGTCACCGGCATCTCCAACGGCAATTCCTTCAGGAACGCGCAAAGGTCTTCCGCATCCGCCGGCCGTACCAAAAATTCCGCCGGCCCGCCCACGCGGAACCACGTCATCGGCGCCAGCACGGCATCGCGCACCACCCGCCCGCGAATTTCCGGAATGACCAGGCTCGTCATCATAGCCGCGCCCTCGGCCGGGACGCATCCTGCAACCCCTGCAACTGCACCGGCAACGCCGCGGCCCAATGCGTAATGCTCCCCGCCCCCAGGCAGATCACAAAATCCCCCTGCCGGGCAATCGCATGCACCATTTCCGCCAAATGCGACGGATCGGTCAAAGCCACCACCTGCCGGTGTCCTCTCGCGCGTAAACCTTCAACCAGCGCATCGCGGTCCACACCCTCAATCGGCGCCTCGCCGGCCGCATAAACATCCGCCACAATCACCGTCCCCGCATCATTCATGCAGGTGCAAAACTCCTCAAACAGTGACTGCAATCTCGTAAACCGGTGCGGCTGCACCACGGCCACCACATCGCGCGCGCCCGCCTGCCTTGCCGCCTTCAGCACGGCGGCAATTTCCACCGGATGATGCCCGTAGTCATCAATCACCGTAATCCCGCCCGCCTCGCCGGTCTTGGTAAAGCGCCGCTTCACCCCGGCAAAATTCGCCAGCGCCGCCTTAATCTGCGCCTCGGGAACATCCATCTCGGCCGCCACCGCAATCGCCGCCACCGCGTTGGACACATTATGGTTGCCCAACATCGGCAGCTTGAACGGCCCCATCCGCCGCGCCCGTTCGGAAATCCGGTCCGAGAACCGCACCTCGAACGTCGCGCCATCCTTGCCGGAAATAATCCGCTCCGCCCGCACATCCGCCTGCGGCGAAAATCCGTAGGTAATAATCCGATGATCCGACAGTAACGGGATCATCTGCTGCACCGCCGGATGGTCAATGCACAGCACCGCAAACCCATAAAACGGAATATTGGAAACGAACTGCCGGTACCCGGCCTCCATCGTCTCCCGGTCACCCCAATGGTCCAGATGTTCCGGGTCCATATTCGTCACAATGGCAATCACCGCCGGCAGTTTTAAAAAACTCCCATCGGATTCATCGGCTTCCACCACCATCCAGTCGCCCGCACCCAACCGCGTGTTGCTGCCATAGGCATTGATGATGCCGCCATTAATCACGGTCGGATCAAACCCCGCCCCCTCCAGCACCGCCGCCACCAGCGAGGTCGTCGTCGTCTTGCCATGCGTGCCGCCCACCGCCACGGCCCATTTCAACCGCATCAGCTCGGCCAGCATTTCCGCCCGCCGCACCACGGGGATCAGCTTGCGCCGTGCCGCCACTACTTCGGGATTATCGCGCGGCACGGCGGTGGAAATCACCACCACCTGCGCATCGCCCAGATTCTTCGCGTCATGCCCAACGGCCACCGGAATCCCCGCCGCGCGCAACCGCGCCACATTGGCGCTCTCGGCAATATCGCTGCCCTGCACGGCATAGCCCAGCTCATGCAGCACCTCGGCAATACCAGACATGCCAATGCCGCCAATGCCGACAAAATGGATCTTCCCAATGGAAAGCGGCAGCGCCCTCATGGCCGGGCTCCCACAACGCTCAACACCATATCCGCCAACCGCTCAGCCGCATCCGCGCGCCCCGCATTCGCCGCCGCTTGCGCCGCCGCCACCAAAGTCTCAGGCTTCATCACAACACTTTCAATTTTATCCGCCAGCGCCTGGGCCGTCAGCCCAGCCTGGTCCATCCGCCAAGCGGCCCCCGCATCCGCCAGCGCATCCGCATTGGCGCGCTGGTGGTCATCAATCGCACTCGGCAGCGGAATGAAAATCGCCGGCCGTCCCGCCACCGCAATCTCCGCCACGCTGGAAGCCCCAGCCCGCGCAATCACCAAATGGGCCCGCTGCAGCCGCGCCGCCACATCGGTGAAAAACGGCGCCAGCTCCGCCTCGATCCCCGCATCCTTCAACGCCACCCGCGCCGGCGCCAGTTCTTCCGCCCGGCATTGCTGCATCACCACCAACCGCGCCCGCAGTTCCGCCGGCAGCAACGCCAGCGCCTGCGGAATCAGCGTGCCAAACACTTTCGCGCCCAGTGAGCCGCCCAGAATCAGCAACTCCACCTTTTCGCCCGGCGGCGTGTAACCCTCGCCATGCAGCGCCACCACCGCCGGCCGCACCGGATTACCCAGCAGCACGGTTTTCACCCCCGCCGGAATCGCCGCCGTCTTTTCAAAACTCAACACCAGCACATCAGCCAGCCGCGCCAGCAACCGGTTCGCCCGCCCCAGCACCGCGTTCTGCTCATGCAGCACAATCTTCGGCCGGCCGCTTAACAACACCGCCGCCACCACCGGCGGCACAGCCGGATACCCGCCAAACGCCACCACCGCCCCCGGCTGCAACGCCCGCAAAATCTTCCGCGCCTGCAACACACCTTTGGCCAAAGCCACCGCGCCATCCAGCGCCCGGCGCAAACTGCGCCCAGACAAACCAGCCCCCGCAATCACATGCCGCTCCGCCTCGGCAAACACGGCTGACGACAACCCGCCCGAGCGCGCATCCGTCAGCAGCACCACCCGCTCGCCGCGCGCCAGCAACGCGCAAGCCAGCGCCTCCGCCGGGAAAAAATGCCCGCCCGTACCCCCGGCTGCAATCACCACCGGCCTGCGCACCGGGGCCCTCACGTGTAATCCCCCTGGTGCCGCTTGCGCGTCAGCGCCAGCAAAAACCCCATCTGAATCGAAATCGCCAGCACCGAACTGCCGCCATAGGATATAAACGGCAGCGTCATGCCTTTCGTCGGAATCAGCGACAGGGACGACGCCATGTTCACGAACGCCTGCAAGCCAAATCCCACAATCAACCCGCCCGCCGCCAGCACCACGAACAAATTCGGCTCCGCCAGCAACCGCACCAGTGCCCGCATCACAATCGCCGCGAACACAAAAATAATAAATCCGCAGAAGAACAGCCCGAACTCTTCCCCCGCCACGGCAAACACAAAATCCGCCCGCGCATCCGGCAGATAATGCTTCACCTCCCCTTCGCCCGGCCCCAGCCCAAACATCCCACCATTGCCAAACGCCGAGAGCGCCGTCAGCGCCTGATACGCCGAGGTCTTGGTCGGATGCAGAAACAACTCCACCCGCGTATGCACATGGGAAATAAACAAAAACGCGCACACCCCGGCCACCGCCACCAGCACCGCGGCAACGCTCACCCACTTCATCTCCATGCCGTCGAGATAAAACTGCGAGAACACCACCATGGTGAACAAAAACGTCATGCCGATATCCGGCTGCATCTTCAGCAGCAGCGCCGTGATAAAAAACACCCCCAGCGCCGCCCGCTTACCCGGAAACCCCGGCGTACGCCGCGATTCCGCAATCAGCCACGCCGAAATAATAATAAACCCCGGCCGCAAAAACTCGCTCGGCTGAATGGTGAATCCCGGCAGCGAAATCCAACGATGCGCCCCATCCACTTCCACACCATGCACCAGCGTGAATCCGGTGAGGAAGAAAAACACAATCCCCAGCCCCAGCGCGCTCAGCTTCACCTGCCGCAGCGAGAGCATGGACATCCCCAGCATCACCAGCCCGCCCAGCCCCAAAAAGAAAATCTGCCGGAGCATCGCCATGGTATGCGGATCGCTCAGATGCACGGAAATCCCCGGCGTCGCCGCCAGCGCCAGCACATAACCAATGCCAATCAGCACCGCGATCGCCAACAGCGTCACGCGGTCCACGCTCCACCACCAACGCCCAATTATCGAAGTATCCGCGCGGGAAAGTGGCGGCATTACACGCCCCCCCTCGCCATTGCCGCAAATCTCTCGCCACGCACTTCAAAATTCGGATACTGGTCAAAACTCGCGGCGGCAGGCGAGAACAACACCACGCCCGCCCCGCTCGCCTTCGCCACTTCAAATGCCGCCGGCACCGCAACTTCCAGCGTACCGGCCACATCATTCGCCACGCCATGCGCGCTCAGTGTGGCCGCAAACGCCGCCGCATCCCGCCCAATCAAAAACGCTTTGGCAATGCGCGGAAAATACGGCACCAGATCATCAATCCCGCCCGCCTTGCCCACGCCGCCCGCAATCCACACAAACCGCGCGTAGCAACCCATCGCCCGCGCCGCCGCATCCGCATTGGTCGCCTTGCTGTCATTAATAAACCGCACGCCCTCGCGCACAGCCACTTCTTCCTGCCGGTGCGGCAATCCGGGGAACGTCCTAATCCCCTCGGCAATCGCCTCTTCCTCAACCCCCAGCGCCCGCGCCATCGCCGCCGCGCCTGCCGCATTCTGCGCATTATGCGCCCCCGGCAACGCCCGCGCCCCGGTCTCAACCCCCTCGCCGGAAATCCGCACCACCCGCGCCGCCTGGCCATCCAGCCAGTCCGCCATCTCGCGGGACAACTCATCGTCCACGCCGATCACCGCCGTGCACCCAGCATCCTGGCGCGCAAATACCGCCCGCTTGGCGGCCGCATACCCTGCCATGTCGCCATGGCGGTCCAGGTGGTCGGGGGAAAGGTTCAGCATAACCGCCACATCGAAGCGCAGCGTGGCGAGTCTCTCCAACATGTAGCTGGACATTTCCAGCACATAAACGCCGTTATCGGGCAGCAACGGCAGCGAAAGCGCCGCCGGCCCCAAATTCGCCCCCGCCGCATGGGGGACTCCCGCGACATCCAGAATATGCGCCAACAGCGCCGTGGTCGTGGATTTGCCATTAGTCCCCGTCACGCCCGCAAACCGTGCCCGGCTCCCACTCCCCCGCACCGCCCGGAACAACAACTCGGCATCGGTCAAAATCGGCACCCCATGCGCCGCCGCCCACACCGCCTCATCATGCGGTTTCGGCAACCTGTGCGGAATCCCCGGCGAGAGCACCAACGCATCCAACCTGCCCGGCACATCGGAGGGCTTCATCACCACAAATCCAACCGCCGCCTCTCGCGAGGCCGCGGCATCATCCCAGACGAAAACCTCCGCCCCCATCCCTCGCAGTGCTACCGCCGCGGGCAACCCCGCCTTGCCCAACCCGAGCACGGCAAACCGGCAGCCCTGAAATACAGGGGCGTAATTCATCTTATCTTCAGGGTGGCGAGACCCACCAGCGCCAGAATCATCGCAATAATCCAGAACCGGATCACAATCGTCGGCTCCGCCCAGCCCTTTTTCTCAAAATGGTGGTGCAACGGCGCCATCAAAAACACCCGCCGCCCCGTCCGCTTGAACCAGAACACCTGCACGATGACCGAAACCGTCTCCACCACGAACAACCCGCCGACAATCGCCAGCACGATCTCGTTCTTGGTCACCACGGCCGCGGCGCCCAGCGCCCCACCCAGCGAGAGCGACCCGGTATCGCCCATGAACACCGCCGCCGGCGGCGCGTTGAACCACAAAAACCCCAACCCCGCGCCCATCAACGCCGACAGAAACACCGTCAGCTCGCCCGCACCGGGAATAAAGTTGATCTCCAGATACCCGGAAAAAATCTTATTCCCCACCAGGTACGCAATCAGCGCGAACACCGCCGCCGCGATCATCGTCGGCACAATCGCAAGCCCATCCAGCCCATCGGTCAAATTCACCGAGTTGGAGGCCCCCATCAACACGAACATCGCCACCAGCGGGAAGAAAATCCCAAACGGTATCAGAACATTTTTCAGCATCGGCAGCGCCAGCTCGGTGCCCAGCGGGGCCGGCATCAGCGCCAGCATCCACACCGCCGCCACCAGCCCAATCCCCGCCTGCGCCACCAGCTTCACCCAGCCGGAAACCCCCTTGGTATTGCGCCTGGTCAGCTTCAAATAATCATCGGCAAAGCCAATGCCGCCATACCCAAACGTCACCAGCAGCGTCGCCCAGATGTACCCGTTATCCAGATCCGCCCAAATCAGCGTCGAGAGCCCCAGCGCGATCAGAATCAGCACCCCGCCCATCGTCGGCGTGCCCTTCTTCTCAATCAGGTGCCGCTCCGGCCCATCGCTGCGAATTGGCTGGCCATGCCGCTGCACTGATTTCAAATACCGTATCACCTTCGGCCCGGCCCAAAAGCTTATCACCAGCGCCGTCAAACACGCCCCGCCTGCACGAAAGGTGATGTAGCGGAACAGGTTAAAGGCATGGATATACCCAGCCAGGGGGAGCAAAAACGCGTACAACATCAGGCGGGGCTTTCCAGAACCGAGATAACGTCACGCATGCGGCTGCCGTAGCTCCCCTTCACCAGCACGGTGTCCCCCGCGCGCAACGCGGCTTTCACCAGCGGCGCCAGAGTGGCGGCGTCATCTGCATGCCCGCCCTGCTTGGACCGCGGCAGCGAGTCGAACAAAACTTTGCTCCACGCCCCGCAGGTAAAAACTTCATCCGCGCCAGCCAGAACAGCGGGCAACAGCGCGAAATGCTCCTCCCGCGCAAACTCACCCAACTCCAGCATATCCCCCAACACGGCCACATGCCGCCCAGGCTGCAACGCCAGCACCGCCAGCGCGGCGCGCATCGAGGCGCCCGACGCATTGTAACTCTCGTCCAGCAACAGCGCCTCGCCACCGGCCGCCGCGAGTCGCCGTCGCGCCCCGCGCCCGGAGAACGGCGCAAACCCATCCAGCGCCGCCGCCGCCGCCCGCACATCCAGCCCCAGCGCCGCCGCCGCCGCGAGCACCGAAAGCGCATTCATCGCCATATGCCGCCCCGGCGCCGCCAGCGAGAACCTTGCCTCAACGCCCGAAATTTCACCCGTAATCTCAGAGGCTTCCGCGCTATTGTTCAGTTCCAACAACCGGACATCCACCGCGCCCTCGCCAAACACCAGCGCCCGCGCGTCCACCGGCACCGCCGCGCGCAGCAACGGCAAAAACGCCGAATCCCCCGGAATCACCGCTGTCCCGCCGGGCATCAGCCCGCCAAACACCGCCGCCTTCTCCCGCGCAATCGCCTCCTCCGAGCCCATCAACCCCAGATGCGCGCGGTCCACGCACGTAATCACCGCCACATCCGGCCGCACCAGCGCCACCAGCGGCGCAATCTCGCCGGGATGATTCATCCCAATCTCAAACACCCCGAACGCCGCATCCCTTGGCATCCGCGCCAGCGTCAACGGCACGCCGATATGGTTGTTAAAGCTAGCCTCTGCCGCATGCACCACGCCAAACGCGCCCAGGCACCGCCGCAGCATTTCCTTGGTCGTGGTCTTGCCCACACTCCCGGTCACCGCGACAATTTTCGCCGCCCCGCGCACCCGCGCCGCCGCGCCCAAGCGCTCCAGCGCCTTCAACGTATCGCGCACCACAATCACATTCCCCGGCACCGGCCGGGACACCAGCGCCGCCGCCGCGCCCTTGGCAAACGCCGCCTCGACAAACTCATGCCCGTCGCGCTCACCCTGCAGCGCCACAAACAAATCCCCTGGCGCCAGCGTACGCGTATCAATGCTGATCCCGCTCACATCGCAGCCCACATCCACGCCGAACACGCCGCGCAATTCGGCCGCCGTCCACAGCGCGCTCATAGCGCACCCCCCAACTCACGAATCACGCTCGCATCATCAAACGGAATCACCTCGCCCCGCACGATCTGCCCCTGCTCATGCCCCTTGCCAGCCACCACCAGCACATCCCCGGCCCGCAACTCGGCCAACCCCGCCGCAATCGCCGCCCGCCGGTCACCAACCTCAATCGCCCCAGGGCACGCCGCCAGTATCGCCGCGCGTATCGCAGCCGGCTCCTCACTACGGGGATTGTCATCCGTCACAATCGCCACATCCGCCAGCCGCGCCGCCTGCTCGCCCATCAACGGCCGCTTGCCCGCATCCCGGTCCCCGCCCGCGCCAAACACAATCACCAGCCGCCCCACCGCATGCGGCCGCAGCGCCGTCAGCACCCGCGCGATGGCATCGGGCGTATGCGCATAATCCACATAGGCCGCCGCGCCGTTGTCCAGCACCAGCGCCCGTTCAAGCCGCCCCCTAACCCCTTGCAGTTGCGGCAAATACTCAAACGCATCCGCCACACCCACCGCCTCGGCCAAAGCCGCCGCCAGCACCGCGTTATCCGCCTGAAACCGCCCCGGCAGATGCAGAATCGCCTGCCTTACCCCAGCAAAAACCTCCTGCCCGCCCGGCAACGGCACCGTGCGTTCCACACTCACAGTCCGAAAATCCAACCCCCGCCGCGCCGCAATCTCGCGCAACCGGCCCAGCGTCTCCACTTCCATATCCGCCATCGCCACGGCCACCGCCCCGCGCGGGAGCAAAAACTCAAACAGCCGCAGCTTGGCCTCCCGGTACGCGTCCATCGAGCCGTGGTAATCCAGATGGTCCCGCGTCAAATTGGTAAACCCGGCGGCGGCAAACCGCAGCCCATCCAACCGGCTCTGCTCAATCCCATGGCTGGAGGCCTCCAGCGCCACATCGCTCACCCCCTCGCGCGCCAGCGTCGCCAGCGTATTCGCCAGCGTCACCGGGTCCGGCGTCGTCAGCGAGTCCGTCTGCGGCACCCCCGGCGCGATCACGCCCAACGTCCCCATTGAGGCCGCCTTGCGCCCCGCCCCAGCCAAAATCTGCCGCAAAAAATCCACCGTGCTGGTCTTGCCGTTGGTCCCGGTCACCGCCACCAGCCGCTCCGGCATTTTGCCCGCCAGCTCAACCGCCAGCTCCGCCAGCCTGGTCCGCGGTGCCGCCGCGCAATACAGCGGCCTTGGCGGCACGCCGGGCGGCCAAATCGTCCCCTCCGGTGCCAGCACGGCCACGGCCCCGCGCGCCACCGCCTCGGCAATAAACCCCCGCCCGTCCGCCTTCACCCCCGGCAGCGCCACAAACAAAAACCCCGGCCGCACCGCCCGGCTATCCGCCGTAACGCCGCTCACCCCGGTCAATTCAGGACTCCGCACGGGGGACCCCGCGATCACGCCCGCGATCACGCATGGTCATATGGCTGCCCGGCAACGGATACACCGGCGCCATCACCCCATCATGCGGGTGGCTCGTCCCGTGCGAGGCCGAAAGCAGCGGTGCCGGATGCACCGGCGCCAGCGCCTGAGGCGGCTTCTCGCCCAGCAGTTCATAAGCAAACGCATTCGCCCCCGCCGGCAGCGGATTTCCCGGCCCCAGCCCGCTCTTGCCCGGCGGCGGCGTAGGCTGCAACGGTATGGTCAACGACGCATCCAGCGCCGCCAACTGGTCCCCCTCTGCCGGCAGCATCCCCAGCATCGGCCCAATCCGCGCAATAATCCGCCCCACCGTCGGCGCCGCGATCACGCCGCCCGTGGTAAACCCGCCCGTCGTCGCATCCGCATGTGGCTGCAGCACCAGCACGTAAATCACATATTCCGGGTTATCCATCGGGAAGGCCGCCATGAACGACGCGTTATTCGTATGCTTCAAATACCCGCCATGCGGCCCCACCACCTGCGCCGTTCCGGTCTTGCCGCCAATCACATAACCCGGCACCTGCGCCTTCTTGCCCGTGCCAAACAGCACCACATTGGTCATCAGCTTGCGCATCAGGTCCGAGGTGCTCTGCTGCATCACCCGCACCCCCACCGGCTGCGGCCCGTTCGGGTCCACCGCCACCAGCGTCGGGTTATAACGGATGCCCCCATTCACAATCGGCACCACCCCGGTAATCAAATGCAGCGGACTCACCGCGATACCGTTGCCAAACGACACCGTCATCGTCGCCGCCAACCCCCAGTTATTAATCGGCGGCAGCTCAGGCGCAGGCGGCCCCGGCAGCTCAATATCCAGCGGCTTGAAAAACCCCTGCTTGGCATACCACGCCTGCTCGATCTTCGGCCCCAGTATGGTCGCAATCCGCGACGCCCCAATGTTCGACGACACGTTGAGAATTTGCGGCACCGCCATCCACACATGCACCGGCTCGAAATCGGTGATGGTAAAGCGCCCCACCTTCAGCGGATGCGAGGTATCAAAATAATCCCAGTAATGGATCATCCCCGAATCCAGCGCCATCGCGATGGTCTGCAATTTGAATACGCTGCCCGGCTCATAATCGCCGTTAACGCATTTATCGAACTGGTTGTTCGGGTCCGCCGCGCCATACCCGTTCACATCGTAATCGGGCAGGCTCACCATCGCCAGCATTTCGCCGGTATGCGCGTTCATCACCATGGCGCAACCGCCCGGCGACTTAAATTCCGCCACCGCCGACGCCAGCTCGTCATGCACAATGCTCTGGATTCCAGCATCGATGGAAAGTGCCAGCGGCGCCGGATTACTGGTCAGCCGCTGGTCAAAATACTTCTCCACCCCGGCGATGCCGCCCCCGGTCACATTCACGCCGCCCAAAATATGCGCCGCCAACTCGGCATCCGGATAATGCCGCTTCTCGCTGTTCTCAAAATACACGCCCGGAATGCCAAGCTGGTTCACCGCCAGCTCTTCGGCGGGCGTCAGCTTGCGGTCCAGGTATACAAAGTCCTTGCCCGAGGCGAGTTTCTTCTCCGTTGCATCCCCATCCATCCCCGGCAGCACCGAAACCAGCTTCTCCGTCGCCCCCACCGGGTCGCTCACCTGCCGCGGGTCCGCATACAACTGCGCGCCGGGCAGCGAGACCGCCAAAATCGTGCCATTGCGGTCGGTAATATCCGCCCGCCCCGGCGGCGGCGGCGTCACATCCAACACCGGCTGCATCGCCGCCAACTGCGCCTGGCTCGGCAAAATCGGATGAATAATGGTCGCATAGGTCAGCCGCAGCGCAAGCACGCCAAACAGCCCGGCAAACATCAGCGCGCCGATCAGCAGCCGCCCGTGCGCCTTTTCCAGCGCGGCCCGCTGGTCCAAATCGGGCGAGGTGATCCGCACATGCTCCATCATCGGCACAGCACCCCGCTCCGGCGCACCCTTGCGGCGCGACGGCGGCGGCGGCTCAGGCCGCAGTGTGAGTGTCAATTGCCGCTCCCGCTCTGCGCCATCCCCAGCAGCGAGCCCCCATCTTCCTGCGCCGACGCCACCGGCGCGGGTGCCACCTGCGCCACCGCCCGCACGGACATCACCTGCGCCCCCATCGGCAACCGCGGCGCGGCCAGCGGCTGCGGGCTAAACGCCGGCCGGTTGTCAGCATATTCATGCGTCACATCCACCTTGTGCCGCAAACGCGGCGTATGCGGCCGCCCCAGCAGGCTATGCGTCTGCGTATCCGCGCTGGCGGTATGCACCAGCACCTTTGCGGCCCCGGACGATCCCAGCACGGCCGCCAATTGCACCGGCGCCAACTGCACCGGCGCCTGCGTCACAGATCGCGCCGCCGCCATTTGCACCGTGGCCGGCGCGTTAGCCGCCACCGCCGCCGGCGCAGGTACCGCCACCGGCAACACCGGCATCGCATCTTCCGGGTTCGGCCCCGGCGCCGCACTGCCCGGCGCCGGCAGCGCACTGCCCAACGAGGCCAGCGTCACCAACTGGTCCGGCTTCATCGGCTGCAAATTCGTAAACTGCGTCGAGAGCTGCGCCAGCCGCGACGGATCAGCCTCCAGCGCCCATTGCGCCTGCAACACGCGGATCCGCTGCTCATCCAGCCGGGTCGCCTGCGTCACCCCGGCAATCTGGTCATCCAGCACCTGCGCGCGATGCTTCACCGCAAACAGATACGCGCCCGAAAACACGAACGCCACCGCACTGAGCAACGTGAGCGGCCGGATCATGCCGCCAGCCTTTCCATCGCCCGCAGCTTGGCACTACGCGCCCGCGGATTGGCTTTAATCTCGGCCGCACTCGGCCCCACCGGGCTACCGGTCAACAACTTAAACCGCGGTTTTTCCCCGCCCTGCATCCCCGCCGGATCATGCCGCGACACCCCCGGCGCGCGCCCGCTCGCCTGCGCGAAAAACCGCTTCACAATGCGGTCCTCCAGCGAATGAAAACTCACCACCACCAGCCGCCCGCCCGGCGCGAGCAACGCCGCCGCCTGCTCCAGCGCCGCCGCGATATCGCCAAGCTCATCGTTCACGGCAATGCGCAACGCCTGAAAGCTTCTGGTTGCGGGATCAATCCCCGATTTATCTGGCCGCACAACACTCCGTATCACTCCCGCGAGATCCACTGTCGTCGCAAATTTCTCAACTTTCCGCCTCTCAACAATCGCTTTCGCAATCCGGCGAGACGCTTTTTCATCCCCGAACTGGTAAAGTATATCAGCGAGTTCGGATTCGGGTAGCGTATTAACCAACGTCGCCGCGGTTATCGCCGCCCCGCCCATCTGCATATTCAATGGCCCGTCCTGGCGAAACGAAAATCCGCGCGCCGCGTCATCGATCTGGTACGAAGACACGCCCAGATCAAACACCGCGCCATCCAGCGACTCGACTCCCCCGGCACCCAGAAGGTGCAAAATTTCGCTGATCCTGCCTTCACAAATCTTCAACCGCCCAGGATAGCTCAGCGCCAGCTCGGCCGCCCGCGCCACCGCCGCCGGGTCACGGTCAATGGCGAACAACGTGCATTCCGCGGCGTCCAAAATTGCCTTCGCATAACCGCCGCCGCCAAACGTGCCGTCCAGATAAACGCCGCCCGCGCGCGGCGCGAGCATCGCCACCGCTTCATCGCGCAACACCGGCACATGCGAGAACTCGCTCATGGCTCGTCATCCTCGGCCATCGCCGCCAGATGCGCCGCCCCAGCCACCGGCTCCCAAATTTCAATATTCTCGCCAACGCCAAAAAACGCCACCGCGTCCTTAATCCCGGTCCGCTGCAACACGCCCGGCGGCAGCATAATCCGCCCTTCCTTGTCCGTCTCCAGCGGCCACGCCTCGGCGAACAACCGCGCCGCGAGCTTCTTATAGCCCTTGCTCAAACGGTCATGCTTGGCCAGCTGCTCCTGCGCCATCGCCCTATAACTGTCGGGCGACCAAACCTCGACGCAACCCGCCGTGGACGACGGGCAAAGCACCAACGCAATCGTCCCCGGCTCACTTTTCATGAGCCCCCGGAAGTTCGCGGGAATAGATACCCGCCCCTTCTGGTCCAGCCGATTCTCATGTTTGCCAAAAAACAGGGACATTGGGATTTATCGTTGGGCCTCACCTGGTCCCACATGGGATAATATGGGAATTTCTCCCACTACCATGTTCCAAGCCCCCACCGCAAGGACAATTCAGCCAATTCGCCCGCGATTCGAACGCCAATCCCTGGGCGCCGCCTGCAAAATTTCCAACTCAATGTTTCTGTTTTGTTCCCGCTTCCGTTCCGCCCACGAAAACCAAGAAAATATCCAGACGGTCTATAAGCCGGGTTCTGTCCACACCTTTAACGGTGCTGGACGGCCATTCCTCTGGGACGGACCTTACAGCCCGCCTCAACGCGACCAACCCGGGCGACGGATCGAAAACACTCCCGCATTCATGCCGTAAGGCACAATGCCGGCCGCCCCTATTCGGTCTTGCTCCCGGTGGGGTTTACCCTGCCAACCCTGTCACCAGGGTTGCGGTGCGCTCTTACCGCACCGTTTCACCCTTACCACGGCAAGCCGTGGCGGTTTGTTTTCTGTGGCACTGTCCCTGGGGTCGCCCCCGCCGGCCGTTAGCCGGCACCGTATTTCCGTGGAGCCCGGACTTTCCTCCAGCGAGTTACCCCGCCAGCGGCCGTCCAACCGTCTGGATGCCCGGTCCTTAGCACCTTTTCAGCCGTATGCGTCAACCTGCGCCCGCAGCGCCGCCGCCCGCCCGGCCGTCGCCATATCCGCCTCGCCGCTCAAATGTCCCGGCAAAAAATGCCGTTGAAACGCCAGAATCACATCCCGCGCGGCAAACCGCGTATCATACCCAATCGCCGCCAAATCCTTCATCACATCCCCCGGCGGCGCAAACGCATCCGTCCACACCCCAATCCCCGCCGCCGCCAGCCCGCGCCAATCAAACAGCTCGCCAGGGTCCCACTTACGGTCCGGCGCAATGTCGGAATGCCCCACCACATTGCGCGCCGCTATCCCCGGCCACCGCCCCAGAATATCCCGGCACAGCGCCGTCACCGCCGCCATCTGCTGTTCGGGAAACGCCCGGTAACCAAACTCATGCCCCGGATTCACGATCTCAATCCCGATCGAGGCATCGTTCAACCCACTCACCCCGCGCCAATAACTAACCCCCGCATGCCAGGCGCGCTTCTCCTCCGCCACCAGGCAAAACACGGTGCCATCCTCATCCACCACATAATGCGCCGAAACTTTCGCCGCGAGGTCGCACAACCGCCCCACCGCCGCCTCGCAGCTGCGCATGCCGGTGTAGTGGAGTACCAGAAACTCAACCCCGCCCAGCCGCTCGTCAAAATTCGGCGACGCCACCGATCTAAGAGACTGTTTCAGAAGTCGCTCTGGCGAGTCGGCTAGGGGTGATTTTCGAGCACCGGAGCGGAGCGTACTCAAGGTACGTGAGCACCGGAGCGCAGAAAATCGCCCCTAGACGGCCGCCAGAGTAGACTTCTGAAACAGTCTCTCAAAGCTTCCGCTCGCGCTTAATGGTATCGTAAGCCGCATTAATCCGCGCCACCCGGTCGGAGGCTTTCTTCACCATCTCCGCCGGCACCCCCTTCGCCGTCAGCGTGTCAGGATGGTTCTCGCGCATCAAATTCTTCCACCGCGCGCGGATTTCTTCCTTCGTCGCCCGCACGCTAATCCCCAGCACGGCATAAGAATCCTCCACCGGTGGTGCCGCCATCGGCCCGCCACGCGCCGCGCGCTGCGCCATGTCCAAATCCAGCCCAAACCCATACGCCACGCGGGACAGAAAATCCGCCTCCGCCCCGTTCACCGGCCCATCGGCGCGGGCAATCTGGTACAACCCGGCCAGCACCTGCTCCAAAATCCCGCGGTTGTCGGAGAACGCCTGCCCCATCTGCACCGCATAGGTCTCAAACCCAGCCGCCGAGCCCCGCGCATTATCAAACAACCGCCCCACCTCGGCCACGCTCCCCTCGGGAATGGCAAAACTGCGCCGGAACGCGTCAATTTCCACCCGCCCCACCGGCCCGTCGCATTTCGCCAGCTTCGCCGCCAGCACGGTCACGCCCACGGCAAAAATCTGGTCCCGCCGTCCCAGCATGGCCGCCGCCCGCGCGCTCTCAAACGGCAACGGCCGCCCCGCAAAGCTAAACCCGTTTAAATTTCCTTCATCGGCGGCATGGCCCATCGCCGCGCCAAACAACGCGCCCACCGGCCCGCCCATGGCAAACCCAGCCATCCCACCAATAATCTTACCCCAAAACGCCATATACCTCACCTACCACACCCTGAGCCATAGAGAATGGCCCAGGGTGGGATTCTCTTTTTTGGCGCGCGGCCGCCCCGCCAACCCCGCGCGCGGCACCCGCACCCTTGAACCCAACCCAACAATCATACATCAACCAGCGCATCTTTCAGGCGGGGATTATGACAGGCTGGCATTTCTGGGTCGATCGCGGCGGCACCTTCACGGACATCGTGGCGCGCGCCCCCTCCGGCCAGATCGCCACCAAAAAACTCCTGTCGGAAAACCCTGAGCGCTACCAGGACGCCGCTTTGGCCGGCATCGCCGCATTCCTCGGCCTGCCCTACGGCGCACCCATCCCGCCAGGCCTCATCGAACACGTCAAAATGGGCACCACCGTCGCCACCAACGCGCTGCTGGAGCGCAAAGGTGCGCCCACATTGCTGCTGGTCAACCACGGCTTCGCGGATCTGCTGCGCATCGGCAACCAGGCCCGCCCCCGCCTGTTCGACCTCGACATCAAACTCCCCAGCATGCTCTACACGCAGGTGGCTGAAGTCTCCGGCCGCGTCGCGGTGGACGGCACCCTCATCGAGCCCCTGGACGAACCCGCCGCCCTGCAAACCCTGCGCGACGCCCACGCCGGCGGCATAAACTCCGTCGCCATCGCCCTCATCCACGCCTGGAAATACCCAGAACTCGAACAACGCCTCGGCGAACTCGCAGCGCAAGCCGGTTTTACCAACATCTCCCTTTCGCATATCGCCAGCCCCCTGCTCCGCCTGGTCCCCCGCGGCGACACCACCATGGCCGACGCCTATCTCTCGCCCATCCTCAAACATTACGTCGCCCAGGTTTCAGCCGGATTAAACCACTCGCCTTTATACTTCATGCAATCCCACGGCGGCCTCGCCAGCGCGGAAAATTTTTCGGGTAAAGACGCCATTCTCTCCGGCCCCGCCGGCGGCATCGTCGGCGCCGCCCGCACAGCCGCCGCCGCCGGCTTCCACCAGGTCATCGGCTTCGACATGGGCGGCACCAGCACCGACGTCGCCCTCTACAACAACGCCTTCGAACACGCCTTCGAGACCGAAATCGCCGGCGTCCGCCTGCGCGCCCCCATGCTCGCCATCAACACCGTGGCAGCCGGCGGCGGCTCCATCCTTACCTTCGACGGCGCCCGCCTGCGTGCCGGGCCGGCAAGTGCGGGCGCCAACCCCGGCCCCGCCGCCTACCGCAAGGGCGGCCCCCTCACCATCACCGACGCCAACGTCCTGGTGCAAAAAATTCTCCCCCACCACTTCCCCGCCATCTTCGGCCCCAACGGCGACCAACCGCTCGACGCCACCATCGTCCGCGATAAATTCGAGACCCTGGCCCAACAAGTCGCCATCACCACCGGCACCCAAACCACGGCAGAATCCCTCGCCGAGGGCTTCATCCGCATCGCCGTCGCCAACATGGCCCATGCCATCCGCCAGATCACCGTGCAACGCGGCATCAACCCGGCTGATTTCACCCTCGCCTGCTTCGGCGGCGCCGGCGGCCAGCACGCCTGCCTCGTCGCCGACGAACTCGGCATGGACACCATCTTCATCCACCCCCTCGCCGGCGTCCTCTCCGCCTACGGCATCGGCCTCGCCGATTTCTCCCTCCTGCGCGACCAGGCCGTCGAACTCCCATTCACCCCCGCCTGCATCACCCAACTCACCACCACCGCAGCAACCCTCGCGTCTGACGCCACCGAAGCCCTGCGCACCCAAAACCCCGGCGCGCAAACCACCACCAGCACCACCATCCTGCTCCGCTACGCGGGCACCGACACCGCTTTGCCCATCCCGCTGACCACCCACGCGCAAATGTCGGCAGCATTCGCCACCGCCCACCAGCGCCTGTTCGGCTTCATCACCCCGGAAAAACCCCTCATCGCCGAAACAATCGTCGTCGAAGCTTGTGCCCCCGGCGAGCGCGTCCCCGAGCCCGGCATCCCGGAAAAACTCCTGCCCGCCCCGCTGGAAACCGCCCAACTCTTCACCGGCGCCAAACACCACGCCGCCCCCATCTACGACCGCGACGCCCTCGGCTCAGGCACCACCATCCCCGGCCCCGCCATGCTGCGTGAGCAAAACACCACCACCATCATCGAACCCGGCTGGGCCGCCACCATCACGCCGCAAAACCACTGCATCCTGCGCCGCATCACCCCCCGCGAGGCCGCCATCATCGCCGACCCCAGCCGCCCCGACCCCGTCCTGCTCGAACTTTTCAACAACCTCTTCATGGCCATCGCCGAGCAAGCCGGCACCGTCCTGCGCAACACCGCGCAAAGCGTAAACATCAAAGAGCGCCTGGACTTTTCCTGCGCCATTTTCGACGCCATCGGCGGCCTCATCGCCAACGCCCCGCACGTCCCCGTCCACCTCGGCGCCATGGGCGCCTCCGTCCGCCACGTCCTCGCACAACGCGGCCCCACCCTAAAACCCGGCGACGCCATCGCCCTCAACAACCCCTACGCCGGCGGCACCCACCTCCCCGACATCACCCTCATCACCCCCGTCTTCGACGAATCCGGACAAACAATCCGCTTCTTCACCGCCTGCCGCGGCCACCACGCCGACATCGGCGGCCTAACCCCCGGCTCCACCCCGCCCTTCTCCCACACCCTGGAGGAAGAAGGCGTCGTCATCGACAATTTGCTCATCCTCTCCGGGGGCACCTTCGAGGAACAAACCTTCCGCGAAACCCTCGCCGGAGCAAAATACCCCGCCCGCAACCCGGACCAGAACGTCGCCGACATCAAAGCCCAGATCGCCGCCAACGCCAACGCCGCCAACGCCTTAACAACCATCATCACCCGCTACGGCTGGAACACGGTGCATGCCTACATGCACCACGTCATGCACAACGCCGAAGCCGCCATCCGCCAGGCCATCTCCCACCTGCACGACGCCACTTTCACCTACACCATGGACAGCGGCGCCCCCTTAAAGGTCAGCCTCACCATCGACCGCGCCACCAACAGCGCCACCATAGACTTCACCGGCACCGGCCCCGCCGACCCCACCAACTTCAACGCCCCGCCCGCCGTCACCACGGCCTGCGTCCTCTACGCCTTCCGCTGCCTCACCGGCGCCGACATCCCCCTCAACGAGGGCTGCCTAAAACCCCTCACCATCATCATCCCGCCAAACACCTTCCTCTCCCCCCCGCCCGGCTCCGCCGTCGTCGCTGGCAACACGGAAGTCTCCCAGGCCCTCACCGCCGCTCTCCTGGGCGCGCTCGATGCCTGCGCCTGCGCCCAGGGCACCATGAACAACTTCCTGTTCGGCAACGCCCAACTCCAGTATTACGAAACAATCTGCGGCGGCTCTGGCGCCGGCCCCAATTTTCATGGCACCTCTGCTGTACATACCCACATGACCAACACCCGCATCACCGACCCTGAAATCCTGGAGCTCCGCTATCCCGTCCGTGTCGAGGAATTTTCCATCCGCAAAGCCTCCGGCGGCCCCGGCACGTATTCCGGCGGCAACGGCGCCGTGCGCAAAATCCGCTTCCTGGAACCCATGACAGCCACCATCGTCGCCTCCCGCCGCACCGTCGCCCCCTTCGGCCTGCACGGCGCCGCCCCCGGCGCGCGCGGCGAACAATATATCGAGCGCGCGGACGGCACCGTGGAACACCTCCCCGGCAGCGCCCAGGCCCAGCTCAACGCGGGCGACGCCTTTGTCATCAAAACCCCAGGCGGCGGCGGTTTTAACATCCCGTGAACAAGCATTACCTCTGGTTCCTCCCGCTTGCCGCCGCCGCCGCCGCCACCACCTTCGTGCTGGCGCTGCCCGGCTTCGTCGCCTCCAGCTCGCACCGCCCGCGCATCGAGCAACTTGCCTCCAGCCTCACCGGCCGCCAAGTCCACATCGGCGGCAAGCTCACCCTCAGCCTCCTGCCCGCGCCAAAACTCACCGCCGGCCAGATCACCATCACCGGCCCGGACAACGAGGTCATCACCGCCCGCTCCCTTAAGCTGGACATTTCCCTGCCCGCCTTGCTGCACGGCCAGCTCAGCACGCAAACCCTCACGCTGGAAAGCCCGACCATCGCCTTCCCCTGGCCCCTGCCCAGCGGCCCCAAAACCATCGCGCCCCCGGCCTGGCTCGCCGCCCTGCACGCGCAAATCCACCACGGCGACATCAGCCTCGGCGGCGCGCGGTTCTCCAATGTCGACGCCGACCTCTTCACCGGCGAGAACGGCGCCGTCACCATTTCCGGCACCGGCATCCTGCAAGGCTACAACCTCAGCCTCACCGCGGCCCTGGGCGCCGCCGCCCTCACCGGCACCGCGCCGCTCTCCATCACCACCAACAGCGGCGCCGTCACGCTCAACTTCTCCGGCAATCTCAGCGGCACCAGCGCCCTCGCCGGCCAGCTCAGCCTCGCCGCCCCGCTCACCTCCGGCAGCGCCAACCTCACCACCTCCGGCACCGCCGCCACCGCCACCGGCATCCACCTCAACATCGCCAAAGCCAGCCTCACCGGCAGCGCCACGCTGGACTTCACCCAGCCCACCCTCGCCGCCACGCTGGACGCGCAAAACCTTGACCTCACGCCGCTGCAATCCCTGGCCACCTCCTGGCCCAGCCTGCCCGTGGCCCTCACGCTCTCCGCCACCAACCTCACCTACGGCGGCCACAGCCTGCCCGCCCTGCAAACCAGCCTCAGCCTCTCCCCCAGCGGCCTGAACGTGCATTCCCTGCAAGCCACACTCCCCGGCAGCACTACCGTGGCCGCCAGCCTGCAAGTCACCCCGCCCGGCGCCCTCACCGGCCAGGCCAGCCTCAACAGCCCGGACCTCTCCGGCCTGCTCACCGCCTTCGGCCTCACGCCCCCCACCGCCTGGACCACCGCCCAGCTCTCCACCAACCTCTCCGGCACCATCGGCCATCTTTCCCTGTCCAACCTCACCGGCAGTCTCGGCCCAAGCCACGTCACCGGCGGCCTCATCATCACCGGCCCCCACACCACCGGCGCACTCGCTTTCGACCGCCTGGACCTCACCCCCCTGCTTTCCTGGCTCGGCCAGCGCCCCGGCAACTTCACCGCCGACGGCCAGATCACCGCCACCCGTGCCAGCCTCGGCCCGGTCCCGCTCACGCATTTGCTGCTGGACGGCGAACTCACCACCCAGCTCAACATCCGCCGCATCTCCGCCAACGTGCTGGGCGGCCTCGCCTCGGGCAGCCTCACGCTGGACGCAGCAAGCAACGTCACCGCCGCGCGCGGTTTTCTGTCACTGCCCTCCGCCGCACCGCTGGCCGCACTCCTGCCACCGCGCTGGCAAATTCTCCCCGCCGCCCTGGTGCAGCCCCGCCTCAGCCTCACTCTGGCCGCCCGCGGCCCATCCAACGCGCTCGCCACCAGCGCCGTCGCCACGCTGGGCGCCTTCACCCTCACCGCCGCCCCGGTCCTCAACCTGGCCCAATCCAGCGCCACCGGCACCATCTCCCTGCAACACCCCAGCGCCATCGCGGCCCTGGCTATCTTCGGTCTCTCGCAGGGCATCACCTTCCCCGGCCCCGGCTCGGTTTCGTCGCGTGCTGAACTCACGGCATCCCCCACCACCTACGGCCCGCCGGATTTCGTGCTCTCGCTCAGCAACCCCAACGCCATCGCTGCCCTGAATATTTCCAATCTCTCGCAGGGCGGCGCCTTCCCCGGCCCTGGCTCGCTTTCGCTGCGCGCCAACTTCACCGCCTCGCCCACCACCTACGGCCTGCCGGATTTCGTACTCTCGCTCGGCAACCTCACCGCCAGCGGCCGCGTGCTCAGCACCAAGGGCATCATCTCCGGCCAGATCGCCGCCGACACCCTCGCCTTGCCGTCCATCCCGGCCAATTACACACTCCCCTGGAACAGCCTCGCCAGCGCCCAGGGCAAAATCACCCTCGCCGCCAACCGCATCCTCTACGGCGGCATCCCCATCCTCGGCGCCACCACCGCCAGCCTCACGTTCACCCCCAACAACAGCCTCACTCTGGCGCTGCCGCAGGCCAGCCTCGCCGGCGGCACGCTCACCGGCACCGTCACGGCGGCTTCCAGCAACAACCTACCCCCGGCCCTCACCGCCCAGTTCAGCGCCAGCCACATAGACCCCACGCAGCTCAACCTGCCGCTGGCCTTCCCCTACACGCTCTCCGGTAATTTTGACGCTTCGGGCAGCCTCACCGCCACCGGCTATTCGCCGCGCATCTGGGCCGCCACCCTGGGCGGCACCACCAGCCTCAACGCCAGCAATGGCCGCCTGTACGGCTTCAGCCTCCAAGGCGTGGCCGAGGCCCTGCAATCACCCAACCGCGCCCACGCCCTGCGCGCGGCCCTGGCCAGCGGCAGCACCGGCTACACCGCCCTGGCGCTCTCCGGCAGCTTCGACCACGGCAACTGCACGCTCACCACCGGTAGCCTCGCCGGCCCCGCGGGCACCGCCAGCGCCACCGGCAGCGTCGACATCTATGACAACAGCCTCGCGCTCCGCGTAAGCCTGCACCCTTACGTGGCTCCGCCGCTCACCCTCAACACTGCCATGCTCGGCAACTGGTCAGCGCCCAAACAATACCCGCGCCTCAAACCAGCCATGGACTGGTCACCACCCGCCCCCAAACCGGCAGCCGCAACGCCAGCCCCATAACGCGTCATGGCCCGGCTTGACCGGGCCATGACGCGTTGCTTACGGCGAATTATTCCACGCAGTCCGACAACGCATTCACCTGCGCCTGCTGCTCGGCATACCGCGAAATCGCGCCCGCCAAATCCGCAACCTCCCCCGGCAACCGCGCCGCGAACTGATACGTCTCGCAAACCTTCACAAACGGCCCCGGCACCAGCAGAAAAAACCCCGCCGTCGGCACCGCGCCCAACTGCCGCTTGCCTCCGGCGTCCGCAACGGGGAAAAAATCCAGCCCCAAGCCGTTCCGCCCCGCCGGCGTCGTAAACCTCACCGAATCCGCCGCATCATAATCCAGCACATCGTCCGAATATTTCGTCACCGCAAACGCCGTCACCTCGCTGTTATGCGCGAGCCACACCGCTACCAAATCCTGCGTCACCGCCTGCGGAAAATACGCGTGGCCATAAAGCATGTTCACCAACTGGCCATTCGGATCATTGCTCGACGTCGCCAGCAGCAACACCCCATAAACCTGCGGTCCCCGCGCCGGCTGCCCCGGCGGCACCACGCGCAGCGAGAAATTGCTGATGCTATCCCCGCCCGCGCATTCCCACCCGCGCGGCGCCAGAACGCCAAGGTTTTCACCCGAATAATACGCCAATTTCGCCGCGACATCCGTCGGCAAATCCACCTGCACCGGCTCCCCCACCGGCGCCGCCGCCCCGCGCCAGCCGGTGCCAACGCAGCCAACAAACGGCACCGTGCTCACGGCCCGCGCCGCCGTGCCAAAGCCCAACCCCCCGCACAACACCAGCCCAACCGCCAAAATACCAACCGGACTCTTCATCTCACCGACCCCCGCCGTCCTGAATATCCCGCCGCCAAGCGGCATTTCGTTGTTTTTTCGACACAAACCCGCACAAATTGGGGTGCAAGTAAAAAATTAAGCTATACTAACAACGCGTTAAACAAGAATCCTCACAAGTGTTTCACGTGAAACACCTCCTACCCCAACTTCGCCTTGATCAACGCCAGCGCCCGCGCAAACGCCGCATCCGCATCCATCGCGGTGGTATCAAACAAAATCGCATCGGCCGCCGCCACCAGCGGCGCCGCCGCGCGCTTGGCATCCGCGTCATCACGCGCCGCCAAATCGTCGCACACCGCCGCCAGCGAAACATCATCGCCCTTGGCCCGCAACTCGGCAAACCGCCGCCCCGCCCGCGCCTCCAGGCTCGCCGTCACAAACAGTTTAATATCAGCGTCCGGGAAAATAATCGTGCCAATATCCCGCCCATCCAGCACCGCGCCATGCACATCGCCAAAATGCCGCTGAAACCCCAGCAACGCCGCCCGCACCGCGGGGATAGACGCCACCTGGCTCGCCGCCTTGCTCGCCGCGCCATCACGTAAATCCCCGCGCGCCAAATCCGCTGCCGTCAAAGACTCCGCCGCCGCCTTGGCCGCCACCGGATCAGCCGGGTCGCCACCCGCGTCCAGCACCCGCCGCCCCACAGCCCGGTACAGCAGCCCGGTGTCCAGATACGGCAACCCCAGCGCCGCCGCGATCCGCCTTGCCAGCGTGCCCTTACCAGCCGCGGCAGGCCCATCGATCGCAATAATCATAGCGCCCGGTTCAGGAGTGAGATATCCGCGCCCAACTGACGCATCAGCGCCACAAACCCCGGAAACGAGGTATCAATAAAGCTCGCGTCATCGATGCTCATCGGCTCTTTCGTCGCCTGCCCGAACACCAACGCGCTCATCGCCAGCCGGTGGTCCATATGCGTCTCCACCAGCCCGCCCCCCGGCGGCTGCGCACTTCCGTGGACAATCAGGTCATCCCCCTCGATCTCCACCCGCACGCCCCCCGCCCGCAGCATGGCGGCGGTAGCGGCCAGCCTGTCGCTCTCCTTCACCCGCAACTCCGAGAGCCCCCGCAACCGCGACACCCCGCGCGCGCAGGCACAGGCCACCGCCAGCACCGGATACTCATCAATCATGCTCGGCGCCCGCTCCGCCGGCACGTCCACAGCCGTCAGCTGGGTATGCTCCACGTAAATATCGCCGACATTCTCGCCGCCCTGGATGCGGAAATTGCGAATCGCCAATTCCGCGCCCATTTCGCGCAGCGTATCGAACAACCCGGTCCGCAGCGGGTTCAGCCCCACGCCGCTGATCACCAGCTTCGAGCCCGGCACCAGCAGCCCCGCCACCAGCGGAAACGCCGCCGAGGACGGATCACCCGGCACCACCACATCCGCCGCGCGCAGCTCCGGCTGCCCGGTGAGCCTTATCAGCCTCCCCCGCCCCGCCTGGGTTACTTTCACCTGCGCGCCAAAATGGGTGAGCATATTTTCCGAATGGTCCCGCGTCGGCTCGGGCTCCTCAACCTCGGTAATGCCCCGCGCATTCAACCCGGCCAGCAAAATCGCGGACTTCACCTGCGCCGAGGCCACCGGCAGCCGATAAGTGATCGGCAGGGCGTCCCGCGCCCCCTGGATGGTCAACGGCAGCCGGTTGCCCTCCCGCGCCGTGAACACCGCCCCAGAGGCCTTCAGCGGCTCGATCACCCGTCCCATCGGCCGCTTACGCAGGCTCGCATCGCCGGTCATCACCGAAGAAAAATCATGCGTCGCCAAAATTCCCGCCAGCAACCGCGCCGCGGTGCCGGAATTGCCCATGTCGAGCACGTCCTCCGGCGGCGTCAGCCCGCCGATTCCCCGCCCGCAAACCAGCCAATCCGCGCCTTCACGGGTAATTTCCGCCCCCAGTGCGCGCATGGCGGCGGCGGTGCGCAACACATCCTCGCCCTCCAGCAGCCCGGTGATGCGGGTCTGGCCAACCGCCAGGGCGCCGAACATCAGGGCGCGGTGGCTGATTGATTTATCGCCGGGAACGGCAATTTCCCCGGAAAGAGGGCTGGAAGGGCGGCGGGCGGCAAGCGGCCGTGCGGGTTGAGTCTCCATGCCGCGCCGCTTAGCATAAGGGAGGCCGTTTGACATAGCGGGCTGGGCATGGCATCGCGCCGCCCTTGTTGAAATCGCGTTCGGAGCAGAGGTTGGGCATGGCGAAACCGGAACTAGGAACAAAACATACCTGCGTGTCGTGCGGGGCTCGGTTTTTCGATCTCGGCAAAGAGCCGGCGGTCTGCCCGAAGTGCGCAACGGAGCAGCCGGCTGAGCAGCCCCGCCTCAAGCGCGCCGCGCCGATGCCCGAGGAAGTGAAGAAAATCGTCAAACCCGCGGTGGTTGACCCCGATGACGTCGATGTCGAGGTCGTCGATGACGATGCCGACGAGGACATCCTGGAAGACGACGACCTGGACGACGACGCCGACGTGCTCGACGCCGACATCGACGTGCAGCCGGAATCCGACGACACCGAGCGCTAAACCCGCCCGTTTTTTATCGCCTATCCCCCTCCGGCCGGCGCTTTAAGCCCGCGCCGGAGGTTTTTTATGCACGCACAACCTTTGCTTGCGCGGCGCCTGAACCCGGCCATTGCAACCTAAGGTATTTTTGCTAAGTTCAAACTAGCGCGGAACGCCAGGAATCCCGTGCGAACAGGGCAGCATGGGTATCGGGACGATCAGCACAAGCCTCACCTCCCAGATCACGCTGGGCGCGGGTAATTATGCGGCCAGCCTCACCATTACCCCCGGCGGCGGCATTGCCCCGCCGGGGGCGTTTGCCACAGCGCTTTATGCCGGCGCTGGAATCGCCGGCGTTAGTGTTACCAATTATGGTGTTATTTCCAGCAACTCCTATGGCGTGGCCGTTTATTTCCGGTCCACCGCCAGCCTGACCAATGCCGGCAGCATCGACGGTGCCACCGGTATTCTGCTGGCGGCGGGCGGTGGTATTACCAATACGGGCGGCATAACCGGGCATAACCACGGGCCTGGTAATTTCGGTGTCGGCATGAATGGCGGCAGCCTGAGCAACTCTGGCGCGGTATACGGCGCGTATACCGGCGTACGCGCGACGGCGCACGGCAGCATTGTAAACACCGGTAGCATTGCCGGTCATGGTTTCGCCGGCGTGCAGCTTTTTACGGGCAGCAACCTCAGTAATATTTCCGGGGATATTTCCGGCGGCATTTACGGAGTGGAGGAAGAATACAACGCTACGCTGAACAATTCCGGTAGCATCTATGGCCATGGCATCGGCGTGTATGTTTCCAACAACAGCACGCTGAACAATGCCGGGCAGATTTCCGGCAACACCGGCGTTAACATTTCCGCTGGTGGCAGCGTCGAAAATACGGGGAGCATCAGCGGCGTGTACGACGGCATGTTTCTCAATGCCGGTGCGAGCGTCAACAATTCTGGTGGCATCAGCGGTGGCGACGTTGGTATTTATGCGAGTGCGGGCGGGTATATCGGCAATGCCGGGCTGATTAGCGGTAGCATAGTTGCGATTGACAGTCTCGGGCCGCTCACGCTGGCGGCGGCTGGCGGGGCGCGGTTTGGCGGGGCGGTGACGGACCGCTCGGGCCAGGGGGAGCTGATTCTCAATGGTGCCGGGAGCCTGGATCTTGGCGGCTCCTTCAGTGGATTTTCGGATATTCAGTTCGGGCCGGGGGCTGGTTGGGTGCTGGCGGGGACGGTGGATGAGCTTGCGGGCGGTGAAAGTATCGCCGGGTTTGGCGCCGGGGATAGCATCGTGCTGGAGGGGTTCAGCGTTGCCTCATCGAGCTTTGTTAGCGGTACGGGGCTGGTGCTTTCCAATGGCAGTCTTTTCGAGACGCTGGGGATTACTGGTGGTGATTTAATTGTCAGCGCCCTGAACAATGCCGTGGAGGTGACCGGGGGTGGGCCAGCGTGCTTTGCCGCCGGGACGCGCATTGCCACGGTGCGTGGGAATATTGCCGTGGAGCGCTTGAGGATTGGCGATGGTGTGAAGATTCTTGGGGGTGGTTCCGCGCCGGTAAAATGGATTGGGATGCGGCATTATAGCGCGCCATTTGTTGATGATAGGGAAATTCTGCCGATACGTATCCGGCGGCATGCGCTGGGGTGGAATATGCCGTCGCGGGATTTGTTTGTCTCGCCGGACCATGCGCTTTGCCTGGACGGGGTGCTGGTATACGCTTGGCGGCTGGTGAATGGGGTTTCCATCCGCCAAGTGGAAGGGCTGGCGGAGGTCAGCTATTTTCATGTTGAGCTGGAGCGGCATGCGGTGATTTTCGCGGAGAACTGCCCGGCGGAGAGTTTTGTTAATGCCAGTTGCCGTCAGCGGTTTGCCAATGCGGCGGAATTTGCCGTGCTTTATCCTGGCCCGGAGTTGCCGCAGGTAGCCTGCCTGCCGCGCGCGGAGGATGGGTTTGCGTTGCATGCGATTCAGCAGCGTTTGAACGCCCGTGCGGGGATTCGCACCGTGCGAAAAAGCCCTGGGCCGTTGCATGGGTTTGTTGATGAAGCGTCGGCCGCCGTGGTCCGTGGCTGGGCGCAGGATACTTGCGCGCCCGAAGAGCCGGTGGCGTTGGAGGTGTTATGCGGTGAAACATGCGTTGGGCGCGTGCTGGCCAATGCGTACCGCGAGGATTTGCGGGCGGCGGGGCTGGGCTCGGGTGGCCATGGGTTTTTGTTTCGCCCGGTGGCGGGGACACGCGGGCCGTTTCAGGTGCGGCGGATTGGTGATGGGGCGATCCTGCAGAACGGTGGTGCTTAAGCCTGCGCGCGGCAGAAGTATTCCACTTGGAACACCCCTGCCGCGCGGTTGGTTAGACTGATTAGATACTGGCCTGGGTTACAAATTTCGTGACCAGGTACGGCTCCAGCCCTTCGGCGCCACCTTCGGAGCCGTAGCCGCTGTCTTTCACGCCGCCGAACGGGGTTTCGGTCAGGGCCACGCCGTGGTGGTTGATGCCGATCATGCCGGATTCGATGCCGGCACCCAGCGCCGTCGCGGTGGTGACGGAGCTTGTGTAGGCGTAGGCGGCGAGGCCGTAGGCGAGGCGGTTGGCTTCGTTGATGGCTTCATCAAAGGTGCCAAACGGCATGAACAGGGCCAGCGGGCCGAACGGTTCCTCGTGCAGCACGCGGGCGTCGGCGGGAATGTCCGTGAGCACGGTGGGCTCGAAGAAATAGCCCTTGTTGCCTGAACGTTTGCCACCGGTGGCAACTTTGGCGCCTTTGCTCACGGCGTCAGCAATGAGGGATTCCATGGCGGCAACGCGGCGGCCGTTGGCCAGCGGGCCCATGGTGGTGCCCGCTTCCAACCCGTTGCCGAGTTTGAGCGCCTCGCACTTGGCGACGAATTTTTCCAGGAAAGGCTGAAAAACTTCGTTCTGTACGATGAAGCGCGTAGGTGCCACGCAAACCTGCCCGGCGTTGCGGAACTTGTTTGCGGCGAGAATTGTCGCGGCGGCGTCGAGGTCGGCATCGTTGAATACCAGGGCCGGAGCGTGGCCGCCGAGTTCCATGGTGGCGCGTTTCATGTTGGCACCGGCCAATGCGGCGAGGTGCTTGCCAACCACCGTGGAGCCGGTGAAGGAAATCTTCTTTATCACCGGATGCGGAATCAGATATTCCGAGATTTCGGCAGGAACACCGAAGACAAGCTGCACGACGCCGGGCGGGGTGCCTGCATCCACAAACGCGCGCACCAGTTCGGCGCAGCTGGCCGGGGTTTCCTCAGGGCCTTTCAGGATAAACGCGCAACCCGCCGCCAAAGCCGCGGAGACTTTGCGCACGGCCTGGCTCATCGGGAAATTCCATGGCGTGAAGCCGGCGACGACACCGACGGGCTCGCGCAGCGAAAGCTGATAGATGCCGGCAGCGCGCGCGGGGATGACGCGGCCATAGGCACGGCGGCCTTCCTCGGCGAACCAGTCGATAACATCGGCGGAGCCTAAAATTTCCGTCCGCGCTTCCACCAGCGGCTTGCCCTGCTCGGCGGTCATCAGGCGGGCGATGTCCTCGGCGCGCTCACGCACCAGATCAGCCGCCTTGCGCATGATCTTGCTGCGCTCATACGCGGAGAGTTTGCGCCACACCGCAAAACCGGCGGCGGCGGATGCGAGTGCTTCGTCGAGATCGGGAATACCCGCGTGGGCCAGCGTGCCGATGACTTCCTCGGTCGCGGGGTTTACGACATCAAGCGTGCGGCCGCCACCGGCGGCGCGCCATTTGCCCGCGATATGCAGCAATACATTTTGGTACATTCTGTGTTTCCTCTAGCTCGCGACAATAACTTTACGCATGATTTCGATCATCTGCGTCAGCTCATCGGCCGTGGCGGCAAACGGGGGGGCGAGGACGATAGAGTCACCCGCCGCGCGCAGCACCAAGCCGGCTTCGAACGCCTTGCAGAGAATGTTGAAGCCGCGCGCGCCGGGCGGGCCTTTGTGTTCCAGCTCCACCGCGCCGAGCAGGCCGTGGCCGCGCGTATCGGTGACATAGGGCAGGTCCTTGAACGCGCCGATCTGCTCCAGGAACGCCGGGGCAAGCTCACGCACGCGGGCAAAGGTATCCTCCTCGCGGTAAATTTTGAGCGTGGCGAGCGCGGCGGCGCAGGCAACCGGGTGCCCGGAATAGGTGTAGCCGTGGTAGAATTCCACGTGGTGTTCCGGCGCGGCATCCAGAATAGTCTGCTGAATATCCTCGCGCACGGCGACGGCGGCCATCGGGATGGTGCCGTTGGTAAGCGCCTTCGCCATGGTGAGGATGTCCGGCGTGACGCCAAAGGTCTGCGAAGCGAAATTCTGCCCGGTGCGGCCGAAGCCGGTGATGACTTCGTCAAAAATCAGCAGAATGCCGTGCTTGGTGCAGATGTCGCGCAGGCGCTGCAAATAACCCTGCGGCGGTACCAGGATGCCGGTGGACCCGGCGATGGGTTCGACAATGCAGGCGGCGATGGTGTCAGCGCCATGCAGGTCAACAAAGCGCTGCAGATCGTCAGCCAAGTTGGCGCCGTGCGTGCCCTCGCCCATCTGGAACTGATTTTCGGCGATTTTGGTGTGGCGCATGTGCATGACGCCGGGAAGGCCGAGGCCGAAGCTTTTGCGGTTGTTGACCATGCCGCCGACCGACCAGCCGCCAAAGTTGACGCCGTGGTAGCCGCGCTCACGCCCGACAAAGCGCTGGCGCTGCCCCTCACCGCGGACGCGGTGGTACTGTATGGCGACTTTCAGCGCGGTCTCCACCGCCTCGGAGCCGGAGCCGGCGAACATGATGCGGTTGAGGCTGGGGGGGAGCATGTCCGCGATCTCGGTGGCGAGGCGGAAGGCGGCGGGGACGCCGTATTGGAACGGCGGGGCATAGTCGAGCTCCTGCATCTGCTTGGTGACGGCTTCGCGGATTTCGCGCCGGCCGTGGCCCAGGGGGATGCAGTACAGGCCCGAGGAGCCGTCAAAGAGTTTTTCGCCGCGTGTGTTATAATAATAGACACCTTCGGCCCGCTCGATGAGGCGCGGCTGCTCCAAAAACTGCCGGTTGGCGGTGAAAGGCATCCACTGGTGAACAAGCGGGTTGTTGCTGGGGGGAAGGTTGTCTGGCATGCGGGGCTCCTCTGGATTTTTTCTAGTTAACTATTTTAAACACCTTATGCCAGATAAATTTTTGTCATGGGTATGATTTGGCGGCATGGCAGAGGTATAGGCTTAGCTAGCGATAGATGCTCGGGGGACAGAGATGCAGGACGCGATTGCCTATAAAGTACTGACAGGCACGGAATTTGCCGCCCTGGAGGCCGGGGATTTTGCCGGTGCGCCGGTGGACCGGGCGGACGGGTATATTCACCTCTCTACCGCTGCGCAGTTGACCGAGACGGTGGACAAGCATTTTGCCGGACAGAGTAATCTGGTGGTGGCGGCGGTGGATCTGGCGGCGCTGGGGAACGCAGTGCGCTGGGAGGTCTCGCGCGGGGGGCAGGCGTTTCCGCATTTGTATGGGGCACTGCGCATGGCGGCGGTGCTGGCGCATGCGCCGCTGACGCGCGGGGCGGATGGGCTTGTGGTTACACCGCCTTCTCCACCGCCCGGGCGATTTTAAGCACCACATCATCACGGTACAAAGGTGCTGCGATTTGCACGGCGACCGGCAGGCCGGCGGCATTCACCCCCATGGGGAGCGAGATGGCGGGCTGGCGGGTGAGGTTGAACAGCAATGTCCACGGCGCCCAGTGTTGCAGCAGGCCCTGCACCGGGTCGTCCACCGGCACGCCGGCCAGCGGGGCGGCTTGGGGGACGCAGGGGCAGATCAGCGCGTCGTAATCCGTGGCGGCCATGGCGTGGGCGGCTTGCACGCGCTGGGCTTCGGCTTCCAGCATGTCCAGCGCCGAGGCGGTGGCGAATTGCCGCGCCAGGCCAGTGAGGCCGTGGTCGAGCAGCGCGTGTTTTTCCGGCGCAATGGTGGCGACCTGACGGGCCAGCGCGGCGCCCCAGATTTTGGTGAAGCTGATGGAGGCGTCCGGCAGGGCGATGTTGGCCTGCACCACCGTGGCACCGAGGGATTCAAGGATTTTGCGGGCGGATTCCAATGCATTTAGCGCGTCGTCATCGGCCGGGGCGGCGAAGCCAGGGTTGGCGAGGATGCCGATGCGCAGGCCCGCCACGCCGTCCTCGATGCCCGCCAAAAAATCGCGTTTGGGGTCGGGCAGGGAAAACGGGTCGCGCGGGCTGAACCCGGCGGTGGCGGAGAGCATGAGGGCGGCGTCGCGCACGGTGCGGGTGATGGGGCCGGCGACGGCGACGTGGCCGAACGCGCCGAGCGGCCACTGCGGCACGCGGCCGAAACTGGGCTTCAACCCAACAACGCCGGACCAGGCGGCGGGGATGCGGATGGAGCCGCCCGCGTCAGTCCCCACGTGCAACGGGCCGAAAAATGCGGCGGCAGCGGCGGCGGCACCGGAGGAGGAACCGCCGGGGGTGTGGGCGAGGTTCCACGGGTTGCGGGTGATGCCGGTGGCCGGGCAGTCGCCAGGGCTTTTCCAGCCGAATTCGGTGGTGGTGGTTTTACCGAGGATGACCGCACCCGCTTCTCGCAGGGCGGTGACCACCGGCGAGTCGGTGGGCACTGGTGTGGGGTCGGAGGTTTTGCTGCCGCGCCGGGTGGGCAGGTTGGCGACGTCGATAATGTCTTTGATCGTTACCGGCACACCGTCCAGCACACCTTGCGGCTTGCCGGCGGCCCAGCGGGCGGTGCTGGCCTGGGCGTCCTGCAAGGCGGCGGGGTTCATTACCGCGAAGGCGTTGATCTCCGGGTTGCGGCGGGCGATGCGCTCGGTGATGGCCTGCAGGGCTTGCAACGGCGTGAGGGTTTTGGCGGCATAGGCAGCCAGTAATTCCTCTGCATCGAGCGTGGCGGGGTCTTCTACAGCCATGATGGCACCGGCAGGTTTTTGGAGCGGAGGAATTCCGGGTTGAACAGCTTGCTCTGGTAGCGTGCCCCGCCGTCGCAGAGAATGGTGACAACCGTGTGCCCGGGGCCGAGGTCTTTCGCGACGCGGATAGCGGCGGCGACGTTGATGCCGGCGGAGCCGCCGACGGAAAGGCCCTCGTGGATGAGCAGGTCGAACACCTGTTCCAGCGCTTCCGGATCGGGGATGCGCAAAGCGTCGTCGATGGCGATGCCGTTCAGGTTTTCCGGCACGCGGGACTGGCCGATGCCCTCGGTGATGGAGGAGCCGGTGATGCTGAGATCGCCGTTTTTTACCCAGCCGTAGAGGCCGCTGCCCTCCGGGTCGGCCAGGATGATTTTGGTGGCGGGGTTGTGGGCTTTGAGCGCCAGACTCACCCCGGCCAGCGTGCCGCCGGTGCCGCAGGCGCAGGTGAAGGCGTCAACCTTGCCGCCGGTCTGGGCGAGGATTTCCGCCCCCGTGGTGAGGCGGTGGCCCTCCCGATTCGCCAGATTGTCGAACTGGTTGGCCCAGACCGCGCCCAGTTCCTCAGCCAAGCGGCGGGAAACGTGGACGTAATTGCCGGGGTCTTTGAACGGTTTCGCCGGGACCAGGCGCAAATCGGCGCCGATCATGCGCAAAAAGTCGATTTTCTCCTGGGATTGCGTCTCCGGCATAACAATCACGCATTTATAGCCGAGCGCGTTGGCCACCAAAGTAAGGCCGATGCCGGTGTTGCCGGCGGTGCCCTCCACGATAACGCCGCCGGGCTTTAAAGTGCCGTCCGCCTCTGCGGCGCGGATAATGGCGAGGCCGGCGCGGTCTTTCACCGAGCCGCCGGGGTTGAGGAACTCGGCCTTGCCCAAAATCTCGCACCCCGTGGCGGCGCTGGCGCGCCCCAGCCGGATGAGCGGCGTGTTGCCGATTGCCCCGATCAACCCGTCTACCACTGTTCCCATTACGCTACGTCCTCGCTATGCTGGCCAAAATAGTCATACAGTACTTGCGGGGGATATTATGATCGAAGATTTGGCGCCGCGACAGGTCTGGGAAGCGTTAATGAGCAATCCCGATGCCGCCCTGTGCGATGTACGGACCAATGCCGAGTGGAGCTTCGTCGGCGTGCCGGATTTGAGCCAGACCGGCAAGCAGCCGGTGCTGATCCAGTGGCAGGTGTTCCCCACCATGCAGCCGAACCCGAAATTCGTGGAAGCGCTGGCGACGGCAAAAATTAAGCACACGGACCATATCTACTTCATCTGCCGCTCCGGCGCGCGCAGCATGGCGGCCGCACAGGCAGCCAAGGCGGCCGGGTACAAGCATGTGTATAATGTGAAAGACGGGTTCGAGGGACCGCAGGACGCGCGCGGCCACCGCGGGAATGTGGGTGGCTGGAAGGCCGAGGGGCTGCCCTGGAAGCAGGGGTAGGGGGTTCTACTTTTGGTTGTGTGACGCCCGTTTTGCTGCCAAAGCTCGGATATGGATGACCCCCTGATTGCTGGCTTAGATACGGTGTCTCGGGCTTGGTGGTCGGGGACGATCCAGACATTCCTCTCCCAGGACATCACAAGCATTGTCGAGCGACTGGCGCTGCGGGCGATTGAGACACATCCCACTAACCATGAGGCGCAGTTGCGCGCCTGGTTCTCGGAAATTGAAATTTTACGTAAAGCCGTTGTGGATATGCCGAACAACTGGCAGTTGTTGCTGGAATATCCGCTGATCCGCTTGGGCCGGCGCATGGATGCGGTGCTGGTGACCGACCGCGCCATTCTCGTAATCGAATTCAAGACTCTTGGCAGCCATTTTACGGCCGATGCGCGGGTACAGGCGGAAGATTATGCGTATGATCTACGCGATTTCCATACCGGCAGCCGAGGCCATGTGATTGTGCCGATTCTTGTTGCGGGGACGGGGCAGCCAAGCCGCCCGCAATGGTCGTTTCCCTGGCCCGGTGTTTCCGTTGTGTATGATGCGCTGCCTGATACTTTGCCTAACTTGCTGGGGGAAATTCTTGGGCGGATTCCGCATCGGGATGTTGATATTGAGGGTTGGGAGCGGGCCGCCTACCGGCCGGTGCCGACGATTATTGAGGCTGCAAGGGCACTTTACGGCAAGCATGGTGTTGCCGAGATTAGGACGGCTCGCGCTGACACCGATAATTTGAGCCGCACGACGGCTGCGATTTTGCAAGCGATTCAGGAAGCGAAGGCGAGCGGCTCACACATTATTTTATTTGTTACGGGGATACCTGGAGCAGGCAAAACGCTGTGCGGATTGGATGCAGTGTTTTCGAGCGACACTGATGGGACGTTTTTAACCGGCACGCTGCCGATGGTTTATGTATTGAAGGCGGCGCTGGCGGAGGATTCGGCAAAGGCCGGTTCGAAATCGGCCAGGGCGGCTCGGCATGAAACCAAGAGCAAGATCGAGAGTATCACTGGATTTCTGCGGTATTATATTCTGGAAAAAACGCATCTCCCCGAACATGTGATTGTGTTTGATGAAGCGCAGCGCGCTTGGGATGCAAGCTATGGTGCTACCAAGTTCAAGCATACCGATAGCGAAGCAGGAATTGTCCTGGATATCATGCTACGGCACGAGGATTACGCTGTCATCGTCGCGCTGGTTGGCAATGGCCAGGAAATTAACTCCGGCGAGGCAGGGTTGGCGGAGTGGGGCAAGGCATTGGCGCTGCGGCCCGCTTGGCAGATTCGCGCGGCGCCAGGGGTGTTGAACGCGCCCGAGCCTCGCCAGCGCCTGTTTCTGATGCCACCGCCTGGAATGGTCATCGATGAATCCCTGCATCTTGGCGTGCCAATCCGCAACGTGCGGTCGAATAGTGCGGCACCATGGGTTGATGCCGTGTTGCGGGGTGCCACGGATGAAGCACGAAGCCATGCGGGGGCAGAGTTGCCGTTTTTCATTACGCGTTCCTTGGCGGATATGCGCAATGGCTTGCGTACATTGACCCGTGGTGAACGCCGTGCCGGGCTGGTTTGTTCAAGTGGTGCCAAGCGTTTGGTTGCAGATGGCATCTGGCCGAAGTTCGAGCACATGAATGACGACCTTGTGGCCAACTGGTTTTTGAAGCGTTGGCCTGATGTGCGGGCATCTGACGCCTTGGAAATTCCGGCGACGGAGTTTGCATGCCAGGGGTTGGAGCTGGATTATGTCGGGCTGTGCTGGGGTGGCGATTTGACCTGGAATGGCGGCTGGATGGTGCGGAGTTTCAGCGGCACCAAATGGCATCAGGCGCGCAAGCAGGATGCACGGGATTATCAGGTGAATACCTATCGGGTGCTGCTGACACGTGCCCGCTCGGAGACGATTATTTGGATACCACCTGGCGATGCCAACGACAAAACACGAGAGCCTGAGTTATTTGATCGCACGGCAGATTATTTGCTTACCTGTGGTGCGCGGTTACTACCTGATTTTGTGCCGCATGTGCGGCCGGAAATTCAGAGGGTATTACTTTAACTTCTCAAACACCACCACGCTCTCGACATTTTCCGAATACGGAAACTGGTCGATCGGCGTGGCGTTGCGCACCGTATACCCCGCGCGGCGCAACACGGCGGCGTCGGTGGCCAAAGCATCCGGGTTGCAGCTGATGTAGATGATGCGGGCAACACCGCTGGCGGCCAAAAAACGCATTTGCGTGGTGGCGCCTGAGAAGGGCGGGTCCAGCACCACGGCTTTGGCGCCGGCCATGTCGGCGGTTTGCAGGGGGCGGCGGTGGAGGTCGCGCTGGGTGACGCGCATGCGGCCGGCCAGATTGTTCAGGCGAATGGCTTTGTCCTGCGCTTGCACGGCGCTCGCGTCGCCCTCGTAGGCTTCAACGCGGGCGTGCTGGGCGAGCGCGAAGGAGAGCGTGCCGGAGCCTGCGAATAATTCGACAATGCGTGATTTCGCGGTGAATTTGGGCAGGCCGGCGATGGTGGCGGCGATGATCGCCGCCTCCCCTTCCCGGCTGGCTTGCAGGAAACCACCGGCGGGTGGGTCAACCGGGATGCCGGAAAAACTGATGACCGGGGTTTGCAGAATAACCGCTGGTTCAGGCAGGTCCGTGCCCGTGGCGATGCTGATGCGTGGCGCGTTATGGGCGCGCGCGAAGGCAATGATTTTGGTGCGGTCCGGGCCGGTGAACTCGGCGTCCATGCGGAGCAGAATATCCGGGCCGTTGTCCAGCCAGTTGATGACCACCGACCCGGCGCTGCGGAACGCCTGCAGGCTGCGCAGCAGAATACGCAAATCCGGCAAGAGTGAAACGATTTCCGGCAGGAGTAGCACGCATTCGAGCATGTCCACCACGGCGGGGCTGCCGCTGCGGTGCAGGCCGAGGGAAATCTCGCCGGCCTTGCGCGTCGCGCCGAGGTCAGCGCGGCGGCGGGCGCGCAACGGGGTTTCCACCAAGGCGGCCACCTGCGCGTCCACAAATCCGGCTCTGGTTAAAGCCTGAGCAATTGCCAGAGGTTTCCCCGCAACGCCGCGGGCATCCGTGGCGCAACCGCCACAGATGCCATAATGCCTGCAATGGCTCATAATGTTAGTTTTAAAACCTGCGTGTCAGAACGCCGGCAGGCCGGTGATGCCACGGCCGAGGATAAGCGCATGTACGTCATGCGCGCCCTCGTAGGTGTTCACGGTCTCCAGGTTCATCATGTGGCGGATAACGTGATACTCATCGGCGATGCCGTTGCCGCCGTGCATGTCGCGTGCGGCGCGGGCGATATCTAGCGACTTGCCGCAGGAATTGCGCTTGGCCAGCGAGATCATTTCCGGCGCGGCGTCGCCTTCATCGAGCAGGCGGCCGAGGCGCAGCACGGATTGCAGGCCCAGGGTAATTTCGGTCAGCATGTCCGCGAGTTTTTTCTGCACCAGCTGGGTTTGCGCCAGCGGGCGGCCGAACATTTTGCGTTCCAGCGTATAGGAGCGCGCGGCCTCGTAGCAGAATTCGGCGGCACCCAGCGCGCCCCAGGCAATGCCGTAGCGCGCGTTGTTGAGGCAGGAGAACGGGCCGCGCAGGCCTTTGGCGCCGGGGAGCATGTTTTCGTCCGGCACAAACACACCCTCCATCATCACCATGCCGGTGATGGAGGCGCGCAGCGAGAACTTGCCTTCGATTTTCGGCGTTTCCAGGCCCTTCATGCCGCGATCGAGGATGAAGCCGCGAATGTCGCCGGCGTCGTCCTTGGCCCAGACGATCAGCACGTCGGCGATGGGGGAGTTGGAGATCCAGGTTTTGGAGCCGGTGAGCAGGTAGCCGCCGTCAACCTTTTTGGCGCGGGTGCGCATGGAGGCGGGGTCGGAGCCGGCGTCTGGCTCGGTGAGGCCGAAGCAGCCGACGAATTCGCCGGTACGCAGTTTCGGCAGATATTTGTCCTTCTGCGCCGGGGTGCCGAATGCCCAGATCGGGTACATCACCAGCGAGGATTGCACGGAGAAGGCGCTGCGGTAGCCGCTGTCCACGCGTTCGATCTCACGCGAGATAAGGCCGTAGGCAACGTAGGAGACATCGGCGCAGCCGTGGCTGTCCAGCGTGGCGCCGAGGAAGCCGAGTTCGCCCATTTCCGCCATGATGCTGCGGTCGTAATTTTCATGACGGAAGGCCTGCAGGATGCGCGGCTGGAGTTTTTCCTGCGCGTATTGGTGCGCGGCGTCCCGGATGGCGCGCTCTTCCTCGGTCAGCTGGCCGTCGAGACGGAGTGCGTCCTGCCAGTCAAAACTGGTGAATTTGCCCTTTTTACGGGCGGGCTCCTCAAGTTTTGTCACGATATTCAAGCCGCCATACCCTCGTCATTGTTGTTCTCGGCCGCCTGGACCACGTCGTCTTCCTCGATCTCGTTCTGCTCTTCCAGAATGGCGGCAAGCGGGCCGCGTTTGCGAATGAGCATGAAGGCCGGAACGTCGGTGCCGAAACCACGGACGCTGGGGCCATTATTGTCAGTCGCGTAGACGGTGCGCGGCTCGCGGCGGCGGGGTTCTTCCACGCGGGCGGCGGGTTCCTCGCGGCGTGGCGCGGGGCGGTGCTCCGCGCGGTTCTCGCCACGTTGTTCCGAACGCGGCGGACGCGGGGTGCGCTCGCGGGTGGGCTCGCGGGCAGGTTCACGCACGGCTTCAGCCGCGGGCTCGCGCGCGGGTTCTTCGTCCCGGGCTTTGGCCGGGCGGGCGGGTGCCTTGGCTACGGGTTTACCGCGTCCACGGCCGCCACGGCCACGGCGGGCGTCGCCTTCGGCCCATTCCACAGTATCCAGGCCGGGAATTTCAATGCGCGGGATGGGTGCCGCGATGAGTTTTTCCACGGCTTCCACCACCATGCGGTCTTCCGGCGTGGCGATGGTGAAGGCGCGGCCTTCCTTGCCGGCGCGGCCGGTGCGGCCGATGCGGTGGACGTAGTCCTCGCAATGATGCGGCACGTCGAAATTGAACACATGGCTCAGGCCGCCGATGTCGATGCCGCGCGCGGCGACATCGGAGCAGACCAGCAGGCGAAGTTCACCGGCCTTGAATTTTTCCAAGGTGGCGAAGCGGACGGATTGCGCGAGGTCACCATGCAAGGCGCCGGCGGAGAAGCCGTGCTTGAGCAGGGATTTGAGCAAAATGTCGACATCGCGCTTGCGGTTGCAGAAGATCAGCGCGTTCTGCACGTCCTCGGAGCGGATAAGCCGGCGCAGCGCCTCGCGCTTGTCGTGCTCATTCACCAGCACCAGGCCGGCGGTGATGGTGGTGGCGACCGAGGCCGGTTTGGAGACGGTGATCTCCTTCGGGTTGCTCAGGAACGCATCGGCCAGGCGGCGGATTTCCGGCGCCATGGTGGCGGAGAAGAACAAGGTCTGGCGGGTGGCCGGGAGCATGGCGACAATGCGCTCAATGTCCGGGATGAAGCCCATGTCCAGCATGCGGTCGGCTTCGTCGATCACCAGCACGCGCACGTCGCGCAGCAGCAGACCGCCGCGCTCGAACAGGTCGATGAGGCGGCCCGGGGTGGCGATGAGCACGTCAACGCCTTTCGCCAGCGCTTCCTTCTGGTCGGACATGCTCTCGCCGCCGATCAACAGCGCATGATTAAGTTTTAGATATTTTCCGTAGGCGACGAAATTTTCCGCGACCTGCAGGGCAAGTTCGCGCGTCGGCTCCAGGATAAGCGAGCGCGGCATGCGGGCACGGGCGCGCGAACCGGAGAGAATGTCCAGCAGCGGCAGCGTGAAACCGGCGGTTTTGCCGGTGCCGGTCTGGGCGCAGCCCAGAACGTCGCGGCCCATGAGCACGGTGGGAATGGCCTGCGCCTGGATCGGCGTGGGGCGGAGGTAACCTTTGTCATGCAGGGCGCGCAAAATGGGTTCGGAGAGGCCGAGCGGGGCAAAACCATCAGCCTCGGCGGCGGCATCCTCTGCCACACGCTCGTCGGCGTCGGCTTCATCGGACTCCGGGGTTTCCTGCCCAGGGGTTTCCTGCTCCGGGGCTTCCGGGGCCTCCTGAACCTCCTGCACCACGGCCGGCTCGGCCGGTGCTTCCAGCGGCAGTTCGGGCAGCGGTTCGGTCGCCGGTATCTCGACGATCCCCGTTACGGCGAGATGTTCCTCGCCGATGTTTGGAATAGTCGCATCGAGCGCCGTGGTCTGCGCTTCGGTCTCAGGAGTGTCTGACAAAAATTGTGCCCGTTCGTGTTGTGGTATCGCGCGCGACAGCGCGCCTAGCGCAATCCGCGCTATTTTCTTCAGCCCTCCTATCGGCAAAGCGGGGCGGAAAGTCAAGGTTTGCAGCAGGGCGGCCGGTCCAGCGCCTCCAAAATTGGGCAGTCGGGGCGATCATCGCCGTGGCAACTCTCCGCCAGTTGTTTCAGCGTGCGGCTCATCTCCGCCAGGGCGGCGGCTTTGGCGTCCAACTCGGCGATCTGGCGCAGCGCGATGGCTTTCACGTCCGCCGAGGTACGGCTGCGGTCGCGCCAGAGCGAAAGCAGGTGGCGGATGTCCTCAATGGAAAAACCCAGGTCGCGCGAGCGGCGGATGAAGCCGAGGTCATGCAGTTCGGCCTCGCTGTAATGGCGGTAGCGGTTCTCGGTGCGGGTGGGCGCTTTTATCAGGCCGATGCTCTCGTAATGGCGAATCATTTTGGCCGAGACGCCGGTGGCGGCCGAGGCTTGCTTGATTGTCACCAGGTTCATGCGGGTCTCCAGTTGCGCAGGCGCAGCGCGTTGGCGAGGACACAGACGGAGGAGGCCGCCATGGCGGCGCCCGCAATGGTGGGGCTGAGCAGGCCGAAGGCGGCGGCGGGAATGCCAATAAGGTTGTAGATCATCGCCCAGAACAGGCCCTGCCAGAGCACGTTCCAGGTCTTACGCGACAGGGCGAGGGCGTCAGGGACCAGGGCAAGATCCGGCCGCAGCAGGGAAATATCGGCGGCCTCGATAGCGACATCGGCCCCCTGCCCCATCGCCATGCCGAGGTCCGCGGCGGCCAGGGCCGGGGCGTCGTTCACGCCATCCCCCACCATGGCGGTGGTTTTGCCCGCCGCGTGCAAAGCGTGGATGGCGGCGATTTTCTGCTCCGGCGTGGCGTGGGCGATGACCTGCTCGATGCCGAGTTCCGCACCCACGGCCTGCGCGGCGGCTTCGCGGTCGCCCGACAGCAGTTGCACGCCAATGCCCATGCTTTTCAGGCGGTCGATCGCGGCGCGGGCACCGGGGCGGATGGTGTCGGTGAAGGCGAACGCGGCGAGGCAGGTGCCGTCCGCCCGCGCCAGATAGGAGAGTGTGGCTGTGCTGGTGAGCGGGGGCGCGGTGCCGCCGGCATCCGCAATAAGCGCGGCAGACCCGAGAATATAGCGTTGCCCGGCAACCTGGCCTTCCACGCCGCGGCCGGGGAGAATGCGCACGGACTCCGCTTGCGGCGGGTTTGGCCGGCGCAGAGCCGAGGCAAGCGGGTGGGTGTCCGACGCCGCCAGCGCCGAGGCAATGTCCAGCGCCCGTTCACGCGTGATGCCTTGCAGGAAGGGAATGCCGGTAAGCTGGGGCTTGCCGCTGGTGAGCGTGCCGGTTTTGTCGAACACCACCATGTTTACATGCGCGGCGGCCTCGATGGCGTCGGCATTGCGGAGCAGGATACCCCGCTGCGCCGCGACACCCGTGCCAGCGAGAATGGCGGCGGGGGTGGCGAGGCCCAGGGCGCAAGGGCAGGCAATGACCAGCACGGACACGGCGTTGATGAGGGCGGCGGCCAAGGGCGCGCCGTGTGCGAGCCAGCCCACGAAGGTGACGGCGGCGATGGCGATGATGATGGGGACAAAAACCGCCGCCACACGGTCCGCCAGGCGTTGCACCCGCGCCTTGGAGGCCTGAGCGGCGTCGATCAGGCGGGCGATGCGGTCGAGGAAGGATTCACCGGCGGCGGCGGTGACGCGCAGGCGCAGCACGCCGTCCAGGTTCAGCGCACCAGCCAGCAGGGCTTCACCGGGGGCACGGGCGACGGGCAGGGATTCGCCGGTGAGCGGGCTTTCATCCAGGCTGGAGGTGCCGCTGGTGATGATGCCGTCAGCCGGGACGCGCTCACCGGGGCGCAGTTCCACTTCGTCGCCGGGGATGAGCGATTGCGCGGGAACATCGCCCCGCCCCGGCACATGCGCCAGCGCGGGGCGCAGGTTGTTAAGGCCGGTGATGGCGCCGGCGGCCTCGCGTTTGACGCGGGATTCCAGGTATTTGCCGAGGCGGATGAAAGTGATGATGGCCGCCGAGGACTCGAAATACAGCGGCCCGGCGGTGGTATAATCCCACACCGAAAGACCGTAGGCGGCGGAGGTGCCCAGGGCCACCAGCACGTCCATATTGCCGGTGCCGGCGCGCAGGGCTTTGTAGCCGGCCACGTAAAAGCGCGCGCCGAGCCAGAATTGGATGAGCGTGGCCAGCGCGAGTTCCACCCAGCCCCGCAGGGGCCAGAGCATGGAGGCGAACAGCGGGGCGGAGAGCAGCACCGCGGCGATAAGTTCAATCTTCTCCCGGCGGTGGGATTGCGGGCGGCCCTGGGCGCGCAGTGTAGCCGTATACCCGGCGCGGGTAACCGCCGCGATCAGCTCCTCCAACCTCGTGCCGGGGGCGGCGCGCAGATGCGCGGTCTCGGTGGCGAGGTTGACGGCTACCTCCTGCACGCCCGGAACTTTGGCGAGGGATTTTTCCACCCGGGAAACGCAACTGGCGCAGGTCATGCCGCCGATGGCGAGGTCGATTGTCTGCGCGGCCAGTAATAGTTGATCCATGGCGGACAATATGGTTCCCATCATGGGAGGGTCAAGACTTGACCTTGCCGCCGGGGTACCCCTTATTAAGACCGTCCAAGGAGATCGTCATGACAAGTGACACCACGCTGCAAGTCCTCGTGCCTGATATGGATTGTTCCTCCTGCGTGCGGGCGATTACCTCCGCGGTGCAGAGCGTTGACCCCCACGCCACCGTCGCGGCCGACCTGGAAAGCAAGCAGGTGACCATCGGCGGCGACGGCGCGGCGGGGCTGTTCATCGCCGCGATCCGGGGGGCCGGGTTCAGCGTAAAGGCGGAGTAATTAGGGCTGCACCTTGCCAGCGCAGCCCTGACGTTCAGGTAGCGAACGCCTTCGCCTGATCCTTCAGAACGAATTTCTTGATCTTGCCGCTGGGCGTACAGGGCAGCGCGGCCAGCACTTCCAGCCGCTCCGGCCAGTATTGCTTGGCGACTTTCGCCTCGTTCAAATAGGCCTGCACACCCGCGAGATCGAGCTGCGCGCCAGGGCGAAGTGCCACGAAGGCGCAGCCGCGCTCACCCAAACGCGCGTCCGGGATGCCGACGATGGCGACCGAGGCGACAGCGGGGTGGCGATAGAGCAAGCTTTCAATTTCGGCGACCGGCACGTTTTCACCGCCACGGATCAGCACGTCCTTGGTGCGGCCGTTGATGCGGATGTAGCCCTCGGTATCCAGGTAGGCGAGGTCCCCGGTGGCGAACCAGCCGTCGGGGGTGAAGATGCCTTCAAGCGGCTGCTTGTAATAGCCAAGCAACATTTGCGCGCCGCGCACCAGCAGGTCCCCGGTTTCACCCAGCGGCAGCGGTTTGCCGTCCGCGCCGGTAACGCAGACTTCCATGCCGTCAAGGGCACGGCCATCGGTGGTGGAGGATTTTTCGGCGGCGCGGGAGGGTTCGGTCATGGTGGCGCCCAGGGCTTCGGTCATGCCCCAGAGCGAGCAGACTTGCAGGTCCAACTCACGCGCGGCGCGTTCCACCAGCACCGGCGGAATGGGCGCGCCGCCGCAGATGAAGCGGTGCAGATGCGTGGGCCGCGGCGCACCGGTGGCGACGGTTTCGCAGAGGTCGGAGAGAAACGGCGTGGAGGCCACGATGTAGCTGGCGCCTTCCGCCGCCATGACGGCAACGCCGTTGCGGGCTTCCCAAACGTCCAGCAGCACCAAGGTGGCGCCGAGTTGCATGGAAAGTGCCAACGAAGCGGCATAGCCGGTCATGTGGCCGAGCGGTGAGCAGCCGAACACCACGTCTTTGTCCGTTAGGCCGGCGCGGGCGGACATGGCGTAGGTGCAGGCGAGAATGCCGTTGACGCTGTGCATCACGCCTTTCGGCGCGCCGGTGGTGCCGGAGGTGAACATCAGCACGGCCATCGCGTCCGGCTGCAAGGCGCGGTGGGTGGCGTGTACCGGTGTGCCACTTTGCAGGAGGTTGGCGAAACTGTTTTCACCGTCGCCGTGCACCACGATGACGTGCTGGAGCGAGGGCAGACGCGCCTGCAGGGAAGCCGCCATTGCCGCGTGGTCGAAGCCACGGAAAATTTTCGGCACGATCAGCATTTTGGCTTCGGCAAAGCCGAGCATGTAGCTCAGTTCGTGCTCGCGGAAGATCGGCATCAGCGGGTTCACCACCGCGCCGATGCGCTCGCACGCCAGCACGGTGACGGCAAATTCCCACCAGTTCGGCAGTTGCAGGCCGACGATATCCCCTGCCCCTATGCCGCGCGCGCGCATGGCGCCGGCGAGCTTGGCAACACGCTCCTCAAATTCGGCGTAGGTGATGCGCTCGGGCTGCGCCTGCCCGGCGCGGTAGGCTACCACGGCTGGTTTTTCCGGCGTTTGCGCGACCGAGCGGGCGAGATGCTCGTTCAACAGCTCGTCGTGCCAAACCCCCTGCGCGCGCATGGCGGCGGCGTGCGCTTGCGGGTCGAAAACGCCCGTGCTCATGCGTGCTTGCCCAGAATCATGTCGGCGGCTTTCTCGCCGATCATCATGGTCGGGAAGTTCGTGTTACCGCTGATGATGTTGGGCATGATCGAGGCATCGACCACGCGCAGGCCGTCAACACCGCGCACGCGGAGCGAGGAGTCCACCACCGCCATGTCGTCGGGGCCCATCTTGCAGGTGCCGACCGGGTGATAGAGCGTGGCGGCATTGTCGCGGATGTAGGCGTCGAGGTCAGCGTCGGAGGTCGCGTTGGCACCCGGTCCGTATTCGGTGCCGCGGAAGCCGTCGAACGATTTTTGCGCCACGATCTGGCGGGCGATTTTGAGACCTTCGCGCAGCACGCGGATGTCGTTCGGGTCCGTGAAGAATTTCGGGTCGATTTCCGGATGCACCGTGGGATCGGCGGAGCGGATTTTCACCGTGCCGGTACTGCCGGGGCGGCAGCCGTTGAGCGCGGTCATGAAACCTTCCTCGGGAATAATGTCACGGCCGTGGTCGTTATACATCAGCAGCACGCAGTACATCTGGATATCGGGGTACTCCAGCCCGGGGCGCGAATTGAGATGCGCCCAGGCTTCCAGCCCGCTGGTGGAGGTGGGGCCGGTGTGGAACATGAGGTACTGCGCCACGGCTTTTACCGTCGCCAGCGGTTTCAGCGCGCTGAGCATGGAGTACGGCTTGGTGATGCGCTGCTTGTGCGAAATGGAGATATGGTCGCGCAGGTTGCGGCCCACGCCGGGCAGTTCGTGCTGCACGGAAATGCCGTGCGGGGTGAGGTCCTCCGCAGCGCCGATGCCAGAGAGTTGCAGCACCTGCGGCGAGTTGATGACACCGCCGGAGAGGATAACTTCACGGTCGGCGGCGATGAACTTGGTGCGCCCGCCCTGGATGTATTCAACACCAATGGCGCGGCCGCCCTTCATCACCACGCGCTTGACCAGCGCGCCGGTGATGATCTGTAAATTCGGGCGCGAAAGTGCGGGCTTCAAATAACCATCGGCGGCGCTGCGGCGCACGCCGTTGACGAAATTCGCCTGCATCTGCGCCATGCCATAGGGGTTTGGCGCGTTCACATCCTTGTTGAACGGAAAACCGGCCTGCAAACCGCCTTCGATCCAGGCACGCGCAATCGGGCTCATCTGTTCGGGCGGCGGGTTCAACGTCACGCCGATCGGGCCGCCGGTGCCGCGGTATGCCGGGTCGCCGCCTGGAAAATCCTCAAGTTTTTTGAAGTACGGCAGGCAGTCGGCGTAGGACCAGCCCTGGTTGCCGAGTTGCGCCCAATGATCGTAATCGCCGGCGTTGCCGCGCGAGACGACCAGGCCGTTGATGGAGCTGGAGCCGCCCAGAACCTTGCCGCGCGGGAAATACACGGAGCGATTATTCAGGCCGGGCTGCGGCACAGATTCGTAATTCCAGTTGCCCTTGCCCGAGCGCATGAGCCCCAGCAGGCCGGCCGGCATGTGGTAGAGAAAGTTCCTGTCCTTTCCACCAGCTTCGAGCAAGGTCACCTTCACCGAAGGGTCGGCGCTCAAGCGGTTGGCCAGCACGCAGCCGGCGGAACCGGCACCCACAATTACGAAATCCACCATGAAACACCTGAAAAGCTAAATGGGACCGCGCACATGGGACTTTTCCCATGCCGCCTATCCCTTTGAAATCGACATCTTCACGAAATACCGGCCACGGAAGGAAATCCCGTGGCCGGTACAACGCCGGTTTTAGTGCTGGCCTTTCGGCAGTCTTACCACCAGCCCGTCAAGGGCGTCAGACATCGAAATCTGGCAGCAAAGGCGGCTGTTGTCCTCGTAGTTGTCGAGCAGGTGCAGCATTTCCTTCTCGGCATCCGTTCCCGGCGTGCCGGCCTTGGCGGCCCAGGCGGGGTCGACATAAACATGGCAGGTGCCGCACGCCAGGGCGCCGCCGCAGTCGCCGTCGATGCCCGGCACGTTGTTGCTGGTGGCGGCTTCCATGACGGAGGTGCCGGCAGCGGCATCGACGTCATATTCCTTCCCGTCATGCGCGATGTACTTGATATGAGGCATGGAAAATTTCCTGAATAATTGAGACTTGTTGATTGAGGCTTGAGTTTTACTTGCTCAGGCGAACGGGGATGCTGATGTAGCCATGGATAAGGCAGGAGGGAATCCGCGTCACTTCGCCCACGACCTCGACCTTCGAGAACCGCTTGAAGAATTCCTCCCACAGTATCCGGACCTGCATTTCCGCCAGGCGGTTGCCGACGCAACGGTGAATGCCAAAGCCGAAGGACATGTGATGGCGCGGGTTCTTGCGATCCGCAACGAAGTCCATCGGGTTCGAGATCACGCGCTCGTCGCGGTTGGCCGAGAGATACCACATCGCGACCTTGTCGCCCTTGCGGATCTGCTTGCCGCGGAATTCGTAATCCGCCAGAGCCGTGCGGCGCATATGCGCAATCGGGGTCTGCCAGCGAATGGTCTCGGACACCGCGCTCGGGATCAAGGCGAGGTTGTTCTTCACCTTTTCAAACTCGCCGGGGTAGAGATGCGCCGCCATGGCGGAGCCGGACATCGAGTTACGCGTGGTGTCGTTGCCGCCGACGATGAGCAGTGCCAGCGTGCCGAGGAATTCGTCCTCGGTGATGTCTTCCATGTCCGGCGAATGCGCCATCATCGAGATCAGATCGTACTTCGGTGGTGCTGCTTTGCGTTCGTCGAACATCGCCTGGAACGTCGCCTTGCAGTCCAGCAGTTCGTTCTTGCGCTGTTCCCAGCTCTCGATGAAGCCATCGCCCGGCGAGGCGGTGACGACGTCGGACCAGCGGGTGAGGCGGCGGCGCTGTTCCAGCGGGAAGTCGAGCAGCGTGGCGAGCATCAGCGTGGTCAGCTCAATGGAAACGCGGTCGACCCAGTCGAAAGTCTCACCGATCGGCAGGGCGTCCAGCACGGCGGCGGAACGCTCACGGATCAGCGGCTCCAGCTTTTCCAGGTTTTCCGGCGCCACGGCCGGGCTGACGACCTTGCGGTGCACGTCATGGCGCGGCGGGTCCATGCCGAGGAAGTTCGGCATGTACAGGCCATGCTCGGTGGTCGGGTTCAGCGTGGCGTCGTCAAGCACGAAGCTGCCGACGGAAGCGTCGGAGGAAAATACTTTGTGGTTGGTGTCGATGGCAACGCAATCCTCAAAGCGCGTGATGGACCAGTACGGGCCGTAGGCGCTTTCCTTGCAATAATGCACGGGATCTTCATCGCGCAGGCGCTTGAAATACGGGTGCAGACCCTCGCGCACATACAATTCTGGCTTACTTACGTCGATCTGATCGAGCGGCATGGTGCGCGCGAGTTCTTCGTCGTTAATGGCTGTTGTCATATCCATCCTCCTGGTTATCGCGGTTGGCCGCAATTTGTTGCGCGATTTGACTATTGCTTATTGAGTAAAGTGTCAATAGTAAACTATGCTCTGTCCTGCGGGATAATCTTCCATCCCTCTTGACGACTTGTTGAGAATCCCTAGCATTTGAGACCCAATCAGGATTTGGTTGGTACTGATTAACCCGGGAAGGTTCGCCCTTTTGAAGACCGAAGCGAAAGCAACACGGAGCCGGATGCCGCCGGAGCAACGCAGGGCGCAACTGCTCAGCTGCGCCATCGCGGCGTTTGCCGAGCATGGGGTGGCGCGCGTTACGCATGCGCATGTGGCAGCGTTGGCCCATGTCTCCGTGGCGGCGGTGCATTCCTATTTCCGCACCCGCGAGGACCTGGTGGCGGAAACATTGACCGAGGTTGAAGCCTCGTTGCTGAAAATCGTCACCAGGGCGGTGCGCGAAGGCGTTTCCGCGCGCACGGCCCTGACGGAGATGGTCACGGAATTCGACCGCGCGGCGCAGGAAGATTCCGACGTGGTGAAAGTCTGGCTCGATTGGAGCACCGGGTTCCGCGCCGACGTATGGCCGCGCTACCTGCTGATGCAGGAACAATTGCACGCGGCGGTGCGCAAGGTGTTGGCGGCGGGGAAACGCCGTGGTGAAATTTCCGAACAGATGAACATCAAAGCCGCGGCCCGGTTGTTCATCGGTGGCGGGCATACCGTGGCGCTGACGCGTTTTGCCGGGGCCAGCCCGCAGGAGATCGAAATCCTGATCGATCATCTGATCCGCAGCATCATGAGCATCGGCCTGGAAGCGGACCGCGCCACCGCGCCACTGCTCACAAATACTGCCGCTGCAAGCTAGGAATTTCACCGCGCGACGCGCCTTCTTGCTAAAAATTCTTGTCCGTCTTCTGCAAAAAATTCCCTGCCAGCAAACTCGCCGGCAGGGCCTTGGTTGTCAGTTAAATGCCGCTCCAGGGGAGACGGTAGCCAGTTTCGTAGAGGCCGTAGCCAAGGGTGCCGTCGGCCAGGCGGTATTCCATCAGCTGTTCGCGCAGCACAAACGTATCCAGCGGGAACAGCCAGCTGAACAGCGGCCGGGCGGTGAACTCATGGTTGCGGCCGAGCTCATCGGTAAACTTCCAGTGCGCGCTTTCAACTTCGGTCGGGTCGGCGGAGAACACCATCTGGTCGTCGATGTCCGTCACCTTCATCCAGCGCGTGCCGTCATGATACATACGCATATAGGCGGACTGGCGGCCGGTGGAGATGCCGTGCACGCCGGCGAACACCGTGCCGTTGTCGAACACCGGCCACGCCAGGCGGTAGTGCAGCATGGCATCCCAGTTGCGCGGCCCGGCGGCAATATCGCGGAAACCGTTGCCGTTGAGTTCGCTGCGCTCGCCACGGCTGATAATCTCGCCGGTCACCGTCGCCGTGCCTTCAATATGCACATGCGCCAGCTCGCGCGCGAAGGAGCCGTCCTTGTCGTGGGTGAGCGAAATGCAGTCTTCCATCGGATGCAGTTCGTTCCACACAAGATTGGCACTGAAGTCCGGCGTGGAGATGGTGATGCGCGTGCGCTTGAGCGGAATTTCCGCCTCGATGCGCATGCCCGCGATATCCATCCCGCCAAGCGGGCGGCCGGTAACATAGGGCAGGTTCATGTTGGTGCGCGTGAACAGCGGCAGGCCATCGCGGAAGGCGATGAACCAGCTGTTGGCTTCCTGGCGGTTTTCCTGGATGCCGACGCGGACCAGCACGCCGGTGCGGGTCGCTGGGTCGTAGGCATTGTAGTAAAAGCTCTGGTTCCACAGCGGCCCGTCGCCCGGGATATGGCCTTCAAATTTTTCAAGGTCGTGCGACAAATTACGTCTCCTTCGCGAAAGGCTGAGCAGACTCAGCCTCGCTCGTTCAAATTAATCCAGATGCGGCAGCAGCGTATCAATCGCGGGCACGGCAGCCGGGTTGATCTCATTGCCCAGCGAAATCAGCAGGGAACGGTCGCGCAGCAACTGTTCGCGCGAGAGTTCCAGCACGACTTTCTCGGCCTCGGTGAACTGCTCGGCGCCGAGTTCCTCGCGCTCCACGGTGACGATCAGCGCGCTGATGTCCGTGCGCAGGGCACGGATGGAGTCGAGAATGCGCGCCGGGTCGATCCGGCTCTTGTCCAGCACATGCTGCGCCTCGGTACGCGCGGCCTTCAGGCGGCGCAGCTCGGCGCTGGCCTCTGGGTCTTTTTTACAGACGCGCTCAAGCTTTTCCGAAGCCTGCACCAAGCGCTGCAATTCGTCGTGGTCAAAACGGAATTGCACCGGCAGCTGCGTGGAGAGCAGATTGAGCAGGCCCATGGCCAGATGCGCCTGTTCCACCGCCAGCTTGTTCGCCGGGTCGATGGCCGGGACGATCACATCCTTCAGCGCCTTGATAATGGTTTTGATCTGGATATCCGCACGGAGTTGCATATTAGAATCCCTCTTCCAACTGTTCGCGCATCTCGTTGATGATGACGTGGCCGATGCCCATCAGATACGTTACCAGAACGTCCTGGTGCGTCTTGGCGTTGCGGGCGATGCGGTAGCCGGTGCCGAGCATGAGAATGGCGAGGCTGAAGCTGTTGTAGATTTTGTACCAGTGCAGCGTGCGCGGATTAACGGTCACGCCCGCGGCCTTCTGGTATTGCTCAAAAAACTCCGCTTCGGGAAGCATGCTGCAAACCAGCTGGGTTTTTCCGTCCGCGGCAAAGGTTTTGAATGCCGCGTTGGTGGTCCAGGCAAGATCCTGGTGGCGGTCGCCGATGCGGCCCAGCTCCCAGTCGAGATGTGCCGTGATGCGCATATCGTGCTCGGTGAAGAGGAAGTTGCCGAGGCGGTAGTCGCCATGCACGAGCGAGGGTTTATCCAGGCTCGGGGCGTTACGGCGCAGCCAGCCGGCGGCCAGGCGCAGGAGCGGAATATCCTCGTCGGCGTCTTCGTCCCACACGCGCTCCCACCAATCCACGCCCCAATCGGCGCATTGCGTGCCGGGCACGGGGGCGGTGAAGGCAGAGAGGTCGAGACCGCTGTAATCCAGGTTGTGGATGGCGGCGAGCTGGCTGATGAACTGCGGCGTCAGCGCGGCGGCGACATCGGCCGGCAGCGAGGTGTTGCTGCCGGAAACGCCGCTGGATGAGGCGGCGGGCTTGGTCACGCCGGTGGCAAAGCCGTAAATCAATGCTGGGTAGGGCAGATGCACGCCGTCCTCGTCGCACCAGAACACCGGGGGCACCGGCACCGTGCCGCCGACGGCCTTGATGAGCTGGAACTCACGCAGGCGGCTGGTGGCGACGATGGATTCGGCCGGCTCCATGCGCAGCACCATCGGGGTTTTCTCGAAGCCCACGCCGGGGCGGTGCCATTCCAGCGTGAATGCCATTTGCAGCTTGGAGGCGCCGCCGGAGAGCCAGTGGGCGCCGGTGAGCTTGAAGTCGTTGCCAATTTCCGAGCGGATCAGGGATTCGACGCCACGGCTCAGCCGGTCCAAGGGCACATTTTCATAACCGGGCCCCGCGCGCAGTTCCATTTTGCGAACCAGCAGGCGGTCCACCTGCGGCTCGATCGCATAGCGGCGGCGCAGATGCGAAATCCATTCAGGTGACGGACGGTCTTTGTCCGGAATTCCAGTGAAGTCGACATGTCCCATAAAATTGTACCTCGATGATGTCTTGGGAAACCAATTTGCCGGCCCGGCGCGAGGACGCGCGCAAGCCTGATGAACTAGGCCGGAATTTTACGCGGGACGGCCTCGCGCGAAATGCTCGATACAGGCTGCAAGGCGTTCTCTCTCTCCAGTTTTTATTTTTAGTCCCCGGAAGGGTATTTTACTCAAACACTGGCCCGCGCGCGCACGCCCGCAAACCATGGCCGTGTGCTAAGGCTTTCGGCCAGTACCTGCCCCATTCTTTAGGGTGGGTTTTGTGGGTGGATTAGTCGTTGGCGGGGTAAGCCGCCATCAACCTTTTCTGGTAGCGCCAGAGCGAGGCCAATTTAAGCAAGCCAGCCGGCCGCAAGCCGCGCTTGCGGATCACGGCGCCGATTTTGAAGGCCTCGCCATAGTGGAAGAACTGTGTGGCGTAGGCCGCGCGCAAGGTCATTTCCGGATCCCAGATATGAGTGGCTTCCGAGCCGCTGCCATTAAATTCGATGATTGTGAAGTTCCGCCCCTCGCGCAGAGAGTCCATCGATTCGTAGCGCAAGTCGAGGCGGGTGAAATACACTTCCGGCATGTCCTGCATGATCTCGTCGATCCGCGCGGCCAGGACTGGGGTCACGATGTCCAGCCCGTCCTTGAAGGTGGAGCCACGGCAATGGTTTCCTACAAACACCAGGCGTACGGCCTCGCCTTCCGCCGGAACCTGTCCCGCCTTGGCGCCCAGTTTCGGCAGCAGCAGTTTGGCAACCGCGTTCAGCCGCGAGTCGGCGGTGATAAGGGCGCGCACATCGCGCTTGCCATCGCCAATCACGGTGGGCGGGAATTTCAGCGTAACGGAGGTGATGCGCCCCGCCGCCTCGCCCGGATGACGGATGTAGAAAATCCCAGCCTCCCCCTCATGGGTCACCAGCGCCTGGAGTTGCAAATCCGTCGCGCGGGGAAATGCGGCGAGGTAGGCCGCAAGCTGCGCTTCGTCCCGCACCAGGCGCACGCCCACGCCATTGCAGCTCATGTCCGGCTTGGCGACCAACGGGAAGGTCAACCCGGCGCGCGCCATGGCGGCCAGGGCAAGGGCAAGGTCGTTGCCATCGTTATGGCCAGATGTGGTCAGCGGCGCGTAGGGGGCGACCCATACCCGCGCCACCGGACCCGCGAGGTCCAGGATGGCGTTCTTGGACTCGCCGCAAATGCCGCCAGCGTTAATGCGCGGATTGGCCAGCGTCGGGAGCGTGAGGCTGCCGTAGCGGATGGATTTTAGTACCCAGAACGCCACCACCGGAGCGTAGAACAGCCAGCCGGGCCAGAATTCGAAAAACGATACCGGGCTTTTGCGCCGGGCAGGCAATGTACTCCCCCCAGGCTGGGGGAGTGCGACGGGGAGCGAAGTTACGCTCATGGCATTGTCCTTTTATTATATAGCCGCGTGGCAATCCGGCCCACGACAACCAGTACAACAAGGAATACGCCGAGACCGGCCCAACGCCAAGCGCCAAGATAGCGCGCCATCACCGCGCCAAGTTTCAGGCTGATGAAAAACAGGCCGGAGGTCCAAATCAGGGTGGCGAAGATGGCCGAGAGGGCGAATTGGCCCAATGGCGCGCGCAGAAACCCGAGCGTGGTATAGGTCGGCAGGCGCAGGCCGGGGACGAAGCGGCTGACCATGACAAGCGGAAAGATGCGCCGGCTGACCCATTGGTGGCCGAGATCACGGCGGCGGCGCGGGACCAGCCGCATCGCCCAGGCGTGTCTGGCCGACAGCCAGCCCAGACCGTACAGGCCAAGGTCACCCAGCACGATGCCGGCGTAGAGCGAACCCAGTGCCAGCGGCAACGAGAGCGCGCCAGAGGCCACCTGCATGGCGGCGAGCAGCGTGGCCGCATCCTCCAATACAAAGGTGCTGCCGACAATGGTCGCGGCCTGCAGGGCTTTGCCCCCGGCGACGGCGGCCAGCAGGTCGGCTAACTGTGAAATGATCATCGTGGCCTCACATAAGGCCAGCCGCGAAAATGCTCAAATCTCGCCCGGGGGCGCGATGCGGGAAGCCTATGTCCCGTCGTCCGTGGCGGAGGCTGCCATCGCCAGGTGGTCAGACGGGAATGCTACAATCCGGCAGGAACTGCCGCGTGCCGCCACTGCGTTGCAGGTCTCGTGCGCGGTGGCGAGGCTCAGGCCGGCCACCTGGGCGTTCCACAGGGTTTTGCCGTGCAACTGCACCCTGGCGATACGCGGGAAGCCAACGCCGCTGATCTGGCGGACGGCCACGGCCTCGATCCGGGCCTTGCTCATACGGCTGAACAGGCCAAGCTGGGCGGCCCAACTGCCGGAGGTGGACTGCCGCATACGGCTGGCCACTTGCACCACGGGAGGATGGGAGACCGGAGGACGTGGCGCGGCTTGAGACGACGGGATTACGGCGGCTTGCGCGGTACGCACAACCTGCTGCTGGCGGGCGGCGATCTGCGCCTCGGTAACGGGAATATGGCCGCCAAAACCGCCGTCGAGGAGTGCGGTCATCTGCTGGTAAGTGACGCCCCAGGAAGGTTCGTGCAGTTCAACGCCAATGAGCACCCGGCCATCGCGCGTGGCACTCGTAATAAGGTTATGCCGCGCCAGATTGGTGTAGCCCGTCTTCATGCCAGTGGCGCCGGCATAGGACTTTAGCATCAGGTTGTTGCTGTACACGGAGTGGCCGCGGAAATCGAACTCCTGAACCTCGAAAAATTGCTGGTCCTCGGGGAAGTTCACCACAATGTCGCGCGCCAGAATGGAGAGGTCGCGCGCAGTGGTCACCTGCCCCGGATTCGGCAGGCCGGAGGTATTGTAGAATTGCGTCTGCGCCATACCGAGCGCGTGCGCCCGCAGGGTCATCATCTCGGCGCAATGCGCTTCCGAGCCGCCGCCGAGATATTCGCCTAGCGCGGTGGCGGCGTCGTTGGCGGACATGGTGGTCATTGCCAGAATCGCGTCATGCACGGAAATGGTGCTGCCGGGCTGCAAGCCGAGCTTCACGGGTTCCACGGAGACGGCATGGCCGGAGACCGGGATCTGCGTATCCAGCGTCATGTGGCCATCGCGCAGCGCCTGGAAGGCGAGGTCAAGCGTCATCAACTTGGTCAGGCTGGCGGGGTAGCGTGGAATATCCGCACCGGAAGCGGCGATCACCTGACCGCTGGCGGCGTCTATAACAATGCTGCTGGGGCCGGGCGCGGTCGGGCCGAAGCCGGTGGAGGCATCAGCCTGCATCTGGGGGGCCGACGGCGCACTCAACACCGGGTGGAATACGTGGCGGACATTGTGATCCGCGCGGGCCTGAGCCGGGGCCGCGACAGCCCACGCGGCTAGGCAGAGCCCGGCAACTACCAGAGACTTCTTCGCGGAACCCGTCTTCCAAGCCAGCATGAGCGGCACCTCACCTCAAAACTACGCTGATGTAAACGCTTCCACCATGCGCTGTCCAGCTAGAAATGCACAAAACATCGGAAAAAGAACCGAAAAGCCAATGGGTTAACGAGGCGTGTTAAGGACGATGGCGACGGCCCCAGTAGCGGCGCCTTGAGAGCTTCCCAACGATTTTCTGAAAGTTTTCGAGTTCATGACAATTTTGTGCGACGCACAAAAAATAGTTGACCATGGCGAAATGACTCACTATAGAGATTTTGCTGCACTGCGGTATCTACCGTATTCGCTCGCCGAGTTGGGGCCGTGCAGTAGTTTTTTTGTCCTAACTGGAGATTGCGTATTATGAGCAGCACGAAGACCAAAGCGGCCCCGGCCACCACCATCGAACACACCGCCGAAGCCGCCACCAAGGGTTTCGACAACACCCTGGCCGCCGTGAAGGAAGGCATCGAGAAAGCCACCAAGGGCCTCGAGACCTCGCAGGCGAAACTCAAGGAAGGCGTTGAAAAGGCCGTGAAGAAGAGCGAAGAATTCCTCGCGTTCAACCAGGGCACCCTGGAAGCCGCGATCAAGGCGAGCCAGATTTATGCCGCCGGGTTCCAGGACATTACCAAGCATCTCGCTGCTTCGAGCAAGGCCTCGATCGAAGAGACCGTTGCGTTCACCAAGACCCTGATGGGCGTGAAGTCCGTCAAGGAAGCGGTTGACCTGCAGACCGGCTTCGCCAAGTCCTCCATCGAGAAAGCCGTCTCCGAGAGCAACAAGCTCACCGACGCGACCGTGAAGCTGGCCGAGCAGGCGATTGCCCCGCTCACCGCCCGCGTTGCCCTTGCCGTTGAGACCTTTGGCAAAGCCCACTAAACACACGTTCCCGGCCGGATCTGGCGCGCGAGCGCCCGGTCCTGGCACAGCCTGATAAAAAGGCCGGCCCCAATCAGGGCCGGTCTTTTTTGTTTTCCGGACCGTTTGGCCTCTGGCCGGGTTTCTGGCCGGCAAGCTTTCCAGTTGGTGAAATCCTATCAATCCGGCATTCACAAAACCATGTTTTCCTGCCCGGAGAGAATTTCGCTCTTTCAAACCCGGCAACGCATTCGATATGCTCTTAGTTAAGATGAGTCTGTTATAGTGTGAGTGAGTCGCTTTGCCGTGACGCTAGCCATAGGCAAAGCCGGGTAGATGTTTCAGGATGCCGAATATGAGTGACAACGACAAACGCAAAGGAACCGAGGGACCCAATACAGGCGTGGAGGTGAAGCCGCGGCCGAAGACCCGCAAGCCCACGATGTACAAGGTTCTCATGCTCAACGACGACTATACGCCGATGGAATTTGTCGTGCATGTGCTGGAGCGGTTTTTCCAGAAGTCGCGCGACCAGGCGACGCAGATCATGCTGCACGTACATCGCCGCGGCGTTGGCGTGTGCGGCGTATATACATATGAGGTTGCCGAGACCAAGGTAACACAGGTGATGGATCTGGCGCGCCAGAACCAGCATCCGTTGCAATGCACTATTGAGAAAGAATGACCCTGTATTCTTGTAAGCACTCACTATCTCTACTGAGGACTATCTCTATTGAAGTTGGACCGGCGGGCTATTGCCGGGATGAGTTTTAAAGTGTCGGCCGGGCAGGCATTTTTAGTGCCCGGAACTAAGAGCGCCGTGAATCGGCGTGAAGGAACGGTTTAGATCCATGCTCTCTCGCAATCTTGAACAGACACTGCACCGCGCCCTTTCACTCGCGGCTGACCGCAAGCACGAATACGCGACCCTTGAGCATCTGTTGCTCGGGCTGGTCGAAGATGCCGACGCGGTAACGGTGCTACGCGCCTGTGGCGTGGACATCGAAAAAATCAAGAAAGACCTGACCGAGTTCCTGGATAAGGATCTGGCGGGCTTGGCCACTGACCGCGCGGGCGATCCCAAACCCACCGCCGGTTTCCAGCGCGTGGTGCAGCGCGCCGCCATTCATGTGCAGTCCTCGGGCCGCGATGAAGTGACCGGCGCCAATGTGCTGGTGGCGTTGTTCTCGGAACGCGAGAGCCACGCCGTGTACTTCCTGCAACTGCAGGACATGACACGCCTGGACGCGGTGAATTTCATCTCCCACGGCATCGCCAAATCCCCCGGCAAATCCGCCCCGCGCCCCCCCACCGGCGCGCAGGACCAGCCGGAGACCGAGCGCGAGGAAAAGAGCAACCCCAAGCGCGGCCAGGACGCCCTGACCACCTATTGCGTCAACCTCAACAAAAAGGCGCTGGCGGGCAAAATCGACCCGCTGATCGGGCGTGAGCACGAGATCGAGCGCACGATCCAGATCCTCTGCCGCCGCACCAAGAACAACCCGCTGTACGTGGGTGACCCTGGTGTCGGTAAAACCGCAATCGCCGAGGGGCTGGCCAAGCGCATCGTCGATGGCGATGTGCCCGAAGTGCTGGCAAATTGCACCATTTTTTCGCTCGACATGGGCTCGCTGCTGGCTGGCACGCGCTACCGCGGTGACTTCGAGGAGCGGCTGAAGGCAGTCGTCACGGAGATGGAAAGCTCGCCGGGGGCGATTCTGTTCATCGACGAAATCCATACCGTAATCGGCGCCGGGGCGACCTCCGGCGGCGCGATGGATGCCTCCAACTTGCTGAAACCCGCACTGGCCCAGGGCACGCTGCGCTGCATCGGCTCGACTACGTATAAGGAATTCCGCAACTACTTCGAGAAGGACCGCGCACTCGTGCGGCGCTTCCAGAAGATCGACGTCAACGAGCCTTCGATCGAGGATACGGTGAAAATCCTGCGCGGGTTGAAGACCGCGTACGAGAAGCACCACAAGGTCCGCTACACCGATGACGCGATTCGCGGCGCCGTGGAGCTGTCGGCGAAGTACATCAACGACCGCAAGCTGCCGGACAAAGCCATCGACGTGATCGACGAAGCAGGTGCCGCGCGCATGCTGCAGCCCGAGAGCAAGCGCCGCAAGACCGTCACGTTGAAGGACGTGGAGGACATGGTCTCCAAAATCGCCCGCATCCCGCCCAAATCCGTCTCGGCGGACGACAAGGAGGTACTGCGGACCCTGGAGCGCGACCTCAAGAACATGGTGTTCGGCCAGAATGCCGCCATCGAGGCGCTTTCCGCCGCCATCAAGCTCTCGCGCGCCGGCTTGCGGGACGCTGAAAAGCCGATCGGCAACTACCTCTTCTCCGGCCCCACCGGCGTCGGCAAAACCGAAGTGGCGCGCCAGTTGGCCGCCACGCTGGGTATCGAGATCACGCGCTTCGACATGTCCGAGTACATGGAGCGGCATTCGGTCTCGCGGCTCATCGGCGCACCCCCTGGTTATGTTGGGTTTGATCAAGGAGGCTTGCTGACCGACGCCATCGACCAGCACCCGCATTGCGTGTTGCTGCTCGATGAAATCGAGAAAGCGCATCCGGACCTGTTCAATATCCTGTTGCAGATCATGGATCACGGGAAGCTGACCGACCATAACGGCAAGAAGATCGACTTCCGCAATGTCATCCTGATCATGACCACCAACGCGGGCGCCGCGGACATGGCAAAGGCCGGCATCGGTTTTGGCCGCGCCGTGCGCCAGGGCGAGGATGACGATGCGATCAAACGCATGTTCACCCCGGAATTCCGCAACCGCCTGGATGCCGTGATCCCCTTCGCGGCGCTGACACCCGAGATCGTCGGCCGCGTGGTGGAGAAGTTCGTGATGCAGCTGGAAGCCCAGCTCGCGGACCGCAACGTCACCATCGAGCTGTCCTCGGCGGCCAAGGAATATCTGGCCGAGCGCGGTTACGAGCCGCTGTATGGCGCGCGGCCGCTGGCCCGGGTCATCCAGGAGCTGATCAAAAAGCCGCTGGCGGAAGAGCTGCTGTTCGGCAAACTGGTGAAGGGCGGCGCGGTGAAAGTGACGTTGAAGGACGGCAAGCTCGCCTTCGACTTCGCCGAAGCCACCCTCCCCCTGCTGCCCAAACCGGAAGCCGACGGCGACGACCCGGCTGGCGAGAAGCAGCCCGAGGAAGTGCAGTAACCTCCCTAAACGGCGCCTTCGGGCGCCGTTTTTTGTTCGCGCGCGCCCTCTAGCCGGACCAGTCCGCCCTCGTTACACTCCCCTTATGGTTGACTTCACCCCCTGCCCTTGCGGCTCCGGTTTGCGGCGCATCCGTTGCTGCGCGCTCGACCTCGCCACGTTAAGTCCGCCCGAGGCGACCAATGCCCTCACCCCCATGCTCATCCAGGCCGAAACCTCGCTGAAGGCCGGAGACATCACCACCGCCGAAAACAGCGTGCGCCACATGCTGGAACTGGCACCGGGGCGGGAGGATGCGCTGCTCTTCCTCTACCGCACCAGCCGCCAGCAAAACCGCATGCCGGCGGCCGAAGCGCTGATCCGCCGCGTGGTCACCATCAACCCCAACAATTTCTGGGCCACCAACGAGCTGACCCTGATGCTGCTGGGCAAGGGCGCGCTGGCGGAGGCGGAAATCCACGCCCGCAACGCCATCCGCATCGCGCCGCAAAACGCGCAGGCGCATAACCTCATGGGCCTGGTCCTCACCGAGGCCAACCGGCCGCTGATCGGCGAATACCATTACCGCCGCGTGCTGGAACTGGCCGAGGGCGAGGAGCCGATCACGCTGGCCAACCTCGCCTGGAACCTGAAAAACCAGGGGCGTATCGACGAAGCCCGCGCGCTGTACAAGCGCTCCATGGAGCTAAAGCCCGGCGTGCTGCAAACCGTGCTCGGCTTCGCCAAAATGGAGGAAGCCGACCGCAAGTTCGACGCTGCCTTGAAACTGCTGGACGAGGCGGAAAAACTGCTGCCCGATAACCCGAGCGTACAGCTCACCCGCGCCACCGTGCTGGCCCGCCAGAAAAAGACCGAGGCCGCGCTGGAAATTCTGCACGAGCCCGAGGACAGCGGCAGCGCCACGATCAAACTCGGACCCTCCGAACTCTCGGAAAAGGGCCGCCTGCTCGACCAGCTTGGCCGTTATGATGAAGCATTCGCCGCCTTCGACACCGCGAAGAAACGCGCGCTGGAGTTCGGCGCCCGCCCCTACATGGCCGAAGCCGCCGCCGACCTCGCCAACCGCCTGAAAGGCTTTTTCACCGAACGCCGCCTGAAAACCCTGCCCGTGGCCGAGGTCCGCCCCAATTTCCCGCAGCCGGTGTTCATCGTCGGCTTCCCCCGCTCGGGCACCACGCTCATCGAGCAAACCCTCACCGTGCACCCGCGCATCTCCGCCGGCGACGAGCTGCCCTATATCAACGACATCACCCAGATCATGCCCCGCCTGCTGGCCAGCCCGCTTAACTACCCAGACGCGCTGGCCGAGCTGTGGATGGGCGACCAGCGCGAGGGCCTGAACGAGCTTCGCGACTACTACCTCAACCGCGCCGCCAAGAGCGGTATCTTCAAAGAGGGCGCGGATTTCTTCACCGACAAGATGCCGCTCAACGAGACGCATCTCGGCCTCATCGCGCTGCTGTTCCCGCAATCGCCGATCATCCACGTCATCCGCCACCCGCTGGACGTGCTGCTCTCGGTCTACTCCAACCACCTCACCCACGGCTTTTTCTGCGCGGCGCAGATGGAAACCATCGCCCAACACTACAACCTGGTCGCCGACCTTATTCTGCACTACCGCCAGAACCTGAACATGCGCTACCTGCCGGTGCGCTACGAGGACATGGTGGTGGACCAAGAAGCCAATGTACGCAAAATCCTGGATTTTGTCGGCGTGGACTTCGACCCGCGCTGCCTGAGCTTCGAGCAAAACACCCGCTACGCCCGCACCGCCAGCTACGCCCAGGTGACTGAAAAACTCTACGACCGCTCGCGCTACCGCTACCGGCCGTACCTGAAACATTTGGAGCCGGTGCTGGAAATTTTACGCCCGGTGATCGACCGGCTGGGCTATATCATCGACCCGCTGGACGCGGCCGAATCCAAAGCCGCCGAATAGGAGCCAACCATGCTGCGCCAACCATTTTCCGTCGCGGTCCTCATCACCCTGGCCGGGGTCATTCCCTTCCTGGCCCTGGGCGCCATCGTGCTGCTGGACCCTCTGGGTTCACAAACCGCCATCGAGGTGCTGATAAGCTACGGCGCCGTCATCCTCTCCTTCACCGGCGCGGTGCATTGGGGCTTCGCCCTGCGCGATACCGCCCATCCGGTCAACAGCACGCCCCTCACCCCCGCCACCCTGGGCGCGGAGCGGCAATTGCTCATCTTCGGCATCGTCCCCGCCGTCATCGGCTGGTTGGCGCTCTCGGTCATGCTGCACTTCCAGGCCCCCGCCCTGGCGCTGTTCCTGCTGCTGGTCGGCTTCTTCATCACCATCGTCGCGGAAACCATCGGCCGCGGACGCGGCGTCGTCGCAGCCAATTACCTCACCCTGCGCTGGGCGGTCTCTATCATTGTATTGCTCGTGCTGCTCACCGTACTGGCCACGGTGCTGACCGGCATGCGCGTAGGCTGATATGCCCGTGGCGCTGGCGGAATACCTCGCAAACCCGTGCCGAATCGGCTATCACCGAGCCGTCTGACTTAAGGCAATAGCATGGGTATCGACCGGTTTTTCAGCATCATCGCGGGCGACATCGACCAATACGCGATCCTGCCCATTCTCTATCATTTCGGCTGGATGGAGTGGGAGGAACTGTCCTTCGACTGGGCGCTGGTGTGCGTCTACGGCATGTTCGCCGTCATCGTGACCTACGCCATCTGCTGGCCGCTGGAGCATTTTTTCCCCATCGAGCATTGGCAGAACAAGAAGGCCGTGGCGGTGGATGTGCTCTACACCTTCATCTCCCGCGTCGGTATTATCCCCATCATCAGCTTCATCGTGTTCTACCAGGTGCAAACCTGGTTCACCGGCACGCTGGTGAGTGCTGGCTTCATACCGCCGACGCTGGAGACTATGTTTCCCATTCTGTTCGGCCACCCGCTGGTCACCTTCCTCATTTACGCGCTGATCCTGGATTTCGCCGACTACTGGCGCCACCGCCTCTCGCACTCCTTCCGCGCCTGGTACGCCCTGCATGCGCTGCACCACGCACAGCAGCAGATGAGCTTCTGGTCGGACGACCGCAACCATTTGTTCGACGACGTGATCGCCTTCATCTGGTCGTTCGCCATCGGCCTCGCCATCGGCATTCCGCCGCTGCAATTCCCGCTGCTTATTTTGCTGTTGCGCTTCATCGAGAGCTTTTCCCACGCCAACATCAAGGTCTCGTTCGGCCCGCTGGAATACATTTTGGTCTCGCCGCGCTTCCACCGCCTGCACCACGCCCTGCGCGCCGCCGGGCGCGGCTCCTTCAACTACGGCGGGGTGTTCACCATCTGGGACATCATCTTCCGCACCGCTGATTTCTCCCCCGTCTGGCTGCCCACCGGTGACGCCAAGGCCCCCGAGGCGCTGGCAACGGGGAGCTATCTGGAGCAACAGGTTTGCGGCGCGCGGATGTTTTTTAACGCCCTGTTCGCACCAAAGAAGAAAGCAGCTTTTTGAAAAAAGCTGCACCAAAAATTTTTAAAATTAAACACTTAACGCCGTCATCGCGAGCGTAGCGTGGCGATCCATCTTTCGTGCCACACCCCCAGAATGACGAGCATAGACCTGCGTTTGGACTAGTGTTACGCAGCAAAAAACCGTGGGATGTTTCGATGCGTTTTTCGACCATACTTGGCGTAGTCATCGGACTGTTCTCAACAAGCTGTGCCGCAGCCCCATTACAACCGGCGCAGCAAGCGTCGGATTTATCTTGGGTCCACTCAAACACGACCCTGTATGCGACCACTCGATCAGGTGTTGTTGCGATTGCTTTGAGTACTGGCAAATCGACTGTTCTTGTCTCCGGTATTGGGTTTTGGGGAGGGACATTCCTTTTGTCCCCTGATAAAACGCAGCTTTTCTTTGGCGGCCAGGACACGGGCTATCGAATGTTTGATTTGAGAACCCACCGGCAACAGGACCTCACCAAAATTCTCCCGGCAGAATCACTCATTCAACTTTCGCCGAACTGGTCGCGGCTGGCTTGGACTAACCCGCAATCCGGTCGTGTTGGCGTTATTGATCTCCCAAATTTGAAGGACACCGTATTTACGCTTCCGACTGGCCTCCCGGTGCAGGATACGGTCATCAATTCCATAGACTGGTCTTACGACGGCAGCCGGGTTTTAGTGGATAGCGTCTCCTCCGCTATGGCCCGGAGGAATGTATGGGTCGATCCAGCATCCATGGAACCGGAAGCGTCCCTCGGTTACGATCCCTCCCGAGCGCCCATAACAGAGGCGGCACTCTTGGCAAGTATGAAGGAGCAATATTGGGCGCTCGACCCGGATAATGGCTTAGCGGAGCCCATTGCTGCCGTCCTCATGCCCAATGTAGCAGACGTCGAGCCATATCCCAGACAATTCCTGCATTTTTATCGAAAAGGCCAGGATATAGGCACAGATTGGGACTTTGTTTGTGAACTCTGTAACCTTCAACAGCCGCTACCGGATATTCTGCTTCATAATGGCGCGCTTATCGCGAAGGATGAATATGGCGGTATCTATCTGTTTCAACCCGACGGAAGAGTAAGGCTCGTTCAGGCTCCCCTACCGTCATCGGTGAAGCTGCCATGGATGTCCCGGAAGCCTACAAATCTATGGGCGGTCTTCGATGATAACTACGTCCTATATTGGTTTAACAACCAATCCTGGCTCTATGGCGTCCGGGAAAACATCAAAGCCCCATTCCCAGCAGACTTCTCGGCGCATTTTCAATTCTGAACGGTGCTCGACAGCGGCCATCTCAGTCAATAAAACACCTCCATGGAACATAAAGTCAAAAAAGTCGTGCTCGCCTACTCCGGCGGGCTGGATACCTCGGTCATTCTGCGTTGGCTGCAGAACACCTACCATTGCGAGGTGGTCACCTTCACCGCCGACCTCGGCCAGGGCGAGGAGCTGGAGCCGGCCCGCGCCAAGGCGGAGCTGTTCGGCATCAAGCAGATATTCGTCGAGGACCTGCGCGAGACCTTCGTGAAGGATTTCGTCTTCCCGATGTTCCGCGCCAATGCGGTGTATGAGGGCCAGTATCTGCTCGGCACCTCCATCGCCCGCCCGCTCATCGCGCAGCGGCAGATTGAAATCGCCGAAATGGTCGGCGCCGATGCCGTGGCGCATGGCGCTACCGGCAAAGGCAACGACCAGGTGCGCTTCGAGCTGGGCTATTACGCGTTGAACCCCAACATCCGCGTCATCGCCCCCTGGCGCGAATGGGACCTCACCTCGCGCACGAAACTGCTGGAATACGCCGAGGCCAACCAGATCCCCATCACCAAGGACAAGCGCGGCGAGGCCCCGTTCTCGGTGGACGCGAACCTGCTGCACTCCTCCTCCGAGGGCAAAGTTCTGGAAGACCCCTGGGTGGAGGCCGAGGAGAACGTCTACCAGCGCACCATCAGCCCGCTGGACGCGCCGGACAAAGCGACCGACATCACCATCGACTTCCAGCACGGCGACGCGGTCGGCATTAACGGCGAGGCGCTCTCCCCCGCCAACCTGCTCACCCGCCTGAATGAATACGGCAAAACCAACGGCATCGGCAGGCTGGACCTGGTGGAAAACCGCTTCGTCGGCATGAAGTCCCGCGGCGTGTACGAGACCCCCGGCGGCACCATCCTGCTCCAGGCCCACCGCGCCATCGAGTCCATCACGCTGGACCGCGAGGCCGCGCATTTGAAGGACAGCATCATGCCGCGCTACGCGGAGCTGATCTACAACGGCTTCTGGTTCTCGCCCGAGCGCCGCATGCTGCAGGCGCTCATCGACACCTCCCAGGCCTCCGTCACCGGCACGGTGCGGCTGAAGCTGTACAAGGGCAACGTCATCGTCACCGGCCGCGAAAGCCCGCACTCGCTGTACTCCACCCGCATGGTCACCTTCGAGGACGACGCCGGCGCCTATAACCAGCAGGACGCGGCCGGGTTCATCAAATTGAACTCACTGCGCCTACGTCTCGGTGCCGCCATCGGCCGGCGCGGGGGCAGTCTTTAATCAGGCAAACTTTGGCCTGTTGGCCCGAATAAACAGATTCGGGCAGATTTGAGCTGGCAGAACAAAAAAAGAACAAATAGTTAATTTTCTCGTTGCTATTTTGTTCTTGCTATGTCAGCGTGTGCCGCAACTTCACTCTGGTCCTCCAAGGAAAACACGTCATGGCTTTACCCTCGTCAACAAAAAATCGGCGTTTGACGGCAGTCGATTCGTTATCCGACAGTGGGGAAACGCCTACGAGCAGGAAGCCGGATATGGAAAAAAACAAGGCTCTGGATGCCGCGATGGCGCAGATTGAGCGCGCCTTCGGCAAGGGTTCCATTATGCGCATGGGCGCCAAAGGCACCGGCGAGGCAATCGATGTTATTTCGTCCGGCTCGCTGGGCCTGGACCTTGCACTTGGCATCGGCGGCCTGCCGCGCGGGCGGGTGATTGAAATTTATGGGCCGGAAAGCTCGGGCAAAACCACCCTCGCCCTGCACGCTATCGCCGAAGCACAAAAGCGAGGCGGGACCTGCGCTTTTATCGACGCGGAACATGCGCTCGATCCTACCTACGCGCGCAAACTCGGCGTCGATGTGGATAATCTGCTGATCTCCCAGCCCGACACCGGCGAGCAAGGCCTGGAGATCGCCGACACGCTGGTGCGCTCCGGCTCCATCGACGTTCTGGTTATCGACTCGGTGGCGGCATTGGTGCCGCGGGCCGAGCTTGAGGGCGAAATGGGTGACACCCATGTCGGCCTGCACGCGCGGCTGATGAGCCAGGCGCTACGCAAGATCACCGGCTCGGTTTCCCGCAGCAACACGATGCTGATTTTCCTCAACCAGATCCGCTTGAAAATCGGCGTGATGTTTGGCAACCCAGAAACAACCACAGGTGGTAATGCGCTGAAGTTCTATGCCTCGATCCGCATGGAAATCCGCCGCACCGGCTCGATCAAAGACCATGACGCGGTTACCGGCAACCACACCCGCGTGAAGGTGGTGAAGAACAAGCTGGCGCCGCCGTTCCGGCAGGTGGAGTTCGACATCATGTTCGGCGAAGGCATCAGCAAAATGGGCGAGCTGGTGGACCTTGGCGTTAAAGCCGGGGTGGTGGAAAAATCCGGCGCCTGGTTCAGCTATGACAGCACCCGCATCGGCCAGGGCCGCGAAAACGCCAAGCAGTTTTTACGCGATAACCCGAAAATGGCCGATGCGATCGAGAAAAAAATCCGCGATCAGTCGGCAACCATGTCCGAGGCACTGATGGTCGCCGATACCGGCGATGGCGAGAGCGACACGCCCGATTAATGCACAATCCGGCTTTTGACCGGCGGCACTGAGACGCCGGTCAAAAGCCGCCAATGTTTGGCGCCCTCTTGTGCGGCGTCCCCGTACCGCCAAATATCAGGTCCAATGCGGCTCGCGTCCTGCGGGCCGTTTTTTTCTGCGGGAAAATTGCATGAAGTATAAGTTCCTCGGCCGGACCGGTATCAGCGTGAGCGAAGTCTGCCTGGGCACCATGACCTGGGGCCAACAGAATACCGAGGCACAGGCCCATGAACAGCTCGACTACGCGCTGGCTCAGGGTATCAATTTCATCGACACCGCGGAAATGTACCCCGTACCGCCGCGCGCGGAAACGCAAGGCCGCACGGAGGCATATATCGGCTCCTGGCTGGCGGCGCGGGGCCGGCGCGATGATGTGGTCATCGCCACCAAGGTTGCCGGACCTGCCGACCGCAACGGCATCGGCTATATCCGCCCCGCCCCGGTCCGGCTGGACAAGCGCAACATCCGCGAAGCGATCGAAGGCAGCCTGCGCCGCCTGCGCACGGATTACATCGACCTTTACCAACTGCACTGGCCCGACCGCCGCGCGCCGCTGTTCGGGCAGACCGACTATGTGCATACGCCGGCGGACGATGAAGTGCCGATCGAAGACACCTTGGCCGCGCTGGCGGAGCTGGTGGCCGAGGGCAAAGTCCGCGCCATTGGCCTTTCCAACGAGACCGCCTGGGGCACCATGCGCTTTCTGCATCTGGCGGAAACCCTCGGCCTGCCCCGCGTGGCCTCGATCCAGAATGCCTACAGCCTGGTCAACCGTACCTTCGAATCCGGCCTGAGCGAGGTCGCCCTGCGCGAGGATGCCGGCCTGCTGCCCTATTCGCCGCTGGGCGGCGGCACGCTTTCGGGCAAGTATCTCGGCGGCGCCAAGCCGCCCGGCGCGCGGATGACGCTGTTCACCCGCTTCACCCGTTACGATTCACCACAAGGCCAGCGGGCAATAGCTGCCTATGTGGCGCTGGCCCGCGAACATGGCTGGGATCCCTCGCAGATGGCCCTGGCTTTTTGCGCCATGCGATCTTTCGTTACCTCGACGATTATCGGCGCCACCACGATGGAGCAACTCAAATCCGACATCGCCGCCTTTGACCTGCAACCGAGCACTGAATTGCTGGCCGGCATCGAGGCGATCCACAAGGAATCCCCCAACCCCTGCCCCTGAAACTCAGGCGTTGCGGCCGCACGAACGGAATTGGCAATAATCCCAATATAAAACCCTTTATTTTTCCTGAACTTCCAGCGTATGCTGCCCTCGGCAAGAAGCGGCAAACGCATAAAATGCCAGAGGAAAGTTTAAGGAATTTATGCCATGGTTATTGCCGGACGTTCGCGGCAGGAAGAGAAACCCGCATCAGGCTGGGCTTGCGTCGCCTTCGGGGTGGGATTTATTGTTGTCGTTACCCTCAGCCTTATACTGGTCCTAGCTCTGGCAGGGTAGGGTTGCCGCAGCTAACCGGCTGCCCTGGCCGGTAGCCAAACCGTAAAAGTTGTGCCCCGGCCTTCAGTGCTGTCAATCACCAGACGGCCGCGGTGGCGGCTGATCACGTGTTTGACGATGGCCAAGCCAAGCCCGGTACCACCCACGGCGCGTGAACGCCCTTTGTCCACACGGTAGAACCGCTCCGTCAGCCGGGGGATATGTTCACGCGGAATGCCCATACCGTCGTCGGCCACGCTCACCAGTATGCCGTTGGCCTCAAACCGCGCATCCGTACCGGCACGTGCCGCCACCAGCTTTATGCAGCCGCCGCGCTTGCCGTATTTAATCGCGTTGTCGAGAAGATTAGTGAACACCTGCGCCAACTGGTCGGCATCCGCGGGGACCGCCGGCAGGTCGGGCGGAAGTGCTACCTCCAGGCGTGTCCCGTTTTCCTGCAACATCGGCTCCATGCCGGCGACGATGCGCTCCAGCAACGGACGAAGGTTGAGCAATTCCTCGGGCGGCTGGTGCTCGGATATTTCGATCCGCGACAGGCTGAGCAGATCGGCGATCACCCGCTGCATACGTGCCGCCTGCTCCGCCATAATGCCAAGGAACCGTTGCTGCGCCTCCGGGTCATCGGCCGCCGGGCCGCGCAGCGTCTCGATGAAGCCGATCAGGCTGGCGAGTGGCGTGCGCAGTTCATGGCTGGAATTGGCGACGAAATCGGCGCGCATTTTCTCCAACGCGCGCTCGTGCGTGCGGTCGGTCACCAGCACGTACACCCCCTCGCCCACGGGGATCACGGTGACATCCAGGTCACGCGGCACCGGCACCGCCATGGTCAGGCTGGTCCGCACCGGGGTTCCGGTTTTTGCCCCGTCGCCCAGCGCGGTGCGCAACGCGGGATGGCGCAGCAGGGCCGCTGTCTCGGTGCCAAAGGCCGCCACCGCGCTATCGTTGCGCCAAACCAAATTGCCCGCCGCATCCAGCTTCATCAGCGGGTCGGGCAGGCGCTCCACCAAAGCGCGGTCCTCGGCGGCGCTCGCAATCAGCCGGGCACGCGAAAGCCGTTCGGCGTGAATCAGGCCGATTGCCTCCTGGCCGAGCGAGCGCATGCCCGGCACCAGCAGCGTGGTCTCGCGCGGCATATCCTCCGGGCGGGTCTGCAAGGCGCGCACCAAGCGGGTCATCACCACAATATCGCGCCCCAGCAGCACGCCAAAGCCCACTGCCACGGCCGAGCAAATGGCCCAGCCCAAAAACGCGGGCAACGGGTGCAGCCCACCCAAAACCACCAGCAGCCCGAACACCACAGCCGGCAGCGCCGCCAGCGCCAGGAAGAACGCAACCGCCGTCGGCCAGGCCCTGTCCAGCAACAATTCGCGGGCCATCAGTTATCCGGTTGGCTGAGCTGCGTGGGTGCGGGGGAGGTAATCACCGGCGCGCCGGGGGCAATCTGGAACACCGCCAACCCGCGCAGCACGTGGCCGCTTGGCTGCAGCACCAGCACGCCATCGGTCCCGGTAAAACCGGCGGGGGCTGCCAGCACCGTGCTGGTATAACCACCCGAGACCGCCGCCACTTTCGCCAGCGCCGCGGCATCGAAGGCCACGTCCGCGATGGCTGGCGGCGCGGCGCCATAGGCGGCCAAGTATTTGGCATCGAACACCGCCGCCGCCGCCGGATCCGGCGCTGCGTACAACGCGCCGAGGAACACCGCCTGATGCGCCATCTGCGGCGCGATAGTCGACCACAGCGCCGGCCCCAGGTACTGCACTTGCGGCGGGCTCACATCGTAATACGGCAGGAAATTTGCCAGCTCGGCCAGCGTGTTGCCATCAGGCGCGCCAATGAACAAAGCGTTGAAGCTGGGCGGCGGGATCTGCTGGTGCTGCAACTCACGCGCCTTTTCCCGGCCCGCGGGGGTGCCCAAATCCTGCGCCGCCTTAATCTGCTCTTCCAGACCCTGGCCGCGATCGGCAAAATCCGACATCTGGTTCACCGCCTGGTTCACGCCGTTAAAGCCGGGCGGGTAGAAGGTGATCTGCGGCGCCGGTTCGCTCAGCGCCGTGGTCTCGGAGGTAATGGCATCGGCCAGGCTGTGGCCGAAATCCGTATCGGGCAACAGCGCCGCCAGCTGCGTGCGCCCGGCATCGGCCGCGGCCCGCACCACGCGCTGCACCTGCTGGTTGGGCGTAATGCCAAGCGGCCACACGCCCGGTGCCGCCAGCGTGCCGTCATTGCTGAACGCGAGCATATTCACCCCGGCGGTTTGCGCCAGCGGTGCCACCGCGCGGGCCTCTACCGCGGTCAGCGGCCCCAGGATGATGCCATCCCCGGCGGCAATGCCCGCCTGCGCCACCGCCGCCGCGCCATCGGCGGTGCCGCCGGTATCGCGGATGTCCAGGCTGGGCGAGGAGCCATCAGGGAAGGCGAGTTTCGCGGCGTTTTCCAAAACCTGGCCAACCGGCGCCAGCGGGCCGGTAAGCGGCAGCAGCAGCAGCACATTGCCGCTGGTCTTGCCAATGGCCGGCCCCGCCGAGGGTAGCGGCACCGGCGGCTGCGCCCCGCCACTGGCGCCACCCAGCGCGGAAGGGGTATAGCCATATGGCGAATTCGGGGCTTGACCGGCGCAACCAAGCAGCGCCAGCGTGGCCAGGAGGGCCCCAGATGACAGAAGATGCGAACGGCGAACCAAAGACCTGCGAACCAAGGACGGACCCCTCCTCTGTGGCGCCGCAACATGCGTCAGCCGCCGCTCTTGTGCTGGTTTCCACCCCGATCGGCAACCTTAAAGATTTTTCACCCCGCGCCCGCGACACTCTGGCCGGGGCGGATGCGATTCTGTGTGAAGATACCAGGACAAGCGCCGTTTTGCTGCGCGCCTACGACATCAAAACCAAGCTGATCGCCCTGCATGAGCATAACGAGGAGTCCCGCGTGCCCGGCCTCATCGCCGCCATGCAAAACGGCGCGCATTACGCCCTGATCTCGGACGCCGGCACGCCTTTGGTCTCCGACCCCGGCTACCGGCTGGTGCGCGCGGCCATTGAGGCCGGGTTGCTGGTCGGCGGCATCCCGGGCCCCAACGCGGCGGTGCTCGCCCTCACCCTCTCCGGCCTGCCGCCGCACCCGTTTTTGTTCTCAGGCTTTTTGCCGGTCAAATCCGGCGCCCGCACGGCCGCCCTCACCCGCCTGCGCAACGCCGAGGCGGCGGGGCTGACCGCGACGCTGATTTTCTATGAAGCGCCGCACCGGCTGGACGAGTTTCTAGCTGATGCCGCGCAAGTGTTCGGCCCGCGCCCGGCGGCGGTGTGCCGCGAGCTTTCCAAACACTACGAGGAAGTGCGGCGCGGAAGTTTGCCCGAGCTGGCCGCGCATTACGCCACCAACGCCGCCCGCGGCGAAATCACCGTGGTCATCGGCCCGGCGCCGGATGAGCCAACCTCCGCCGAGACGCTGGACACGGCGCTACAGGCGGCGCTGACGCAGATGAGTTTGAAGGACGCGGTGAACGCCGTGGCAGTGGCGACCGGGTTGGCGAAGAAGCAGGTTTATGCGCGGGCGTTGGAGTTGAACCGGGGGAGGTAGTATGGGCCGGGAGTGGTCGGCCCGCTTCGTAGCTGCCGAACGTGAGAAGTAGACCTTCGTTGATCGCGCCGAGGTGCAGATGTTTAAGGCCGCATCGCCGTGCGCTGAACCAACGCTACCCTCTTACATTCCCCAGGATTTAAAAAGAGGGACATTGCTCGCCTGATGGGATAAGCCGGTAATATGACGCATTTAGCCGTCGTGATGAGTTGGAACTTGGTATGTCTCTGACGGAGCTGACCGAAGCGGAGCTCGCGCGAACGGGGCTGCGCCTTGCTTTCGCTCCTGAGCTGGAGGCCAGGTACCTGCTTGATATTGGGGCAGAGCGGTCGCGCGAACTTCGTAATATTTCGCAGATCGCCATGCTTCTATATTTCGGCCTTGGGTTGCTCATGAAGGTGGGCGGCGTAATCCACGAATCCTGGCAGGATTGTTTGCTGCAGTTGGTTGGCTTGCCGGCGGCCCTCTTGTTGTTAGCGCACTATTGCTTCCGGCCGAAAACTTCCAACTCAGTTCGCGAGGCATCGGCTCTGGCCTGTTGCCTCATCGCCTGTCTGGCGGCAATTCTGGTGGCATATGTCAAACCAGCAACCACGCAAGATTTGATCGTAGCGGCATTACCGGCAAATTTTGTTCTTATGTTCATGCGCCTACGGTTTCCGCTCGCGGTTGTCTTCGCGCTGGTGATGTTCGGCAGCTATGCCACGGCCGTCGTATTTTGGACCGGCATAGCACCGCCGCAGCGGGCTTTCTTGATCACGTTCATAGCAATCCTGTGCCTGCCGGCGCTGATCGGCGTGCACTCGCTTGAGCGAGCCTCGCGCCGCCTGTATCTTTACGGATTGCTGCAACGCCTGCGCCTCGAGCGCCTGGCGGTAGAAAACAACACGTTGACGGTGCTTTCCCTGACCGACCCGCTGACCCAGATAGCCAACCGCCGCCGATTGGATATGGCGCTGCGGACATTCTGCGCGGACGCGGCGGAGGGGGGCGTGATGCTGCTGATCGATGTGGACAGGTTCAAGGCAATCAATGACAATTATGGCCACCAGGCCGGGGATTCATGCCTGCAACAGTTGGTTGAGCGGCTTTCGGGGTGTCTGCGCCGGTGTGACCTGCTGGCCCGGTTCGGGGGCGAGGAGTTTGCCGTATTGCTGCCCGGGGTCTCCGGCCCCGAAGCCGCATTCATGGCGGAACGGCTACGCGCGGCGATCCAGGCGCGTCCGTTCGCGGTTGAAGGCGCGCAGATGAGCGTAACGATAAGTATCGGCATCGCCACGCGCAACGCCGATACGGTGCCGGAAACCCTGATCGAAGCGGCCGATTTAGCATTATACACCGCCAAAAACGCCGGACGGAACCAGGTCAGGGCCTAAAGAACCAAGTTCGCGCCAGTATGTCCAAAACCCAACGGCCACTTCCCGACCGGGCTTGCGGACCGATGGAAGGCAGGAATGGATGCAAACCAGCAGCCGGGGGGCAAGTGTCCCGCTTCCGGTTTCCATCCCCGGCAGCCATTACAACCGCCCCGCCCCGTCTCACCCTCACGGATACAACAACTCCGTCTCCCACCCCTCGCCCGCGCGCTTGAACACCAGGCGGTCGTGCAGGCGGAATTCCCGGTCCTGCCAGAACTCAAAATAATCCGGCACCAGCCGCCAGCCGGACCAGTTTTCCGGGCGGGGCACGTCCTCACCCGGAAATTTTGCCGACTCGGCGGCTAGTCTGGTCTCGAAAACATCGCGGGAGGGCAGCGGGCGGGATTGCTCCGAGACGCGGGCACCGAGTTTGGAAAGCCTATGGCGCGAGGCGAAATATTCATCGGCTTCGGTGGCGGTCACCGGAGTCACCGCGCCCTCGATGCGAACCTGCCGGTGCAGGATTTTCCAGTAGAACAGCAGCGACACCTGGGAATTTTCCCGCATTTCGTCCGCCTTGCGCGACTCCAGGTTGGAATAGAACATAAACCCCCGCTCATCCCAGCCCTTCAGCAGCAGCACGCGCGCCGCCGGCCGGCCGGATGCAGCGGCGGTGGCGACGACCATGGCGTTGGGATCGTTGGGCTCGGTGGCCTCGGCCTCCCCCAGCCAGATGCCGAATTTGGTAAACGGGTCTTTGTCCATTAGGAACCTCCGGAATTTCGCGCTAGTTAAGCGCGGGAAAGTGTAAGAGCCTGATCGTTCGAGGTCGAATCGCGCTTGCGTTACAATCGCAAACAAAACTCCACCTTTTCTCAAATGGTTATGCTCCGATTACCGCTTGAGGTTGACGCCGGTTCGCGTCAACCTAAAACGGTCCCACAGTAATGCCACCAACCGGCACCGATACGAATGCCCAGACGGAGATAGCGCCCATGCCTAACACCGAGACCCAGATTTCGCCGCCGAAGGGTACGCTCATGCAGGGCAAGCGCGGGCTTATCATGGGCGTGGCGAATAACCGCTCCATCGCCTGGGCCATCGCGCAGGCCGTGGCGGCGCAAGGGGGCGAGGTTGCCTTCACCTACCAGGGCGAGGCGCTGGAAAAACGCGTGCGCCCGCTGGCCAATTCCATCGGCTCGGATTTTTTGGTGCCTTGCGATGTGTCCGACGACGCGGCGATGGATGCCGCGTTTGACGCGCTGGGCAAGAAATGGGGCAAAATTGACTTCCTGGTGCATGCCATCGGCTATGCCGACAAGAACTTTTTGCGCGGGCGTTATATCGATACACCGCGCGCGGTGTTTGCGCAGGCGCTGGATATCTCCTGTTATTCCTTCGCCGCCGCCGGACAGCGCGCCGCGGCTTTGATGTCCGATGGCGGTTCGCTGCTCACCCTCTCCTACCTGGGGGCGGAGCGCGTGGTGCCGCATTATAATGTGATGGGTGTCGCCAAGGCGGCGCTGGAGGCCTCGGTGCGTTATATGGCCACCGACCTTGGCGCGCGGCAAATTAGGGTAAACGCCATCTCGGCCGGGCCGATCAAGACGCTGGCGGCCTCGGGCATTGGCGATTTCAGCTACATCATGAAGTGGAACAAGTATAATTCGCCGCTGGAGCGCAATATCGAGCTGGAGGAAGTGGGCGGCGCCGGGCTGTACATGCTCTCCGACCTCTCCAAAGGGGTCACCGGCGAGGTGCATCATGTCGACTGCGGCTACCATATCGTCGGCATGAAGAACCCGGCAGCGCCGGACCTGACCGTCGCCAACGATTTTAGCTGAAACGTGTCGTACAATACGTTTGGGCAGCTTTTCCGCGTAACCACCTGGGGCGAGAGCCATGGCCCGGCGATTGGCTGCGTGGTGGATGGCTGCCCGCCGGGGATTGAGCTTTGCGAGGCTGATATCCAGCCGTTTTTGGATAAGCGCCGGCCGGGGCAGTCGCGGTTTACGACGCAGCGGCAGGAGTTGGACCAGGTAAAAATCCTCTCCGGCGTATATGAGGGGCGGACGACCGGGACGCCGATTTCGCTGTATATTGAGAACACCGACCAGCGATCGAAAGACTATGCCAGCATCGCGGCGCAGTACCGGCCGGGGCATGCGGATGTGGCGTATGACATGAAATACGGGCATCGCGATCCGCGCGGCGGGGGTAGGTCCTCGGCGCGGGAGACGGCGATGCGGGTGGCCGCCGGGGCGGTGGCGCGCAAAGTGCTGGGGCCGGGGGTGGTGATCCGCGGGGCGATGGTGGCGATGGGGGCGCACTGCATTGAGCGCGCGCGCTGGGATTGGGAGGCGGTGGCGCAGAATCCGTTTTTCTGCCCGGATGCGGTGGCTGCTGTGGCGTGGGAAGGGATTCTGGATGGCATCCGCAAGGCGGGGTCTTCCATAGGTGCTGTGCTGGAGGTGGTGGCGCAGGGCGTGCCGCCGGGGCTGGGCGCGCCGATTTATGGCAAGCTGGACGCCGATATAGCCGGGGCCTTGATGAGCATCAACGCCGTTAAAGGCGTGGAAATTGGCGATGGGTTTGCCGCGGCAGCGTTAAGTGGCGAGGAGAATGCTGATGAGATGCGCATGGAGGCCGGGCGGATAAATTTCCTCGCCAACCATGCCGGCGGGATTCTGGGTGGGATTGCGACCGGGCAGGATATTGTGGCGCGGTTTGCGGTGAAGCCTACGAGTTCCATCCTTACGCCGATGCGCAGTGTTTCGGCTGCCGGGGAAAATGCCGAGGTGTTCACCAAGGGGCGGCATGACCCGTGCGTGGGGATTCGTGCGGTGCCGGTGGGCGAGGCAATGGTGGCCTGCGTGCTGGCGGACCATTTGCTGCGGCACCGGGGGCAGACGGGGAGATGACGCCGGGGGGTGTTCCACGTGGAGCATATGTGAGGTTTTTGTTACAATGTACTGTTAGTAAAGCAAAAGATTTTACTTGCACCCCAATTTGTGCGGGTTTGTGACGGAAAAGGAATGAGTCGCGGTGGAAAGGCCATTTTGCGCCGCCCGCGGACCTCGCTGTAAGCCAGCAAACGAGCGTAAATTGATCAAATCAGATAGTTAGCCGTCCCAAGGGTCATGCCCAAGGGTCATGCAACGTGTAGCAGATCAAACTTGCTTATGGTTATGGCGCCGCTTGGGTCACAGAAGAACATTACATCGAATAGTCTGTCACGGTCTCTGGTAACGGTTACAATCCCGGTGGAGCCAGAAGGAATGTGCTGGGTTCCCAGCATAAGTTCACGTCTCACAACCACCAAATCGCTTTTCTGGAAGTAGTATGACTTTGGGCGCTCAGGCAACCGGTCAGGGTAAGCTAATGTGATTCCGATTTTCGTCATGAAATGATGCCAGTGAGCTTCACCTCGGACCAATCCTGAGATTGGTCTCAATGACACGAAAACCTTCGAAAGTTTCTCCATCAGGGCTGACCAACCAATACTGCCAAGATAGCAGAGTATCTTGAATCCAAGATTTTTCAAGCTTTACCGCGTCACATCACGGTGAGGGAGCAGACGCAACGATAGCCTCTGGCGTTGCTTACGTTCCCTGCCGGACGGCGGCGATGAAACGGCGGATGAGGTCGGGGGATTTTTCGCCGGGGGAGATCTCCACGCCGGATGAGACATCCGCGCCGGGGGCGTCGGTTTGGGTTAGCGCCGCCGCCACGTTTTCGGGGGTCAGGCCGCCGGCTAGGAGCCAGAATTTTTTGGCGTGCCAGGTGGAGAGGAGTTTCCAGTCCGCCAGCACGGCGTTGCCGCCGGGGCGGGTGGCGCCCGCGGGGGGCTTGGCTTCGACGACGAAACCGTCGGTTACCTCGTTGGGGACCGGGAAGTCGGCCTGTGTGGCGACACCCAGGGCGCGCCAGACGGGGCGGCCGAAACGGGTGCGCAGGGGGGCGATGGCGGCGGCCGGGGCGTGGATTTGCAGGATGTCCAGCGAGACTTCCTGCAGGATTTCGTCGATTTCCTCGAAGGTGGGGTTAACGAACAGGCCGACGCGCTGCGGGCCGCCGGTGTGGCGCGCGGACAGAGCCGCGGCCTCACCGGGTGTGACGTAGCGCGGTGAGGCCGGGTAGAAGACGAAGCCGAGAAAATCCGCGCCGGCCTCAACCACCGCGTCGAACGACTCGGGGCTGTTGATGCCGCAGATTTTGACCTTGCGGTCCGGTGCCATGGTTCAGGCTGCTTTGCGTTCCTTCAGGAACGCGAAGAATTCCACGCCTTCGCGCAGGCGGCGCTTCATCATGTCCGGGCTGCGGATCATCTCGTTGAGGATGGAGAGGATTTTCGACGGGCGGAAATAGAATTTGCGGTAGATGGTTTCCACCGAATTGAAGATTTCCTGGTGGCTGAGATGCGGGTAGTGCAGCGGCGCGATCTGCACGCCGTGCTCGTCGATGAGTTCCGCGTGCTCAATGTCGAGCCAGCCTTCCTTCACCGCCTGGTTGTACAGGAAGGTGCCGGGGTATGGGGCGGCAAGCGAGACCTGGATGGTGTGCGGGTTGATCTCTTTGGCGAATTCCACTGTTTCCTTCAGGGTTTCCTGTGTCTCGCCGGGCAGGCCGACGATGAAGGTGCCGTGGATTTTGATGCCGAGCTTGTGGCAGTCAGCGGTGAAGCGCTTGGCGACGTCTATGCGCATGCCTTTTTTGATGTTGTAGAGGATCTGCTGGTTGCCGGTCTCGTAACCCACGAGGAGCAGGCGCAGGCCGTTTTCTTTCAGGATTTTCAAGGTTTTGTATGGCACGTTGGCTTTGGCGTTGCAGGACCAGGTGACGCCGAGCTTGCCGAGTTCGATGGCGATGGCCTCGGCGCGGGGCAGGTCATCAGTGAAGGTATCGTCGTCGAACATGAATTCCTCCACCTGGGGGAAGAGTTCTTTCGCGCGTTTGATTTCGGCGATGACGTTTTCCACTGAACGCGTGCGGTATTTGTGGCCGCCGACCGTCTGCGGCCACAGGCAGAAGGTGCAGTGCGATTTGCAGCCGCGGCCAGTGTAGATGGAGACGTAGGGATGCTTCAGGTACCCGATGAAGTAATCCTCGATGCGCAAATGCTTGGCATAGACCTCGGTGACGAAGGGGAGCTGGTCCATGTCGTAGAGAATGGCGCGGTCTTTGTTCTTGACCAGGGCGCCGTTGGCGTCGCGGTACATGATACCGTCGACCTCGGCGAAGGATTTGCCCTCAGCGATTTCCTTGATGGTGAAGTCGAACTCATTGCCGGCGACGAAGTCCACGACTTTGGCGCGGCTGAGGGATTCTTCGGGCTGCACGGCGACTTTGGCGCCAACGAAGCCGATGAGCATGTTCGGGTTTTCCGCCTTGAACGCTTCGGCCACTTTCACGTCGTTGCCGAAGGATGGCGTGGAGGTGTGGATGATGAGCAGGTCATGGGTTTTGGCGTGGGGCAGCACGTCGGCCATGGTCAGGCGGGCCGGCGGGGCGTCAATGAGCGTGGAGTCGGGCACCAAGGCCGCGGGTTGGGCCAGCCATGTGGGGAACCAGAAGGATTTGATCTCGCGCCGCGCCTGGTAGCGCGAGCCCGCGCCGCCGTCGAAACCGTCGTAGGAAGGGGGCTGCAAAAACAAGGTCTTCAACATGGCTTCACTCTTCTCTTTTCAATTCGGCGATATCCGGCCGGCGTCGGCTTGCATGATCTGGCCACGCCAGTAAACTTTGTCACCTGTAAAACTGGCAACATATATAATGAAGGAACAGAAATCCCGCACCAGGAAAAGCCACGCATCGCCGGATTTGGCAAGCCTTAACGTGGCATCAATGTAGTGCGCGGTGATGTAGCGGATGGCGAGGACCGCGAGGAACAGCAGCCAGGACCAGGCGGCGCCGCCTGAAAAGGCGACGGCCAGCATGGCCCAGAACAGCGAAATTTGCAGCACCGAGGCGGCGTAAGGGATGGGCACCAGGGCGCGGATGGTGCGCGCCCAGCGCAGTTCGTGGCGCAGCAGCACCGCGAAGTTGTGTTCGGGGACAGTGGTGGCGGGGATGACCTGCGCCAGCGTGAGCTTGTAGCCCTTGGCCAGGACAAGGCGTCCGAGGACTTGGTCGTCGGCGAGGTTGTTGGCCACGGCGGCGAGACCGCCGACCTGGGCGAGGACGGATTTGGTCAGGGCCATGGTGACGCCCAGGCAGTCCTGCCGGCCGAGCTTGCGGGCCAGCAGGGCGCCGGGGAGGAAGGTGTAGTTGATCTGGTTGGCACCCATGAGGGTGGCCAGATGCGGGGTGCCGGGCAAGCCGGTGTAGAGGGTGGTGACCAGGCCAACGCCCGGCTGCTGCATGGCGGCGACGACGCGGTCGAGGAAATACGGCGGGACGTGGATGTCGGCGTCGGACATCACCAGGGTTTCGTATTTTGCCGCCGGGTACATGTTGATGAGGTTGGAAACCTTGCGGCTGGAACCGTGCAGGCTGGCGTCCACCACCACGGCGACGTCGCGTTCCGGGTAGCGGGCGCGCAGTTTTGCGACGATTGCGAGCACTGGGTCCGCGGGATTCTGCACGCCGAAGACAACCTGGAAGTCCGGGTATTCGATGTGGAAGAAGGACTCCAGCGCCAGTTCGGTCAGCGGCTCGATGCCGCAGAGGGGCTTGAGGATGGAGACCGGGGGACGGGAAGATGGGGGGGCCACGGGGGCGGCGCAGAACCGCTGGATGAGCCACGTGCCCAAAATGAGCTGCGCCACGCCGATCAGCGCGCACAGCCCGGTGATCCCGGCGAGAATGTGCAAATTACGGCCCGCTGGGGGTTATGGCGCCATTGGAGAGGGTGGTGATCTTGGTCTTCAGGGCGGCGATCAAGGGCGCGGCGTCGCCGCCACTGACCAGCCCGCTGAAATCCGAGGCGTGCACGGCGACCTGGCTGATGGTGCCGTTCAGCAGCACATCGGTAATCTGCCAGTTGGAGGGGCCGCCGGCGACGACGTAATCCAGCTCGGTCGGCGCGCTGCCGTCACCGGGGACGATCTTGGTTTCGACGATCTTGTTTGCCCCCAGGGATTTTTCCTTGGGCAGCAGTACGAACTTGGCGCCGGCAGAGGTGAACTGGCTGACGTAGCTGACGACGGTGAACTGCTCGAACAGCGCCGAAAGCTGCTGCTGCTGCGCCGCCGGGAGGGTTGGCCAGGAGAAGCCCACGGAGTTTTGCACCACCATGGGGAGGTTGTAGGTCTGCTTGACCACCGGATCGAGCGCCGCATAGCGCGCGGCAAAGCTCTGGCCGGCGGATCCCGCCTGCATGGTGGCGAGCAGACCGGCGTCCAGCGCGGCAACCGGGGCGGCTTCCGGCGTGGCGGCTGAGCCCGATTGCGGCGTCGCCGCGGGGGCGATGAGCGGGAGGCCGGTCGCCACGAGCAGCGCCGCCGTGCGGAGGAGGTTTTTCATGGGGAGGTTATCGCTGCTTACTGTGCCGGAATTGCGACGAGATCGTGGAGTGCATCCACGCCCAGTGCCGCAATTGCGTGCGCGACAATGTCGGCCGTGGTCAACCCGGCCTCGATCAACTGGGCGGCCGGGGTGTTGTGGTCGATCAGGCGGTCGGGGAGCGTCATCGGGCGGAATTTCAGGCCCGAGTCGAAGGCGCCGCTCCAGGCGAGGTGATGCGCCACGGCGGCGCTGAAGCCACCGGCGGCGCCGTCCTCGATGGTGATAAGCACCTCGTGGTGGCGGGCCAGCTGGTTCACCAGATCGGTGTCCAGCGGCTTCATGAAGCGGGCATCGGCCACCGTGGTGGGGAAGCCGCGCGCGGTGAGTTCGTCGGCGGCGCGCAGGGCGTCGGCCAGGCGCGGGCCGAGGGCGAGGATGGCGACCTTGCCGCCCTCACGGACGATGCGGCCCTTGCCGATTTCCCACGGCGTGCCGCGCGCTGGCAGCGCCACGCCCAGGCCCTCGCCACGCGGGTAGCGGAAGGCGGAGGGGCGGTCGTCAATGGCGGCGGCGGTGGCGACGGCGTGCATCAGCTCGGCTTCGTCGGAAGGCGCCATGATGACCATGCGGGGCATCGGGCCAAGGAAGCAGAGGTCGTAGACACCGGCATGGGTAGCGCCATCGGCGCCGACCATGCCGGCGCGGTCCATGGCGAAACGCACGGGCAGCGATTGCAGCACCACGTCATGCACCAACTGGTCGTAGCCGCGTTGCAGGAAGGTGGAATAGATGGCGCAGAACGGGGCCATGCCCTCGGTCGCCATGCCGGCGGCGAAGGTGACGGCGTGCTGCTCGGCGATGCCGACGTCGAACATGCGGCCGGGGAATTTGGCCTCGAACTTGTCCAGCCCGGTGCCGGGCGGCATGGCGGCGGTGATGGCGACGATGTTCGGGTTGACCTCGGCCTCGGCGATCAGCGCCTTGGCGAACACGTTGGTGTAGCTCGGCGGGCCGGGCGGGGCTTTGCTCTGCTCGCCGGTGATGACGTTGAATTTGGAGACGCCGTGGTATTTGTCCGCCGCCGCCTCGGCCGGGGCGTAGCCTTTGCCCTTTTGCGTGACGACATGCAGCAGCACCGGCTCGTGGCTGTCCGAGTCGCGGATGTTGCGCAGCACGGGCAGCAGATGGTCGAGGTTATGGCCGTCAACCGGGCCGACGTAATAGAAGCCAAGTTCCTCGAACAAGGTGCCGCCGGTGAGGATGCCGCGGGCGTATTCCTCGGCGCGGCGCGCGGTGCGCTCCAGCGTGCGGGGGAAGCGCTTGGCCATTTTCGCGGCAAAGTCCCGTAAGCTCATGAAGCTACGGGAAGAAATCAGCTTGGACAGGTACGCGCTCATCGCGCCGACGGGCGGGGCGATGGACATGTCGTTGTCGTTGAGGATGACGATCAGGCGCGATTTCATGGCCCCGGCGTTGTTCATCGCCTCATAGGCCATGCCGGCGCTCATGGAGCCGTCGCCGATGACGGCGATGACGTTGCGCGGGTCGTGCTCTTTCTTCAGGTCGCGGGCGACGGCCATGCCCAGCCCGGCGGAGATGGAGGTGGAGGAATGCGCGGCGCCGAAGGGGTCGTATTCGCTCTCCGAACGGCGGGTGAAGCCGGAAAGCCCGCCCGGCTGGCGCAGGGTGCGGATGCGGTCGCGGCGGCCGGTGAGGATTTTATGCGGATAGGTCTGGTGACCCACATCCCAGATCAGGCGGTCGCGCGGGGTCTCGAACACCGCGTGGATGGCGACAGTTAGTTCCACCACCCCAAGTGACGAACCCAAATGCCCGCCGGTGACGGAGACGGTGTCAATGGTCTCGGCACGCAGCTCATCGGCCAGTTGCTTGAGCTGCTCGGCGGAAAGGTTGCGCATGTCGGAGGGGATTTTCACCCGGTCCAGAAGCGGCGTCCGCGGCGGCATTATACCAGTCCTCCGATACGCCACGCCATAATCATCCGCATTACCCTCTGTATCCTTCGCTCAAACCAAAAAACCAAAACCTGTGTCACTAGAACCACAGCGCCCGGTTCACCGTTCATTTACTGCCACATAAGGGACGCGCAACGGAAATGCCAGCGCCCCAAATTCCCCCGCAGGCCATATTTGTTGCCCGGCGGAAGAGCAGGTATGAAGGTTCACCTTACACTGCTGCTTGCCGAAATGGCAGGCAATGACCTAATGCACCTATCAGAAAGATGAACAGCGTGACAGACCGGCAACAGGATTCGTAAGATGGATGGCTCAAACTCCCCTAAGACGATGCGTGTCATACTGGCTCAGCCCCGCGGGTTCTGCGCCGGGGTGGAGCGCGCGATCGACATCGTGGAACGCGCGCTGGTCAAATTTGGCCCGCCGATTTATGTGCGCCACGAAATTGTGCATAACCGCCATGTGGTCGAGGATTTGCGCGCCCGTGGCGCCGTGTTCGTCGATGAGCTGGATGAGGTGCCGGACGGTGCCATGACCGTGTTCTCCGCACACGGCGTGGCCCGCAAGGTTGAGAATGCCGCCAAGAGCCGGGAACTGCCGGTGATCGACGCGACCTGCCCGCTAGTGGCCAAGGTGCATGCCGAGGGGCGGCGCTATGCCGGCCAGGGCCGCGAAATCGTGCTGATCGGCCATGCCGGACATGCCGAGGTGGAGGGCACCATCGGCCAGATCGACGGTACGGTGTACCTGGTGCAGACAGTGGACGACGCCGCCGTGCTGCAGGTGCAAACACCCGAAAAACTCTCCTATATCACCCAGACCACGCTCTCGGTGGATGATACGCGCGGCATTATCGCGGCGCTGAAGAAGCGTTTCCCCGCCATTGTGGGGCCGGATGTGCGGGATATCTGCTACGCGACGCAGAACCGCCAGGAGGCGGTGCATCATCTGGCGGAACTGGTTGACCTGATTTTGGTGGTGGGCAGCAAGAACTCCTCCAACTCCAAGCGCTTGCAGGAAATCGGCGCGGAGCTGGGGCGGCCGAGCTACCTGATCGACGATGCCTCGCATCTGCAGGCCGCGTGGTTCGAGGGGATTCGCACCGTGGGCCTGACCGCTGGCGCCTCGGCGCCGGAAGTGCTGGTGCAGGGCGTGATCGAGGGGCTGCGCCAGTTTGGCCAGTTGGAAATAGAATTGCTTGCCGGGACGCCGGAAGACGTGAAATTCAAGCTGCCGGCCGAAGTGGCCGAAGTATAAGGACGGCAAAACATGGTTCCGTTAAACCAGATCATTAAAGTCGGCGCCTATGTGGTGAAGCAGCAACTGACCGGCGTGAAGCGCTACCCGATGGTGCTGATGCTGGAGCCGCTGTTCCGCTGTAACCTGGCCTGTGCTGGCTGCGGCAAGATCGACTACCCGGCGGACATCCTCAACCAGCGGATTTCACTGGCGGACGCCATTGAGGCCGCGCGCGAATGCCCGGCGCCGATTGTCGCCATCGCCGGCGGCGAGCCGCTGCTGCACAAGGAAATGCCGCAGATCGTGGAAGCCTATCTGAAAATGGGCAAGTTCGTGATCCTGTGCACCAATGCGCTGCTGCTGGAGAAGAAAATCGACCAATATAAGCCGCATAAGAATTTCTGCTGGGACATCCATCTGGATGGCGACAAGCAGATGCACGACAAATCGGTGGATCAGGACGGCGTTTACGAGCGCGCGGTGGAGGCGATCGAGCTTTCCAAGTCCAAAGGCTTCCGCACCAGCATCAACTGCACGCTGTTCGAGGGTGCTGACCCCGACCGCGTCGCGGCGTTCCTCGACACCGTCGCGGATATGGACATCGAGGGCGTGATGACCTCGCCGGGCTATGCCTATGAGCGCGCGCCGGACCAGGAGCATTTCCTCAACCGCACCCGCACGAAAGAGCTGTTCCGGGCGATTTTCAAGCGCGGCGAAGAGAGCAAGAAGCGCGGCAAAAAGTGGAAATTCACCCAGAGCCCGCTGTTTCTGGACTTTTTGGCCGGCAACCAGCGCTACGCCTGCACGCCCTGGGGCAACCCGACACGCAACGTGTTCGGCTGGCAGCGCCCCTGTTACCTGCTGGGTGAGGGCTACGCCGCCACCTATAAGGAGCTGATGGAAACCACCGAGTGGGACAAATACGGCGTCGGCAATTACGAGAAATGCTCCGACTGCATGGTGCATTCCGGGTTCGAAGCCACCGCGGTGATGGATTCGGTGAAAAAGCCGTGGAAGCTGGCGGCGCTGGCCTTCAAGGGCATGAGACTCGATGGCCCGATGGTGGAGGACATTCCGCTGGACAAGGCGCGCAAGGCGGAGTTCGTGTTCACCAAGCATGTGGACACGAAAATGGCCGAGATCGACGCCAAAAAAGCCGCGCGAGTCGCGGCCGAGTAAGGTTTGAGTGGGCGATGACCAAGGCCATCGCCCAGTTGACGGCCGCCGACCCGGTGCTGGGCGCGCATATCGCCCGGATCGGGCCGCTAAAGCGGCGTGTACCGGAATTTTCGGAACTCTACCCTGCCCTGCTCTCCGCCGTGGCGCATCAACAGCTGCATGCGCGGGCGGCGGCGGCGATTCTCGGGCGGTTGAAGGCGCTGGGCGGCGGGGAATTTCCGGCGCCGGAGGTGTTGCTGGCGTTGCCTGACGCGGCGCTGCGGGGGTGCGGGTTTTCCGCGAGCAAGATGACGGCGATTCGCGACATTGCGGCGAAGGCGGTGGACGGCACCATTCCCAGCCGGGCGCGGGCGCTGCGGTTGCGCGACTCCGAGTTGATCGAGCGGCTGACCAGGATTCGCGGCGTGGGGCAGTGGACGGTGGAAATGCTGCTGATTTTTACGCTGCGCCGGCCGGATGTGTTGCCGGTGGATGATTTTGGCGTACGCGAGGGGTTCAAGCGCCTGCATGGGTTGGCGGCGCAGCCAAAGCCGAAGGAGTTGGCGCGAATCGGCGAGGTTTGGGCGCCGTATCGCTCGACGGCCGCGCTGTATTTGTGGCGGGCAGCGGATGTGCCCAAACCTGACGCCAAGGCCGCATAGCGTGCGTGTTGCCTGCATCATGATGCAGCGTAACGAAGACCTGTGCCTGTACCCGTGGTTGGTCTGGCATGGGCATCTGTTCGGTTATGAAAACCTGTACGTGATTGACCACGGCTCCGACGATGCCTCGGTGCAGGCCACCTTGCTCCGGTTTGAAGCCCTTGGCGCGCATATCCTGCGCCTGCCCGCCGCCGCGGATTTCCGGGACAAGGCCGCTTTCGTTAGCGGTGCGCTTACCTGGATCGATGCACTCGGGCTCTACGATCTGCTGTTTCCGCTGGACTGCGACGAGTTCATGGTGATGCGCGACGAGGCCGGGCGGCTCAGTTGCGCCAAAGAACCCCTGCTGGCCTACCTGGCCAGCCTGACCGGCGTGACGGCGCCGCTGCTGGTGCAGGAAAATCTGCTCAACTCGCTGAACAACCCGCAAGGCTTCTGGCCGGAGCCGTACCGGAAGGTATTTTTCAGCAAGGGGCACAGCGGCACCGTTGATGCCGGCTCACACCAGTGCACCTCCCGGACGGAAGCGGAGCAGCCGACGCGGGTGGTCTATGCGCATTTCCATCACAAGCCCTATGCCAAGCAGCTCATGATGTCGCGCGAAAAACTGCGCTCCTACGTCAACGTCGACGACCGGGCCGCGCTGGCGGCATACCGTGGCATCGGCTGGCATCTGGTCGCCAATCTGTTGAAGACCGAGCAGGAATATATCGGAATGATGACCGGCGGCTCGGTGCAGTTTCCCGAACTCGTCGCGGCGTTCGAGGAACTCGGCATCAACCCTGGATTTTGCGAAAGCTGAAAACGGCCCATGCGCGTTGCCTGTGTGATGATGCAGCGGAACGAAGACCTCTGCCTGCGGCCGTGGCTGCTCTGGCATGGGAATCTGTTCGGTTATGAAAATCTCTATGTGATCGACCACGGCTCGGATGATGCCGGGGTGCTGGAGAGTTTGGTCCAGGCGGAAAAATGGGGCGTGCATGTGTTGCGGCTCCCCGCCGGGGCCGATTTCCTGAGAAAGGGCGAGTTCAATACTGGGATTATGCGGATGCTACAGGAAACCGGCCAGTATGATCTGCTGTTTCCGCTGGATTGCGACGAATTCGTGGTGATACGCGACGAGCGCGGCCAGACCAACGCCGTGCCGGAGATGATTCGCGAATACCTGGGCACGCTGACAGGCGAAGTGTTCGAAGTGTGTGAAAATTTTCTCAACATGCTGGGGCAGCGGGATATTTTCTTCGCTCTGCCCTACCAAAAAGTGTTCTTCCACTCTGGGGCGGTACGGGGGATCGACCAGGGCGCGCATATCTGCATGGACGGCACGCGCGGCAGCGGCGGATGTCGCTGGAAAAGCTAAAGCCCTATGTCGATGTCAACGATCCCGCGGCGCTGGTGGCGTATCGCGAGATGGGGTGGCATCTGGTGGCCAATCTGCTGAAAACCGAGGCTGAATACATGGCGATCATGACACCCAACGACCGCTGCATCGCGTTTCCGGAGTTGAATGCGCAGTTCAAGCGGCTGGGGATAGAGCCCGGTTTTTGCGAGGCGCCCGAATAAAAAACGGCGCCCCGAGGCGCCGTTTTCAGTATGAGAGGCTCGAACTTACGCGCTCTTCGCCATGATCTCGTCCGCGATGTTGCGCGGCACGGGGTCGTAGTGATGGAACTGCATGGTGAAGGACGCGCGGCCCTTGGTCATGGAGCGCAGGTGCGAGATGTAGCCGAACATTTCCTTCAACGGCACATGCGCGCGCACGATGATGGTGGAGCCCGAGGATTCCTGGTTCTGGATCTGGCCGCGGCGGCGGTTCAAGTCGCCCACCACGTCGCCCACATGGTCCTGCGGGGTGGTGATTTCGACGTCCATGATCGGCTCAAGAATGATCGGGCCGGCTTTTTTCATGCCTTCGCGGAAGCAGGCTTTCGCGGCGATTTCGAAGGCCAGGGCCGACGAGTCGACGTCGTGGTACTTGCCGTCGATCAGCGTGTACTTGAAGTCGACGGTGGGGAATCCCGCGAGCACGCCGGTGTCGGCCTGGTTGCGAATGCCTTTTTCCACGGCCGGGATGTATTCCTTCGGCACGGTGCCGCCGACGACCTTGTTCTCGAACAGGACGCCCTCGTTGCGCTCCTGCGGCTCGAACACGATCTTCACTTCAGCGTACTGGCCCGAACCGCCGGACTGCTTCTTGTGGGTATAGGTTTCGGTGTGGGACTTGGAGATCGTCTCACGGTACGCCACCTGCGGCGCGCCGATGTTCGCGTCCACGCCGTATTCGCGGCGCAGGCGGTCGATGATGATTTCCAGATGCAGCTCGCCCATGCCCGACAGAATGGTCTGGCCGGTTTCCTGATCGGTCTTCAGGCGCAGGCTCGGGTCTTCACCCGCCAGCTTCTGCAGGCCGAGCGTCATTTTCTCAACACCTTCCTTGGTCTTCGGCTCGACCGAGATATCGATAACCGGGACCGGGAACGCCATACGCTCCAGCACCACCGGGTCATCAGCCGAGGCCAAAGTATCACCGGTGCCAGTGTCTTTCAGGCCCACGAAGGCGGCAATGTCACCAGCATGCACTTCCTTGATTTCCGAGCGCTTGTCGGCGTGCATCTGGAACATGCGGCCGATACGCTCGCGGTGGCCCTTGGTGGTGTTCATCACCGTGTCGGAGGACTTCAAGGTGCCGGCATAGACGCGCACGAAGGTGAGCGTGCCGTATTTGTCGTTGATGATCTTGAACGCGAGGCCGGCGAACGGGGCGTTCGGGTCGGCCTTGATGCGGCGCGCGTTGGGGTCGTCTTCCTGGCCCTCTTCCGGGGCCACGCGGATGCCGGGCACGTCAACCGGGCTCGGCAGGTAGTCGAGCACGGCGTCGAGCAGCGGCTGCACGCCCTTGTTCTTGAAGGCGGTGCCGCACAGCACGGGGCGGAACGCGCCGGTGATGGTGCCTTCCTTGATGCAGCGCTTCAGGGTCTCAACCGAGACGTCGCCCTTGTCGAAATACTCTTCCATCGCCGCGGTATCGACCGAGAGCGCGGTGTCGAGCAGCAGCTGGCGGTATTCGTCGGCCTGCGCTTTCAGGTTCTCGGGGATCGGCTCGTCATGGAATTTTGCGCCCAGATCGCCGCCTTCCCAGATGATGGCTTTCATCTCGACCAGATCGACGACGCCGAGGAACCCGTCCTCGATGCCGATGGGGAGCTGCAGGGGCAGCGCGATGATGTCCAGCTTTTCCTTCAACGTATTGAAAGCGCGGAAGAAATCAGCGCCGGTACGGTCCAGCTTATTGATGAAGATGATGCGCGGCACGTTGTAACGGTCGGCCAGGCGCCAGTTGGTTTCGGACTGCGGCTGCACACCGGCAACGCCTTCGATGATGAAGATGGCGCCGTCGAGCACGCGCAGCGAACGGTTGACTTCGATGTTGAAATCGATGTGGCCGGGGGTGTCGATGATGTTGATGCGGTGGTCTTTCCACTCGCAGGTCACGGCGGCGGAGGTGATGGTGATGCCGCGCTCACGCTCCTGGTCCATGTAATCGGTGGTGGTGTTGCCATCATGGACCTCACCGATTTTGTGCGACTCGCCAGTGTAGTGCAAAATCCGCTCGGTTGTGGTGGTTTTGCCGGCATCAATATGCGCGGTGATCCCGATATTCCGGATCTTGCCAAGGTCGAAATCAGCCATCAAAGCCTCCACGGGCGACAGAAAAACAAAAGGGTACGGCGCCACTCATCGAGTAGCGCGCGTTGCCCGGCTTTTGCGGCAGCGCGGCCGGTTTGGCAAGCCCGTTCCCTGCATGGCTCGCGTCCGCAATTTCACGCCGCTTTCCTTTTGTAACACTCCGACACCCCGAAGCGGCCTATATAGCCGGCATGGATCAAGCAGCCGCCCTCGCCGCCATACGCTTTGGTTATGGCCCTGGCCCGAATGACGTCTCCTCGTCTGAGCCGAGGGCTGCCTTAAAAGCACAGTTGCAGGGGCCGGACCCAGGGCTTGCCTCGGGGCTGTTCGACGGTCTGCCGAGCGGGCAGGCGGCGGTGGATATGGCCCGCGCCGATGCCGTGCTCCGGCGCTCCCTGCTGAATGCGCCGCCGGCGCAACGCGCGGCGTATAAAAGCATGAACACGCAGCTCTACCAGCAGGATGCCAAGGCCCAGATCGCCTTCGCCACGACCACGCCGGCATCCTTCCGCGAGCGGCTGGTTTGGTTCTGGGCCAATCATTTTTCGGTCAGTGCCCCGCAGAATGAGGCCGCCTCCTTGATCGGCCCGATGCTGCGCGAGGCGATCCGCCCCAATGTGAACGGAAAATTTGCCGACATGGTGCTAGCGGTGGAACGCCACCCAGCGATGCTGCGCTATCTCAACAACGATACCTCCTTCGGCCCGGACAGCCCGGCCGGCCAGCGCCAGCAGCGCGGCCTGAACGAGAACCTGGGCCGCGAATGCATGGAGTTGCACACGGTCGGCCTCGCCGCGGGCTACACGCAGGCGGATGTGACGAGTATGGCGAAGATTCTCACTGGGTGGGGTATCGCCCCCAGCGACAAGGGGAGTGATTCCACCGGGTTCCTGTACCGCCCGAACGCGCATGAGCCGGGGCCGCAAACGGTGATGGGCCAGAGCTTTGACGGCGGCGAGGATGCCGGCGTGGCGGCGCTGCGGTATCTGGCCACCTACCGGACGACTTATGATTTGTTGGCGGCAAAACTCGTCCGGCATTTCGTCGCGGATACGCCGCCGCCGCAAGCCGTCGCGCAAATTGCGTCCGTGCTGCATGACACGCAGGGCGACCTGCATGCGACCTCAGCCGCCCTGGTAGACCTGCCCGGCGCCTGGGAGCCTGGGCAGAAGCTGAAAACCCCGTTCGATTACGTGATTTCCACCTTGCGCGCCGCACCGCCGCCCAAGGGCCAGCCGGCGCCTAACGCGTTCGGCATACTATTCAGCCAGGGCCAACCGGCATGGCGCGCGCCACTCCCAAACGGCTGGCCGGACCAGGCAATAAACTGGTCCAGCCCGGATTTGATGATGGCGCGCATTGGCTGGGCTTATACCTATTCCGCACGGTTCGACCGGGGTGGCAGCGGGCCGCAGCCCATGGATATCGCCCAGGCCGCCTTGGGTCCGCTGCTCCGCCCGGAAACCAGTGCGGCCATGGCCAACGCCGGTTCGCGCCGCGAGGCCCTCACGCTGTTCCTCACCGCGCCTGAATTCCAACGGAGATGACGATGTTTATGCGCCGCCGCACCATGCTCCTTGGCCTCTCCGCGCTCAGCTTTGCCGGGCGGGGGAAATTCGCCTTGGCCGACGCGCCCGGCGAAAAACGCTTCGTCGTCGTTCTTCTCCGTGGCGCGCTGGACGGCCTGTCGTCCGTGGTGCCCTACGGCGACCAGAACCTCGCCTCGCTGCGTTCCCCGCTGATTCCGCCCGCCCCTGGGCAGCCCGGTGGGATGTATGACCTCGGCGGCTTTTACGGGCTGAACCCCTCGCTGGGCGGCATGTACACCATGTATCAGGCGGGCGAGCTGCTGCCCGTGCATGCTGTTGCCGGCCCCTACCGCACGCGCAGCCATTTCGAGGCGCAGGATCTGCTGGAGCTTGGCACCACGCAGGAGACCGGCATCACCTCCGGCTGGCTCAACCGCGTGCTGGCCGAACTTCCCGCCCGCCAAGGCAACACCTTGAACGGCCTTGCCGCCGGCGGTGCCATGCCCCTGCTCCTGCAAGGGCCGGTGCGCGTGAACTCCTATGCGCCGGATTCTTTCGCCAGCCCGTCGCCCGACCTGCTCAGCCGTATCGAAGCCCTCAACGCCAGCGACCAACTCCTCGGCCCGGCAATCGCCAACGGTATGCAGGCCGACGCTTTCGATAAAACGGTGCTGAACGGCAACGCCAATACGATGTCAGGCGATGCCCCGAAGCACGGCGGCGGCTTCCCCACCTTGGCGACAACCATTGGCACATTGCTGGCAGCACCCGGCGGTCCGCGCATCGCCGCCTTCCAGCTCGAAGGCTGGGACACACACGGCAACCAGGTCGGCGGGTTGAAAGTCCCTCTCACCGGGCTGGACCAGGGGCTGACCAATTTGAAAACCGCGCTGGGGCCCAACTGGAGCAACACCATGGTGCTGGTGATGACCGAATTTGGCCGCACCGCCGCGATGAACGGCACCAAAGGCAGCGACCATGGCACCGCCACCGCCGCCTTTGTGCTGGGCGGCAGCGTGAAAGGCGGCAGGGTCGCGGGTACTTGGCCGGGGCTGGCGGCAAATCAGTTGTTCGAGAACCGCGACCTGGCGCCCACCATGGATATTCGCTCCGTCGCCAAAGGCGCGCTGGCGGCGCATCTGGGGCTGAGTGACGCGGCTTTGGCGCGCGTGTTCCCCGGCAGCGGTGATGTCTCCGCCATGAACGGGATTGTCCGCGCGACGGCGTGAGGAAAACCCGGGGCTAGAAAAGCTGGGGCTATTTGCCGCAGGGCGAGGGCGGGATGCTTAAGTGCACGAGCTTGGCGGTCATGACGAAATCGCCAAAGTCCAGGGCCATGTTGTCGGCCACGCCGTCGTCGAAATAGCGCATCTGGTTGCGGAAATCCGGGTTTTCGTCGTCGTTTTTGCGCTCGTAGAAGGCGATGTCGACATCTGAACTGGGGATGGCGGCGAGCGGCGCCCAGGTATTGGGCATGGGGCCATGGTGACCGAGGATGGTGACGAAGGTGGCCTGGGCGCCATCGGCGGTGGTGCCGTCGAACAGTATGGGGGAGATGAATTTTTCGCCCGCGGCCCCGGCGGCGAGCAGTGCCTCGGTATGCGCCATCGGAAACAGCGTGCCCGGCGGCATGCTGAGCTTGGTATTGGCCGGGGTGGTGTAGGCGATGATGCCCGAACCGTCCGCCACCGTATGCGTGGCGGTACCGGCGTCGTCGATTTGCTCTTTACCGTTGTTGTCGCTCTCACGCAGGGTGAAGGTGAGGGTTTTGCCGTCCTTGCTCTCCCAGGTGATATAGTCGGTGACCGATTTGGTCAGCGTACCGTCGACACCGCGGATCAGCAGGGTCATGTGCTGGGTGGTGGCCCATCCGGTGCAGCCGTCAACCACGTCGAAGCTCAACTGCCCGGTGGCACCGGTGTAGTCATGGGTGCGGACCTTGCTGAGCGAGAGGGTGTAGAGCGCGTGCTGGCCGGTGAGGCCGTCAGAGGCGTGAGCCAGTCCGGGGGTGAACAGGCAGAGGAGTGCTAGGGCAGGTTTCATGCTTGTATAATGACGCGCCAGAACGGGGCGTCAAACATTGCTGTGCCCGGTCAGCGGGGCTTTGGCGGCCCAATGGGTTTCTGTGCCGCCTGCAAACGCGCATAACCGGAATTTGTTACAAAAATCTGAGGGTTGCCCGCGCAATTTGCGAATCCGGGTGCAGTGGGGCCGCCAACCCAGGACAAAATGACGCCGCCCGGCTGGGTCGCCGTAACGGTCGTCTCCCCGCCAAGCTTTGCCATTTCAGCAATATCCAGCGTGCAGGCACGGCTCGGCCGCGCCCATGGTCCGGCGACGGCTTGCGCGGAAACCGCTGTATCAGGATCAGTCAGTAAAACCTGATCGGCGTGGAAGTCCAGCATGTCACCCACTTGCGTGGGGTGGCGCACGTCTTGCGTGACAACCCCCACCAACAGGCGCGCGGCAACAACCAGCACCATGCACCCAAGCAACATATGATAAGGTGAGTCCGGCGCAAGAAATCGTTCCTTGGCAAACTGGTGCTGCTTGATTGCCTTTGCGACAGGCCGTGCTGGCGGCCGCCGTTTTGGCTTGTTTTGGTATCCAGACATAGAGACCTCGAAAATTGAAGGTCTGGAACTTACAGCCGCCGACGTAAAGCTTCGATACGAGTTTAGCCAGTGCGCGATAAAGGGCGGATAAGGAATACCCTGCAATGTTTACTTTAGGGCAGCGCCACGGGGCTACCGCCCTCGCCGCCCCTTGCCCTTGCGCAGTGCCGGGTCATACCCGCCGCCGCCCGGCCCCATTGGCACCGGGCCACGGTTTTTTTGCGGGCGCGGTGTGGGCGGCGGCGGGGCAATGCCGAGGACCAGGGCTTCCAGGCGTTTGATTTCGTCGCGCAGGCGGGCAGCTTCCTCGAATTCCAGGTCGCCGGCGGCCTTGCGCATGCGGGTCTCCAGCGTGGCAATGGTGGCGTTAAGGTCCTTGCCGACGAATTCGTCGAGAATGGAGTCTTTGACCGGCGAGACGGTGACGTAGTCCTGCTCGAAGACTGAGTGGATGACCTCGCCGATGTGCTTGCGGATGCTCTGCGGCGTGATGCCGTGCGCGACGTTCCAGGCGGTCTGCTTGGTGCGGCGGCGGGCAGTTTCGTCCAGCGCTTGTTTCAGGCTGCGGGTCATCACGTCCGCGTAGAGGATGACGCGGCCATCCACATTGCGGGCGGCGCGGCCGATGGTTTGCACCAGGGAGGTGACTGAGCGCAGGAAGCCCTCCTTGTCGGCATCCAAAATAGCCACAAGCATACACTCAGGTATGTCCAGCCCCTCGCGGAGTAAATTAATGCCGACCAGAACGTCGTAGGCGCCGAGCCGCAGGTCGCGGATGATTTCGATGCGCTCCAGCGTGTCGATATCCGAATGCAGATAGCGCACGCGCACGCCTTGTTCGGTGAGGTATTCGGTGAGGTCCTCGGCCATGCGCTTGGTCAGCGTGGTGACCAGCACGCGCCCGCCGAGTGCCGCGACCTTCTTGCATTCACCAAGAAGATCGTCGACCTGATGCTCCACGGGGCGGATTTCGGTGACCGGGTCGACCAGGCCGGTGGGGCGGATGATTTGTTCGGCGAAGACGCCCTGCGTGCGGTTCAGCTCCCATGGTCCCGGCGTGGCGGAGACGAACACCGATTGCGGGCGGAATTTCTCCCACTCCTCGAATTTGAGCGGGCGGTTGTCGAGACAACTGGGCAGGCGGAAGCCGTAGTCGGAGAGGATGGATTTACGCGAGAAATCGCCTTTGAACATGCCGCCGATCTGCGGCACGGTGACGTGGGATTCGTCGACCACCAGCAGTGCGTTGTCGGGCAGGTATTCAAACAACGTCGGCGGCGGCTCGCCGGGGTTGCGGCCGGAGAGGTAGCGCGAGTAGTTCTCAATTCCCTTGCAGGCGCCTGTGGTTTCCATCATTTCGATGTCAAATGTGGTGCGCTGTTGCAGGCGCTCGGCCTCCAGCAGTTTGCCCTCGGAGACAAACTCATCCAGCCGGTCCTTCAACTCGCGCTTGATACGGGTGACGGCCTGGGTGAGCGTGGGGCGCGGGGTGACGTAGTGGCTGTTGGCGTAGATGCTGATGTTTTCCAGCAGCCCGGTCTGCTCGCCAGTCAGCGGGTCGAATTCGGAAATCTTCTCGATTTCATCGCCAAACAACGTGACGCGCCAGGCGCGGTCCTCGTACTGGCTGGGGAAAATATCCACCACCTCGCCGCGCAGGCGGAAGGAGCCGCGGGCGAAGGCGACGTCGTTGCGGCGGTACTGCAAATCCACCAGGGCTTTGGCCAGCGTGTCGCGGTCGATGCTCCCCCCCGTTTCCAGCCGCACCACCATTTTGGAATAGGTCTCGACCGAGCCTATGCCATAGATGCAGGAAACTGAAGCAACAATCACCACATCGGAGCGTTCCAGCAGCGCCTGCGTGGCGGCGTGGCGCATGCGGTCGATGGTCTCATTAATAGCGGAGTCTTTTTCGATATATGTGTCCGAGCGCGGCACGTAGGCTTCCGGTTGGTAATAATCGTAGTAGGAAACAAAGTATTCCACGGCGTTGTCGGGGAAGAAGGATTTCATCTCCGCGTATAATTGCGCCGCCAGGGTTTTATTGGGGGCCAGCACCAGTGTGGGGCGCTGGATGCGCTCGATCACCTTGGCCATGGTGAAGGTTTTGCCCGAGCCGGTGACGCCGAGCAGCACCTGGTCGCGTTCGCCCTCCACAATGCCGGCCACCAGTTGCTCAATGGCGGCGGGCTGGTCGCCGCTGGGCTCGAACTCCGAGACCACGCGCAGTGGTTTGAACTGCGCGCGCGGCGACGGCTTTTCCGGGATGAAGGTGACCGGGGCGGTGGGGGAAAAGGCGGACATGCCCCAGTATATGGCCCGCGGGTGCGCGAATGGAAGGGCCGGCGGGGCTCCCTGGCGTTATGCCGCTTTGGCCGCGCAGGCGTCGCTGAGCGGAATCCCGGCACCGTCGGCCGCGCGGCAAACGCGGATGCGCTGCTGGTCAGCCGGGGAGAGTTCCGGGCCGGTGAAGCTGAACAGGCAACGCCCGCTGCCCAGGCCGGCTTGCTCCAGATCCCCCCGGTAGCCGCACGCGAGTACGGTGCCCAGCGGCTGATCGTCCAGCATGATATCCAACAGAACAGGGAGGTCCGGGTTTTCCATGTCCTGCGCCCATCCTTCGACGAGGCCAGAGGCTTCAATCCGTTCGATATAGCCGCGCAGCCGCCCAGGGGTGACGCCCGCGGACGCATGGGCAACCACGGGCCGTAATGCGATATCCAGCTCCGGGCCATGTTCCGGCCGGGGCGCGCACAGGTACAGTTCAGCCGGAGTCGCATAGTCCGGATAAAGTGCCGCGAACGACGCCGCGTTATGAAACTTGTTGCGCAGGCCAGGGCAGTCAGCATAGCTCTCGGCCCAGGTGCCTTGCGCGATCACACAATCATGCTTTTCGAATTCGATGAGATAGTAATGAATATCTTCATCGAACGCGTCCTGCGTGATGGTGATGCCGTTTACCAGGTTCTTCGCCAGCAACAGGGTTTCACCCACCAGCACCGAGTGACCGGGAGAAACATAAAGGTCGCGCGCGGGAAGGTTTTCTCCCAGCGCGCCAGCCTTGATGCGCACCGGAACAATGTCGCGGTTATTCGCGGCGAAACGTGGGTCGAAATGCTGCTCGCCGATCCATTTGACCGGCTGGATGCCTGAATACCGCGTGACGAGCGGGTCGCCGATCGCCAGATCCTCGATGTTTTTCTCGCCCGTGGGCGTGAGGAGCTTGGTGCCGCGCAGATAGCAGACAACGATGGTGCCATCGGTCGTGATGTAGCCATCGGCGATGCTGCTGTTACCTGCATCGGCGGCGATGGTGATGTAAATCGACGAAGTTACCGACAAGCCGCCGAACAATGCCTGCTCAATGGAGCTCGAGTAGCTGTCGATATAGCCGATATCGGTGGAGGGTAGGCTGAATGTAACCAAGCCGCCAAAAAAGGATAACGTATTGCCCTCGATCAGGCCCGTGTTGTCCGTAATCGACCCCGTCGACGAAATCGTCAGGATCTCGTTTAAGCCGAGATACCCTTCGCCGGTAAGCAGCTCGCTCATGGCCGAAGACACCGCGGCATTCTGGGCGGCAGTGACGCCGCTCGGCGCATGGTCGAACTCAGCGTAGGTCGCGCCGAGATTGGCGATGACAATGGTGTCGCCAGGCTGGAAATTATCCACCGTTCCGCCCAGATAGGTTGATATCACCGTACTGCCGCTGGCGACGATTGTCTGGTTTTCGTAAGCGGTCGGCTCAATGCGCAAAACCCCCGACGCAACCGGAGTGTTCAAAAACTCAATGCTCGTTCCGGTTGTAAGGGGCGCGGTGAGGTCAAAACTACCGCCGGAGGCGATGGTTATATTCGCGAGACTGGGCATTTGTAGCCTTTCATTTTGAAAGTGCGATTATAAATACTCTAGCTCTTAAAAGATCGCCTGAACAAGACCTTATTTGCCACGCATCCGGGCATCTTTGTTACAATCCATTGCCACGGGGGGGGGGCAAACAGCCGCCCGCCTGGGTTTTAAAACCCAGGCGGGCGGCTGGCGAAAACCTATTTCTTGAACAGGTTCTTCATTTCGCTCATGGCTTCGGAAAAGCGGTGGTTGAGCTTCTCCATCGCCTCGGAATTGGCTTTCTGAATCAGGTCGCCAAGTTCGCGCGTATTGGAGACCGCGTTCTCATACGCCTGCTTCAGCAAATCCGCATGCTTGGCCGCGCGCGCAGCCGGAGTGTCACTCACGGAAATATCCTTCAGCGTCTCGGTCAGGCCGCTCATGGTGGATTGCATAATCTCCATGTGCCGGCGGGCAACCGCCTGCGCCCCCTCCAGCGCGACACGGTTGGCATCGGACAAGGCTTCGAGATTGCGCTTATGCGCGGCCAGCACAGCCTCCATATCCGGCATCGCGGGAGCCTTGAGGTCCTTAAACAGCTTGGTAAAATCAAGGTCTTTCAGAGAAGCCGGCAATGTGAAGGCAGTTTCTGGTTTTTTCGGGGTGGGTTTTTCGACCATGGATCGCATCCTCTTTAACTGCTTGAAGGCCCGAACGCGGCCTGCGCTATGCTACCCCAGATGGCGCCTCGGGGGAAGGCAAATCCGTTGCGGCCATAACCCGAGGCGCACCGGAAAACCGTGCCGCCAGCGCATCTGCCTGGGTCAGCGCCTGGTCCACCGCCGCCATGGTCGCCGCCAGGTCGGCACTCTCATCGCGCACCCACGCCCGCACGCCATAGCCCCAAACCAGGGCCAGACCGCGCTTGCGCATCTCGCCACGTAGCCCCGTGGAGGAAACACCCGCCGCTTCGAGCAGCCAACCCATCGACTCAACCGTGGCATGCGCGAGGCATACCGCCAGCCCCGGATCAGCCGGCAGAAACTTCAACAGCGCCACCACGCCGGCACGGTGCAGCTGCAAAAAATCGAACCGGCGCAATAACGTGTCAAACAGCCGGTCGCGCACCGAGCCCTCGGCCAGCGCGCCGGTCAACGCATACTCATCCGCCAGCGCGCCAAACTTGCGCAAAATGCCGCCGCAAGCACCAAACCGCGCCCGCGCCTGGGCCAAATCCAGCCCCGCCCGCACCGCCGCCGCCGCCGGCGAAACCTTGCGCCACCCAGCCTCCGCCCCCAACCCAAACGCCGCCGTCACCAATGCCTGGTCGAATTCTGTGTCCGTCATAACCGGGAATGTAGAAGTGCCGGGGCGGGTTGCCAATGGTTGATTAAGCAAGGCCAAGGGGCGCTGCCCCTTGGAACCCCGCCAAAGGCTCGCCTTTGGAATCCATTACAAGGTTTCTGAAGAGGGCTCGCCGCACGGGACTTGGAGAGGCTTGAGCGAGCCCTCTTCAGAAACCTTATTAACGCGTTCGAAGGGCGCGGCCCTTCGCGGGGGTCCAGGGGGCAGCGCCCCCTGGCCTTCCCTTAACCTACCTCGGTCAACCCGCCCCGGAACATTTCTGCAAGTCCCAGGTAATGCGGCACGGTTTCGTCCCATCCGGCGCGTTCGGCGTCGGTCATGGTGCGTGAGAGTCTGGCGGGGCTGCCGATCCAGAGTTCCTGGGCGCCGATGCGCTTGCCGGGGCCGAGCAGGCCGCGGGCGCCGAGCAGCCCGGCTTCCTCGACGATGGCGCCGTCCAGCACGGTGGCGCCCATGCCGATGAAGGCGCGGTTGCGGAGTTTGCAGGCGTGGATGATGGCGCTGTGGCCGATGGTGACGTCCTCGCCGATATCGGTGAGGTATTCGCCGTGGTCGACGTGGATGACCGTGCCGTCCTGGATATTGGTGCGGGCGCCGACGATGATGGGATTGGTATCGGCGCGCAGCACGCAGTTGAACCAGATGTTGGCGCCGGGGCCGACGCGGACGTCGCCGATGAGCACGGCGGTGGGGGCGATCCAGGCGGTGGGGTGGATGGTGGGGGCAACGCCGTTGAGGGCGTACAGCAACCCGGAGGGTTTGGCGGCGACGTGCGAGTCGGACATCAGATATCTCCGAGCATGAGTTTGAGGTTCTGCACGGCGGCACCGGAGGCGCCTTTGCCGAGGTTGTCGAGGCGGGCGATGAGCACGGCGTGGTCGAAGGCGCCATTGGCGCAGACGAAGATTTCCAGCTGGTTGGTGTCGTTCAGGGCGTCGGGTTCCAGGGTGCCGCCGTAGACGCCGGGGTGGGTGATGATGTCCGGCGTGTTGTCATAGTGCTCGCGGTAGGCTTCGGAGAGTTCGTACGGCGTGGGCGTGCCGGGGAGCTGGTCGAGGAAGAGCGGGATGCAGACCAGCATGCCCTGTGCGAAATGCCCGACCGAGGGGACGAACAGCGGCCGCCGGGTGAGGCCGGAGAGCACCATGATTTCCGGGATGTGTTTATGCGTCAGGCCGAGGCCGTAGAGTTCGAAAGCGGGGCCGGCGGTGGCTTCATGCGAGGCGATCATCGCCTTGCCGCCGCCCGAATAGCCGGAGATGGCGTTGATGCTCAGGTGCTGGCCGTGCGGCAATATTCCCGCCTGGATAAGCGGGTGCAGCAGCGCGATGGCGCCAGTGGCGTAGCAGCCGGGGTTGGCGACACAGTTGGCGGCGGCGATTTTGCCTGGTTGGGCGGCGTCCAGTTCCGGAAAACCGTACACCCAGCCAGGGGCGATGCGGTGGGCGGTGCTGGCGTCGAGAATTCGCGCCCCCTCCGGCGCCAGCTCCACGGCCTCGCGCGCCGCGTCGTCGGGCAGGCAGAGCACCGTGACATCCGCGCTGGCCATGGCCTCGGCGCGGGCGTCCTTGTCCTTGCGGTGGGCCTCTTCCAGGGTGATAAGCTCGATACCCGGCATGTCGCGCAGGCGCTGGGCGATGCCCAGTCCCGTGGTGCCGGCTTGTCCGTCAATAAAAATTCGTGCGCTCATAAGTCTCTCTTATCATGGCGTTGCCGCTGTGCTAGGCGGGCGCGTACCATAACAGGAAACTTTAAGCATGTCAGAAACAGCTCCCCCGGCCCAGCAGCAGCCGCCTCTCGCCCTGAACGTCCAGTACACCAAGGATCTGTCGTTCGAAGTGCCGAACGCTCCCGCGATCTACACCCAGCTGCGCTCGGCGCCGGCCGTGAATATTAATCTCGATGTGCAGGTCAAGCGCATCCAGGAAGACCAGACCGTGTTCGAGGTCGCGCTGGCGATTCGTGCCGAGGGCACCATGGCCCCGGCCACCAATGGCGCTACCGAAGAGAAGCCTACGGTCGTGTTCATCGCCGACCTGGTTTATGCCGGCGTGTTCACGCTGCACGGCATCCCCGAGAACCAGCAGGAGCCCGTGCTGCTGGTGGAATGCCCGCGCCTGCTGTTCCCCTTCGCCCGCAACATCCTGGCCGATGTGACCCGCGACGGCGGCTTCCCGCCCGTGCTGCTGGGGCCGATCGACTTTGTCGGGCTTTGGCAGTCCCGCCGCGCCCAGACCGCCGCGGCCGCCCCGGTGGCGAACGCGTAAAAGCTGTCCAAATACGGCTCTTGAACGGCGCGCCTCACGGTGCGCCGTTTTTGTTTGCGCTAAAGCTTCATATTAGCGGCCGCTATGCCTGGATAAAAATCTTCGGCTTCGCGGCCGGTGGCGTGCCGCCCTGGTTTTGTAAAAACTTCACCACCGCGCTGGTGTTCCAATTCGCGGCACCCTCCAGCCGCGCTACCAACTGGCCGGCGGCGTTGATGATGACGGTGAGGGGAATGCCATCGGTATTGAGTACATCCATGTTGTCGCCGTTGGGGTCGAGCAAAATGGGCAGGTTTTTGATGCCGTGACTGGCATAGAAGGGCGCCACCGCGGCGGCGCCGGCGGTGTCGATGGAGATCGGCAGGATGAGCACGCCGCTGGCTTTGAGTTTGAGGGCGAGGGCGTCGAAGGTGGGCAGTTCCTCGACACAAGGGCCGCACCAGGTGGCCCACAGGTTAACCACCAGCGTGTGCCCGGCGTAGTGGGCCAGCGTGCGTTGCTTGCCGGCCGCAGTGGTGAATACCACCGGCGGCGCGGCGGTGGGGGCTTGTATGGTCATCGCGTCGGCGGCGTCGGGCATGTCCGTATCGTCAGTCTGCGCGGCGCAAAATTTGCCCCAGCCCCCGGCGGCGGCTAGACCAGCGGCGGTGGCGATGATGGATCGCCGGGACATCAGCAATGGGCGAACGGGCTTGACGGACGATCTGACAGACAAAAGCAAAACTCCTACGCAGAAACTGCAATGGGGTGGCCGGTTTGGTGCCGGACCCGCTGCCGTGATGCAAGCGATTAATGTGTCCATCGGGTTTGATGCCCGGTTGTGGGCGCAGGATATCGCCGGCAGCCGCGCGCACGCCGCCATGCTTGGGGCGCAGAAAATCCTGACCGCTGAGGACGTTGCAGCCATTGATGCCGGGCTGGTGGAGATTGCCGCCGAGATTGAAGCGGGGACATTTAAGTTCTCCGACGCGCTGGAAGATATTCATACCAACGTGGAAGTGCGGCTGACCGAACGGATTGGCGATGCCGCGCGCCGCCTGCACACCGGGCGCAGCCGCAACGACCAGGTGGCGACGGATTTCCGCCTGTGGGTGCGCGGCGCGATTGATGACGTGACCGCGCAGGTGCAGGATTTGATGCTGGCGATGGCGACGCGCGCGGCGGAGCATGCGGGCAGCGTGATGCCGGGCTTCACGCATTTGCAAACGGCGCAGCCGGTGACGTTTGGGCACCATCTGCTGGCGTACGTGGAAATGTTGAGCCGTGACGCCGGGCGGTTGCATGACGCGCGCAGACGCCTGAACGAGTGCCCGCTGGGCGCCGCCGCTTTGGCCGGAACCTCCTTCCCCATCGACCGTTATGCCACCGCCGAGGCGCTGGGCTTCAACCGGCCGACGGCGAATTCGCTGGATTCCGTCTCAGACCGCGATTTCGCGCTGGAGTATCTCTCGGCACTGTCCATCCTGGCGATGCATCTCTCCCGCTTTGCCGAGGAGATCATCATCTGGTGTTCTTCTCCCTACCGGCTGATTTCGCTGTCCGATGCGTTCACCACTGGCTCCTCGATTATGCCGCAAAAGCGCAATCCGGATGCGGCGGAGCTGACACGGGCGAAAACCGGCCGCATTTTCGGCAGCCTGCTTGGGCTGCTGACAGTGATGAAGGGGCTGCCGATGGCCTACGCCAAGGACATGCAGGAGGACAAGGAGCCCGTGTTCGACGCGACCGACGCGATTTCCCTGTGCCTGGCCGCCACCGCCGGGATGGTGCGCGACCTGACCGCCGACACCGCACGCATGGCCGAGCTGGCGGGTTCCGGGTTTTCCACCGCGACTGACCTCGCCGACTGGCTGGTGCGGGTGCTGAAAATGCCATTCCGCGACGCGCACCATGTTACGGGGCAGATTGTGCGGCTGGCGGAAGGCAAGGACGTGGATATTTCCCAACTTACGTTGGAAGACATGCAGTCGGTCGAGCCGCGCATTACGGCGGAGATTTTCGGGGTGTTGACGGTTGAAGCCTCGGTGGCCTCGCGCGTAAGCTATGGTGGAACAGCGCCGGCGAATGTCGCCGCGCAGGCGAAAAAATGGCTGGAACAGCTTTCATGAAACAAATGGCTTTGGCTTTGATGCTTTGTCTGGCCCTCACCGCCTGCGGACGGCGCGGCGCCCCTTCCGCACCCGGCCCGGCGGCGGATATCACCTACCCGCACGTCTACCCGGCGCAGTAACCATGGCTGATGCAACGCAAGCGGCAGGTCTGCCGGAGCTTTTGGCCGCCCGCCCGGCGTTTTCCATGCATGCGCAGGATGGCTTGTGCTTTGAGGGCGTGGCGCTGAACGCCATTGCCGACGCGCACGGCACGCCGGTGTGGGTTTATGGCGCGGCGAGCATGCGTGCCCGCTACCGCGCGTTGACCGCGGCGCTGGATGCGCACGGGTTGGACGTGCATGTGCATTACGCGGTGAAGGCCAATGACCACCTCGCCGTGCTGAATATTTTCCGCGCCCTGGGTGCGGGTGCCGATGTGGTCAGCCTCGGCGAGTTCATGCGCACCCAGCGCGCCGGGATTGCCGCCGCCGATGTGGTGTACTCGGGCGTGGGCAAAGCCCCGGCGGAGCTGGCCGAGGCGATCAGCGCCGGAATTGGCCAGATCAACGTGGAGAGTGCGGAAGAGCTGGACATGATCTCCGCCATCGCCGGGCAGATGGGCCGCACCGCGCAAGTGGTGCTGCGCATGAACCCGGATGTGGACGCCGGCACGCATGAGAAAATCACCACCGGGCTGGCCGACAACAAATTCGGCATCGCGGCGCAGGATATTCCCTATTTGTACGCGCGGGCGGCGCGGCTGCCCGGCATCCGGCCGGTAGGCATCGCGCTGCACATCGGCAGCCAGATTCTCTCCACCGAACCCTACGCGCAGGCGTACGCCAAAGCCGCCGCGATGGTGTGTAAGCTGCGCGATACCGGGCTGGAAGTCACCGTGCTCGACCTCGGCGGCGGCTTGGGCATTGGCTACGGCGATGAGCCGGGCATGCCGCTTGCCGCCTTCGCCAGCACCGTGCACCGTGAGGTGGGCGATTTGGGCGTGCAACTGCTGCTGGAGCCGGGGCGCTACCTCGTCGGCCCGGCGGGCATGCTGCTGAGTTCGGTCATTCTGGAAAAGCGCGCCGGGGAAAGACGCTTCATCGTGCTGGATGCGGCGATGAACGATCTGATGCGCCCTGCCCTGTACGAAGCCTGGCACGGCATCCTCCCGCTTGGCGCCGCACAGATGCAATCCCCGCTCTCGCCGGCCGATGTCGTCGGCCCGGTGTGCGAATCCGCCGACTGCTTCGCCAAGGACCGCCCGATGCCGCCAATGGGGCCAGGGTCGCGCGTCGCCATCCTCGACGCCGGAGCCTACGGCGCGGTGATGAGCAGCACCTACAACGCCCGCCCCCGCGCCGCCGCCGTGCTGGTCGACGACGGGCGCTTCCAACTCATCACGCCCCGCCAAACCATCGACGAGCTATGGGCGGATGAGGTGATTCCGGGGGCTGGGGAAGAGTAACAAGCAAGGCCAGGGGACGCTGTCCCCTGGCCCCCTGCGAAGGGCCGCGCCCTTCGAACGCGTTAATAAGGTTTCTGAGAGGGGCTCGCTCTAGCCTCTCCAAGTCCCGTGCAGCGAGCCCCTCTCAGAAACCTTGTAAGGGATTCCAAAGGCGAGCCTTTGGCGGGGATCCAAGGGGCAGAGCCCCTTGGTCTTGCTTGCTAAACTCCCAGTCCCGGAATCACCCCATCCCCATGGCTGCCATGGTTGGTGGTTCGAGTTGCAGGATGAGCCCGGCGGCGAGGAATACGGCAATGCCGAGCATGATTTCCATGTGCACGCTGTGTAGTAATTGCGCGTGGGTGGCCGGCAGATTGGGTGTCAGGCGGGTGCGGTTGCGCGCCGCCAGGGCGACGAGTGCTGCCAGGAGCAGGATTTTGGCGCTGGCGGTGAGGCCGTAGGCTGAGGTGAACAGTGCGGCGGGGCGGCCGATGAGCAGCAGGAACTGGATGCTGGCGGTGATGACAAGCACCGCCACGCAGGCCATGCCGATGGGTGAGTAAGCACGCGCAACGGTTTGGGCGCTGGCTTCCGGAAGGCGTTTGAGCGCGATGTAGAGCGCCGGGAGCGTACCGAGCCAGGTGGCGGCGGCGAGCAGGTGCCCGATAGAGGTGGCGAGCAGAATATTGCCGATGGTGCCGCTCATGGCGCCGCCGTGGCCGAGCCACGATTCGGCCGCCACGGTTCCCAAGGCGATGAGCGTGGCAACACGGTTCCAGCCGAACTGGAAGATGAGGGTGGCGAGTATCAGCGCGCCGGCGCGGGCGAGCAGAAGAATACCAAAGCGGGTATCCCGCGCGACGATGGGGATGGCGGCGGTGACGTCCGAAAAGCTCTGAGCGCTGGCAAAATCAGCGGTTTGCAGCAGGAACCAGCCCGCGCCGCCGAGCAGCGCCACGCCCAGGCTGATCCAGGCCAAGCGCTTCAACCCCGGCAATTTTTGCCCGCGCAGCAGCGTGGCCGCGAGGAGGAAGGTGCCAAAACCGCCGAACGCGCCGGCAATATGCAGGCCGCGGCACAGCCCCCTGAGCAGCAACATGGTTAGCTGCCGACGGTGAAGGAGAAGCTGCCCTTGGTCTTGTGCGTATCGGCCGACAGCGCGTGCCAGGTAACGATGTATTTGCCCGGCGCGGTGATATGCAGCGGCACGGTCAGTTCGTCAGCATGGCCCGGCACCGGTTCGGGTTTGGCGGTTTGCACCGCATGGCCGGCGGAATCGGTGACCGTGACGGTGCAGAACGGTACGGCCAGATCCTCGGTATAGGTGAGCAGCAGGCTCGCGGGACGCTCGGCAACCGTGCTGCCGGGCACCGGGTTGGCGTGCTTGAGAAACGCATGCGCCCGCGCGGCGGACGCGGCGGCAGCAAGCAGACAGAGGCCAAGTGCCAGATTACGCGGAAACTTCATGAGAGCACCTTTGCCTAGACGGAATGATGGTTCCTTCTAGACCAAAGATTACCACGTAGCAAGGTTCTTTAGAACGCGTTCAAAATGCGTTTGACCACGCCCGGCTTCTGGTTGGAATCCTGCGGGGTGGCGCCGGTGGTCACTGGCTGGCCGAGGGATTCGTCCTGCTGCAAACGGCGCTGCTCACCGCTCGCGTTCACCGTCGGCGCGGGTACGGGGCCACTGCCGGTCAGCTTGGCGACAAAGCCGGGCGGCTTGCTGGCGATCAGCGCGTTCTGGTTGACCTGCGCGCGAATGTCGCCGCTTGGCGCCGGGCCGGCTTGTTGCAGCAATGCCTGCTCGCCAGGGCTCTGGCTGCTGGGGGCAGAGGACAGCGAGCTGGCGGCGTTGAGCGTGTCCTCACCCTCCTGCGCCGCGTTCACCTGCTGCGGGCGCGGCTGGCCGGGGTTCGGTGGCGGCAGCACGCCCAATTCCGGCGGCAAGGAGAGCGGGGCCTGCGTGCCGACCTGGAAGGCATCGGGCGGATTGGCTTCCAGCCCGAAAGTCTTCTTCATGTTGTCGCTACAGCCGGACAGGACGATAGCGAGGGCGATGGCACAGGCGGCGGCGGGGATTTTCGTTTTCATGGCGTCTTCCTATCGCTGCGCGCCGTTTGGGGCAACTGGCTTGGGTTGTAACAGGCTTTCCAGCATCAGCACGGCAACGCCGCAGCATATGGCCGAGTCCCCGACGTTGAACACCCAGGGAAAGGCCACGGTGCCCAAATGGGCCTGCAAAAAGTCCACCACCGCGCCGTAGCGCAGCCGGTCCGCCACGTTGCCGATGGCGCCGCCGGCAATGGCTCCAACCGCGAGGCAGGTGATCCAGTTTTTGCTCCGCCAGAGCCAGATGAAGAGGGTGGCGATGACGATGCTGGCGACGGAAGCCAGCAGGATTTTCTCCCCCGCCCCGGCGAACATGCCAAAAGTGATGCCGTGGTTCCACACCAGCACAAGGTTGAGGATGGGCAGCAGGATGAGCATATGCCCGTCCTGCAGGTGTAAGCCGTGCAGCACCACATATTTACTCGCCTGGTCCGCGGCGAGCACCAGGGCGGCAAGGGCGAAACCGGCGATGCGTCTTCTCATGCGTCGACGGCTTCGCAGCAGCGGATGCACAGGGTGGGGTGGGTGGCGTTGGTGCCGACTTCTTCCAGAACTTTCCAGCAGCGTTCACATTTGGTGCCGGGAGCGATGGCGGGCAGCTCCATATTGTCATCAGAATTTTGCGCTTCCGGGGATAACTCGACCTTGGAAACGATGACGACATCCGCCCATTCCGCGGCGGACAGGCCGAGCGCCCATTTGTTCGGCATGGTCAGTGCGATCTGCAACGACGAGCCTACCTTCTTCTCGCGCCGCATCTGTTCGATCGCATTGGTGAAATTGGCGCGGACGGCGCGTATTTTATCCTGCCACTTCTCCGCCAGCTCATCATTGCGCCAGGAATCCGGGATCGCCGGAAATAGCGTGGTGTGGACTGAAGACTCCGCGCCGAAGCGCGTGGTCCAGGACTCTTCCGCCGTGAACGGCAGCGCCGGTGCCAGCCACGCGGTGAGGCAGCGGTGCAGCATGTCCAGCACGGTGCGGCAGGCGCGGCGCTTGGTGGCGTCGGGCTTGTCGCAATACAAAGAGTCCTTGCGGATATCAAAGTAGAACGCGGAGAGATCAGTGGCGCAGAAATGATGGATGGCCGGGTACACGCCGGTCCAGTCATGCGTGCGCACCGCGGTTTTAATTTTTTCGTTCAGCTCCCACAGCCGGTGCAGCAGGAATTTCTCCAGCTCGGGGAAGGCGCTTTCGGGGAGTTTTTCGGCCTCCGTGAAACCATCCAGCGAGCCGAGAATCCAGCGCAGCGTGTTGCGCAGGCGGCGGTATAGTTCCGCCTGCTGCTTGAGGATTTCCGGGCCGATGCGCAAATCCTCGGAGGTGTCCGAGTTCATCACCCACAGGCGCAAAATGTCCGCGCCGTATTTGTCGTTGACTTCCTGGGGTGCTGTCACGTTGCCGAGCGACTTCGACATTTTACGCCCCTGCTCATCGAGCACGAACCCATCCGTCACCACCGCCTTGAACGGCGCCACGCCGCGCGTGCCGACAGATTCCAGCAGCGAGGCCTGGAACCAGCCGCGATGCTGGTCGGAGCCTTCGAGGTAGATATCCGCTGGCGTCGGCAGCCCGCGCGCTTCCAGCACAAACGCGTGCGTGGAGCCGGATTCAAACCAGACGTCGACGACGTCGAACACCTGCTCGTAATCCTCGGCCTTATATTTGTCCCCGAGAAAATCCTGCGCCGGGCGCGCGTACCAGGCGTCGGCACTCTCCACCGCGAAAATTTCCACAATACGGGCCATCACTTCGGCATCGCGCAACGGCTCATGCGTGGTTTTATCAACGAAAATGGCGATCGGCACGCCCCAGGCACGCTGGCGCGAAATGCACCAGTCGGGGCGCGATTCCACCATGGAGCGGATGCGGTTGCGCCCGATCTCCGGCACGAATTGCGTGGTGTCGATGGCGGCCAGCGCCTTTTCGCGGATTTTGTCCTCGCCATCCATGCGGATAAACCAGTTCGGCGTGGCGCGATAAATCAGCGGGGCTTTCGAGCGCCAGCTATGCGGGTAGGAGTGCATGAACTCGTTACGCTGCAACAGCGTACCGGCCGCCTGCAAAGCGTTACAGACAGGATCAGCGGCTTTGTACACATGTACACCCGCGAACAACGGCACGGCGGGGTAGTATGTGCCATCACCCGCCACCGTGTCCGGCACGGCGATGTTATGCGCGCGGCAGAGGAAGAAATCGTCCTCGCCATGGCCCGGGGCCATGTGCACGATGCCGGTGCCAGCTTCCATGGTGACGAACTCGCCGAGCATCAGCGGCACGGTGAAATCATACCCCGCATCGGCGCTGTGCAGCGGGTGTTTGAACAACTGCCCTTCCAGGTCGCGCCCCTGGAATTTCCGCAACACGGTGTGCGCGGTGATGCCGGTTTTGGCCGCAAAATCCTCAAACAAGCCTTCCGAGACGATCAGCTTTTCGCCAACAACCGCAGCGCTGCCATCGGTGATGCCGTCAACCCGCAGCAGGATGTATTCAAGCTCATGCCCCACCGCCAGGCCGCGGTTACCGGGGATGGTCCAGGGCGTCGTGGTCCAGATGACGATGGCGCAACCGGCCAGATCCGCGACTTCGCCCGGCGTGCCACGCACGATGGTTTCCGCGATTGGGAACCGGACATAAATCGCCGTGTCTTTTTTGTCGTAATACTCAACCTCGGCCTCGGCGAGCGCGGTTTTTTCCACCGGGCTCCACATCACCGGGCGTAGGCCGCGATACAGCGCGCCATTCAGTAAAAATTTGCCGATCTCGCCCGCGATGCAGGCTTCCGAGGCAAAATCCATGGTGGCGTAACGGTTTTCCCAATCGCCCGCCACGCCGAGGCGTTTGAATTCCGCCGCCTGCACGTCCAGCCAATGCTGCGCGTAGTCCCGGCATTCCTTGCGGAACTCCAGCACCGGCACCTCGTCCTTGTTCTTTTTCTGCGCGCGGTATTTTTCCTCGACCTTCCACTCGATCGGCAGGCCGTGGCAGTCCCAGCCGGGGATGTAGTTGGCGTCCTTGCCGGACATCTGCTGCGCGCGGTTGATGACGTCCTTATGAATCTTGTTCAGCGCATGGCCGATGTGCAGGTTGCCGTTGGCGTACGGAGGGCCGTCGTGCAGGATAAAGGGCAGACGCCCCTGCCCCGCCGCGCGCAGTTTTTCCCACAGGCGCATCTCCTCCCAACGGCGCAGCATCTCCGGCTCGCGGGTTGGCAGGTCGCCGCGCATCGGGAATTCCGTGCGCGGCAGGAATACGGTGGCTTTGTAGTCGGTCTTTGCTTCGGTCATGGGGGCTTCGGTCATGGGGTGAGGGGTTTGGCCGGATTTTGGTCCCTGTCAAGCATGGCCCGCGCCTGCGCCGCATCCAGCGCGATCTGCGCCTTCAACACCTCGAAACTGGGGAATTTCTGCTCCTCGCGCAAAAAATGATGCAGCGCCACGGTCAGCTCCTGGCCGTAGATGTCCCCGGCGAAGTCGAACAGATGTACTTCCAGCCGCGATTCCGTGCCGCCCACGGTGGGGCGCTGGCCGATATTGGCGACACCGTTCACCTCATCACCCGCCGGCAGCCGCACGGTCACGGCATATACGCCGCGCGCGGGCTCCAAATGGCGGCCGAGCGGGATGTTGGCGGTGGGGAAGCCGATGGTGCGGCCGCGCGCGTCGCCGTGGCAAACCTCGCCGCGAATCGTGTAGGGGCGGCCGAGCAGCAAAGCGGCACGCTCGGGGTAGCCGTCCTGCAGCAGGCGGCGGATGCGGCTGGAGGAAATCAGCCCCTGCCCATCGCTCACCGGCGGCACAATGGTCAGCCCCATGCCAAAAGCCTCGGCCTGGCGTGCCAGCAGCGCCACATCGCCGCCGCGCCGGTGGCCGAAGGCGAAATCCCCGCCGCAGGCCAGATGCACGGCACCCAGGCCTTCGTGCAGCACCTCCTGGCAGAACTGCCCGGCGGTGAGGTGGGAGAATTCCGCGTTGAACGGCAGCTCGTACAGCGCGGTGACACCCAAGACGGCCAGTGCATCAGCGCGGTCACGCGATAATGTGAGGCGGAACGGCGGGTCCTGCGGGCGGAAGTATTCGCGCGGGTGCGGCTCGAAGGTGAGCACCGCCAGCGGCGCGTCCGGCCGGGCCACGTGCGCGGCGCGCAGCACCTCTACGTGGCCGAGGTGCACGCCGTCAAAATTGCCCAGGGCCACGCAGGCTCGTTTTGCGGTGGCGGGCAGGTTCCGCCAGTCCTTGAAAATCTTCATGGCCCTGCAAAAGCCCCAACGCTTGGCCAATGGTCAAGTGTGGGGCAGTATGGGGGCATAAATATAGCCTTGAACGGAGTCTGGCCCATGCGATTCATCCTCAGAGTTATGGGCCTTGCCGTGGCGGTCCTGGCGGTTATCTGGCTCGGGCTGTGGTGGTGGGCGGAAAACCAGATGCAGGCCGGCTTTGCCAACTGGGTTACGCGCATGCAGAACCAGGGCGACATGACGGTAAGCTACGGCCGCATGAACCGTGGCTACTCGCCGCTCGCGGCCAGCGTGACGCTCACCAACGTGCTGATCACCGTGCAACCGGACCCGGACCGGCCGCCGGTCGCGGTTAACCTGCCGAGTCTCGGCATGGAGATCGACGCCGCCGACCCCGGCGTACTGCGCTACAACCTGCCGCGGCAGATCAACATCAACACCCCGCGCGCCACGCTCGTGGTTACCTTCGGCAGCATCGCCCTGAGCCAGCAGATCGACATGGACGCCCTGGCGAAAAAGGAAATCGACCCGTTCAAGGCCTCCGACGCTTCCGCCAGCAATATCAACATCCTGGCCAGCGGCGGCAGCCTGCTGCTGCTGCATATTGACAGTTCCGACGGCCACGCCACCTTCAACCGGAACGCCGGGGCTACCGATACGGCTTTCGGCATAACCCAGAGTTTCAAGGGCATGGCGCTCTCACCGTTGCTCACGCGCCTGGGCTCGGTGCCCTTCGGCGGCGGCATTACGGAGCTGGGGCTGAACGTAAACGTCACCGGCCCGGTGCCGGACAACTGGGAGGCGCTGGTGCGCCAGTTCAACGCCATTCCGGTTGAGGACAAAGCCGGGCGCGCCAAGCTTGTGTTGCAGACGGTGCAGGGCTGGGCGGCCCAAGGCGGCAGCGCCAATGGGGACCTGAAACTGGTGATCGGGCCGAGCACGCTCAACGCCAGCGGCAACGTGAAGTTTGACACCAAGGCGCAGCCATCGGGCACCGCGGATGTCACCGCCGACCATCTGGACGCTTTCTCGGGCGCCATCACCACCGCCTATCCGCGGACGCAGGACAAAATCAGCGCCCTCCAGGCGCAGCTCTCCCCGTATCTCACCAGCAGCGACGCCAGCGGGCAGACGTTGGGCGTGCATGTGGTTTACGGCGCGGGCACGGTGAATGTTAACGGCAAAAAGGTCTCGGACCTGACGCCGGTTGACTGGGATGCGCTGGAAAACCCGCAAGCGCCCACGCCGCAAGCACCGGGAGACGGCTCCGGCGCGGCAGTGCCAGCGGAACCGGCAACGCCAACCACGCCTTCCGCGCCTAGGACGCCCGCGGCGCCCGCAACGCCAGTAACACCCGCGACGCCCACAACGCCTTAACCGCCGGTGCTATCGGGCGCCCAATATAGCAACCGGCGCAATACGCGGTCCACCAGCACGTAAAGCGCGATGGTAAGGACGGCCAGGATGAACAGCGCCGCGAACATCAAATCCGTCTGGATGCGCGCGTTGGCATTGAGCATGACATAGCCGAGGCCGGAGGACGCCCCGGCCCATTCGCCGATAATGGCGCCAATGGGGGCGATGGCGGTGGCCACCCGCAGGCCGGAGGCAAAGGCCGGTAGTGCTGCGGGCAGGCGGATGTGGCGCAGTACCGCCCATGGCGAGGCATTCATGGTGCGTGCCAAATCCAGCCAGCCGGGCGGCGTGCGGCGCAGGCCGTCGGCGAAATTGGCGGTGACGGGGAAGAAGATAACCAGCATGGCCATGAGTATTTTCGCCGTCATGCCAAAGCCGAACCACAGCACCATCAGTGGTGCCAGCGCGAATACCGGGATGGCCTGGCTGACCACCAGCACCGGCATGAGCCAGCGTTGCAGCACCGGGGAAAACACGATGCCCAGCGCCGCGATGCCGCCCAGCAGCGTGCCGCAGAGCAGGCCGAGCAGGATTTCCGCCAGCGTGACCAGCGTATTGCTGAACAGCAGGCCGCGCTGCGTCCATAGTGCCACGGCAACATCGCCCGGAGGCGGCAGCATGAACGGCGGCACGGAGGAGTAGCGCGCTACCAGCCACCACAAACCGAGAAACACCACAAACGTCGTGGCGGGGCGCAGTCCCTTCATGGCGCGGCCATGCCGGTGAGAGTGCGCATCAGCGCCCCTTGCGTTTGCAGGAGGGCAATATCGTCCGCCGCACGGGGCGGCGGGCCGGGCACATGCAGCGGCTCACCCAGCCGCGCCGGGGTGCCGGCGAGCACAAACAGCGCGTGGCCGAGGCGGCAGGCTTCCAGCGGGTCGTGCGTAATCAACAGCACGGTGCGCCCGGCCAGCAATTCCGCTGCCAGATTCTGGATTTTTAGCCGCGTGATACTGTCCAGCGCGGAAAACGGCTCGTCCATCAGCACGATCGGACGATCCTCATACAACGTGCGGGCCAGCGCCACCCGCTGGCGCATGCCGCCGGAGAGCGTTCCCGGTAAGGCATTTGCTTGCGCCGCCAGGCCGACGCGCTCCAGCAGATGCAGCGCGCGAGCCGGCTCCGCTTTTTGCCCGCGCATGGTGGCGCCGAGCATGACGTTGCGCAGCGCGCTGGCCCAGGGGAGCAGAAAATCCTGCTGCGCCATGTAGGCAATGCGGCCCGCCAAGGGCGCGCCATCGGTTGCTTCCACGCGCCCGGTGGCGGGAGCTTCCAGCCCGGCGATGATGCGCAGCAGCGTGGTTTTCCCCACGCCGCTTGGCCCCAGCAGCGCCGTGGTTTTTCGCGCCGCGATCTCCAAGTTGAGCCCCTCGAAAACCGTCACCCCGGCGTAGTGCAGGGCGAGGTTTTCGACCAGGATACCGGGAGGCGTGTCCACCTTAGGCGTTGATCTCCACGGCGTAGGTTTCCAGCGGCAGCGATTTTTTAATCAGCCCGGCGGCGAACATGAAGTCGCGGTAGCGCGTGTAGCGCCCGGCATCGAGTTTCGCGGGATCGAGCGCGAAGGCGCCCGGCAGCGCGTGCCAGGAGGCGATATCCAGTTTGTCGTTGAGGCTGGGCTGATCTTTGAGGAATTTTGCCAGCACCTCATCACCATGCGCGGCCAGAAAGTCCGCGCCTTCCTTCACCGCGCCGAGAAATTTTGGCAGCGCGGGGTTTTCCAGCGCGTTCAGGTTGGAGAGCATGATCAACTCGTCGGAGGGCGGCACGCCGTAATCCTCGGGCAGAAAAATCACCGGCTTCAGCCCGGCTTGGGCCAATTGAATGTCCTCATAGGTGCGGAAGGTGCCAATCACGGCGTCCACCGCGTGCGACATCAGCGAGGTCACCAGCGCGAAATTCACGTTGATCAGCGTCACATCGTCCAGCGTCAATCCAACCGATTTCAGCATGGTGCCGATCAGCACCTCTTCCACCCCAGCGATGGAATAGCCGATTTTCTTGCCCTTGAGATCGTGCGGAGTCTTGATCCCCCGGCCGCCCAGCGCGGTCAGCGTGTTCAGCGGCTTGTCGATGAGCGTGCCCGTGCGGCGCACCGGCAGGCCCTGGTCGACCAGCAGGTAAAGCTGCGTCTGGTAGCTCAGCGCCACATCCGCCTTGCCGGCGGCGAGCAGGCGCGGCGGCAGGTCCGGGTCGGTGGGCGCTATCAGTTCCACATCCAGCCCGGCGCGGGCGTAGGCGCCGATGTATTTGGCGGCAAACAACGGGCCATGGTCCGGGTTCACGAACCAGTCCAGCAGCACGGTGAATTTTTGCGGCTCTTGCGCGCGGGCAAGCGGACTCGCCAGCGCGGCACTCGCGGCGGCGGCGGATAACAGGGTACGGCGGTGTAGACTCATTTGGCACTCCCTTCGCTGGCATTACCCAGACAGGTTCAGCGGGTGTGATCTCAGCCTGCGGATTGCAGGCACCCCGGTGGAGCCATGTTCTTCAGGATTCCGCAGGCGCCGTCAAGCTATCTACCCGCCACCAACCTTTTACAGGAAGGCGCCGCGCGGGTATGCTGGCTTGGCCATCTCATCTAAATTGGGAGCCAGCGCAATGAAACTCGAACAAACAGTCGCACAGCACTATGCGAACGGGTCCTTGGAGCAGGTTATCTTCGACACCTTGACCGCCGCGGGCAAAAATCTCAGCCACCTCGTGCCGGCCGATCTTTCGCCGATTGATGAATTTCATATCGGCGGACGCCAGGCGACCATCGACTTCGCCGCCGAACTGGGATTCGCACCCGGCATGCTCCTGCTAGACATCGGCTCGGGACTCGGCGGCGCGTCCCGGCATTTCGTTTATGAAAACAGGTGCCGCGTGACAGGCATCGACATTACCGAGGACTATGTCCGCGCCGCCAAGACGCTCGCACGTTATGTCGGGCTGGAGAGCGACGTCGCCTACTTGCACGGCAGCGCGCTCGATCTGCCCTTCGAACCCGGCAGTTTCGACGGCGCCTACATGCTCCATGTCGGCATGAACATCCGGGAAAAGGCGAGGTTATTCGAACAGGTCCGGCGCGTGCTCAAACCCGGCGGGCTGTTCGGGATTTACGACGTGATGCGCGAGAACGGCGAGGCCGAACTGAGCTTCCCGCTGCCCTGGGCCGCAACGCCCGAAACGAGCTTCGTCGAAACCGCCGCGACCTACCGGCGCCTGCTGGCGAACGCCAGCTTCGCCGTCCGCAAGGAGCGCAGCCGGCGTGAATTCGCCATAGATTTCTTTCAACAGATGCGCGCCCGCATGGCGGAAGCCAAAGGTCCGCCGCAGCTTGGCATCCACCTGCTGATGGGTGACACCGCGCCGCAAAAAATTGCGAATGTCATCGACAATCTGGAGCGGGGGCTGATCTCGCCGACTGAATTGATCAGCGCGGCGGTTTAGCCTCCCCTAAAACTGCCCCACCAGCATTGCGAGACCCACGGCCAAACCCACCTCGCGGTTGGATTTGAACAGTTTCAGGCACAGCGCGGGATTATTAACATCCAGCTCGAAAATCTGGCGCAGCAGCAGCGCCGCCGGCAGGGCCAGCACCAGAATGCCAAAAATATTCAACCCCGCCAGCACCATCGCGGCGGCCAGCAGCGCGATCATGCCACCGTAACAAACCCACAACAGCCCACGCGTGTTATGCGCGAACAGCCTTGCGGTGGATTTCACGCCGATCAGCGCGTCGTCCTCGCGGTCCTGGTGGGCGTAGATCGTGTCGTAGCCGAGTATCCACAAAATCGCCGCGGCGTAGAGGCAGAGTGACGACCACGACCAGAACACCCCGCTTGCGGCGGCATAGCCCATGGGGGCGGCCCAGCCGAAGGTGAAGCCCAGCACCACCTGCGGCCACCACGTCACGCGCTTGGCCAGCGGATAGATGATCACCGGCGCCAGGCTGACCACGCCCAGAATTCGCGCCGGGAAATCCAACTGACTGAGAATAATCAGCCCCATGGCGCCGAGCAGCACCAGGAACACCAGCGCGTCGATGGGCTTGAGGATGCCCGAGGCCAGCGGCCGGCCGCGCGTGCGCTCCACCTGCGCGTCCATTTTGCGGTCCCATAAATCATTCACCACGCAACCGGCGCCGCGCATCACCACCGCACCCAAGGCGAACAGGAAGAGCAGCCACAGCGCCAGGCCTGTATTTTGCGCCGCCAGGGTAATCGACCACAGACCGGGGAGAAACAGCAGCCACGCGCCGATCGGCCGGTCGAACCGGGCGAGGATCGCGTAGGGGATCATCCAGCGCGGCAAATGCCTCACCCAGCCGCCGGCGCGTATATCGGTAAATCCGTTCATGGGTGTTAATGTGCGCGGCATGAGCACCACGTCAATTCGCCTGTATGTTGAAGCCCCGTTGCATGAAGGCGCGCAAATCCCGCTGGCCGAGGCGCAGTCGCACTACCTCGCCAACGTCATGCGCCTGGGCTTGGGTGATAGTTTGCGCCTGTTCAACGGCGTGGCAGGCGAGTGGGGAGCAAAAATCACCAAAATGTCGCGCAAGGCGGTGGTGCTGGAAGTGCTGGCGCAAACCCGCGCGCCGGAGCCGGAGCCCGATTGCTGGCTCTGCTTCGCGCTGCTGAAGCGGCAGAAAACCGACCTGGTGGTGGAAAAGGCCACCGAACTCGGCGTCTCGGTGATCCAGCCGATTCTCACCGCCCGCACCCAGGCCGACCACGTGAACCTGGAGCGGCTGCGCGCCATCGCCATCGAGGCCGCCGAGCAATGCGAACGGTTGATCGTGCCCGAGATCCGCGCACCCCTGCATGTGGAAAAACTCATGGCCAACTGGCCGGAGCGGCGGCTCTATATTGCCGACGAGCGCCGCACCACCGCCCTGCTCACACCCGCCCCCGGCCCCAGCGCATTGATGATCGGCCCCGAGGGTGGCTTTACCGATGTGGAACTTGAAGGTATCGCACGGACACCCCTTGTTACACGCGTGTCACTTGGGCGCCGCATCCTGCGGGCCGAAACCGCCGCAATCGCTGGGCTCGCACTCCTGCTTGCGGCGGAACCATAAAAGGGAGCTGAAGTTTGTCGAACCCCGGAGACGCCGATGACAGGCCGATCACTGACGTCCGCGATCTGGCGGAATATTTTGCCTCGGGCGCCAAACCGCCGGCGGAATGGACCATCGGCACCGAGCATGAGGCTTTCGGCTTCGGCCTGACCGGATTCGCGCCGCCGACCTATGAGCAAAAGGGCGGCATCGCCGACCTGCTGGCCGCCATTCAGGCGGCTGAGGGCCTCACCCCTATCCTCGACCATGGCAACACCATCGGCCTCAAAGGGCACGGCGGCGCCTCGCTTTCACTGGAACCCGGCGGCCAGTTCGAACTTTCCGGCGCCATGCTGCCGGATTTGCACGCCACCAAGGCGGAGCTGGACGGACACATCGCCCGGCTACACGCCATCACCCCCGGCCTTGGCCTGGGCTTCGCGCCGCTGGGCTTTCATCCGTTTGCCACCCGCGCGGACATGCCCTTCATGCCGAAAGGCCGCTACAAAATCATGCGCGAATACATGCCCAAAGTCGGCACCCGCGGGCTGGACATGATGCTGCGCACCTGCACCGTGCAGGTGAACCTGGATTTCTGCTCCGAGGCCAACATGGTGGCGAAAATGCGCGCCGCCAGCGCCTTGCAGCCCTTGGCCACCGCGCTGTTCGCCAACTCGCCGTTCTATGAGGGCAAACCCAACGGGCTTCTCTCCAACCGCGCGCAGGTATGGACCGATACCGACAACGCCCGCTCCGGTATCCCCGCCGTGGTGTTCGAGCCGGGTTTTGGCTTCGAGGCCTATGCCAACTGGCTGCTCGATGTGCCGATGTACTTTGTCTACCGCGACGGCGAATTCATCGACGCCGCCGGGGCCTCCTTCCGGGACTTCATGGCCGGCAAACTGCCCGCTCTGCCGGGCGTTCATGCCACCTTGGGCGATTTCGCCGACCACTGCACCACCGCCTTCCCCGATGCGCGCCTGAAAAAATACATCGAAACCCGCGGTGCCGACTCCGGCCGCCCGGACATGATGCTGGCGCAATCAGCGTTCTGGACCGGGATATTCTACGATCCTGCCGCGCTGGCCGCCGCCGAGGCGCTGGTGAGGGGACTGTCCTATGCTGACATCCTGGCCCTGCGCGCGGCCGTGCCGGTGAGCGGCATCAACACCAAATTCGGCGCCGGCACCCTGCGCGACCTCGCCCGCGACGCCGTGGAAATTGCCCGCGGCGGGTTAAAAAACCGCGCCCGCAAAAATGCCGCCGGGGAGGATGAGCAAAGCTACCTCGCCCCGCTGGCCGAAATCGCCGCCGGTGCGCCAACGCAGGCGGAACATTGGCTGGAACGCTACCACGGCGCGTGGAACGGCGATGTGACGCGGATTTTCGCCGAGGCGGCGTTCTAAAAAACCACGGCCGGGGGCTTACCCCCCGGCCTGCCCTGCTTTACTGCGCGGCGGAGATTTTGGTGATCTGCTTCTGCATGGCGCTCAGCAACGCTGCCACCTGGCCGCCGTTGTCGGTCACCACCGAGGCGTATTCATTGCGCGTGGTAATGCGCAGGCTCGTCCCCGCCACAATCACGTCGACAATTTTCGGCTGCCCGTTCACCTCATCCACCGCCCAGCCCACGTCCGCCGGCGCCTTGCCGGGGCTTGCGATGGTGGTGTGCACCACCATGTCGCTGCCCATCGGCACCGCGCCGTTCACCACAAAGGTGAGGCCCTGATAGGCTTTGATCTGGAAGGTGATGTTGTATGAGAGCAGCTGGTGGAACAGGGTGAGGAACTGCGTGTGCTGGTCCGCCGTGGCGACGTTGATGTAGCGGCCGAGGACATAATCCCCCACCTGGTCAACCGCGACAATCTGGTCCACCAGCTGGCGCAGCTGATCGGCCTTTTGCGAAGCGCTCGCGGTGCCGTTCACGATCGTGACAAGCTGCTGGCCGGATTGGGTGATAAAGGCCTTCGCGGCGTCGGCGGGCACCACGTCGGCCTGGGCGGCAACGGGCATGGCTGCCAGCACGGGAGCGCAGAGGACTGCTCCAAGAAGCAAACGGCGAACATACATCGATTAAGTCCTTAAGTAGTTGATGACGGTATCTACGGCGCCTGGGTAGCAGGCGCCGCCGCACTGCCCTGTTCAATCTGCTGCAACTCTGAGTCACGACTTTGGCGATAAAGACTCCGAAATGTGGCATAGGGGTCCAGCGAGGTCGCTTTTACCTGGTCGATGGGGCCAATAAACTCAGCCCGCGTGTTGATCACGTGCAGCCCGGTCTCGGCATAACTGAAATCCGTGAGGGCGCCACTGGCGGGCGCCACCTTTACCGGCGTCGCATAATATTCCACCGGCAGGTTCAGTACGTCGCGCACGCCCGAGGGGCCGAACACCGGCAGGTACAAATACGGCCCGGCGGGAATGCCCCAAACGGCCAGCGTCAGGCCGAAATCCGTGTCGGTCTCGGCCAGTCCAGCCTGAGACGCGGGGTCGAAAAAGCCGCCGATGCCGAAGGTAGAATTCATCAGGAAGCGCCCCAGCGAGATGCCGGCCAGGCGCAGCTTAGCCTCCAGGATAAAGTTCGCCGCGCGGGCCGGCTCGCCGATATTGTCGATAAACATACCCACATGGTCGCGGATCGGCTGGTTGGTAATGTCCACATAGCCCTGCGCCACCGGCCGCATGGCGTAGGTGTCGATCTTGTCGTTCACTGCATAGAGAACCCGGTTGGTCGGCTCCAGCGGGTCGTTCTGCTGCTGGTAGGCCTGGTAGTCGGCGGTATCGGACCGCGGCGGGGCCGTGGCGCAGCCCGCGAGCAGGGTGGAGAGCAGCAGTCCCGGAGCGGCCAGACACAAAGCCCGCTTGAGTTTGCGCTTTACGGTCATCTTCATACTATTCTACCCCACCTTAAACCGGCCACCCGGCTGGGTGGTCCCTGATGTGATGCTCAATAACCCGCCTTCAACCCGGAAGCTACTGTAACATGACACATGTGCCCTCCACGTGCCGGGATTCTAACCTCTTGCGAAAATCCGGCGGTGCTGTCACGGAGCCAGCTATGACCCATTCCCCGAACCACGACACTTTGGAACGCTGGGCCACCGGCAAGCGGATCGCCCCCCTGCCCGCCCGCGAGGGCGCGGCGCCACCTGCGATCTCCTTCGAATTCTTCCCGCCGAAAACCCCGGCGCTGGAAGCCCAGTTGTGGGCCTGCGTCGAGCGGCTGGCCACGTTGCAGCCGCAATTCGTCTCCGTAACCTACGGCGCCGGCGGCTCCACGCAGGAGCGTACCCACGCCACCGTGCTGCGAATCGTGAAGGAAACCAGCCTCACCCCCGCCGCCCACCTCACCTGCGTGGGCGCCACGCGCGAGGAAGTGGACGAAGTCGCCCGCCGCTACTGGGACGCCGGGGTGAAGCACATCGTCGCCCTGCGCGGCGATGCCCCGAACGGCGAGGCCTACGTCCCGCACCCCGGCGGCTACGCCTTCGCGGCTGATCTGGTAGCCGGGCTCAAGCGCGTCGCGGACTTTGAGATCACAGTCGCCGCCTACCCGGAGGTCCACCCGCAAGCGCTCAGCCCGCAGGCCGATCTCGACAACCTCAAGCGCAAGCTCGACGCCGGGGCCACCCGCGCCATCACCCAGGTGTTTTTTGAGAACGACACCTACCTGCGCTTCCTCGACAAGGCGCTGGCGGCCGGCATCACAGCGCCGATCGTGCCCGGCATCATGCCCGTCTCCAACTTCAAGCAGGCCGCCAACTTCTGCGCCGCCTGCGGCACCTCGGTGCCAAAATGGATGGAAAGCCTGTTCGAGGGCCTGGATGACGACATCGAGACCCGCCGCATGGTCGCGGCCGCCACGACCGCCGAGCAGGTGCGCATCCTGCAAGCCAACGGCATCGACGAATTCCACTTTTATACGCTCAACCGGGCCGATCTGGTCTATGCCATTGCACGGATTTTAGGTGTAAAACCTAAAACTCCATGACGAGTTATCTCGACGGCCTGAATCAGGCACAGCGCGACGCCGTTGAAGCGACCGAAGGGCCGGTGCTGGTTTTGGCCGGTGCGGGTACGGGAAAAACGCGGGTGCTGACCACGCGGTTCGCGCATATCCTGCTCAGCCGCCGCGCCTTTCCCAACCAGATTCTCACCGTCACCTTCACCAACAAAGCGGCGCGGGAAATGCGCGAGCGGGTGGGCCGGATTTTGGGTGAACCAGCCGAGGGCCTATGGCTGGGAACGTTCCACGCATTGGGTGCGCGGATGTTGCGGCGGTTCGCGGACCGTGTAGGCTTGCAGAGCAATTTCTCCATTCTGGATTCCGATGACCAGTTGCGGCTGTTGAAGCAGGTGATGGAAGCCGCACGGATTGACGTAAAACGCTGGCCCGCGAACGCCCTGATGTCGCAAATCCAGAAATGGAAAGACAAGGGCTTTCTGCCCGGCGAAATTCCCATGGCGGACTCCACCGATTTCGCGGGTGGCAAGGCCGAGCAACTGTACCGCGCCTACCAGGACCGGCTGAAGGCGCTGAACGCCGCCGACTTCGGTGACCTGCTGCTGCTCACCGTAAGCCTGCTGAAGAAGGACCCGGAAGTTCTCGCCACCTACCAGAAAATGTTCAAATACATTCTGGTCGATGAATACCAGGATACGAATTTAGTACAGTATTACTGGCTTCGCCTGCTGGCGCAGTCGCACAAAAACATCTGCTGCGTGGGTGATGACGACCAGAGCATCTACTCCTGGCGCGGCGCCGAAATCGAGAACATCCTGAAATTTGAACGAGATTTCCCCGGCGCTAAAATCGTCAAGCTGGAAGCGAACTACCGCTCCACGGCACCCATCCTCGCCGCCGCCTCGCACCTCATCGCGCATAACAACGGCCGCCTGGGCAAAACCCTGCACGCCGGGCGGGCCGATGCCACCGGCGATAATGTGGAAGTGGTGGCGCTGTGGGATTCCGAGGAGGAAGCCCGCATGATCGGCGGGCGGGTGGAAGCCTACCGCCGCAACGGTGACTCTTTGGCGGAAATGGCCATCCTCGTGCGCGCCGGTTTCCAGACCCGCGCTTTCGAAGAACGCATGATATTGCTGGGGATTCCCTACCGCATCATCGGTGGCCTCCGTTTCTACGAACGCGCCGAAATCCGCGATGCCGTGGCTTACCTGCGCGTGCTCGTGCAGCCCGCCGACGACCTCGCCTTCGAGCGCATCGTCAACCTGCCCAAGCGCGGCATTGGCGACACCTCGCTGCGCGCCATGCACGACAAATCCCGCACCGCGCAGGTTTCGCTATACGAGGCCACCGCGCTGCTGGTGAACGAAGGCGGCTTTAAAGGTAAGCTCCGCGAAACCGTGCGCGCCCTGCTGCAGAATTTTGATCACTGGCGCGCCATGCTGGAGCGCGAAGGCCACGTCACCACGCTGGAGACCATGCTCGACGAATCCGGCTACATCGGCATGTGGAAAGCCGACAAATCGCCTGACGCCCCCGGCCGTCTGGAGAATTTGAAAGAACTCATCCGCGCCCTCGCTGATTTCGAATCCTTGCTGGCGTTCCTGGAGCACGTCTCGCTGGTGATGGAAAATGAGGAAAACAGCGACGACGCGAAACTCTCCATGATGACCCTGCACGGCGCCAAAGGTCTCGAATTCGACACGGTATTTCTCCCCGGCTGGGAAGAAGGCGTGTTCCCCAACCAGCGCGCGCTGGACGAAGGCGGCAACAAAAGCCTGGAGGAAGAGCGCCGCCTGGCCTATGTCGGCATCACCCGCGCGCGCCACCGCGCCATCATCACCCACGCTGCGCGCCGCCGCACCTACGCCGGCTGGCAGGATTCCATCCCAAGCCGATTCATCGAGGAGCTGCCAGAGGAATTCATCACCCACACCGGCTCCGCGGCGGTCAACCAGCAGCCGCGCTGGGGCGCGCCGGTCAGCTTTCCGGTGCAGGCGCGCGCCCCCGCCAAACCGCCGGCGAGCACAAAAATTCCGGTGGGCGCCAAAGTATTCCACCAGAAATTCGGCTACGGCATCGTGCTCGCCACCGAGGGCGACCGGCTGGACATCGACTTCGAAACATCAGGAGAAAAGCGCGTGCTGAGCAATTTCGTGGAGCGGCATGATGCCTGAGGAACTGGACTGCATCGCGCTCACCGTGCCGGCCGACGCGCTGGATTTTTTCGAATCCGCACTTGGCTCCGTGTGCCGCGCGGTTTCGTTTTTCCATAACGAGGACATGGGTACCTGGGACATCCAGGGCGTGAAGGAACGCGGCGCCTACGAGGACGAACTGGAATCGGCACTCGCCGTCGCGGAAATGCTCACCGGCGTCACCCCCGAGATCACCCGCACCCTGGTTCCCGTCGGCGGCTGGCTGGCGCGCACCAAAGCGGCCTTCCCGGAACAAACCATCGGCGGCCGCTTCGTGGTGCGCGGCACCCATATCAGCGCGCCGGAAATCCCCGGCCGCATCACCCTCACGCTGGATGCCGGCCTCGCATTTGGCACCGGCGAGCATAATTCCACCCGCGGCTGCCTGGTCGCGCTGGAGCGTGTGGCGCAATACCACCACCCGCACCGCATCCTCGATCTTGGCACCGGCTCGGGCATTCTCGCCATCGCCGCCGCCAAGCTGTTGCACCAGCGCGTGCTGGCCAGTGATATCGATTTCCGCGCCGCCCGTGTCGCCAATGCCAACGCCAAGCTGAACGGCGTGGCAGCACTGGTGCATGCCATCCGCGCCGACGGCTGGGTGGACAAGCGCATCAAGCGCAACGCGCCTTATGATCTGGTGTTTGCCAATATTCTCGCCCGCCCGCTCTGCGCCATGGCACATCAATTGGGGGACAGTCTGGCCCCCGGCGGCGTGGCTATTCTGGCCGGGCTGCTCACTACCCAGGTTAACTGGGTGCTCTCCGCGCACCGCCGCGCCGGGCTGGTGCTGGAGCATCATCTGGTGGACGGCGCCTGGTCGATTTTAACCCTGCGCAAGCCCTGAAAAGAAAAGGGAGCCTTTCGGCTCCCTTAACTATTTCAGCGGCCCTGAACGGCCTGATGGATTTTGCCCCGGCTCACGCCGATATCGGCAAGTTCATGGTCGGAAAGGCTACCCAGCTCGGCTTCCGCCTCGCGGCGTTTGCGCCAGGCTTTGAAGCCATCCAGCAGACCCTTGTGCCGCTCCGCCGCCACATACGGGCTCTGGCGGGTGAACAGCAGGTCGCCGAACTTGCCCAAAGTTGAATGGTTCTTGATAGTGGTCGTCATGATAGTCACCTGTTTTCTTTCGCAGAACGGCCGGCTCAACGTGATCCAGCAGCGTTTATGCTGCAGTGCATATAACATAACTGGTGCATTTTTAGGCAAGTTTTGCCGCCAGAACAGACATGCGTGACTCGCATGACGAAGGGCTACCTATGACCTCAGAACATAACGCTCGGCTAACCGCCCTGCGCGCCACACTCAAAGCACGCGGGCTGGACGGGTTTGCCATCCCCCGCGCCGACGAACATCTGGGCGAATATGTGCCAAAATCGGCAGAACGCCTGGAATTCGTCACCGGTTTCACCGGCAGCGCCGGGCTGGCGATCGTGCTGGCGGAGCGGGCGGCGGTCTTCTCCGATGGCCGCTACACGCTGCAACTGGAACAGCAGACCGACCCGGCTGTGTGGGAGCGCCTGCATATCACCGAGACCAAGCCGGAGGACTGGCTGGCCCAGCACGCCGCTGGGATGGCGATCGGCTATGACCCCTGGCTGCTGAGCGCGGACACCCTGGCCCGCTTTGCCTCGACGAAAATGGTGCCCACCGCGAGCAACCCGGTGGACGAGATCTGGACCAGCCGCCCCGCCCCGCCGCAAGGCCCCGCGGTGCCGCACCCAGAGGCGTTTACGGGTGAAAGTTCAGCCGCCAAGCGCGCCCGCCTCGCTGCCACCTTGCGAGAGGCCGGGCAGGATGCCGCGATTCTCTCCGACCCGGCCGCGCTGGCTTGGTTGTTCAACATTCGCGGCACGGATGTGGCGTTCACCCCCGTGGCGCTTGGTTTCGCCCTGCTGTTCGCCGATGCCACCGCCGCGCTGTTCATGCCCGGCGCCAAACTGCCGCCGGAAACGCGGGCGTTTTTGGGGCCGGACGTGGCGCTAGCCGAGCGGGAGGCTTTGCCCGAAGCGTTGGCGGCACTCAGCGGCAAAACCGTGCGCTACGATCCCGCCAGCATGCCGGTCTGGTTCAAGACCACGCTGGAAGCAGCCGGGGCAAAAATCGCCGACGGTCCGGACCCGGTGGCGCTGCCGCGTGCGTTGAAGAATGCCACAGAGCAGGCGGGTGCCCGCGCCGCGCATCACCGTGACGGGCTGGCGATGGTCCGGTTCCTCGCCTGGCTGGCGCACGCCGCCCCCACGGGTGGGGAAACTGAGATGTCCGCCGCCGCAAAACTGCTGGCCGAGCGGTCGCAGGGGCAGAATTTCAGGGGCGAGAGTTTCCCCGCCATTTCGGGTGCCGGCAAGCATGGCGCCATTATCCACTACGGCGTCACGCCGGAGAGCAACCGCGCGATCAAGCCCAACGAGGTCTATCTTATCGACAGCGGCGGCCAGTATCTGGACGGCACCACCGACATTACCCGCACCATCTGGACCGGGCCGGGCGCCGCGCCGGATGCGGTGCGCGACCATGTCACCCGCGTGCTGGCGGGCCACATTGCCCTGGCGCAGATGGTGTTCCCCGAAGGGGTGGCCGGGGCGCATCTCGATGCTTTTGCCCGCGCAGCACTTTGGCAGGCGGGGCTGGATTATGACCACGGCACCGGGCACGGCGTCGGTGCGTATCTTTCGGTGCATGAAGGCCCGGCCGGGATTTCCCGCGCCGCCAAGCCGGTGGCGCTGCAGCCGGGGATGATCCTCTCCAACGAGCCCGGCTTTTACCTGCCGGGCGCCTACGGCATCCGCCTGGAAAACCTTGTGCTGGTGCAGCCGGCCGAATTTGCGCCGCAAAAACGCAAATTTTTGCGGTTTGAGACGCTTACCCTGGCACCGTTTGACCGGGCGCTGATTGAGGCTGCGTTGCTCACCGCGCCGGCGCTGGAGTGGCTGAATGCCTATCATGCGCGGGTGTTTGCCGAGCTGGGGCCGGAGCTGGAGCCGGGGGTGCGGGCGTGGCTGGCCGGGGCGACGGCGAAAATATAAACATTGACCACGCAAACACTGTTATTGCAGAATTCTTAAACGCGATTCGCGTGCGACCCCGAGCAAAAGGTGGCCGAGCCATGCGCCTGTTTGTTGCCCTGGACCTCCCTTGGGAGGTTAAAGAAGAACTTGCAGACCTCTCCTGCAATATTCCCGGTGCCCGCTGGGTGCCCACCGACAATTTCCACCTGACACTGCGCTTCATCGGCGAGGCGAGCCGGTTGCAGGCGGAGGAAATTGATCTGGCGCTGGCGACTTTGCGCGGCCGCAGCTTCCAGTTTTCGCTCTCCGGGCTTGGCTGGTTCGAGAAATACGGGAAAGCCTCGATGCTCTGGGCGGGGGTGGAGCGCAATGCGGACCTGGCCCGGCTGCAAAGCAAGGTGGAAACCGCGCTGCACCGCGTCGGCATTCCGCCCGACCGGCGGCGGTTTACCCCGCATGTGACACTTGCGCGGATGGACATGCCGGTGACGCAGGCGCTGACCAGTTTCGTGCAGGCGCATAATTTGTATCGCTCGGCGCCGATAAGGGCTGATAATGTGACGCTGTTCAGCTCGTTTTTGGGCAAGGACCAGCCGACTTATACGCCGGAGGCGGAGTACGCGCTGGGGTAGGCGGCGGGGGTGGTTGGGGGTGTTTCACGTGAAACAGTTGTGAAGACTTTGGTATAACGTGTTGTTAGTGTGGCTTAATTTTTTGCTTGCACCCCAATTTGTGCGGGTTTGTGTCGGAAAAGGAATGAGTTTGGGGGTTGGGGGCGAATGCGGACAGATATGGGCTTGCATGGCTAAAGATGGCGGATTGCGCTACGCTGATCCGCCCTACGCTCGCTCACCCATCCTAAAAAATTGTTGCTACTCAAACACCTTCACCCGTTTCACCTTCTTCCAAACTTTTAGCATCGCCTCGTCATCCGCCACGGCGCCGCGGGCGCACCAGCCCATGATGATGCCTACCGCGCGGCTGGCGGCGACGTTATCGCCGGTGTCCAGCCGGGCGGCGAGTTCCCGCGCCACCGCGAAATCGTTGAAAATCCCAAGCTGGTCTTGCATTTTTGATAATGCCTTGCCGTACGCCCCAACCTGTTTGCGTGCCTCGAACAGGCCGCCGAATAAATCCACTGTGTAGCGCAGCTTTTTTAAATCCTTGCGCAGCTCATGGCGTTCCTCGGCGGCGAGGTGTTCAATATGTTTGCCATCGCGCAACAGTTTGCGATGCAGCCTTGCCAAATTCCCGCGCGCAAACTCGCGCGCCGGTACGGTCAGTTCCATCAGCGCCTCGCCCGGCAGCGCGTTGCGCCAGCCATTCGTGGCGGCGTAGCCTTGCAGCGTTAACACAAAGCGCGTGGTCTCCGGCGCATCGAGCAACGCGCGTACCGCCGCGTGCCCGGCGGTGCGGAATTCCGCAACGCGCGCGGCCAATGTTTCAAAACCGGCTTCATCGGGGAACGCCGGCACCGGGCCGGTTTGCAGCAACTCCGAAAAAACATCCCAGTTGCGCGCCTCGCCCATCGCGTTGGCAATGTCCCTGGCCTGGATGCGGAAAACCGCGAATCCGGCATTAGGAAGTGCGCGCTGGAACAGCCCGAGCACCGAGCGCAGCCGGCGCATTGACACGCGCATCTGGTGTACGGCCTTCACCGCGTCGCCGGACTCAAACGCCGGCCAGTTGCCGATGAACTGCGCCAGACACGCATTTATCAACCCGCCGATGGCCGCATCCAGCAGCGGATCACCCTCCAGCCCCGCCACCGCGCGCACTGCCTCCGGCACCTTGCCTGCCCCCAGCAGCGCGCCGCGTTCGGCTTTGGTCAAGCACCCGAGACGTGCCGGAAACGCCGCCACAAAATCCAGCCCCAGCCGGTACAGCACCGCGACGTCGCCGGATTTCAACTCCATTTCCATTTCGCGCACCGGGCAGCTTGCCTCGCCCGCGCTGATCACCCCGGTATCAAACGCCACCTCCACGGTGCCGGTGTCCTCAACAATCAGCCGCGTGGTGCGCTTGATGTCGCTGCTGTAAACCGCCGCCAGCGGCCGCCCGGCGGTGAGCCGGGTGATCGCCTGCGCGATTTCGGGGCCGAGCAGATCGATATCCAGCGACTCGGTGGGGCAAGGCGTTTCCACCTCGCCGCGCTCGAACAATCCGCCGGCAAAGCTGCCGCTCCATTTAAACGTGATCACATGCCGCCGGTTGACCGTGCGCACCCGCAAGCTCGCCTTGTGGCGGCCCAAATCGCCCTCGGCAGTGTCATAATACACCGCAACCAGCCGCTTTGCCCGCGGCCGTTTCTGCGTCAGGTCAAATTTTTCCCATTGCTGGGCTGCCACAAAAACCGGCGCGGTGAGCGTGAATTTCAACTCCACCTCGCGCCCAGCGGCGCTGGGCGGCGGTAATGTTAGGCTTCCCGGCGCGGCGTTCGTCATCTCTGGTACGGTCAAACTACAGGCCTCGTCGGTTGGAGGGTAGCCGCTTGTGGCGGCCCCACCCTAACGCGCCCGCGCCGCCCTGTCCAAAGCCATTGTCACAATACGGTTGTTCTCAACGCAATACCGGGCATAATCAGACCGCACCCGTTCCGCAGGTTGATTCATGTCAATGTAAAGACCACCGGGCGGGGCCATGTAGAAGGATTGAGGAGTTGTCCGATATGCTGACGAATGGTTCTGTTTTGCCTGATCCCGCACATGGAACCGGCCGCGCATGAAAAGCCTGAAGCACCCTCTCCTCATCACGGCTGCCGTGCTTGTTGTGCTCGCGGGCGGTTATGCCCTCTGGCAATCGCCCAGCCTGTTCGGCCCGGCGCCGGACAAAGGCGGCGTGATCGTCTCCGGCAATATCGAGGCGCATGAGAGTGTGCTGAGCTTTACCGGCGTGCAGGCGCCCATTGTGGTGCTGCCGTTTGATGAGGGAGCCACCGTGCAAACCGGCACCTTGCTGGCCCAGGTGGACGACCGGCTGTACCGCCAGCAGGTGGCCATTGATGCGGCAAATGTGCAGACTGCCAATGCGCAAATCGCGGTGAGCCAAAGCAACCTTGCCGCCGCGCAGAGCACCCTGGCCAGCGACCAGTTCGACCTGAGCGAGAAGCAGCGCGACTACCGGCGCGCGCAGTCGCTGGTACAGACCCACGCAGTTTCCGTGCAATTGCGCGACCAGGCCCTCACCGCGCAGCAGCAGTCAGCCGCCGCCCTGGCGCGCGACCAGGCGCTGGTGCAGGTGGCGCAGGCCAATACCGGCCTTGCCACCGCCAGCGCCGCCGCCGCGCAGGCAAAACTGGCGCTGGATGATGTTACCCTCTCCTACGCCACCCTGCGCGCGCCGTTCAGTGGTGTCATCGCCGTGCGGGAGGCCGAACTTGGCCAGCTTGCCGGGCCGGGGGTGGCTATTTTCACGCTGGACGACCTCGACCATGTGTGGCTGCGCGCCTATGTGAACGAGACGGATCTGGGTAAAATCCGCCTGGGCGAGGCGGTGGATGTGACGACCGACACCTACCCCGGAAAAACCTACGCCGGGCGCATCAGCTTTATTTCGCCGGACGCTGAATTCACCCCCAAAACCGTGGAAACCAATGCCGAGCGGGTGACCTTGGTGTACCGGGTGCGCATCGATATCGCCAACCCAACGCATGAGCTACTCCCCGGCATGCCGGCGGACGCTAAAATCGCGCTGCTGCCCGCCGGGAAATGACCACCTCCGTCCACGAGCTGGATGCCGCCGTTACCGCGCGGAACCTGGTGCGCAGTTTTGGCGCCACGGCGGCGGTGCGCGATGTGAGTTTTAGCATTCAGCACGGCGAGATTTTTGGGTTCGTTGGGCCGGATGGGGCGGGGAAAACCACGGTGATGCGGATGCTGGCCGGGGTGCTGCGGCCCGATTCCGGGGGCATTGATGTGGAAGGCGTGGATGTGATCGCCGACCCGGAGGGGGTGAAGGCGCTGCTGAGCTACATGCCGCAGCGCTTTGGCCTGTATGATGATTTGACCGTCTCCGAAAATATTTTTTTCTATGCCGAGCTGTTCTCCGTGCCGCGCCAGACGCGCCTCGACCGCGCGCGGGAGTTGCTGGAAGCGGCCGGGATGACGCCGTTCGGCAAGCGCCTGGCCGGGCAGTTGTCGGGGGGGATGAAGCAGAAACTCGGGCTGGTGTGCGCGCTCATTCACACGCCGCGCGTGCTGCTGCTGGATGAGCCGACCACCGGCGTGGACCCCGTTTCGCGGCGGGATTTCTGGGCCATTTTGTACAATCTGCGGGAAAGCGGCGTCACTATTTTGCTGTCCACCGCGTATATGGACGAGGCCGAGCGCTGTTCGCGCCTGGCGCTGATGCATGAAGGGAAAATCCATTATTGCGACACGCCGGCGGGGTTGAAAAAGCAGATGCCGGGGATGCTGCTCGCGATTAACGCGGCGGACCCTCGGGCGGTGCGGGCGGCGCTGACGGGGGCGCCGGGGGTGCTGGGGCTGCTGCTGATGGGCGACCGGGTGAATGTGCGCGTGGATGATGCCGCCGTGCGCGAGCCGGAATTGCGCGCGCTGCTGGCGGCGAAGAACATCGCCATCACCGGCATTAACCCCATCGAACCGGCCATTGAGGATGTGTTCGTGGCCCTGGTCGGCGCCGGAGCCCCGGCGTGAGCGGGGTGGCGCCCGCCGTGGTGGCGCAGGGCTTGACGAAAAAATTCGGCGATTTTACGGCGGTGGATCATCTGGACCTGTCCATCGCCAAGGGCGAGGTCGTGGGGTTTATCGGGCCTAACGGGGCAGGTAAATCAACTACCATCAGGCTACTGTGCGGGCTGCTGACGCCGACGTCGGGCACCGCGTCGGTCGCGGGGTATGATGTGGTGCTGCACCCGGACTCAGTGCGGCTGCATATCGGGTATATGTCGCAAAAGTTTTCGCTCTATGGCGACCTCACGGTGCGCGAGAATTTGCGGTTCTTTGCCGGGATTTATCAGGTGCCGCGCAAGGAAATTCCGGAGCGCATTAAATTCGCCGTGTCCATGGCCGGGCTGGAGGGGCGCGAGGCCACGCTGGTTGGCACGCTGGCCGGCGGCTGGAAGCAGCGGCTGGCGTTGGGCTGCGCGATATTGCACCGGCCGCCGGTGCTGTTCCTGGACGAACCCACCTCTGGCGTGGAGCCCGAGGCGCGGCGGCGGTTCTGGGACCTCATCCACACTTTAGCGGGTGAGGGCGTGACCATACTGGTTTCCACGCATTACATGGACGAAGCCGAATACTGTAACCGCATTGCGCTGATCGACGCGGGCAAACTCATCGCGCTGGGCAGCCCCAGTGAGTTGCGCCACCACGACCTCGGCGGCCAGTTGTTTGAGCTGGAATGCGCCGCGCCCGGCGCCACTTTGGCCGCCGCGCGGCAGGCGCCGGGGGTCATCGAGGCGGCGATTTTCAGCGACAAACTTCACCTGCTGCTGCGCACGGATACGAGCGGCGAAGACCTGCTCGCCAGCCTCACCACCCAGGGCATCACCGCCGGTCCGATCCGCGCCATTTTGCCCAGCCTGGAGGACGTGTTCGTGCAGCTCGTCTCCCACCGCCAAAGCGCTACGCCATGAACCTGCGCCGCATCATCGCCATCGCCTACAAGGAGGCGCTGCAGGTGTGGCGCGACCCACGCAGCCTCGCCATCGCGCTGCTGATGCCGCTGATGCAGATGGTCCTGCTTGGCTACGGCATCAGCCTGGACATCAAGCGGGTGCCACTGTGCCTGTACGACCAGGAAAACAGCCAGACCAGCCGGGAGATGTTGGCGGATTTCACCGACTCCGGCTGGTTCCGCACCGCTGCCATACTGGACAGCGACCGTGCCGTGCGTGCCGCGATGGACCAGGGGACCTGCATCGGCGCCTTGGTCATCCCCGTAAACTTTTCCCGCGTGCTGGCGCAGACCGGCCAGGCGCAGGTGCAGGCGGTGTTTGACGGCACGGACGCCAACACCACCAACATCGCCTCCGGCTATGCCCAAGGCATCATCGCGCAAACCGCCGCCGCCTTCGCCACCAACTGGGACGCGCGGCACGGCATCCAGCCGCCAAGCGTGGGCAGCATCGACCTGGAATCCCGTGTCTGGTTCAATGAAGGCCTGGACAGCCGCAACTTCATTATTCCCGGCGTGGTGGCGGTGATCCTGGCGCTGGTCGGCGCGCAGCTCACCTCGCTCACCGTGGCGCGCGAGTGGGAGCGCGGGACCATGGAGCAACTTATTTCGACTCCTGTCACCGCGCTGGAACTGCTGATCGGCAAACTCTCGCCGTACTTTGCCATCGGCCTGCTGGATGCCGCCTTCTGCCTGCTTGCCACCGCCTTCTGGTTTGATGTGCCGTTTCGCGGCAGCCTGTTTCCGCTCATCCTCACCACCTCGCTGTTTGCCATCGTGGTGATGTGCATTGGCTATCTCATCTCCGTGCGCATCCACAGCCAGCTTGGAGCCAGCCAGATCGCGCTGATGCTTACCATGCTGCCGACCACCATGCTCTCGGGCTACACCTTCCCCATCGACCAGATGCCGCCTGCCATCCGCGCCGTCAGCCTGCTGGTGTATGCGCGCTACTATGTCACCATTTTGCGCGATGTGTTCCTCAAAGGCAGTTCGCTCGGTGAAATGGCGGGGCCGATTTTCGCGCTGGCGCTCTACGCCGTGGTGATCATCTGGCTGGCCGCGCGCGCTTTCCGCAAGCGGTTGGACTAGCCTGATGCTGGACCGTCTCTACGTCATGTTCATGAAGGAGTTTCTGGAGCTCAAGCGCGATAAATGGGCGATTTTCCGCCTTGTCGTGCCGCTGGTCATCCAGGTGGTCATCTATGGCTACGCCGCCACCTTTACGGTCAACCATGTGTCCACCACGGTGCTGGACCTCGACCAGAGTTCCACCAGCCGCGCGCTTATCTCGCATTTCACCGCCACGGGGCGGTTCGACATTGTCGATATGGCCGGCAACCAGGCGCAGGTGACGCATGATATCGATACCGGCACCGCCACGGTTGCCATCGTCATCCATGCCGGGTTCGCTCAGCAGCTGCTCAATGGCCAGAACGCGCCGCTGCAGCTGATCGTGGATGGCACCAACTCCAACACGGCGCTCATCGCCATGGGCTATGTCAGCCAGATCGTGGCGCAGTTCCAGGCCGGCACCATGAGCAACGCATGGCCGCATGCCGCCGCCGCGCCGGGCAGCATCACCGTCTCGCTGCAGCCGCGCCCCTGGTTCAACGAGGGGCTGGATGATGTGTGGTTCTTCATCCCCGGCGTTATCGGCACGCTGACCATGATGCAGGTCATCAGCCTCACCGCTTTTGCCGTGGTGCGCGAGCGTGAAATGGGCACGCTGGAGCAGATCATGGTCAGCCCGATAAGGCCATACGAGTTCATCCTGGGAAAAACAGTACCGTTCTTCGTCATCGGCATGTGCGACGTTGTACTCGTCACCGTGCTGGGCACGTTGTGGTTTGATATTCCCTTCGTCGGCAACCTGTTCGTGCTGCTGCTGGGGTCCACGCTGTTTCTGCTCGCCGCCGTCGGCCTCGGCCTGCTGCTCTCCACCTTCTCGCGCACGCAGCAGCAGGCGTTCGCACTCAACTTCTTCTTCATCAATCCGCTGATGATCCTCTCCGGCTTCGCCTTTCCCATCGCCGCCATGCCGGTGGCGTTGCAATGGCTTACCTACATCAACCCGCTGCGGTATTTCCTTGTCGTCATCCGCGCCGTGTTCCTTAAAGGCGTGGGGCTGGAAGTGCTCTGGCCGCAGATGGCGGCACTGGCGGCACTCGCCGCCGTCATGCTCACCATCAGCGTGCTGCGCTTCCGTAAATCCTTGGATTAAATGGAGAATACTTGTAAAAGCGATCAGCCTCGAAAATCAGGAGAGCCCCAATGAAGCGCGATTTCACCCCGCACGATCTGCCGCCACCCCGCCGCGAAGGCGGGATGCCGCTGCTTACCGCCTTGAACCAGCGCCATTCCACGCGCAGCTACGCAAGCAAGCCGATCTCCGAACAACTGCTGTCAGACCTGCTCTGGGCCGCTTGCGGTATCAACCGCCCCAACGGCGACCGCACCGCGCCGTATTGGCGCCATGTCATGATCATGGACATATACGTGGCGATGGCCGACGGCACCTGGCTCTACGACCCAGCCAACCACCGCCTGCTGCCGCACCTGCCGGCCGACCTGCGCGATGACACTGGCTTGCAGGACTTCACGGGCGACGCGCCGCTCGACCTCATCTACGTCGCGCATGGCGAGCGCATGGAAGTGCCGGAGGTGGAGCGCCGGCTGTACGCCTCGGTCGATGCCGGCTGCATCGGCCAGAACGTGTACCTGTTCTGCGCCTCGGAGGGTCTCTCCACCGTCTTCCGCGGCGCCATCGAGCGAGAAAAACTCGCCGCCACGCTGCAACTCCCCAAGGAGGAGTTCGTCACCTTCGCGCAAACCGTCGGCTACGCCGGCGAAACGAAATTGGATTAAGACTAAACCAACCAGGGGCGCAAAGTCCTGAATCCTGAAACAAGACCGAGGAAATATATGTCCAACGAGACACCAGCCGCCGCCGCCATGCCCTGCACCATGCCCTCCTTGGCCATTCCGCCCGCGCGGCTGCGCCGCCCCGCCAACCTTGCCGCTCTCACCTTCACCTCCACCGCCGAATGCCCGCCCATCGACGGCTTCACCGGTCAAAACCGCGCGCTGGACGCCGTGCGTTTCGGCAGCCGCATCGGCAAACCGGGTTTCAACCTGTTCGCCATCGGCGCGCCCGGCGCGCGGATGCAGCACGCGGTGGAAACCATGCTTACCGCCGCCAGCACCACCCGCCCCGCACCCTCCGACTGGGTGTATGTGCATAACTTCGCCGCCCCGCACCGCCCCACCGCCATCGGCCTGCCCGCCGGCCGCGCGCCGCTATTCCAGAAAGCAATGCATGAGCTGATCGAGGACCTTAAAGCCGCGTTGCCGATGGCGTTCGAGAGCGAGGACTACCAGAAGCGCCGCGGCGCGCTGGACGAAGTGTTCCAGAAAAAACAGGCCGACGCCTTTGCCGCCCTGCGCGGCAAGGCCGAGGCCGCCCAGCTCGTGCTGCTGCGCACCCCGCTCGGTTTCGCCTTTGCCCCGGCCAAAAAGGGCCAGGTCATTTCGCCCGACGAATTCCGCACCTGGGACGGAGCCAAGCAGGCAGAGGTGCAAAAATCCATCGAGGCGCTGGAGCCCGAGCTGGAGCACATCATGCACCAGTTCCCCGCCTGGGAAAAAGCCCGCCGCGACGACGTGCGCAAACTCAACCGCGACACCGCCGGCCTCGCCATCGCCCCGCTGATCGAGGACGCGAAAGCCAAATTCGCCGACCTGCCGCAGGTGGCGGCGCATCTGGACACCGTGCGCGCCGATCTGGTTGAGAACATCGGCATGTTCATCGTGAAGCCTGACGGCGAGGAAGGCCCGGCCAGCACCATGGGCCTGGGCGGCCCGTTCGACCGTTACGAAGTCAACGTGATGGTCAGCCACGCGAGCGGCACCACCGGCGCGCCGGTAGTGCAGGAGCTGCACCCGACGCTTGGCAACCTTACAGGCCGCATCGAGTACATGTCGCAGCAGGGCGCGTTGCTGACCAACTTCCTCCTGATCAAACCCGGCGCCATCCACCGCGCCAACGGCGGCTATTTGCTGCTCGACGCGCGCAGCCTGCTGATGGAAGCTTTTAGTTGGACGGCGCTGAAACGCCTGCTCAAGCAAGGCAAAATCGTCATCGAGGACGTCAACCATTTCCTCGGCCTCACCAGCACCGTCACGCTGGAGCCGGACCCGATTCCGCTCGACCTCAAAGTCATCCTGTTTGGCGACCGCATGCTCTACTACATGCTGGCCATGTACGACCCAGAGATGACCGAGCATTTCAAAGTGCTGGCTGATTTCGAGGATGATTTCGATCGTTCCGATGCCAATGAGATGGCGCTGGCCAGCATCATCGCCAGCATTGCCAAGGAGGACAAACTGCGCCCGCTGGAGCGCGAGGCGGTGGGGCTGGTGATCGAGCGCGCGGCGCGGATGGCGGAACATTCGGACAAGCTTTCGCTGTTGACTGGCGAATTGCGCGACCTGATTGTGGAGGCGGATTTCCGCGCGGGGGATGCGGGGCACGCAATCATTTCCCGCGCCGATGTGCAGTTGGCGCTGGACGAGCAGACCCGCCGCGCCGCGCGGCTGCGCGACCGCTCGCAAGAGGCGATCTTGCAGGAAATTGCGCTGATCGACACGCAAGGTTCGCGCACCGGGCAGATAAATGGCTTGAGCGTGCTGGAACTTGGCGGCTTTGCGTTTGGCCGCCCCTCGCGCATCACCTGCCGCGTGCGGCCGGGGAGCGGGCATGTGCTGGATATTGAGCGCGAGGCGAAACTCGGCGGCCCGATTCATTCCAAGGGCGTGCTGATCCTCTCGGGCTTCCTCGCGGGACGCTTTGCCCTGGACACGCCGATGTCGCTTTATGCCAGCCTGGTGCTGGAACAATCCTACGGCGGTGTGGAGGGCGACAGCGCCTCGTCGGCCGAACTTTACGCGCTGCTCTCCGCTTTGGCTGAAGCGCCGCTGCGGCAGGACATCGCGGTCACCGGCTCGATCAATCAGCAGGGCGAAATCCAGGCCATCGGCGGCGCCAATGAGAAAATCGAAGGCTTCTTCGACATCTGCAGCAAGCGCGGCCTCACCGGCACGCAAGGCGTGGCGATTCCAAAATCCAACGTGCAGCACCTGATGCTGCGGCCGGATGTGGTGGAGGCCTGCGCGCAGGGGCGGTTCACCATCTACGGCATTGGCACGGCGGACGAGGGCATCGCGCTGCTCACCGGCCAGCCAGCCGGCGAACGCGGCGCGGACGGCAGCTTCCCGCCCGGCAGCATCAACGCCAAAGTGGAAGCCCGGCTGCGCGCCTTCGCCAGCATCCGCCAGCACTTTGGTGACTCCAAGCCCCCCGCGCCCGCGTTGCCCGCACCCGAGCCAACCCCCGCACCAAACCCCGCACCCACGCCATGAGTACCGCCGCCCCGCCGTTCAAGCGCATCGTCATCGACCTGCATTGCAGCGGTTGCGACCGGCTGATCGTGCAACAGGCGGCGGAACTCGCGCAGATTCTGCAACTCGAACTGTTCGGCCGCTTCTTCGCCGACCCGGCCCTCGCCCGCCTCGCCGCCATGCCCTTTGCGCGCGAATACCGCCTCGCCGAGCGCGAATGGCACCCGATGGAAGGCGGCAACGTCTCGGACGAACTCGCCCTGGCCATCGCCGCGGCGGAACGCCTGTTCGAAAAAATCGCCGCCAGCATTCCCCGCCGCTTCCGGATTTTCGACAACCCCGAGGCGCTGGAACAGGAACTGGACGGGCGCGAGGAGAACATTGCCGTCATCCACGAGAACGCCTACGGCTCGGATTCCTTCGGCAAGACTTTGGAGACCGCTTTCCAGACCGCCGCCAGCGTGCTCATCCTGCCCGGCGGCGTGCCGTCCAAATCCGGCCCCATCCTCGCCTACACCAACGGCGCGGGCGATCCCGCCGCCGGTATCGCCGCCGCCATGGCCAATGCCGCCGGGGAGCGGCTGGTCTGCCTGGACAGCCACGCTGCCGCACCCGCGCCCGCCGCCCGACTCATCGTTACCCGCCGCGGCACTTTTGGCAGCACCACGCTGGCGCTCATCGCCGCGCGCAAAAAAACGCCGGTGCTGGTGGTCGACGCGGAGACTGTGTGAACGCGGGCTTCGACATCGCCATCATCGGCGCCGGGGTGGTTGGTTGCGCCGCGTTCCGGGAGTTCACCCTCGCCGGGCTGAATTGCGTGCTCATCGAGCGCGAGGCCGACATCATCTCCGGCGCCAGCAAGGGCAACAGTGCCATATTGCATACGGGGTTTGACGCCACTCCCGGCAGCCTGGAAGTGGCCTGCATGCGGGAAGGTTACCGAATCTACCGCGACATCCGCGAGCGCATGGGCCTGCCGCTGCTGGAAACCGGGGCGCTGGTGGTGGCCTGGAGCGAGGAGGAACTGGCGAAACTCCCCGGCATCGTGGCGCAGGCGCATGAGAACGGCGTGCTTGATGTGGTGCAGATCAGCGCGGCGGATGTCCTCGCCCGCGAGCCTGGGTTGGCCGCCAACGTTAAAGGCGGGGTCTGGGTTCCTGGCGAGGCGCTCATCGACCCGTGGTCCGCGCCGCTGGCTTATGCGCTACAGGCGCTGGGCAATGGCGGCACGCTGCGGCTCAACGCGGAGGTCACCGGCGGCAGTTTTGCGGACGACGCCTGGACCCTGGCGATACAGGACGCCGCGCCGGTCACCGCGCGCATTGTGCTCAACTGTGCCGGTAATTATGGCGATATCGTCGAGGCCATCGTCCGCCCCAGCCCCTTCACCGTCACTCCGCGCAAGGGCCAGTTCGTGGTTTACGACAAGGCCGCCTATAATCTGGTCAACGCGATCATCCTGCCGGTGCCCACCGCGCGCACCAAAGGCATCGTCATCACCCGCACCGCGTTTGGCAATCTGCTGGTCGGCCCCACCGCCGAGGACCAGGAGGAGCGGCGCCTCGCCACCGTGGAGAGCGCCACCCTGCAAGCCTTGCATGAGGCCGGGTGCCGCATGCTGCCAGCACTTGCGGGCATGGAGGTCACCACTGCCTACGCAGGCTTGCGGCCCGCCACGCAGTTCAAGGATTATCAGATCGAGGCGCTGCCCACGCAAAACTGGATCACCGTGGGCGGTATCCGCTCCACGGGCTTAACCGGCGCGCTCGGCATCGCCCGGCATGTGCGCGGCTTGTATGAGCAACATTTTGGCGCGCTGACGCCATTGCCCAATCCCCTTTGGCCCAGCGTGCCAAACCTCACCGAGGCCCTGCCGCGCCCCTACGCGCAGCCCGGCCGCTCGGAGATCATCTGCCATTGCGAGCTGGTTACCAGCGGCGAGATTACCGCCGCGCTGGCCGGCCCGCTTCCCGCCGGGTCCATCGGCGGGTTGCGAAGGCGCACCCGCTGCATGATGGGCCGCTGCCAGGGGTTTTATTGCAGCCGCCGCGTGCTGGAACTGGCGGCGCCGCACATTCCCGGTCTCACCAATGCCTGACGTCACCATCATTGGCGCCGGCCCCGCGGGCCTCACCGCCGCCCGCGTGCTGGTGCAAGCCGGTGTCCGCGATGTGCAGGTGCTGGAGCGCAATCCGCAACCCGGCGGCCTGCCGCGTTTTTGTGACCACCCCGGCTGGGGCGTGTGGGATTTGCACCGCTTTTACAACGGGCCACGCTATGCCGCCGAGTTGGTCCGCCGCGCGGCGGGTGCGAATATCCGCACCAACGTCACCGTCACCGCGCTGGGTGAAGGCGGAACGCTCCACCTCAGCACAATTGACGGCCCGGAAGTGCTGGAGGGCGGCATCGTGCTGCTTGCCACCGGCATCCGCGAAAAACCCCGCGGTGCGCGGCTGGTTTCTGGCACGCGCCCGTGGGGGGTGACCACCACCGGCGCCTTCCAGGAAATGGCGCAGGCGGGACAAATTCCATTCCGCCGCCCGGTCATTATCGGCTCGGAACTCGTCGCCTTTTCTGCTTTGCTCACCGCCCGCCACGCTGGCATTAAGCCCGTGGCCATGGTGGAGCCCGGCCCGCGCATTCTCGCCCGCCGCCCCGGTGATTTGTTCGCGCGCGCGGTGTTTGGTGTGCCGGTGCGCACCAACACCAGGCTGGTGGCGATCCAGGGCATCGACCGCGTGGAAGCGGTGGTGCTGGAGCGCAACGGCCAATGCGAGGAGGTGCCCTGCGACGGCGTGATCTTCACCGGCCAGTTTACCCCGGAAGCCTGGCTCCCGCGCAGCGCCGGGCTGGAAATAGACCCCGCCACCGGCGGCCCGGCCATCGATAATTTCTTCCGCTGCGCCGATCCCGCCTATTTCGCCACCGGCAATTTGCTCCGCCCGGTGGAGCACTCCGGTTTCGCCGCCCTGGAAGGGGCGCGCGCCGCCACGCAAATCCTGCGCGCCCTGCGCGGCGAACTACCCGATGCAGCAGCCGCCATCCCCGTCACGGCGGGCGGCGCGATGCGCTACATCTACCCGCAGCGCGTCATCCTGGACGGCACGCAAATCCAACTCTTCGGCCGCGCCGTGCACGCCCACAAAGGCCGCCTGCGGGTCATGGCCGATGACACCCTCGTTTACGAACGCCTGATAAAAGTGCTGCCCGAGCGCCGCATCAGCCTTACCCTGCCCGGCGCCGCCCTGGCGGGCCATAAATCTCTCTCCGTCATCCTGGATTAGCATGTATCCCATCCTCGCCATCGACCAGGGCACCACCTCGACCAAAGCCTATTTGCGCCACGCGGACGGCAGCACGCACCTCATCGGCAACCGCACCCACCGGCAGATTCGCCCCAACCCCGGCTGGGTGGAGCACGACGCACTAGAACTGCTGGAAAACATCCGCGCCCTGCTGCTGGAAGCCGGGCCGTTTGCCCGCCTCGGCCTCGCCAACCAGGGGGAAACCGTTGTGGCGTGGGACGCGCAAACCAAGCGCCCGCTGTACAACGCCATCGTGTGGCAGGACGACCGCACCAGCCCCGAGACCGAGCGCCTGAAAGCCGAGGGCCAGGAAGCGCTCACTTTGTCGCGCGCCGGCCTGCCGCTGGACCCGTATTTCTCCGCCACCAAACTGCGCTGGCTGCTCGACAACGCCCCCGATGCCCGCGACCTGCACCGCCAGGGCCGCCTACGCCTTGGCACCAGCGACGCATTTTTCATCGACAGCCTCACCGGAGTTTTCGCCACCGACGTCTCCACCGCCTCGCGCACCAGCCTGCTCAACCTGCGCAGCCTGCAGTGGGATCCAACCCTGTGCGAACTGTTCGGCGTGCCGGTGGAGTGCTTGGCCCAGGTACGCCCCACCGCCGGTGACTTCGGCCGGCTGCCCAACGGCGCCACCCTGGCCGCCAGCGCCGTGGACCAGCAAGCCGCCCTGTTCGGCCACGGCTGCCAGCAACCCGGCGACATCAAAATAACCTTCGGCACGGGGGCGTTCGCGTTGGGGCTGACCGGCGCCGCCCCGGTGATGGACGGCAAAACCGGCCTGCTCCCCACCGCCGCCTGGCAGATCGGCACCGCCGCCCCGCAATACGCGCTGGACGGCGGCATCCTCACCGCCGGTTCCGCGCTGGAATGGCTGCGCGACATCGGCCTGCTCACCGATTTCGCTGAAATCGACACCCTGGACGGCCCGTCCGCCGCCGCGCAAGGCGTGTTCTTTGTCCCAGCACTTGCAGGTCTCGGCTGCCCCTACTGGGACCGCACCGCCCGCGGCGCCTGGTTCGGCCTGGGCCTGGAAACCCCGCGCGCCGCGCTCATCCGCGCCGTGGTGGAAGGCATCGCCCTGCGCGCCGCCCAACTCGCCACCGCCTTCGCCCAAGCCTCCCCACTCGGCCGCGTCTCCATCGACGGCGGCCTGAGCCGCAGCAGCTACTTCACCCAATTCCTCGCCAACGCACTCAGCCACCCCATCAGCATCGCCACCAGCGCCGACCTCACCGCGCTCGGCATGCTGCAACTCTGCGAAGCGCTGGACGGCACCCCGCGCGCCGCCGAACAAGACTGGCACGTGGTGGAACCCGAAGCAGGCGATTTTGCCGCCATCCGCACCCAATTCGCAACCGCCGTCGACCGCACACGCGGCGGGCTTTGAGGGTTTGGTTTTAAGTTAGGCCAAGGGGCAGAGCCCCTTGGCCTTCTTTAAGACCAACCCTCAAAAACCCACCGCGTGTGCATGGAAACTGGCTGGGACGGGAGGATTCGAACCTCCGAATGGCGGAATCAAAGTCCGCTGCCTTACCACTTGGCGACGTCCCAATGCGCCCTGCTCATATGTCAGCGAGGGCGGGGTCGTAAAGCCCCCCGCCCCAGGACCACCAGTCCGGCTGGTCTACCGCCAACGCCGCCGCCGCAAGCTCCGCTGCTTCCGGCGTGGCAAAAATGGCAAAGCAGGTCGCGCCGGAGCCGCTCATCCGCGCCAGCAGCGCGCCGGGCAGTGCCGCCAGCACGTCCAGCACCTCGCCGATCACCGGCTGAATCCCGGTTGCCGCCGCCTGCAGGTCGTTGGTGCAGCGCGCGAGGTCAACCGCCATCGCCGCCGCATCGGCCCAGCCATCCGGCAACTCAGCCGGCGGCGTAAATCCCCCCTGCCGGGCGCGGAACACCGCCGGTGTCGGCACCGCGATACCTGGGTTCACCAGCATTATGCCGAATCGGGGCAGAATCGGCGCCGACTCGAGAATCTCGCCGATTCCCCGCATCCGCGCCGGAGCTGACTCCAAACAAACCGGCACATCCGCCCCCAACCCCAGAGCGATCTCGTGTAGCGGCGTCTCAATGCCCCAGTACCGCGCCAGCAGCCGCAACGCCGCCGCCGCATCGGCGGAGCCGCCGCCAATCCCCGACGCCACTGGCAAATTCTTCTCCAAAAACAGCGCCGCATGCCCGTCGGGCCGTAGCGCCCGCGCCGCGCGCAGCAGCAGATTATCGGTTTCCGCCCCCAACACCCCGCCAAACCGCCCGGAAATCTCCAGGCTCATGGCCTCACCCGGCGCCACGCCCACCACATCCCCCACGGCGGGAAACACCGCCAGACTGTCCAGCAGATGGTAACCATCCGCCCGCTTGCCCGTGACATGCAGGAACAAGTTCACCTTCGCCGGTGCAAATCGCCGCAGCATCACGAAACCGGCGGAAAATTCTGCTGCAGTTTCGCCTTCAGCTCAGCCGCCAGCTTCGCGTCCGGCCCCAGTGAGAGTGCCCGCTGCCACTGATACGCGGCCTGCAGCTTCTGCCCCGCCTGCCAGAACGCATCGCCCAGATGCCCGTTCACCTCGGCATCGTCGGGGTCCAGCTGTACCGCCTGGGTGAGCAGCCCCAGCGCCGTTTGGGTGTGCCCCTGCTTCAGGTTCACAAAACCCAGCGAGTCGATCACCGCGCCATCATTAGGGTCCAGCGCCACCGCACGTTCCAGCAGGGCATGCGCCTGGTCCAGTTTTTCCCCATGCAGCGCCCAGCTATAGCCGATGTAGTTCAGCACGTACGGCTGGTTCGGCCCCAGCGCCTGCGCTTCCAGCATGTCCGGCTCGGCCGCCGCCCAGTCGTTCACGCTATCCTCGCAAATCCCACGGTCAAAAAACAACGACCACGCAGCCGGCGGCGGCGGGCTGCCAATCGCCACAATCGCCTTGCTGTAATAGGGTATCGCCGCCTGCATCTCATTGGCCGCGCGCAGCATATCGCCTGCATTGGCCAGCAGGCCGGGGTCCTGCGGTGACATCGCGATCAACTTGTCCAGCATCGCCACCGCATCCGCCGGGCGGCCCAGCGCCGAGAGTAAATTCGCCTGCTGCAACGCCGCCGGGGCAAACAGCGCATCGTCCGGCGTCACCGGCGCCAGGCTGGCCAGCGCATTTTGCATCTGCACCGGCGTCGGCGTGGCGGAAGGATTATCGCTCGCCGCCAGCGTATCCGCCAGCAACAGCCGCGCTGCGGTTAAATCCGGCCGGAGCTGCAGGGCATAACGCAAAAACACCGTGCGCAGGAACGTCGCGGCCGGCTGGTTCAGCGACCCCGCCAACGTGAGATACGCCTCCGCCAGCCCCTGCACCGGGCTCGCCACCACCGGCTCGGCGATCCGCGCCTGCAACCCCGGGAGCGCCATCTGCAAATCTGGGTGTGCCTGCACCAGCGAGTCCAGCTCCTGCGCCGCCAGCGCCGCCTGCCCCTGCCGCGCCTGCCAGCTCGCCAAAATCTGCGCCAGCCGCAAATTCGGCTGCCCGTTGCTCACGGCACCATAATACTGCGCCGCATCGTTGGTATCATGCCCCGCGTCGGCGATCATCGCCGCGTTAAGCACATAAACCGGCGCAAAAGCCCCGGTGTTGAAATACGGCTGCAAGCCTTTCAGCGCCGCTTGCGTATTGCCCTGTCCGAACCTGGACCACCCCACCAGCAGCGGTTTTATCAACCCCACCAGCTCATCCTGCGGCAGGCCGGCGTAAATTGTCCCCGCCTTCTCGTAATCGCCGTTTAGCGCCGCCTGGTTCCCCAGCAGCATCAGCGCCAGCGCATTGCCGGAAAGCTGTGGCGCCAGATCCTGCGCCTGATCCTGCGCCTGGGCGCCGCCCGCCTGCACCGCGGCCAGAAACCCCTGCCCGATCATCGTCTGATTGCCCGGCGCCGCCTGCAACGCCAGCCCATAATATTTCGCCGCCGCATCAGGGTCGTTGCGCGCATCGGCATAATGCGCCGCCAGAAACGCGCCATAGGCACCATTGGGGGGCGGGTAGCTTGCCGCGCCGCTCGGCCCCGCCGCCGCGCAAGCCGAAAGCGTGATACAAACGGCCACGGCGCCACGACGGCTCAACTGGGAAATTCTATCCATCGTCCCGGTGTAGCAGCGCCTCCCGATACGGCAAAGCTCCCGTTTTCATCTCTGGCTTGTGAGCGTTCGCGGGCTGCGTTACGCTTTGGTGAAGCTGGCGGCGGCGCCATGGACTAACCAGCTTCTAGGAATATTCCGCGCATGACCCCCAGGCTTTGTATGACCGCAGGCTTTGTATGACCCCAGGCTTTCAGGCAACCACCGCCGGCATCACCGTCACGGTGCGGGTTTTCTATCTGGCCGACCAGTCAGACCCCGAGGCCGCGCGCTTCACCTGGGCCTACCGCGTCACCATCGCCAACGGCAGCCCGATTACCGTGCAGTTGCTCCGCCGCACCTGGCACATTACCGATGCCCACGGCCGCACCCAGCATGTGCACGGTGAGGGCGTGATCGGCGAAACCCCGGTGCTGGAGCCTGGCGAAAGCTTTGAATACACCTCGGGCACGCCGCTCTCCACGCCATCAGGCTTCATGACTGGGCAGTACCACATGCTCGCGGTGGACGAGGACCGCCAGTTCGACATCGCGATTCCCACCTTCAGCCTGGACAGCCCGCACCAGAACACGCGGCTGCATTAAAATCACATTGCCGGGTTGCGGGTTTTTCATCCTTGCCCATATCGCAATTTAGGGGTTCACTCATCGCTCTGCGTTTTTCCACGGGCAGACTGATCCGTACCCGAGGTTAAAACGTAGAATATATCCGTGCCCGAACAACCGGGCTCTTAAAAATACCGCAGACGGAGACCCGCCTTGAACGTCGTCACATCGAAAGCCAAGCTCACCAAGGCGCGTGCGCCAAAAAAACCCAGCCGCGCGGACGCTGAATCCGCCGTCCGCACACTGCTGCTCTGGGCTGGCGAAGACCCCGACCGCGAGGGCCTGAAGGACACCCCCGGCCGCGTCGTGCGCTCGTATGAGGAATTTTTCCGTGGCTACGCCGAGGACCCGGTCGCTTTGCTCGCCCGCACCTTCGAGGAAATCGAGGGCTATGACGAAATGGTCGTGCTGCGTGACATCCGCATCGAGAGCCATTGCGAACACCACATGGTCCCCATCATCGGCAAGGCGCATGTCGCCTATTTGCCCGGCACCCGCGTCGTCGGCATCTCCAAACTCGCCCGCGTGGTGGACGCCTACGCCCACCGCTTCCAGATCCAGGAAAAAATGACGGCGCAGATCGCCAATACCATCAACGACGTGCTGCAACCGCGCGGCGTCGCCGTGGTCATCGAGGCCGGGCACCAGTGCATGTCCACCCGCGGCGTGCATAAGCCGGGCGCCAGCATGGTGACGAGCCGCATGCTCGGCGCCTTCCGCGACGACCCCTCCACCCGCCGCGAATTTTTGGCGATGATCTCGCCGCGCAGTTGCTCATCGGTGGAGTCATAGTCCCGCCGCACGTTGCCCGAAGCTGCATTCACGGTTAAGCACGGCCGGACCATATCCGGCCGTTTTAACTTGGGGATGAACCATTTTGCGTAGCCAGACTCTTTCCCGTGTTACCGCCCTCGCGGCGCTCTCCCTGCTCTCCGGCTGCGGCCATATTCCCGGCCTCGGTGGCGGCGCAAACACCAGTCTCGGGCAGACCGCCGCTACCCCCACGGTGTTCGGCTACGCCACCGCTGATGAACCACAAGCCGCGCTGGCCGCCCGCCAGGTTCTCAACCAGGGCGGCAACGCAGCCGATGCCGCCGCCGCCGCCGGCTTCGTGCTCAGCGTCACCCTGCCGTCGCGCGCCGGGCTCGGCGGCGGCGGCGCCTGCCTCGTTAAAATGCCGGACGCCCAAGGCAACGCGCAGCCGCCGGTGGCCTTGCTGTTTCCGCCCAGCGCCCCCGCAAGCCTCTCCGGTGACCGCCCCGCCGCCGTGCCAAACATGGCGCGCGGCCTGTTCGCCTTACAGGCCCGCTACGGTGTGCTCCCGGCCGCCAGCGTCATCGTCCCCGCCGAGCGCCTCGCCGGCGGCGTTCCCGTCTCCTCCGCCCTGGAAACCGACCTCCAGGTCGTCGGCAACGCGCTGGCCGCCGACCCCGCCGCGGCCTCGGTATTCGCCCCTGGCGGCGCCCTGCTCCCGGCCGGCGCCAATCTGACCCAGCCGGACCTCGCCGTCACGCTGGAATCCCTGCGCGTCCTCGGCGTCCAGGGCTTATACGCCGGCACCTACGCGCAAAACTTCGTCACCGCCGCCAACCAGGCCGGTGCCGGCCTCCAGGCTTCGGACCTCACCACTAACGCGCCTAAATTCACCAACGCGGACAGCAGCACCAACGGCAATCTCACCACCGCCGCCCTGCCCGCCGCGCAAGCCGGCACCGCGCAACCCGCCACCGCCAGCTTCTCGGCGCTGGACAAAAACGGCGGTGTCGTCAGTTGCGCCGTCAGCATGAACAACCTCTTCGGCACCGGCCGCATCGCGCCCGGCACCGGCATCCTGCTCGCCGCCGCCCCGCGCCCCAGCCAGCCCGCAACCCTCGCCGCCACCGTCACCTACACCACCAGCGGCTCCACCTTCCACGCCACCACAACCGGCACCGGCCAGGGCGCCATCTCGCGCGCCAACGCCATCGCCTGCCCCGGCGGCGTTCCCGGCGGCGAGGCCTCCTGCACCGCAACCGCCGACCCGTCCGGCCAGGGTCTGGCCGTTGGTGGACGCTGAGTCAGCAAACACGGCGCACCTATGAAAATCGGCGCGGGGCGGGCCGTTCCATCCTTCCGGGTGATGGATGTCATCACCGAGGCTAATGCGCGCGAACAGCGGCGGCAACCGGGCGATGCGCGGGTTTTGCGCATGGAAGTTGGGCAGCCGGGCACGGGCCTGCCCGATGGGGCGCGTCAGGCGGTTGAGGCGGCGCTACGCTCGGGGGACACCCTGGGTTACACCGAGGCGTTGGGCCGGCTGCCTTTGCGCGCGGCGATCGCGGCGCATATTCATGATTGGTATGGTGTTTCGGTGCCGGTGTCGCGCATTGCGGTGACGTTTGGCGCGTCGGGGGCGTTTCCGCTGGCGTTTCTGGCGGCGTTCGACACCGGTGACACCATTGCCCTGGCCGCGCCGTATTACCCGCCGTATGTGAACATCGCCACCGCGCTGGGCCTGAAACCGCTCATTCTGCCTTGCGGCATCGAGACCGGGTTTCAGCCCACGGTTGCCATGCTGGAAGCGTTGGAGCGCAAGCCCGACGGCCTGATCATCGCGAGCCCGGCCAACCCCACCGGCTCCATGCTCGCCCCAGAGGACCTCGCCGCCCTGGCCCGCTATTGCCACACCAATGGCATCCGTTTGATTTCAGATGAGATTTACCATGGCCTCACCTACGGCAAGCCTATCGCCTCGGCGTCGGAGTTCTCCGAGAGCGCCATCGTCATCAATTCATTCTCCAAGTATTTTTCCATGACCGGCTGGCGCGTCGGCTGGATGGTCTGCCCCGAGGACCTCGTCCGCACCGTCGAGCGTCTGGCCGCGAATTTCTTCGTCTCGCCGTCCTACATCTCGCAAATCGCCGCGCAGGCCGCGCTGGGCTGCCACGCGGAGCTGCAAGCCAACCGCACCCGCTACGCCGCCGCCCGCCAGATCATGCTCACCGGCCTCGAATCCGCCGGTTTCACGAAAATTTCTCCCCCGGACGGCGCGTTTTACCTCTACGCCGATTGCACCAGCTTTGCCGCCGACAGTGCCGCTTTTTGCGCCCGGCTGCTTGACGAAGCCAATATTGCCGCTACACCCGGCTACGATTTCGACGCAACGAGGGGCAAGAACTTCTTCAGAATGAGCTACTGCGCCGCATTACCGGACATAGAGGAAGCCATTTTCCGCCTGTGTCGCCTCAATTCCTAGACTAATGTATTGCATGCGCGGGGACTTTCCTCTCGCAAAGACTTCCAATATCAGTGTCGCGCCCACCTGAGGGCGCCATAACCGAGGTAGAATAGAGCCATGAAACTGCTGGTCGCCGTGAAACGGGTGGTCGATTACAACGTGAAAGTCCGGGTAAAATCGGATCACACCGCTGTTGAGACCTCCGGCGTTAAAATGTCGATGAACCCGTTTGACGAAATCGCCGTCGAAGAAGCTGTCCGCCTGAAGGAAAAGGGCATTGTCACCGAGATCATCGCGGTGTCGCTCGGCGCGACCCAGTGCCAGGAAACCATCCGCACCGCGCTCGCCATGGGCGCTGACCGCGGCATTCTGGTGGAAACCGATGTCGCGCTGGAGCCGCTGGCTGTTGCCAAAATGCTGAAGGCGATTATCGTCAAGGAAGGCATCGAGCTCGCCATTCTCGGCAAGCAGGCGATCGACGATGACATGAACGCCACCGGCCAGATGCTCGCCGCCCTGCTGGGCTGGCCACAAGGCACCTTCGCCAGCAAAATCGAAATCGCCGATGGCACCGCCACCGTCACCCGCGAGGTTGACGGCGGTCTGGAGACCGTGGCCCTGACCCTGCCGGCCGTCGTCACCGCCGACCTGCGCCTCAACGAGCCGCGCTACGCCTCGCTGCCGAACATCATGAAGGCCCGCAAAAAGACCATCGACGTGGTGAAGCCGGAAGACCTGGGCGTTGACCCCACGCCGCGCCTGACCATCCTCACGGTCAACGAGCCGCCCGTGCGCAAGGCCGGCATCAAGGTCGCCGACGTGGCCGCCCTTATCGACAAACTCCGTAATGAAGCGAAGGTGATCTAATCATGACCTCACTTGTTGTTCTCGACTTCGATGCCCACGGCATCAAGCAGCCGTCCCGCTCGGCCATCGCCGCGGCCGCCCTGCTGGGTGAAGTCCATGTGTTGATCGCAGGCAGCGGCGTAGGCAATGCCCCCGCCGAGGCCGCCAAAATCGCCGGCGTGTCGAAAGTGCTGGCCGCTGACGACGCCTCGCTGACGCACGGCCTGGCTGAACCGCTGTCCGCGCTCATCGTCTCGCTCGCCGGCAACTATTCGCACATCATGTGGGCCGCCACCGCGGCCGGCAAAAACGTGCTGCCGCGCGTCGCTGCCTTGCTGGACGTGCAGCCGCTCAGCGACATCTCCGGCGTGGTCGATGCCGACACCTTCATTCGCCCGATCTATGCCGGCAACGCCCTCGCCACGGTGAAATCCTCCGACTCCAAAAAAGTCATCACCGTGCGTGCTTCCAGCTTCGACCCCGTCGCGGCCGAAGGCGGTTCCGCCGCCATTGAGACCCTGACAGTCGCCGCCGTGGCGCCGCAGTCCAAGTATCTCTCCTCCGAGCTCTCCAAGAGCGAGCGTCCCGAACTCACCGCGGCGAAAATCATCGTCTCCGGCGGGCGCGGCATGCAGAACGGCGAAAACTTCACCAAACTGCTCGACCCCGTGGCCGACAAGCTGGGCGCCGCCGTTGGCGCCTCGCGCGCGGCCGTGGATGCCGGGTTTGTTCCCAACGACTATCAGGTCGGCCAGACCGGCAAGATCGTCGCCCCGGACCTATACATCGCCGTCGGCATTTCGGGCGCCATTCAGCACCTCGCCGGCATGAAGGACTCCAAAGTCATCGTCGCCATCAACAAGGATGAAGACGCCCCGATCTTCCAGGTTGCCGATTACGGCCTGGTCGGCGACCTCTTCGTCATCCTGCCGGAGCTCGAAAAAGCCCTATGAACGTCACTCACATTGGCGTCATCGGCGCCGGACTCATGGGCAATGGCATTGCCCACGCTTCCCTGCTCGCTGGCTTCAATGTGATACTTGTGGACTCGTTTGAAGCAGCTCTGCCTAAAGCCCTGGCGACCATGACGAAGAACATGGACCGCCAGGTTGCCAAGGGCAGCCTCACCGCCCAGGCGAAGGACGAGGCGCTCAGCCGCCTCGTCACTTCCACTGACTACAAATCCCTCGCCGCCGCCCAGGTCATCATCGAGGCCATTCCCGAGCGCGAGGACCTCAAAGAGACCATCTACAAGGCGCTCGCGCCCATCATTGGGCCGGATACCATTCTGGCCTCCAACACCTCCTCGATTTCCATCACCAAGCTCGCCAGCATCACCGGACGGGCCGATAAATTCATCGGCATGCACTTCTTCAACCCGGTGCCGGTGATGAAGCTGGTGGAAATCACCCGTGGCATGGCGACCTCGGACGAGACCTACAACACCATTTACGCGCTGGCGGAAAAGCTCGGCAAAACCATCGCCACGGCGGCGGACGCCCCCGGCTTCATCGTCAACCGCATCCTCTGCCCCATGCTCAACGAGGCGATTTTTGCTTTGGCGGAAGGGGTCGGCACCGTCACCTCCATTGATTCCGGCATGAAGCTCGGCGCCAACCACCCGATGGGCCCGCTGGAACTGGCCGATTTCGTCGGGCTGGATACGCTGCTGGAGATCATGTACGTGCTGCACCGCGGCCTCGGCGAGGACAAATACCGCCCCGCCCCGCTGCTGGTAAAATACGTCGAAGCCGGCTGGTACGGGCGCAAATCCGGGCGCGGGTTTTACGATTATTCAGTGACACCGCCGAAGGCGACGCGCTGATTTAGGAAGGCCAGGGGCGCCGCCCCTTGGAACCCTGGCAGGGCATGATGCCCCGCACCCCATCCGTAACGGATATACGAAACGGTTCAGCCGTTTTCAAAATTCATATGTGGATGGCCCCCG
>PLSD01000080.1 GCA_003164135.1 Acetobacteraceae bacterium
ATCAATGACGGACGGCACTAGAGCCGCCCCACCGGACTGCGCTCCCCTCCCATTCACGCCCAAAAAATGTTATGATTCCAACAGTAAATACGCGCCTCGTCCCTAACCAGACGCTGCGGCCGGCCACCGCGTCCCGAAACGGGACAAACTCTTTTGGCGCGAGATTTGCTTACACTATATCTTGTTGGAAGAGGAGTACTCATGAGCAACAAGCGACACGCCGGAAAACAAGCTGGCCCCCATGCTTTTGCCGTGATCCTCGGCACCAACGAAATTGCATCCGCTGTGGCGGTCAGCCTACATCGTGCCGGCTACTTTACCATATTGTCGCACGATCCATTTCCACCCGTCATCCGGCGAAAAATGGCCTTTCATGATGCGCTTTTCGATGACCCCGTTGTACTCGACGGCGTCACCGCGCAACGTGCCGATGCTGGCCTTGAGATTCTTACGCTACGCACAAAGGCCAAGGGCGTCATCATTACCGAACTCGGGCTCCTGGACCTGATGATCGTTCAGACCCCCACGATCCTGATCGACGCCAGGATGCAAAAATATCAGGTCACACCGGACCTGCGCCGGCTGGCAAAGTTTACCATCGGCCTTGGTCCTAGCTTCTCCGCGGAGGAAAACTGCGATTTCGCCATCGAAACACGGCCGGCAAAGGCCGGCCAGATCATCCAGCATGGTGCCACAGACAGGCCAGATGGCATCGCCCTCCAACTCGGGGGCCGCGGCGCTGAACGCTTCGTCCGTGCTGATTTTCCCGGGATATGGCGAACTCCGATCGAGATCGGTACTCGCATCTTCAAGGATTATATCATCGGCTTTCTTGGCGATACGCCGATCATAGCACCTTTTGACGGTATGCTGCGCGGCGTTGTCCGCGATGGCACCGAAGTGCCATCTGGCGTCAAGCTGCTGGAGGTCGACCCGCGCGGCCGCACAGCGGTATGGAGCGGCATCGACGACAGGGCTGCGAGCCTTAGCAGGGCCGTCATGCAGGCAATCTCGATCCATAGGCAGACCGTCACGATAAACCAGAGCGCTTTACTCCATTTGGTAAAGTGACTGTGACACACCAAAAGGTTCAGCAACAACGATCCGCAGTATTCGAATAGCGGCAGGACCTAGATCAAGCCCATGGCAGACACCGGAATTCTGATCACCAATGCGGCCAGGTTATTGGGCTCAGTCTGGTGGCCAGATTCAGGTACAACAAGGCCGGCATCGCGTTTCAACGACCTATCGCAGGCGCATACTCAGGCTGGTCTATTTCCCTCGCGTGATCCAATACAGTCCGCCAGAGTGTCAGAGCTGTGGCTGCGCTGGATGCTATCATTGCCAGAACCGGCAAGGGCACATTTCGCCCGTCGAACGGTGGAATAACAAAAACAATGACTACCCGGCAGCAGCGGCTGTCACCTCAGTACAACACCAAGATTATCAAACAGCAAGCGCGCTGAACGGATCAAACGGCCACGGCGAGGATCCGCGCTCATGATGTCATTCAGGAAGACCTCCGCGCAACCGGCCGGTTCGTAATGGCCGATTATTACACCAAGGAAGGCCCCCGACAAGGAAAATCTACCCAAAGTCACACTTGAAGAAATGCTCGATCGCGGCGCCCGGCCCACAAAATGTTACACCGGCCAAAACTCACGTTGCGGTATGGAGGTGTTTCATGTTTTAGCGCTTTCTACAGTAGCTTCCGCCTAATTCTCCGCAACGATTTCCTGAAGCACTTCGAAACCTTCAAATTCAGGATGCGTCAGGGTTAGCGACCGGCCGGAGCCAGCACCGGCATGGGCGGCGCGGAACTGTTCAGATCGTGTCCACACTTCGAAATCGGCATAAGCACCCCATACGGTATGGGAGGCGTAGAGGACGTGATCCTCGCGAATTGGCCCCTGCAGCAAATGAAAGCTGACAAAGCCGGGAACGGTTTTTAAATAAACGTTGCGCTCCAGCCAACGCTTCTTGAATGCCTCCTGGTCCTCGGGGCGGACCTTAAAGCGATTCATGGCGATATACATGCAAGGCTCCTGTTGTGTATTACGGCAAACCGGACAGAGCCGTCGGGCAGGACGCCCGGTTGAGTTGAGATCTACTCCGAAGACTCTTCCAGGCTTACATTGTTTGTTCGAGGACTTTAGCGAGAGTATCATTCGTCCGCAACGTATGACGACGGGGTCTTGTAAGCCAGCGGCGAGGATGACGAGGCGGCGTGGCAACAAGCCTGGCTAAGCTCGGCGCGCCAAGGATCGCAGAAATCCCTGCGTATCGTCAGCCAGTTCCATATCCACAGCAGGGGCCAATTTGAGCAGCACATTAGCGATGAAGGGCTCATCATTGCGCGTTTCCTCTAAAACCTCGCGCAAGATCGGAACAGAGTCCTCAATGTGTTGGAGAAAAGCCACGCCTTTCTCTAGAGTCTCCGTCCAGCGCTCACGGTGCCATATTGCCAAAGGATACATGACCTCATGAACAAAGTTGGATTTGCGCGCCTTCTCGAGAAAGCGCAGACCCTCGTTCCAATTTTCCTTCGCGCGCAGCGGCGGGGGAGGCTTGTCGCCTGTCAGCATTTGTTTACCGGCCTGACCGACAAAATCGTCCAAAGTTACAGGCGCTTCTATATTCGCGCGAAAATTCCATAGAGCAAACGATCCCGGAAACTCCTTCCCAAGACTTTCCACCAAAGCAGATTCCACCTTGTCCACGGCAGCCTTGTCTTCTTTCAACGCTGCCGTCATGCAGAACGCAAACACCGCGTCGTTGCCGACATTCGCGACACTGCCACCTTTCAACTGCTCTGCCGACAATGTCGGGGTTACCCCTTCAGCGCGCGTCTGAACTTCACCAGCCCGCAGCGCGGTAATGTGTGCTGTGATCTCCAGCCAGCCCATTAAATTGGCGGCAAAAGCATCGGGGTCCACGTAGACGATCGCAAGATTGAGAGGCTGCTTTCGCTTTTGTAATTCCGCCATTTCCATTAGGAAATTCCTATGCCGTCGGTGTTGATCTGTGTCGTAGTCGGTAACTTCGAGGCTTCTAAGACTAACCGAGTCGGCTAGCCCGTCGCGGACGCACTTAATCTGGCGTAATCATGACCTCGGGCACTTCCTCTGGATCGGGAATATCGAGCCCGTCCTCTTCTGCTAGTCGAACCCCGGTGAGGCAAACATCGCCATCGTCGATCACCAGCGCGATAGGCGTTAGCCGCTGGCCTTGGCAGGGACCAATGAAGCAATGACCCGTATCCAGATCGAACTGGGCATGATGCTTGCCGCAAGTGATGAAATTACCTTCCTCGTCCAAAAACTCGCCCGCCCTCGTATCCAGACGCGATCCCTGATGCGGGCAAGCATTTTCAAAGCCAAAAAACTGATTGGCCTTGCGTGAGATCAGGATCGGCCACGGTCGGGGTTCGCCATTCTCCTCCGCGCGCATCAGGACAAAACCCGACACCTGACCGTCATCGATCTCGAATGTCCGACATACGACAAAAAGCTCATCCATCGACTTACCCTTTTCAGACAAAGTTGAACGCTGCGGTCGCAGGCAAGCGGACGCAACCTCGCTGATCTTCGTTAAAGCAATCGATGTGCCAAAAGCGGGGGACAGTCATCGCAATGCCGGAAATCAGTCTCGGAACTGGGTAGTGGGTCAATTGGAAATTCCCCAACCTTAGACTCGCCAACAACCCCTAAAATGCTCCATTCTTACCCACGAGCATCATGTGGAGTTGGCAAATGTCGGCGATGGACCAGTTGATTGAAGGTTGGAAAACGCAAATTAGCGACCTTCAATATCAGATTAAGCAATTTGAGGAAGGTAAAATGGTATCTGGTGAAAGGCGGATTCTCCTGGACGGGACGGCGCCTTGGGTTGAGACTACACAAGCCTCAATCGACCGGAACAAAGCGTGGATTGCCGACCTTCAGGCGCTTTTGGCCCACAGTAGGCAATAAGCCATGCCCAAAGGTTCCAAAGGCGCGAAACGACCCGCTGACGTGATCGGCAACGCCGTGCAGGTCAGCCGCAGCTATTTTCGCCATGATGACCTTGCGGCTTCTAGCCTCGGCGAGCGGCTAGAGGAGTAACAAGTCAGGGCTTCGTCGTCTAGCGCCGTTATTTCGTCAAACCTTGCTTTTCTTGAAAATACTCAATCTCAAGCAAAAGTGTCGCGTTATTGTTGAGATAGCCGGACCGGCGCAATGCGATGAGAAGCTGTTCGATATGATCGAGCGCAGCATCATCACCAAGCAGACACGTATACACAACGCCATGGCGGGCGGCCAAGTCACGAATCTTCACTGCAATTGCTTTTGGCTTCTTCGGCATATTACGATCTACCATCAATGATACGATCATCCAACAGCCAGACTACGGCCTGACCGAGACAGCGGACGTGAATTCCGTCTTGTGTGAAACCAGTGTAATCGGTGTGATGGTGTCCGTGCACGACGCAAAAACAAAGACCCGGCGTCGAGTATGGCATCTGGCAGAAGGCGACCCCAGGAGGGGGCAAGCTCGATCAGATCATTACCGTCTGAGCCGACGCCATGACAGAGGAAAACCAGGTGTTTCGGTATACCCTTGGAAGCTGGTCCCCAGCTCGGCCCTGTTAATTTCGGCAAAACGGCCTCCTGCGATTACAGCCTTAACTTTGGTGGTGGCTTTGCCGGATGCGCACTTCGTCCAGCATGCCGACCGTCACATTCTGCTATCATGCGTCGGTCTGGATTTCCTGGATTAGCTCTAACTCCGCGCGGATGATGGGGATGGACACACTGCAGCCCTGGTGTCGTGCCACAGGAGGAAATCCCGTCGGGGCCGCTATTTTTTTACCCCCATGCTGGCCGGTCCGGAAATCCGCCAGAAGTGAGTGGCGCCCTGGCCTGTGCCATAGTCGCGGCGGGATGGCCGGGGCAGAGAGCGCGGCGCGGGCTCTTGACCAACGGTATCTAACCCAGAAGGTCGCCGCCACGACGCAGCAGAGCAAAAAGGGGCTGAATTTCCGAGGCCTTGCAGTTTTTGCATCGGCTTATATGCCGATGTTGATTTATGGCATGAGGTTGAGCGAGCTTTCTGGCCTCGGCACCTGTTGCTAATAACCGGCAATTAAGCAATGTTAGAAATGAATTCTCTCCATCAATTCCCTGGGAGGCTCCAGCGATGACGATTGATTTAGTCTCGAACGGTACGGTCGTTGCCTTGAGCGGTTCGGTCGCCTCTGGGCTGACTTTGCAGGGGAACGAACAGCTTTATGTCTATCAGGGTAGCGAGGTAGACAGCACCGCCGTCTATACAGGCGGCGAGCTAGATGTCTTTAACGGCGCCACCGCGCAAAACACCACCCTGTTTGGGGGTACAGAGGACATCTCGGCTACTGGCCTCGCCGTGGACACCACGGCGGATGGCGGCCTGCAATACGTTTCGGGTGAAGCCGTTGGTGCAACGATCACATCGGGCGCCGAGCAATATGTCGATGGCAACTTTGAAGGCACAGCCGCCAGCACTGTTCTCATGGACGGCGGGTTCCAGGAACTATGGGGGATAGCGAGCAACACCACGATCTTCAGTGGCAGTCTCGAATTTGTGCAAGGCTATGGCATCAGCGAGTCGACGATCATCGAAAATGGCGGTGCGGAAATCGTCCAGTCGGGTACGGCAGCGGATAGCACTATCGAGTCAGGAGGGTTGCTGGTGGTGCTGCCAGGTGCCTCGGTAACGGGCACTACCCTGCTGGCGGGCGGCAGCTCCGTGTCCTCCGGCGTTGTCATCGTGGGCGGAACGGTACCGTTCTACGCTGCGTCCCTGGCAACATCGCTGACGGCGAGCGGCGAGACCTCTTACATATTGCACGGGGGAACGGCCGCTGCCATCACGATTTCAGGCGGTTCCGAGGTCGTTTATGCCGGCGGCACGATCGTCGGCAACGTGCTGGAGAACCATTCCGGGGCCTATATTGAAACCGGCGGCACGGCGATGGGCGGCCAGATCGGCGATGCTACGGAGGTCATTGAGGCCGGTGGTATCAGCGTCGGCGACACGGTTCTGAGCCAGGGTATGCTCATCGTTTATGGCACAGCAACCAACGTCGTGGTGCAGGCCGGCGGCACGCTGACGGGCGGAAGCGTTAATAATGTAACACTCGATGGCGGCTATGCCTCGATCGGTTCACTCACCGGCACAGCCTTGCTGGGCAGCAATGCGACGCTTTCCGGCGGTCCCCCTACCGCCGCCAGCGTCAGCTTTGCCGGCACGAATGCTGAACTGCTCCTCCCGGAGTATTCAGTAACCGCCAGCAATTTGGGCGGCCTTGAAATTGGCGGGTTCTTCGCCACCGATACGATCATCCTTGAAGGATTCAGCGCCACCTCGGAAAGCTTTGTCTCCGGTGTCGGGCTGGAACTTTCCAACGGCACGGTCACCGAGACGCTCGATATTGTAGGCAGTTTCTCGACCGGATCGTTCGCCGTGAGCAATACGTCCCAGGGTACCGAGATATCGCTCTGCTACCTGCGGGGAACGCGGATCGCGACGCCGGCAGGTGAGGCGGCGGTGGAGACGCTGAAAATCGGTGACGCGGCGATTACGCGGTTTGGCGGCTACCGGCGGATCAAATGGATCGGGCGGCAGAGTTTCGGGGCACGCTTCATCCGTGACAACCGGCATCAGCTGCCGGTGCGGATCGGTGCGGGGGCGCTGGGTGGCGGCCTGCCGAGGCGCGACCTGCTCGTCTCGCCCGGCCATTAAGGGTGGCGAAAAGGACCACCGGCCGGTTACAGGCTTGGGAAACCGGGGGACAATGGGGGGCGCGGAGGGTGTAAAGGGCACTTGGCTTCGTTATCGAAACAGTTTTCTAATCTTGAGGCCGATGGTTCGACTCCATCAGGGCGCGCCAGTTTGCCGTTGAAGGGTAAGGGCTTTTTGGCTGCACCGCGCCGCCGCCGCGCGGGGTGGTTTCCCCGTCGCCCGCAGTTCCCCCCGAATGGCCGCTTTTCTGCCCCGGACCGGGTTCACCCCTAACTATCTCGCCGCGTTGCCTGCCGTACGCCTTGCCGCCTCAAATCCCAGCGGCGCGCCATCGTTGCGTGTACTTTTCTCCAAGTGTTCCCGCTGCTTTCCGCCCTGGCGCTGCGGCACATCGATGCGGCACAATCGCAGATTTTTCTGGGGCTGCTGCCGCTCTCCACCGCCCTGTTCGGCGTGCTGCGCGGCGGCGAGCGTCCGCGCTTTGCCTTCTGGCTCTGTGCCGGGCTGGGCAGCGCCTGCGTCATCGGCGTGGTACTGCGTCATGGCGCGGGACTGCCCGGCGCTGGCGTGGCGCTAATGCTGAGCGCGATCATCGTGTGCGGTCTCGGCTACGCGGAAGGGAGCGAAGCTCTCCCGCAAGCTGGGGGGCTGGCAGGTGATCTCCTGGGCGCTGGTGCTGGCCCTGCCGCTCATGCTGGCAGCCGGTTGGCTAACCTGTCCCGCCTCTCTGGCGCAGATCACGGGCGGCGCCTGGGCAGGGCTGGCCTATGTCTCCGCCTTCAGCATGCTGCTCGGCTTCGTCTTCTGGTATCGGGGGTTGGCGCTGGGCGGTATTGCCGCGGTGGGACAACTGCAATTGCTGCAGCCAGCGCTCGGCCTCGCCGCCTCCGCCTTGCTGTTGCACGAGACCGTGCCGCCCGCCATGCTCGCGGTCACCGCCGCAATTATCCTCTGCGTCGCCGGGGCCAAGCGGTTCGTGTGACAGGGAACAGGCAATTTCGAACTCCGGGAACATCGTCCAAGCAACGCACGACTGGCGGATGATATTGTCCAAAGATCGACAGTCAGGGGTGGCCACCCCCTTTGAAGGAAGTGCCCTAAACGGGCCGCACATGGGTTGGCATAACGATCCGAGAGCAGACGTTGGCTCAAGCTTTTCATTGAAACTGCCGAAAAGCTCCACTAGCATCAGCCCTGGGAAAAACGCCGGTCATGCATAACTCTTGCTTGGAGTGTTGTTTGCATGCTGCCGCCACATCAACCAGATATTCCATCGCGCCCTCGTATAGAAATGAGGCGGAGTGCCGGCCAGTTTCCGTTGGAGCTGACCATGTTCGACCTGCCGCCGCACTCGGACCCGGACCCGGTCTCGGATAATTTTGTGCTCTGCCTGGCCCTGCGCGGCACGGTGCGCGCAGATTTCCATTTTGGTGATGGCTGGCGCCGCGCTACCGTACCCCCCGGTAGCTTCATGCCCATCACACCGCCCCGCACCTTGGGCGAACTGATGATCGACGCCCCGCACCGGCACCTCATGCTGGCTTTGCCGATGACGGCCGTGGCGGAAATTGCAAATGTCGGGGAGACATTCGGCCCGCTGCACGGAGATGCCTTTCGTGACCCGCTGGTAGCACGGCTTTGCATGGAGCTATGGGGGGAAGCGAAAGCCGCCAATCCCGCGGGTCCCCTGTTTGCCGACTGCGCGCGCTCGGCTCTGGTGGCGGCGTTGCGGCGCCGGGCCGCGCAAAAGCCGTCACAGCCGCCACAGGGCGCCGGTTTCTCACCCAAAATCTGGGTGCGCCTTGCCGCTGAAATCGAAAACCGCTTGGACGAGGCGCTGACCGTCGCCTCGCTCGCCACCTTCTCGGGCATGCGCGAAACCCGCTTCCTACAGGCTTTCAAACAACAAACGGGAATGTCCCCCTACCGTTATGTGCTGCAAAAGCGGCTTCAAAAAGCCTCCATCCTGCTGACCGGTTCAACACTGGGCTTGGCCGAGATCGCGCTGGCCACGGGCTTTGCCGACCAGGCGCACATGACAGCCACTTTCGCGCGGCATCTGGGCCGCACCCCTGGCGCGATACGGCGCGCCCTGCATTAGGGCGCGCAAATCCACAAAACGCGAATTTACAAGATCAAGCGCGGCGATGCCATCACACTCGCAGCTTCGCGGGGATCAGGAGCTGTCAATGTTCAAACGCAAACTCAACCGGATCGAGACCATCGCACTCTCCGTTGCGGTTATCGCCATGATGGTCGGGATATCACTCAACACACCCTTCATCGCGGCCACGGCTGGCACTGCCGTGCCACTTGTTTTCATCGTCTCCACGATCGGCGTGCTATGCATTGCTTTGTCCTTCGTGCGGCTTGCCTCCAAGGTTGGACATGCCGGCTCCGTGTACGGGCTGATCTATTATGCTCAAGGCCGGAATTTTGGTTTCATCGCCGGCTGGGCCATTCTGCTCACTTATGCCGTGTTCGTCACAGCCGCCTTGTGCGGCTTTGGCCTGTTTGCCTCCGGCCTGCTCGCCCCAGTGGTCAACATCCCATGGCCGGTCTATGCCTTTGCCTGCGCCTTTCTCGTCTGGTTCATTACCGACCGCGACATCAAACTCTCCACACGGTTGATGCTGACGATCGAACTGTTCTCGGTGACACTGGTGCTGATTCTGTCCGTTATCATCGTGTCAGTCACCAAATTCACGCCCGCCCCCTTCCATCTTGGTAGCTCGGGCATTGGCGGTCTCAGCCAGGGGCTGGTCTTCGGCGTGCTCACCTTCATCGGTTTCGAGGCCGCTTCATCCTTGGGTGAGGAGGCGCAAAATCCCGTCCGGGATGTGCCCTTTGCCATCATCACCACAGTGCTGGTGGCCGGCGCCTTTTTCACCTTTGTCGGCTACGCGCAAACGGTGGGCTACGGGCTGGGCAATATCAGCAAATTCGCCAATGCCGCGGCGCCGTTCCAGGATCTGGCCCCGCAATATGCCGGGGCCGTCATGTCGGGGCTGATCCAATTCGGCGCACTTGTGAGCACTTTTGCCATGGCGGTTGGCTCCGCCGCAGCCGCGGCGCGGTTGCTGGTGGCGCTGGCACGGGACGGATTTCTGCCTAGCCGTTTGGCCAGCGTGAACCAATATGGCTCGCCCCGCGTGGCGGGTAATCTGGTCATGATTATGAATCTGGTGTTGCTGGCTGTACTCGCCGCCTGGCACAACAATGCCTCGGATCTTTATGGTTATACCGGAACAGTGGCAACGCTGACGGTGCTAATTGCCTACGGCATGATGAACATCGCCTCGCTCATCCGTTTCACCAAGACGGATTTGCAAGCGGCGCGGTGGTACATGCCAATACCGCCAGTCGTTGGCCTGCTGCTAGCGGCCTACGCGCTTTTCGCCAATATCTATCCGGTCCCGGCATTTCCGTTCAATTATTTCCCCTACATCGTCATCGCCTATATGGCGGTAGGTGGCGCGGTGCTGATGGCAGCTCGCCGCCGCGTGCCGCATGTTGACATGGCGCAATATGAGTTTGCCGCGGTGCAAGACGTCACAGAGGTATCCTGATCATGAGTGGGGCTGAACAACTCAAACGCAGCATCCACTGCAAACATTGCAACTCCCTGCATCCGCATTGGAATCGCCGCGTTCCTCCCGCGTTGAGCGTGGCACCGGGGGAGAGTTTCACGCTGATCAGCCCTGATGCCTCAAACGGGCTGCTTAGCCGCAACTCCACAGCCGCGGATATTTCAAAAATCGATTTTCGCCGGTTGGATCCACTATGCGGCCCCATTTATGTCGAGGGGGCTGAGCCAGGCGATGCGCTGATGCTTGAGGTTACTGCGCTTGAACTGGGCAGTTGGGGCTGGACCGGGTTGTTGCCGGATTTTGGCTTGCTCAGCGATGAGTTTCCCGAGCCGTATTTCCGCGGTTTTGATCTTGCGGATGGCATCGCCGATATTTTCGGGGAGCGATTCCCCCTGAAGCCGATGTTGGGCGTTTTGGGCGTGGCTCCGGCGCAGGATGGTGACTTTGCCTCGATTACGCCGACCAAAGCCGGGGGTAATATTGATGTCCGCTACATTACTGAGGGCGCCAAACTCTACCTCCCGGTCTTCAATAAAGGGGCGCTGATCTCGGGCGGCGACGGACATGCACTGCAGGGTGAGGGCGAGATTTCGGGTACGGCAATCGAAGCGCCGATGTCAGCCACAATCAAGGTTGAACTCATCAAGGGTCGCAACCTGCGCGCCCCCTTCGCCGACATTTCAACGAAGTCCTACGCGGAGACCGAGTACCGGGATTTCCTCGGCGTCGGCCCCGACCTGTTTCAGGCAGCGCGCGATGCGGTGCGCTTTGCCGTGGATGAGATGTCGCGCAGCCTGAAGGTGGGGCCGTTCGAGGCATACGCCGTGCTCGGCATGATCGGCGAACTGCGTATCCACGAGATCGTCGACAAGCCAAACTGGGTCGTCGGTTGCATGATCCCCCGCCGTTTGTTTGGCAGCAAAGGATGACGCGCACGCTCATATCTTCCTGAAAATTATGACGAGGTTGTCGGTTGACCTGGCGATTCTGATAGCGCGTCTGGTAGTCGCTCGAGCAGCTCGATATAACTAGCGGTTCCGTCGACAACTTTAATCCTGATGACCAGTTCGCCGGCGAGGTCGGAGGGCGCGCCCTGGAGCACTATGCGCTTCATTAGCGGCTTTAAAGGTTTCTCTTCCCTCTCCATTTTTTTCTGGGCTCTATAAGCTGCGTAACACAGCTTAATGCTTTCTTTTTCAAAGTGAGCAAGCAGCTTTGCTGTGTCCATTCCGCATTTTTCAAGCGCATAAACAAGAGCAAGCCCCTGCTTACTTGCAACTTTTGAATCGCGTTGAGGGTCTGTTATTCTGATCAGAAGACTATATGGATTATGCCGGACTGATTTTAAAATCTTCTTGCCAAGTTTCTTTCCGGCCTTATCAAGACTAAACTGCGGATCATGAACGATCTCAGCTATCTGAACCAGATGTTGCCGGGCCCGCAGGTCGAAATTTGATTTCGCCTCTGAGTAATTTGTGACGCTTTCTCTTCATAATTTGATTCTTCTCGTTAGAAATGCTTCGAAGTCCTCTACCGGCGCGACCGCAACCGGCGAAATAACCAACGATTCCTCAATACTTTTTTCGATGCCACTCGCCCAAGCATCGTGGCTTTCGTCCAGGGACGAAAACTCCTCATTTGGCGACACCACTTCATCTGTTACTACTGGTTCAAGCCACAACTGCTTGCCCTCGACATTGAAGTCTGCTTCTGAATTTGACATGTCTGAAACCTTTTTAAAATCATGACGTCACATTTAGCGTCATGATTTTATTGAAGCTCCATGCCGAAGAGCAAAGTAAAGGGAATTCGTATAGCCGGAACCGGAGACGATTTTGGTTATTACTCGTTAGGTTTGAATAATGCGAAGTATAGTTGAGTATATCGCGACCACGGCAAAGCATAGATCTACCAAAGTTCAATACAAACTTAATTCTATGCTATCAAAATTTATTGCCTTGACTTGGCATCTTTAACATCATGCTCTCTCAAATGTTCGCCGTGGCCTGCGCTCAGAAGCTTCATGCTACTCGTCAAATCAGATTCACTTAAACCTAAAATGCGATTTTCAGCATGACTAATTTGCTTAAATTCAAGAAAGTTGTCCAAATTCGCCCAAGTCAAAGTCCTCGCAAGACATCTGACAAGTCCGATATATTGACTATAGAATTCTTCAATCGATAAGTATTCATTCAAATTTATCTCCACTTTATACTTCGTGATATCTTTGATTTTGCCGGTTCAATACCAGACGTCTACCGCAGTCAGATGAAATTATTTCCTTTATTTTCCTGTGTTCTTTTCGACATACATAAATTATGGAAAAGATCTCGCTCAACATCAAGACTGCGACGTACCCCACCGACGGCGAGGTGGAGACCGCTTTTGTGGCGATCGCAAGATACCTTGGACGCCAAGCGGCGGCAGAGCTTTTACCAGATCAACCTGATTTAACGACATCTTCGATATCCAAAACAACCGGCAGAGCAAGCCAAAAGAAGTTCGCGTAAAAATGACGTTGACTTTTGCCCTCACATTCTCGCAGTTATATCAGAGCAGCGCGAAAGTGCGCGCCGGAAGGACAAACTGATGACCGTGCGTGTGGCAATTTACGCTCGTTATTCTAGCGTTATACAACGTGATGAGTCCATAGAGGACCAACTGCGTGTGTGCCGTGACTATGCCTCTCGCCAGGGCTGGCTTGTGGTGGACAGCTACTCGGACCGCGCCATCTCCGGCACATCAATGCTGCGCCCCGGCCTACAGGAACTCATCGCCGACGCCTCCGGTGGCAGGTTTGATATGGTTCTGGCCGAAGCGATGGACCGCCTCTCCCGTGACCAAGAAGGCATCGCCGGACTTTTCAAGCGCCTGAGCTTTGCCGCTGTGCGGATGGTCACCATCGCAGAAGGTGATATCAACGAAATGCATATTGGCCTGAAAGGCACGATGAACGCCCTGTACCTAAAAGACCTGGGACAAAAAACGCGCCGCGGCCTTCAGGGCCGGGCTGAGGCTGGAAAATGCGCCGGCGGCAAAACCTTTGGATACGATACAATTCGCAACTTCGGCTCAGACGGTTCTTACCTGCCCGGCGACCGCGCCATCAATCCAACCCAAGCCGACGTCGTCCGCCGGATTTTCGGCGATTACGCGAACGGGCAGTCCCCCCTGTCGATCGCACATGCGCTAAACAGAGAAAAAATTCCTGGGCCAAGCAAACAGGGATGGGGGCCGAGCACAATCTACGGCAATGCTTCCCGTGGAACCGGGATACTCAACAATCAGTTGTACCGTGGGATACAGGTCTGGAACCGGCTGCGCTATCTGAAGAATCCGGCAAACGGCAAACGGATTTCAAGGCTGAACCCTGATGAAGACCTCGTTATCACAGAGCTTCCCGAGCTTCGCATCATCCCCCAGGAACTCTGGCAGCGCGTCAAAGACCGGCAGGCGATAGTCCGGGAGAAATCGGCTCCGCCTCAACCAGAAGCGTCCTCAGATGCGACCAATAGGGTCGCCAAGCCAAAGACGAGATTTTGGGCCGGCCAGCGTCCACACTATCTGCTGACCGGCCTGATGCGCTGTGGTGCCTGCGGCGGTGGCTATACCAAGATCAGCAGCAATCTCTTTGGCTGTGCCACGGCGCGGAACAAGGGCACCTGCGACAACCGGCTCAACATCCGCGTCGACGCCATTGAAGCAATCGTGCTTGACGGCCTAAAGCATCACCTCATGGCGCCGAGCCTTTTCAAAGAATTTGCCGCCGCCTTTATCGCCGAACGCAATACCATCATCGCGCAGCAGAATTCGCATTTTAGCTCAGCCAAAGAGGAACTGGCCAAAGTTAAATCGAGGCTGAAGATCCTGGTGAACGCGGTAGCCGACGGCGGCCCTGCCCGCAGTCTTGGTGTACAGATCGCTGAGCTGGAGACCCGCGAAGACGAGCTGAACGCTCTACTTGCCAACCAGCCGGCCAGCGAACCATCACTGCACCCCAACCTCGCGCAGATTTATCGCGACAGGGTCGCGGCGCTACAGACAGCGCTCTTGGATCCGGAGAGCCAGGATGAGGCATTCGACATCATCCGGACGCTGATCGAGGAAGTCCGTCTTGTCCCCGAAGACGGCAAGCTCCGCGTTGAACTGCGCGGTGCTCTGGCTGGGATTTTAGCCCTGGCCTACAACGACAAGACCCACCTGCGCCATGGCGCGGACGGTTCTGTATCTGTTCTGGTTGAGCAAGTTAAGTTGGTTGCGGGGGCACGATTTGAACGTGCGGCCTTCAGGTTATGAGCCTGACTTAGTACAGGATAAGTACATGATATAATTAAATAATATGGCAAGTCTCCAGAAAATGGGCTATATGGTCGGCTAATTATGAATTTAATCCTTTCCTTTTAAAGCGCGTGTAAAGTTTTCACAACTTCAGAAAACTCGCTCATTCGCTGATCGCCAGCCTTTCTGCTTATAGAGGCGCCGCCAATTTGTACTGACCTATGCGTTACGCCGTGCTAGTGCCGTCCGTCATTGATTTT
>PLSD01000132.1 GCA_003164135.1 Acetobacteraceae bacterium
TGCGGATTTTAACCGGCGCCGACAACAGGCGCCGGCTGACGGAATATTGCAACGAGGTTTTTGAACACGCCATGCCGGTAAAACCGGGTGCCGCGACGCTGGTGGCGTATCTGGCGCGCGAGGGCGTTCCGGTGGCGGTGGCAACATCGGCCAACCGGCGCACGGCGGAGCGGCATCTGGATGGCTCAGGATTACGCGCCCAACTGCCGCTGGTGTTCACGCGCGATGACGTGGACCATCCCAAGCCGGATCCCGCCGTGTTTCTCAAGGCGGCGGCGGGCCTGGGCATGGCGCCGGAAAACTGCTTGGCCGTGGAGGATTCCTTTACCGGCATCATGGCGGCGCACGCGGCGGGCACGATGGTGGTCATGGTGCCCGACATCGTGCCGCCCACACCCGAGATTGCGGCGCTGTGCTGCCGGGTCACCGGGGATTTACATGAGGTGCAGGCGATCATCGCGGCGCAGTGGCGGGGTTAGTGACTGTTTCAGAAGCCGCTCTGGCGGCCGTCTAGCGGCGCTTTTCTGCGCTCCGGTGCTCACGTACTAAAGTACGCCGCGCTCCGGTGCTCGAAAATTACCGCTATACGACTCACCAGAGCGGCTTCTGAAAGAGTCACTTAGACTCTGGCAGCCTCGGCCATGACGGCAAGCACCGTGGCGCCGTAGCGTTCCAGCTTGCTACGTCCCATCCCGGGGATTTCACCGAGTTCCTGAAGCGTGGTTGGCCGTGCCGTGGCAATCGCCGCCAGCGTTGCATCATGGAAGATAATATAGGCCGGAACGCCCTGTTCATGCGCGAGCCGTGACCGCTCGGCGCGCAAGATGTCGAACAGGCCCGAGGCGGCGGCGCTCAGCGCGGCGGTGGCTGGCTTGGTCTTTGCCGTCTTGGCGGGCGCGCTGTCGTGGCGCAAATGCACCGGCTCCAACCCGCGTAAAATCGGCTCCGCCGCTTGCGTCATGCGCAGCGCGCCGTAAGCCTCGTGGTCCACCTCGATCAGCCCGCGCACCACGAGCTGGCGGAACACCGAGCTCCAGCCCTTGCGGTCCAGCTCCTTGCCGACGCCAAAGGTCGGCAGTTTGTCGTGCGCGAAGCGGGTAATCTTGTCGGTCGTCACGCCGAGCAGCACGTCCATGAGGTGCCCCGTGCCAAAAGACTGCCCGGTGCGCAAAATGGCTGACAGCGCCTTGCGCGACGCGGTCGTCGCGTCCCAGGTCTCCACCGGCGTGAGGCAGGTGTCGCAATTGCCGCACGGCTGCGCCATCGTTTCCCCAAAATGCGCGAGGATCGCCTGGCGCCGGCAGGACGCGGTTTCGCAGACACCGAGCAGCGCATCGAGCTTGCCGCGTTCCACGCGCTTGATGTCCTCCGGCGACCCGCCCTGGTCGATCATCTGCCGCCGGAACACCAGGTCCTGCATGCCGTAAAGCAGCAGCGTCTCGGCCGGCATGCCGTCGCGCCCCGCGCGGCCGGTCTCCTGGTAGAAGGCTTCCAGGCTGCCCGGCAGGTCCAGATGCACGACAAAGCGCACGTCGGGTTTGTCGATGCCCATGCCAAACGCAATGGTGGCGACCAGCACCAGCCCCTCCTCGGCGAGAAACGCGTCCTGGTTCTTCGAGCGCAGCGCGGGGTCCAGCTTGGCGTGGTAGGGCAGGGCGTTAATGCCGTTGGCCTGCAAAAAGGCGGCGGTGGTTTCCACCGTGGCGCGGCTCAGGCAGTACACAATGCCGCTTTCGCCCTTATGGGTGTGCAAAAAGCTGAGCAACTGGCGCTGCGGCGCGGATTTTTGCGTAATGGCATAGCGGATGTTCGGCCGGTCGAAGCTGGCGAGGAACATCCGCGCATCGTCCAGGCAGAGCCGGCGGCGGATTTCCTCGCGCGACTGCATATCCGCCGTGGCGGTAAGCGCGATACGCGGCACACCGGGAAAGCGCCGCGCCAGGCCCGCAAGCTGCAGGTATTCCGGGCGGAAATCATGCCCCCACTGGCTGACGCAATGCGCCTCATCGATGGCGAACAGCGCGATCTGCGTCTCGTCAAGCATCTCAAGCAGGTCGGGCATCATCAGCCGTTCCGGGGCAACGTAGAGCATGTCCAGCCGGCCGGCCCGCAAATCCGCCCTTACGCTGGCGCGCTCGGCGGGGCTGAGGCTGGAATTGAGCGCCGCGGCTTTAATCCCCAACTGGTGCATCGCCGCGACCTGGTTGCGCATAAGCGCGATGAGTGGCGAGATAATGATGCCAACACCAGGGCGGCAGAGCGAGGGCAGCTGGTAACAGAGCGATTTACCGCCCCCGGTCGGCATCAGCACAATCGCGTCGCCACCGGCCAGCACATGGGCGACGATTTCCGCCTGCTCACCCCGGAAGGCGGGAAGCCCGAAAACCGAGCGCAGCACGGCCTCGGGCTGCAGGATGGCGGGTTGTGCCATGGGGGGCAGGGAATCCATGACTCGTGGTTACAAGGTCGGACGATGCCAAGGCAATCACCTGGCAGCACCTTAGTTCAGGCGGCGTCGCCTTCGCTGGCGCTCAGGTCCACCATCATCTCCTCGGCCAGCCGTTCAAGGATTTTGCGCACGTCCTCGGTGGTCACGCCACCCGGCACGCGCAGCCGCGCCGAGGCACGGAACATTGTCTCGCCGGTGAACGGAGCGCTCTCAATGCCGCTGCTGAACTCCTCGATATTCGCCCCAAGCTGGCTCAGCGCCTGGGTAACATCGCGCACAATCCCCGGCCGGTCCTGGCCGATCAGTTCCAGGTCAAGGCTCCTGTAGCTGGCCTCGGCCGGCGCCGCCTTGCTACGTTCCACCGTTATCCGCAATCCGGCGTCCTCCAAGCTGCGCAAGGCGGCGGTCAGCCCGGCCACATGCGCCTCGGGCACGCTGATCAGCACAATCCCGGCAAACTCTCCCGCCAGCCGCGCCAGCCGGCTTTCCAGCCAACTACCCCCGGCAGCGGCGATTTTTTCGGAAATAGCGCTCACGAGGCCGGGTTTGTCGTGACAAATGAATGTCAGCACGAGCGAAGTTGTCATGGCGCACCTCCTGGTTGTTTTGGTCAGGCTATCATGGATGGCCGCGGCGGTGAACTCACGGCAACCCACTTGTTGCCGTGGCGTTAAAATTGGCGGTAAAACTGCCCGCATGAAAACAATCTTCAGCGCGGACCACCATTTACACCAGAGCCCCGGCGAGCTCCTCTTCGGCGAGTTTCTCCCCGCGTTTGAAAATCCCGAACGCGCCGAGCTGGTGCTGGCACGGGTACAAGCGGTTGGCCTGGGTGAAATTTGCGCGCCGGAAACCTTCCCGTTAAGCGCCATTACACGCGTGCACGCGCCCGGCCTGGTAAATTTGCTGCAAACCGCGCAAGCCGAGTGGGAGGCCCTGGGCCGCACCGGCGCCGCCTATCCCTACACCTGGATGTCGCGCGGCATGCGCGAGGACCGCATCCCCAAGGGGCTGGACGGCCGGCTTGCCTACTACAGTTTTGACTGCGGCACGCCGATCACCAAAACCACCTGGCAGGCGATCAAATCCTCGGTCGATGTCGCGCTCACCGGCGCCGTGCTGCTCAACGCCGGGGCGCCGGCCGTGTTCTCGCTCTGCCGCCCGCCGGGGCACCACGCCGGTTCCGACCATTTCGGCGGCTATTGCTTCCTCAACAACGCCGCCATTGCCGCCCAAAAGCTGCTGGACAATGGCGCCAAACGTGTCGCGATTCTCGATGTCGATTACCATCACGGCAATGGCACACAGCAGATTTTCTACCAGCGCGACGATGTTTTCCTGGTCTCCCTGCACGGCCACCCGGACCAGGAATACCCATATCTGCTGGGATGGGAGGACGAAACCGGCGCTGGGGCAGGGGAGGGATATAACCTGAATTTTCCGCTGCGCTGGGGCGCTGCCTGGCCCGAATGGTCAGCGGCACTGGACGCCGGGTTAAAACGCATTGCCGCTTTTGGCGCGGATGCCATCGTGGTCTCATTGGGCGTTGACACCTATAAGGACGACCCGATTTCGCATTTCCAGCTAGATCACGAGCACTTCACGCAAATGGGCGCGCGCATCGCCAGCCTGGGCAAACCGGCGCTATTCGTGATGGAAGGCGGCTACGCCGTGGCGGAAATCGGCATCAACGCCGTCAACGTGCTCACGGGGTTCGAAGGCGCCTGAGCGCCCGCAATTTTTAGTGGGTAAACAGGTTCCCGTTCTGCGTCAGGCTCGCCACCCCCGAGAAGATAAGTTGCGTGCCGTCATTCAGGACCATGTTGACTGACCCGCCAACCGTGGACTCGCTTTGCACACTAAGGCCGTTGGAAAGTTGCAGGCTGCCCTTAAACCCCTGGATAAAATCAACGCCCCCGCCGCCGGTGATGGAGATCAGGTCGGTGCCAATCGCGGCGGTGAAAAACGTCTCGTTTCCGGCCGCTGAAACAAGGGTATTGCTACCGCCGGTGCCGCCGATGAGGATATCGTTGTTGCCCCCGGCGACGAACAGGTCTCTAGCGCCAGTCCCGCCATTCAGGCTGTTGGAACCGCCAAATCCACCATACACAATATTGGCCGTGCTGGACCCGCCGAACATGGTGACAGCAGCATTGCTCGCGCCGCCAAGAATCGTGTTAGACGTTCCCGCGGCGCTGATGAACATGAGTTGTTCAATGGCATTGCCACTATTTCCGCCGATGTGCATGCCCGTAATATCAGTAAGCGTCACCGCCGTGCTGGCATTCGCCATAATGGTATCCGCGCACTGATTGGTTTCCTGCAACAAAACCTTATTATTAATTCCATTATTGACGATGAGGTTGCCGCCATAAATCTGGTCATTGGCGGTAACGGTATCGTTGCTGCCATACAGTGTCACATTGTCGCCGCCAAATAGATTTATCTGCGCCGTGCCCTGGGTTTGCAACAGGTTATCCAGGCCGCCAAGCGTAACGGTGCCGCTCTGCACGGTAAAATTGCTCTGCGCGGCCAGGCTGGGATCGAACGTAGCCTGATAGCTATAGGGATTACTATCGGAGACAGTGTCGGAACCCGTAACGTTAACATTATTCCCCGTTCCCTGGAGCTGAACATTCATGTTCGACCCCGTGATGAAACTGTAGTCGGACTGCAGCACCAACCGCGCGCCGTTTGCGCCGCTAATGGTATTGTTGTCGCTAAAGGCGATAAATTCATTGTTGCCTGAAACATTAATCGCGCTGCCAACGGTACTTGCGCCGGCGCTGTTTTCAAGCAGGAACAGGTTGCCGGTGCCGCCTTCATTCAAGGTATCGTGGTTGACGGCATAAATAACGCCGCTATTGTCGCTGCCGTTCACGTTGAGTGTATTGTTGGCATTAACGAAATTATTGACCACGCCATAATACAGGTCGTTCGAACCAAAGTTGATGACGGAACCAACGATACTATCCCGGGAGATGTTCGAGCCATCTGCGACCTGCACGGTATCGCTGCCCGTAATATTTACAAGGCTCACATTCGAGATTGAAAAATGATTGCCGCCGATCGAATCGTTGATCGTTTCATTGGCATTTGCAATGACATTGGCTTTGGTTGTCGTCACATTGATGGTGATCGGAAACGAAAATCCCTGGAGATCAATGTTAGGCGACGAATCGTTGTAGACGGCCCCGACCGTGCCATTGCCCACGAAGGTAAGCGTCGAGGACGGTACGGAGGAGCTTACCGGCAAACCGCTCGCGGTGGAGGTTGAGAGCGTGGAGTTTCCCCCGGCCACGGTAATTTTTTCGTCTGTTGTTTCCGTTGAGACGGAAGACTGGGCACCGGTAACGGAAATCGAATTATTGTAACTTAAGACGGTGACCTTATTTTGGTTTCCGGTGGAAACAATCGTGTTGTTGTTGGTCAGCGTGGTGATACTGGCACCCGCCCCCGTAACGGTGATCGCGGTACCGGGTGTCGTATCAGTTCCGTTAGACCCCGACCCGCCGAGAATGTTGTAGGGCACCGTCTGTCCCGGAACCGCCTCGTTCATAAATACATTATTATTGCCGGCATCGTTGATGCTTTTGGCCTGGACGGAAATAACCGTGTCGTTATTGCCATTTACAATAACGTTGACGGAGCCAACTTCGATAAGTTCATTGCTGCCATTCACGGTCACGTTGCCGCTTAGATACTGATTGTAGAACGCGTTATTCGAGCCATTGATAAGAATATCGGCTGTTTCTTTTTTTTGGTTCGATGTAACCTTATTATAGCTGCCATTCAGCGTGATGCCGCCACCGTTGAAGCCAGAGTCAGTGATAGTATTGTAATTGCCGCCGACAAAAAGACTGTCGTAATTAGAGGTCCCATAAATTGGCATGCCGGCAGTAATTGAATCATTCGAGCCGGTAACACTGATAAGGCCGCTGCTTCCGCGCAGGTCAATGCCGACGTTGGAGGCGGCGCTGATAACCGTATCCGAATCACCGCTGACGATAACAATGCCGGATTTTACATTAATGACCTTGTTACTGCCATTATAGTAAGCTCCACCTGAAATAGTGACGACACCGGTCATGAATTATCCCCAATTCGAGCCACGATTAATGTCTTTGTCACAAAATACTACCTTAAGTTTACGTTTCCTGGGAAGCATTAATTACCTTCGCGCAGAGCTGGTAACGCAAAATTGATCAAAATCAAGTGAATATGACCTTAATATCGATGGACAAGCTCGAACCATCACTGCTAATGGAACTGTCATTTTTGGACCGGACGCGCTGGGGTTTCCCGCGCCTTCCGGTTGTATTTCGCCGCGATTCCATATTCTTAGTGCCAAATTGACACGTAGGCACAAGGTCCATAGGCATGCTGACATGCCCCCATTTCCTTTCACGCGCCCCGAATTCTCGAAATCGGCGGCGGCGGCGTCACCAAGGTCCCCGCGCTGCTCCACCGGCTGGGGCTGTCCCACCCGCTTATTGTCACGGACCCGTTCATGGTCTCCTCCGGCCTGCTGGAGCGCCTCACCCAGCCACTCCGAGAGGCTGGCCTCGTTTTTGATGTTTTCGCGGAAACCATCCCCGAACCCACGGATACCGTCGTGCAGGCGGGCGTCGCGCGAATAACCCCGCGGCACGACTGCCTGCTGGCCTTTGGCGGCGGCTCCCCGATCGACACCGCCAAGGCCATGAGCATTCTGGCCAGCAATGGTGGCAAAATGCGTGATTATAAAGCTCCCGAGCTGGCCGATATCGGCAAACTCCCGGTCATCGCCATCCCCACCACCGCCGGCACAGGCTCGGAGGTAACGCGCTTTACAGTGATTACCGATGCGCAGCGCGACGAGAAAATGCTCATCGCCGGGCTGGGTGCGCTGCCGCTGGCCGCCATTGTCGACTACGAACTCACCTTTTCCCTGCCGCCCCGCATCACCGCGGACACCGGGCTGGACAGTTTCACCCATGCGCTGGAGGCCTACGTTTCCCGCCGTGCCAATCCGTTCTCCGACGCGCTGGCGGAATCGGCCATGCGGCTGATCGGTGCTAATTTGCGCACGGCCTTCCACGAACCCCGCAACGCGCAGGCCCGCGCCGCGATGATGCTGGGTGCCACCCAGGCGGGGCTGGCATTCTCCAACGCCTCGGTCGCGCTGGTGCATGGCATGTCGCGGCCCATCGGCGCGCATTTCCATGTGCCGCACGGGCTTTCCAACGCCATGCTGCTCCCGGCGGTCACCCGCTTTTCGCTCCAGGCGGCGCTGCCACGCTACGCGCAGGCCGCCCGCCTGGCGGGGTTCGCCGGGGCAGGGGACGCCGATGAGGCCGCCGGGACCAAGCTGCTGGCCGGGCTGGAGGCACTGAACACGGAGTTGGCTGTGCCCACCCCGGCGCAATTTGGCATTGCCGCCACCGCCTGGCACCAAAAAATACAGTTGATGGCGGAGCAGGCGCTGGCCTCCGGCAGCCCGGCCAATAACCCGAAAATCCCCACCCTGGCGGAAATCATTGCACTTTATTCCGGGTTGCACGCGGTAAGTTGATACCCGCGCAAAGCACGCTGTGGTAGAAGACTCGCATGAAGCATAGCAAAATTGGATTTGTAACCGGATTGGCCGCCGAGGCGCGGCTGCTGCGCAAGACCGACTTCATGGTGGCCGTGGGCGGCGGCACGCCCGAAGGCGCATTCCGCGCCGCCCAAGAACTGGTTGCCAATGGCGCGCAGGCGCTGGTCAGCTTTGGCTTGGCCGGCGGGCTGCGTCCAGGTATGCTGCCCGGCACCATCCTGGTGCCGACGGCCGTGTTCGAAGGCGTACGCACCTACACCTGTGATTCCAAACTCATGGAACTGCTGGGAGGCTCCACGGGGCGCCCAATTCTGGCGGGCCACCGCATTGCCGCCACCGCGGGGGATAAAGCCTTGCTGTACCGCCGCAACCGGGCAGATGCCGTCGACCTTGAATCCGGCAGCATTGCGCGGGTTGCCGAGGCCCGGGGCATCAGCTTCGCCGTGCTGCGCGCCGTGGCGGACCCGGCGGAACGTGGTCTGCCACCGGCCGCGCTGGCAGGGTTGAAAGATGATGGCGGTATAGACCTGCCACGCGTCCTGTTTTCAGTGCTGCGCCATCCAGGGCAGATCCCGCAATTGCTCGAAGTGGCTAAAGATGCCGCAGGGGCGCGCAAAGCGCTCGTCGAGCGGGTGGGCCGCTTCCAATAGGGCCGCGCTGTTGCATTGTCTTATACCAGCCGCCGAATTTTCT
>PLSD01000115.1 GCA_003164135.1 Acetobacteraceae bacterium
CTAAAGTGCAACTGTAATGCTAGGCCTTTAGGGCGGCGGTTTGGGCGGCAAAGAGGGCGGCGGTGCCTTTGCGGGCGAGGGCGAGCAAGGCGGCGAAGGCGGCGTCGTCGAAAGTGGCTTTTTCGGCGGTGGCCTGGATTTCGATGATGCCGCCCGATGCTGTGAGGATGAAGTTGGCGTCGGCGTCGGCGGAGGAGTCCTCGGCGTAGTCTAGGTCCAGCACCGGCACGTTTTTGTAGATGCCGCAGGAGATGGCGGCGACCTGGCCGATGATGGGGTTCACTTTGAGCACGTTCTTTGCCTGGAGTTTTTTGACGGCCAGGCAGAGGGCGACGTAGGCGCCGGTGATGGAGGCGCAGCGGGTGCCGCCGTCGGCGTTGAGGACGTCGCAGTCCAGCGTGATGGTGATTTCGCCCATCAGTTTGCGGTCGACCACGGCGCGGAGGCTGCGGCCGATGAGGCGCTGGATTTCCTGCGTGCGGCCGGATTGCTTGCCGCGGGCGGCTTCGCGGTCACCCCGGGTGTGGGTGGCGCGGGGGAGCATGCCGTATTCCGCCGTCACCCATCCCTCCCCTTGGCCGCGCATAAAACCGGGGACTTTGCCCTCGACGCTGGCGGTGCAGAGCACCTCGGTGCGGCCCATGCGGACGAGGGCCGAGCCTTCGGCGTGGTGGGAAAAGCCGGTCTCGATGCTGACCTGCCGTAATTCGTCGAAAGTTCTGCCTGATGGCCGCATTGTTAAACTCCTGTGTACTTTGGCTTGGCCGTGCTATTACCCGAGGCTGTGCCGATGGACCATAGAAGCAAACTGAACCCGAGATCGCCGCCACGGCTGCCGCCAGGGCTGGATGTGCGCTCAGCCGCGGTGCTGCGGGAAATTGTGGAACAATATGTGGAGACCGGGGAGCCGGTGGGGTCGCGCACGCTGGCGCGGTTGCTGCCGCTGAATTTGTCGCCGGCGACGATCCGCAATGTGATGGCGGATTTGACCGATGCGGGGTTGTTGTTCGCGCCGCATACTTCCGCCGGGCGGTTGCCGACGGATAGGGGGTTGCGGCTGTTTGTGGATGGGCTGCTGCAGTTTGGCGAGCTTTCGGACGATGAGCGCAGCACGATTAATTTGGCGCTGGCGCAGTCTGGCCGGAGTTTGCAGGATACGCTGGCGCAGGCTTCGACGATGCTTTCTGGCCTGTCCGCCGCCGCGGGGCTGGTGCTGGCGCCCAAGAGCGATGGGCCGGTGAAGCATATTGAGTTTGTGCCATTGTCGCCGGGGCGGGCGCTGGTGGTGCTGGTTTCGGCGGATGGGCAGGTGGAGAACCGGATTATCGAGACGCCGCCGGGGTTGCCGCCATCAGCGTTGCAGCAGGCGGGTAATTATTTGAATGCGCAGCTCTCGGGGTTGTCGCTGGTCGAGTTGCGGCAGCGGGTGGCGGCGGATTTGTCGACTGACCGGACGGCGCTGGATGCGTTGACGAATGCGGTGATCGAGGCCGGGCTGGCGACGTGGGGGAGCGAGGGGCGGGCGGGATCGCTGATTCTGCGCGGCCAGGGGCGGCTGCTGGCGGATGTGGACCAGTTGGAGAAGCTGGGGGCGATCCAGGCGCTGTTCGAGCGGCTGGAGACCGAGGAGACGATGCTGCGGCTGCTGGATTTGGCGGAGACGTCCGACGGGGTGCGGATTTTTATTGGGGCGGAGTCCGGGTTGTTCGGCTCGGCGGGGGTTTCGATGATCGTGGCGCCGGCGAGGAATGCGCAGGACAGGATTGTGGGGGCGATTGGGGTGATTGGGCCGACGCGGATTAATTACGGGAAGATTATTCCGGTGGTGGATTATACGGCGCGGGTGATTGGGAGGTTGTTGGGCTAGGTGCCTACTCGGTAAGACAAGAACTTGAAAATGCATTTAAGACGTAAGGGGGCGAATCGTCTTGGAGAAAGATCAAGAACCAAGCGCCAATTATCAGTGGCACTCCGAGGAAGAGCTTGAGAAAAGCCTCTTCGACAAACATCAAAAGGAAAATTCCATTTACGGCAAGTGGAAAGCCTATTGGGCCGGAAAGCATCCGCTCGAATGGGCTGTATTCATCTTTACTGTTCTCGCTTTCGGAGCAGCAGCTGTAGCCGCTGTCTATACCGGCAGGGAATGGCACTCTATGAAAACTCAAACTGCCGTCATGCAGGATCAAGAGCAGAGGCAACTGCGGGGATATATCTATACTTCTGTAAAAAGTGCCGCTTTGAACGGTTCTAACGGGACTGTTGATATTAGTTACAATACTATTGGGCAAACTCCCATATATCATGTGCATGTAGCGGTAACTGGTGAATTTAGCTGTGGAATGCAGGGTATCAATGTTCCAAAACCTGGGGGATGGCAAAAGGAACATTTGAGAGATGTGTATTTCCCCGATCAAAATGACACGTGGGATGAGGTCGATATCTCTATCGACCAAGATGAAGTCAACAAACTCAAAACTGGAAATTGCAGTGCTGTTATTTTTGGAGAAATTCTTTACCTGGATGCTTTCCTGGCACCCCATTTCACAACTTTCTGTTATTTGTGGAATCCAGAAAGCGCCGACACGGGGACTACTCATTTGTGCCCAACAATGAATGGGTCCGATGGTGAAAAGGCGAATTACCAAGACATACTGCAAAATCCGAAGCAGCCGAATCCGTGGGGCGCGCCTTAACACGACCCGTCGTCCGCATCATTCGATGCGACTGTTGGGATGAAGCCAGGTTAGGGCGGATCAGCGTAGCGCAATCCGCCTTTTTAGCGGCGGCTGCCGGTATTCATGAGACGATGTGGGTGAAGCCGAAAGAGGCGGAATACGCTGCGCTTTTCCGCCCTACGGGTGCGACGGAAGTGGGGCAGTTTGAAATTTCAGTTCATTAAACCCGCTCCACCGAATCCCGTGCCGTTTTCCTTGTACGAACCCGCCTCGCCGGATTCTCCGGTGGGCTGATGGTGCAGGAAACTATGGTATAGGTTACGCAACAGAGTATAATCGTCGGCGTTCTCAAACCTTTTTATGAACTCGGCTTCGGGCATGAAAGCGGCAAATCCAAGTTTGATGTCGGCTTCAGGCAGCTTCCGTTTGCGGATGGCTGCTCTAATTTGCGCTTCGTTATAAGTCTCGTTCGCCCCATAATCCTGAATTAATTGAGGGCCGAGATTACGCGCATACTTCTTTGCCGCGGAGCGGAGGCGAAGGGCGTTTATGAAAATACCTAGTCCCATGACTGCCTCACAAACAATGCCGCGTGTCTAGAATATTCCGATCATACTGCATTCTTCTGATCCGTTCGTGGGCGATGGTATCAGTTTTGGGGGATTGGGCCAAGATAAAGGTTGGTGGGGCGGAGCAGGTGGCGGAATGGACTGCGCTTTTGCGCCCTTGTGCTACTGGCATGACGGTGCGTGCGTTGGCATGGCAGCTGGGGGGACGGCTGCAAAGATGGATCGCCACGCTGCGTTCGCGATGACGTGGTGAGGGCGGGGGAGACGCCAGCCTGCGCTGGCGTGACGGTGAGGTGCGGGGATGTGAGGTGTGAGGTGTGAGGTGTGAGGGGGGCGTGTGGGGGGGGGTAAGTAAGGCGTGGATGCCCCGCTTTCGCGGGGCATGACGGTGGGGCGAGCGCTCACGGCACGACATTGCGATGGCACGGGTGAGGGCCTGCAAGAAATCTTGTAAATGCGTTCGAAGGGCGCGGCCCTTCGTGGGGGTCGAGGGGGCAAAGCCCCCTCGCCTTTCCTTATGCCGACAGTGCGGCCGGTTCCGACCGGGTGCGTTTGGTGATTAGTTTGTTCAGGGCGTGGACGTAGGCGCGGGCGGCGGCGACGATGGTGTCGGTGTCGGCGCCTTGGCCGTCGACCATTTTGCCGTCTTCTTCGAGGCGGACGGTGCAGCGGGCCTGGGCGTCGGTGCCCTCGGTGACCGCGCCGACGGAGAACAGCAGCAAAGTGGCGGTGTGGGGGAAGAGCGCGTGGATGGCGTTGAAGGTGGCGTCCACGGGGCCGTCGCCCAGGCAGTCGGCGGTTTGGGTGACGCCGTCAATTTCCAGTTCCAGCAAGGCGCGGGGTTTGGATTTGGAGCCGCCCCAGGTTTCCAGCGAGACGAATTTGACGCGCTGGTGGGCGCGGGTGACTTCGTCGTCGACCAAAGCCACGATGTCCTCGTCGTAGACGATCTTTTTGCGGTCGGCCAAGTCCTTGAAGCGGCGAAAAGCGTCGTTGAGGGCGTTGTCGCCGATGTCGCCGTAGCCCATGGCGTTCAATTTGTCGCGGAAGGCGGCGCGGCCGGAGTGTTTGCCCATGACCAGGGAGGTTTTCTGCCAGCCGACGCTCTCGGGGGTCATGATCTCGTAGGTGGCGGCGTTTTTCAACATGCCGTCCTGGTGGATGCCGGATTCGTGCGCGAAGGCGTTGCGGCCGACGATGGCTTTGTTCGGCTGAACGTCAAAACCCGTGATGGTGGCGAGCAATTTTGAGGTGCGCAGGATGCGGGTGGTCTCGATGTTGTGGTGGTAGGGGTTGGCGTCCGGGCGGGTGCGGATGGCCATGACGACTTCTTCCAGCGACGCGTTGCCGGCGCGCTCGCCGATGCCGTTGATGGTGCATTCGATCTGGCGGGCACCGGCGCGCACGCCGGCCAAAGTGTTGGCGACGGCCAGGCCGAGGTCGTTATGGCAATGGCTGGAGAAGATAACGGTGTCGGCGCCGGGGACTTTTTCGCGCACGGTGGTGAAGATGCGGGTCATGTCTTCCGGCACGGCATAGCCGACGGTGTCCGGGATGTTGATCGTGGTTGCGCCTGCCTTAATGGCTGCCTCGACGCAGCGGAGCAAAAAATCCATGTCGGTGCGGGTGCCGTCCTCGGCGGACCATTCCACGTCATCAGTGAAGTTGCGCGCCAAAGTGACGGACGCGATGACGGCTTCCAGCACGGCATCCGGCTCCATGCGCAATTTGTACTTCATGTGCAGGGGGCTGGTGGAGATGAAGGTGTGGATGCGCTTGCGCTCGGCGGGGCGGATGGCCTCGCCCGCGCGGGTGATGTCAGCCGGGGCGGAGCGGGCCAGGCCGCAGATGACCGGGCCTTTGATGGATTGGGCGATGCGGTTCACGGCCTCGAAATCGCCAGGGCTGGCGACGGGGAAGCCGGCTTCCAGCACGTCAACCCCCAGCTCGGCCAGGGTTTCGGCCATGCGCAATTTTTCGTCCAGGTTCATGGAGAAGCCGGGGGATTGCTCGCCGTCGCGCAAGGTGGTGTCGAAGATGATGACGCGGTTGGCGTCCATTTTGCCGAAATTCGGGTGGATGATGGTCATGGTTTGGTTCCGTTTAAAATGCCGTGGTTTTAAAATGCCGTGGTGTGGATTTTAGGCATTCCCCTGAGCGGCGTGGCGCGGTGTGGTGGCGCGCGCGAAGACTTATGCGCTCAGGGGCGGATAAGTCGAAGGAGCAGCCCGGCGGTGGGGGCGGTGGAAGCCATGGGTGGGAGATAGGAGGTTTTGGGCGCCGCTGCAAGGTTTAAGGTTACAGCTCGCTGGAGACGCTGTTGAAGGTCGCGGGTAGGTTGCGCCCGATTTTTGTTACACCAAATATGATAACCATCGCGATCAGCGAGGCAATGAGGACATATTCGATCGCGGTGACGGCGCGCCGGTCGCCATGGAGGCGGCGGCAGGCGGCGAAAAATGAGTTAAACATAGAAGGCTCCCCGGCCCGGCACGCGGGTTGAAGGCCGGGCCGGGTATTCCGTTACGTTTAGTTAGTGAGAAACGGGGGCAGCTTCAATACACATGTTGGTGATGGACCTTGTCCGGGAGGCTGGGGAAGTGAGGGGTAAACCTTACGGCAGGCGGAAGTGGAAGGACTGCGGGCGGGTCAGGTGCTCGTAGCCCCAGATGGAGAGGGTGTGGCCGCGGCCGGTGTCTTTCACGCCAACCCAGGGGAGTGCGGGGTCGAGGTAGTCGCAGCGGTTGAGGAAGACGGTGCCGGTTTCGATCTGGGCGCCAATGGCTTCTGAGGCAGCGACGTCGCTGGAGAAGATGGCGGCGGTGAGGCCGTATTCGCTGTCGTTCATCAGGCGGATGGCCTGCGCGTCGGAGGAGACCTTCATGATGCCGACGACGGGGCCGAAGGTTTCCTCGGTCATCACCCTCATATTGTGCGTGACATCGACCAGGATTTGCGGCGCGAGGTAGGGGGTGCCGGGCTGGTTGGCGGGGAAGAGGGCGGGGTCGATGAGGGCGCGGGCACCTTGGGAGACGGCTTCGTCCACTTGGGCGCGGATGAAGGCGGCGGCTTTGGCGGAGACGACCGGGCCGAGGTTGGTTTCCGGGTTGGTGGGGTTGCCGAGGCGGTATTGTTTGGTGACTTCCACGGCTTTGGCGACGAATGCGTCGTAGACGGCCTCGTGCACGTAAATGCGCTCGATGCCGCAGCAGGACTGGCCGGAGTTGAAGAAGGCGCCGTCGACGAGGTTTTCCGCTGCGAAGGCGACATCGGCATCGGCGCGGACGTAGGCGGGGTCTTTGCCGCCGAGTTCGAGGCCGACGGAGATGAAACGGTCCGCCGCCGCGCGGGAGACGGCGTGGCCGACCGGGACCGAGCCGGTGAAGGCGACATGGGCGACGCGGGGGTCTTTGACCAGGGATTCGGCGGTGGCGCCGGAGACGTGCAGGTATTGGAACACGCCCTCGGGCAGGCCGGCTTCATCGAACGCCTGCTGGAAGCGCTCGGCGATGACCTGGGTTTGGGCGGCATGTTTGAGCACGACGGTGTTGCCCGCCATGATGGCCGGCATGATGGTGTTGATGGCGGTGAGGAAGGGGTAGTTCCACGGCGCGATGACGAAGACGACGCCCAGCGGCACGCGTTTGACGTAGCGTTTGAAGCCGGGTTTGGGGCCGGGGTCGAGCGGGGCGAGGCCCTCGGCGGCGGCCTCGATCATGAAGCGGGCGCGCTCGACGCAGCCGCGGACTTCACCGGGGGCCTGGGAGATGGGGCGGCCCATGGACCAGGCGAGGTCGAGGGCGATTGCGTCGCTGTGGCGCAGCAGGGCTTCGCAGAATTTCTGGCCGAGGGCGGCGCGGTCTTCCAGGGGGCGGGCGGCCCAGGCGTGCTGCGCGGCGACGGCTTTGGCGAACACCGCGTCAATGCGGGCTGCGTCCGCGAAGGGGCGTTCGGCGTAGACGCTGCCGTCCACCGGGGAGATCGTCTGCTGCATGCTCATGATTTTTGTTTCCTCATGTTGATCCACAGTTCGTGCCCCGCGTAGCACAGCGCCGCGACGCTGGCCGGGCCGAGAAAATACAGCACACGGAACAGCAGGATTGCCCCCAGCGCCGTGGCCGGCGGCAAATAGTCGGAAAGGCCGAGCAGAAGCACGGAGTCGAACACGCCGACGCCGCCCGGCAGGCCGGAGAAAATGCCGCCGGCGAAGGCGGCGAGGTAGACGCCGAGCACATGCGGGTAGCTTAGGCCCGGGGTGTCGGGGAGCACAACGTAGAGGATGGCGCAGGCGGTGGCGGTGTCGGCGCAGCCGTACAGCACTTGCAGCAGGGCGAGGCCGGGGCCGGGGAGTGCGAGGGTTTGGCCGAAAATCTGGATGGAGGAGCGCCCGCCGATGGCCGCGACGTAGAGGGTCATGGCGAAAACCAGGCCGGCGCCGGCGGCGCGCAGGGTCCAGGAGGGGACGGCGTGGCCGAACAGCGGCACGGCAATGGGGTCCAACAGCAGCAGCAGGCCGAGCAGCGTGAGCAGACCCAGCGTGAAGATGCTGCCGGAAATGGCGACGATGCGCGCGATGCCGGCGGCCGGCACACGCCATTGCGCGTAGAGGCGCAGGCGGATGGCGGCGGCGGAAATGGCCGGGGCGCCGAGCACATGGCTGAGCGCATAGGCGCAGAAAGAGGTGAAGGCGACATGGAGGGCGCCGATGCGGGCCACGCTTTCCCCCCGGCGGGCAAAGAGGATGCCGGGGAGGTCATAACCGGCCATGAGGCAGACCGAGGCCGCCAGCAGCATCAGCGCATGGATGAACTCGTGGCGCGGGGTGGCGGCGACCGCTGCCAGGACGTCACCCAGGCCGATGCGCTTGAGCGCGCCGTGCAGGCCAATGACGATGCCCGCCAGGACGATGAGGCCCAGCACCGGCGGGATGTATTTAAGGGCGCGCTGCTTCATGGTGGAATGCCAGCGCGGGTTTACACTGCCTCCGGGTCGCGGGCCAGGGATGTTTCGATGAGGGCGATGGTGCGCCCGACGCCGTAGAGGGCGATGAAGCCGCCGAAGCGGGGGCCTTCGACCTGGCCGAGCAGCACCTGGTACAGGCAGTCGAACCAGGATTTGAGCGGCGCGAAGGGGTGGCGCTTGCCGACGGCGTAGACGAGGTTTTGCAGTTTTTCCGCCTTGGTGTCGCCGGGGTGGGTGTCCTGCTCGCCGGTTTCCAGGCTGGCGGCGAGGTCGCTCAAGGCTCCGCGTTCAACCTGCGTGGGGGCGCGGAACTGCTTCTTCGGCGCCACGAAATCGCGGTTGTAGATAATCGCGTGGTGCACCAGCCGGGCGAGGAACGGGTAGGTCTCGGCGTTGGCTTCGGGGATGTAGGCGCGGATGAAGCCCCAGAGCATTTCCGGGCTGTCGGCATTGATGACCGAGGCCAGGTTGAGCAGCATGGTGAAGCCGATCGGCGAGCCGGCGTGTTCGGGCAGCACGCCGCCGTGGATGTGCCAGGCGGGGTTGGCGTGCGGGTCCTCGGCGGTGGGCAAAGCGGCGGCGGCGGCGATGTAGTCGTCGGTGGCGCGGGGGATGACATCGAAGAACAACCGCTTGGCGCGCTGCGGGGCGTGGTACATGAACTGGCCCAGGCTCTCCTTCGGCGCGTAGGTGAGCCATTGCTCCACCGAGAGGCCGTTGCCCTTGGATTTGGAGATTTTCTGACCCTTGTCGTCGAGGAACAGCTCGTAGGTGAGGCAGACCGGCGGCTCGGTGCCGAGCGCGCGGACGATGGCCGATGAGAGTTTGACCGAGTCGATGAGGTCCTTGCCGGACATCTCGTAATCCACGTCCAGCGCGTGCCAGCGCATGGCCCAATCGGCCTTCCATTGCAGCTTGGCGGACCCGCCGGTGACGGCGGTCTCGTATTTGGTGTTGGTGTCCGGGTCGGTCCAGAATACCGTGCCGTGCTCCACGTCCACTTGGTCAATGGGCACCTGCATGACGATGCCGGTGCGCGGGTGGATGGGCAGGATGGGCGAATAGCTGGCGCGGCGCTCCGGCCCGAGGGTCGGGCGGATGATGTCCACGATGGCGTTGTGATGCGCCAGGACGTGCAGCAGCGCGTTATCGAAGCGGCCGGAGCTGTAATAATCCGACGAGGAGGCGAACTCGAACTCGAAGCCGAACTCGTTGAGGAAGTCCTGCAGCATGTTGTTGTTGTGCTCGCCGAAGCTGGCGAACTTGCCGAAGGGGTCTGGGACTTTGGTGAGCGGCTTGCCAAGGAACTCCTTCAGCATGTCCTTGTTCGGCACGTTGTCAGGCACTTTGCGCAGGCCGTCCATGTCGTCGGAGAACGCCAGCAGGCGCGACGGCAGGCCGGTGAGTTCGGTGAAGGCCTTGCGCACCCAGGTGGTGCGGGCGACCTCGCCGAAGGTGCCGATGTGGGGCAGGCCGGAGGGGCCGTAGCCGGTTTCGAACAAAGCCTCGGTCTTGCCTTTTTGCTTCAGGCGCGCGGCGACACGTTCGGCTTCACGGAAGGGCCAGCTTAGCTGGGAGGCAGTTTGTTCGCTCATGATGCGCCCTGCTCTATGGTCAAATTTCAGCCGCGTCTATACGGAGAGCAATGACTTTCCTGCCGGACTCCCCCGCCCTTGTTGCCGGGCATGGCCATGCCGTGCTGCTGACGCCCGAGGGCGGCGTGGTGGATTTGCGGCCGGGCACGGTGGCGAAACAGCTCGGCGGGGCGGTGCCGCTGGTGGTGCATGGGCCGGCGACGCTGAAGCGGCTGGGTAATCCGGCGGTGCAGGTGCTGGATTTATTGGAATTGTTTGCGTTCGTATGCCCGGCACGCAGCTTGGCGCCGACGCCTGCGGGGCTGGCACGCGCGCTGGATATGGATGTGCCGGAGAGCCTGCCCGAGGCGGCGCGGATGCTGGCGCCTATGGCCGAGGTGCTGCTGACGCGGCTGGCGGCGGGGAAAAATGTGCCGGCGAACCTGGATGCGCCGGGGCTGGCGGCGCGCATGGGGGCTTCCGGCTGGGGCTGGGCGCCTTATGTGCTGGCGGCATTGGGGCAGCCCGCCGCGCGGCCGGATGGCATGGCGATGCGGCTGTGGAAGCGGCTGCCGAAATGGGAGGAAACCGCCCCTCGCCCGCCGCCCTCGGCGTTTCCGGTGACTTCCGGGCAGGCGCGGGCACGGTTGGCGACGCTGCTGGGGCCGGAGGCGGAGCAGCGGCCGGCGCAGGCGGATTATGCGTCGGCGGTGACGGCGGCGTTTGAGCCACGGCAGGCGGAGGGGTTTCCGCATGTCGTGCTGGCGGAAGCGGGCACGGGAACGGGCAAGACGCTGGGGTATCTGGCGCCGGCGAGCCTGTGGGCGGAGCAGAACAAGGGCGCGGTGTGGATTTCCACCTTTACCCGGCATTTGCAGCGGCAGATTGAGCAGGAGGCGGCCAAGCTGGGCGCGGGCACCAAAGTGGTGCTGCGCAAGGGACGGGAGAATTACCTGTGCCTGCTGAACTTTGAGGACGCGATGGGCGTGGAGCGCTACGCGGTGCCGCTGGGGCTGGTGGCGCGCTGGGCGATGGCGAGTGCTGATGGTGATCTTTTTGGCGGCGATCTGCCAGGCTGGTTCGCGGAGCTTTTTGGGCACAATCTGCTGGCACAAATCGCGGACCGGCGCGGTGAGTGCATTCATGCCGCCTGCCCGCATTATTCCACCTGTGTGATTGAGCATGTGGTGCGCAACGCGCGGCAGGCGGATTTGGTGATTGCCAACCATGCGCTGGTGATGGCGCAGGCGGTGTGGGGCGGGTTGGACGATGATTATGTGCCGACGCGCTATGTGTTCGATGAGGGGCACCATATTTTTGATGCCGCTGACAGCGCGTTCTCGGTGGAGCTTTCCGGCGGGGCGATGGCGGAACTGCGGCGCTGGTTGCTGGGGGCGGAGGGCACGCGCTCACGGGCGCGGGGGCTGGCGCGGCGGTTGGAGGATCTGGCTGCAACTGATGACACCATAAACCGCAAGCTGGATGCGGTGCTGCTGGCGGCGAAGGCGCTGCCGGCGCCGATGTTCTCGACACGGCTGGACCCGGAGCTGGAGTCCGACAAAAACCCGGCGGAGGCGTTTTTGCGGGCGGTGCGCACGCAGGCGCTGGCGCGGGGGACGGAGACGGAGATCAAGGGCGCGCTGCCGTTCGAGGTGGATTTGCACCCGATTGATCCGGATATTCTGCCGGTGGCGGCGGCACTTTCGGCGGCGCTGGAAAAGCTGCGCGTGCCGCTGGTGGCGTTGCGGCAGCGGTTTTTGGAGCGGCTGGAGAGCGAGGCGGAGACGCTGGATGAGACCTCGCGGCAGCGGCTGGAGGGGAGCGCGCGGAGTTTGAAGCGGCGCGCCATCGACAGCATTACGGCGTGGCGGCGGATATTGGATGGGCTGGCGTCGGAAGCCAAGCCGGGCGAGCGGCCGGCGCGGATTGAGTTTTTGCGGCTGGACCGCGAGGCGGGGACGGACCGCGACGTGCTGCTGCTCTCGCATCTGCTCGACCCGACGGAGGCGTTTATCGAGACCATCGCGCGCCCCGCCCATGGCATGTTGATAACCTCGGCCACATTGCGCGACGGCACGGATAACGAGACGGCGTGGGAGGGTGCGGAGGCGCGCACCGGGGCGGCGCATTTGGCAATGCCGGCGATCCGCGCGGCGTTTGACTCGCCGTTTGATTATGCGGAGCGCACACGGATTGCGCTGATCTCGGATGTTAACACGCAGGATGTGGGGGCGCTGGCGGGGGCGTATCAGGCGCTGTTTCAGGCGGCGGGGGGCGGCGGGCTGGGGTTGTTCACCGCGATTTCCCGGTTGCGCGCGGTACAGGCGCGGATTGCCAAACCGCTGGAGGCGGCGGGGATACCGCTGTACGCGCAGCATGTGGATGCCATGGATAACGCCACGCTGGTGGATATTTTCAGGGCCGAGGAACACTCCTGCTTGCTGGGCACGGATGCGATGCGTGACGGCGTGGATATTCCCGGCAACGCGCTGCGGCTGGTGGTGTTTGAGCGCACGCCCTGGCCGCGACCCGATATTCTGCACCGAACCCGGCGCACGCATCTCTCCGGCGGGGTGCCCAAGGAATATGACGATGCGATTGTGCGGTTGCGGTTGCGGCAGGCGTTTGGGCGGCTGATCCGCCGGGCCGATGACCGCGGGGTGTTTGTGTTGCTGGACCGGCAGATGCCCTCGCGGCTGTTGAGCGCGTTTCCCGAAGGGGCGCCGATTATCCGCTCCGGGCTGGCCGAGGCGGTGGTGGGGATACGGCGGTTCCTGGAAGGTTGAAGGTTTTGTTTCGGTTTGCGGGGGAAGTTGTTATACGGAGGTAACGGCGTCACAATCTCAGCGCGAACAACAGGGCGGGAAACGCGATGGATATCGAGCTTGATTATACTTCGGGCACAAGCCTGGCGCCGAGCGGATTTGTCGCGGCGATGCAGTATGCCGCCGATCAGCTCGATGCACTGATTCTCGATCCGGTGACGATCAGCATTTCGGTTTCGTGGAATGACAGTGTTTTTGGTGAGGGTGGCCCCCGGGTGGCAAGTTTCAGCTATTCCAGTGTGGTTACAGCACTGGAGGCCCATGCCGAGAGCCCGGCCGCCATTGAGGCCGCGGCCAATTTGCCAACGCTGGACCCCACCGGAAGTGGCAGTTTGTTACTTTCCGTCGCGCAGGCCGAGGCGTTGGGTCTTACGGCGGCGTCTCCCACGCCAAGGCTGGGTGGCTCTGTTACCTTCGGCACGGAGGGAACGACGCTGGACTTCAGCACCACCGCCACCACGATACCGGCCAATGAGTATGATTTTGTTGCTACCGCAGAGCATGAACTGACGCATGCGCTGGGTAGAATCGGCTCCAGCAGCGGTCCGCCGAAGTTTATTTTGGACTTGTACAGATATGCATCGCCAGGCGTGCTGCAGACCAACGGCACCGATACGACATATTTTTCAATCGACGGCGGTGACACGGCGTTGGCGATTTTTTCCACCGCCTCCGACCTTTCCGACTGGGCGCTTCCCTCCGCCGACGATCCCTTCGATGCTTATGCTAAGCTTGGCGTGGTGAACACGATCACCTCGGTGGACAAGATTGAGCTGAGCGCGCTGGGGTTTGATGTGCTGTGCTTTGTGGCGGGCACGCGCATTGCCGTGCCTGGCGGGGCGGTGGCGGTGGAGTTGTTGGCGATTGGCGATGAGGTGATGACGCTCTCCGGCCAGGCGCGGCGGGTTAAGTGGATCGGCGTGAGCCATTACGAGGGGCGGTTTTTGCGCGGCAACCATCTGATGCTGCCGGTGTGCATTAAGGCCGGGGCGCTGGGGGTGGGGCCGGAGCGGGATTTATTTGTCTCGCCGGGGCATGGGATTTTTATGCAAGGCGTGCTGGTGCCGGCGTGGCGGCTGGTGAACGGGGTGAGCGTCACGCAGGCGCAGAGCGTGGCGCGGGTGAGCTACTACCATGTGGAGTTTGATGCGCATGAGGTGATTTTTGCCGAGGGCGTTCCGGTTGAGAGTTTTTTCGGCGAGGCGTTTAGGGGGCAGTTCCACAACGCGGCGGAATTTGCGGCGCTGTATCCGGGGCAGACCGCGGCGGCGGTGCCTTGCGCGGTGCGCGAGGAGCATGGGTTTTTGCTGCGCGATATTCAGGCCGGGGTGAATTTGCGGGCGGGGATTGCGCCGGCGGCCGAGGTGGCCGGGTTTTTGCGCGGGGCGGTGGAGGTGGCGGGGCCGGAGGTGGTGATGGCCTGGGCGCTGTGTGAGGCGTCACGGCAAGTGCCGGTGACGCTGCTGGTGCTGGCGGGCGGGCAAGTGGTGGCGCGGGTGCTGGCCAATGGGTACCGGGCGGATGTGCGGGCGGCGGGTTTTGGGAACGGCTGCTGCGGGTTCGCGGTGGCAATTCCGGCGGGGGTGAAGGGGCGGATTTCGGTGAGGCGGGCGTTGGATGGGGCGGAGGTGGGGTGTGGGGGTGCGGTGGGGGTGCCGGTGGCTTGCCACGCAAGATGATTGCACCGCCTGGATCAAAGAGTTAAAGTCTACCAAGGCAAACTCATCACCGGGGAAATGTCGGATGAGACCTTTCCTGAGATTGGGAGCGGCGCTGGCGTGGCTTCTGTTTTTTTGTTCTGGCGCGGCGGCAAGTAACCTTTGGGTTACGATCGGAGGCGTCGCGTCATCACAGGGAACGCTAATGGTCGGGCTGTACGACAGCGACAAAAATTTTCGTATAGCGATTGGGAATGCTGGGAAGGTGGGATTACTGAACGACCGTGCGCGGCTCGTGGGAATCGCAATGAGAGCCATTGCCGGAACGCAAACCGTGGTCTTTGCCAACCTCAAGCCCGGCACCTATGCCGTCATCGCGTTCCATGACGCCAACGACAATGGCAAGCTCGACGAGAACTGGTTGGGGGAGCCGACGGAGGGTTACGCGTTCAGCAATAACGCGGAAGGCTTCCTTTCGGCGCCTTCCTTCAAAAATGCGGGCATATTGTTGGGTAATCATGACCTATCGGTCGTCATAACGCTCAAGTATCCCCACTAATTGGTCGCTCATTTGCCGGAGCTAAAAAAAGGATACGGAATAGAGCAAGCGTAGGATGGGTGCGCAGCGCCACCCATCGCTATCTCGGCGGGCAGGAGGATTGATGGGTTACGCTGCGCTCACCCATCCTACGCTCCTTTGGTCGGATGCCGAATTTGATTGGCTATGAGACCACAATAGTAGAAGGAAGTGTGATGAACTGGTAATCATCCGGCGTGGGCCGCAG